>JBEVNR010000042.1:0-61045 GCA_040507985.1 Rickettsiales bacterium | reverse complement strand
GTTCCGCCGTTTTGCTCGCGCATATATCCGAGCAAAAATAACGCAGAATTTTTTTGATCCCGTACTCGTTCAAATGCCTGTTGCTCATAGACTTTCCTTATATCGGCTAGTCTAGGCGCTAGTCAAGAGCCATCCATTTTGTGGCTGATAACATTTATTAGCTGTGCTTGATCGGTCCCGATTTCCTCAAGAACTTCAATATTTAGGTTATGCAATATTTTCGCTTGTTCGCCCGGCTTTTCAAACCATCCTTGATGGATGTGCCATACGTCATGGTTTTCAAATAAATGATGTGATATGTAGCGATTTTGCGTATTAAACAAATTATTTAATTGAGGCGTATCCTTGGTTATTTTAAATTTATCGACATATTGCAGCCAGGCTTGAGACACGTTCATGTCATTAATATTCAAGACGCTAAGCAATTTTTTATGTACCCATCAATTTTATTCCATACGTTATGCCATCTATCGTATTCCCTGCTAACGATGACTATACGATTTTCCTGTAACTCAATTTGTCGCGCCACCGTGCCGTCCGGCTTTATGGTAGATAAAGACACGCCGCTCCCCGACATATTTTGGGATAAAATGCGATTGTTTTCAATGCTGACGTGCAAATTTGCCAATGGAGAGCATATAGGAAACTCACTCCCAAAAATCGACTGTATGTATGAAGGATTCTTTAATTCTTTGCCGGATAGCGGCTTATTAAAAACAACTGCAAATATAACGGCGTCTACGGCGTTTACGGTATTTGCCGGAGTTATGTTTGGTGCCATATATCACTATCTATTAATGTTTCTATGTACCATTACCCCGCCTTGACGGTTTTTGGAAGGCAACAAATCACATTAATTTAAGATAACGCGAATAGACATGAACTTCAATCCGATTTTTTCATGCGAATCATGATGGCTACCCCTTCCTCATCTTCGCCGCCTTCGGCGCCGCGCCTCCCGCGCTAGAGAGCAACGGCCTCAAAAAAGGCCCCGTCACGCTGCTTTCGTTCGCGGCGATCTCCTCCGGCGTGCCCTCGGCGACGACGCGGCCACCTTCCTCCCCGCCTTCCGGGCCGATATCCACCACGTAGTCCGCCGTTTTGATGACGTCGAGGTTGTGTTCTATCACCAGCACCGTGTTGCCGGAATCCGCCAACGTGTGCAGCACGGAAAGCAACTTCGCGACGTCGCAGGCGTGCAGCCCGGTCGTCGGCTCGTCCAATATATAGAGCGTGCGGCCGGTGGAGCGTCGGGAAAGCTCCTTCGCCAGCTTAATCCGCTGCGCCTCGCCGCCCGATAAAGTGGTGGCGGATTGCCCCAAATGGATATAGCCCAGCCCCACGTCGCACAGAGCTTGCAGCTTGTCGCGAATGGCGGGGACGGCGTCGAACAGCTCCGTCGCCTGTTCGGTGGTCATCTCCAGCACGTCGGCAATCGAATGGCCCTTAAACCGCACTTCCATCGTCTCGCGGTTATAGCGCTTGCCCTTGCACGCGTCGCACACCACGTACACGTCGGGCAAAAAGTGCATCTCGATTTTTATCAGTCCGTCGCCCTGGCAGTTTTCGCAGCGCCCGCCCTTGACGTTGAAGGAAAACCGCCCGGCCTTATATCCCCGCGCCTTGGCCTCGGGCAGGGCGGCGAACCAGTCGCGCATGGGGGCGAAGGCGCCGGTGTAGGTGGCGGGGTTGGAGCGCGGCGTCCGACCGATGGGCGATTGGTCGATGCGGATGACTTTATCGACGAATCCCAATCCCGTGAGCGAGTCATACGGCCCGGGCAGTTCTTTAGAGCCATAAAAATGCTTCGCCACCGCGCGGTAAAAGGTTTGCATGATGAGGCTGGACTTGCCGCCGCCCGACACGCCCGCCACGCAAGTGAAGCAGCCCAGCGGCAGGGTGAAATCGACGTTTTTTAAATTATTCGCCCGCGCGCCCTTCAGGGTGATGGCGTTGCGCTTGTCGCGCGGACGGCGCGTTTCCGGCACGGCGATGCCCTCCCGCCCCGACAAATAGCGGCCGGTCACGCTCTCCGGATTTTCCGCCACTTCCGCCGGCGTACCCATCGCGACGATCGTGCCGCCATGGACGCCCGCGCCCGGCCCGACGTCAATCAAATAATCCGCCTCGCGCATCGTGTCTTCGTCGTGCTCCACCACCAGCACCGTGTTGCCCAGGTCGCGCAGCCCTTTCAGCGTGCCGAGCAACCGCTCGTTGTCGCGCTGGTGCAGCCCGATGGACGGCTCGTCCAGCACATATAACACGCCGCTTAAGCCCGAGCCGATTTGCGACGCCAGCCGTATGCGCTGGCTCTCGCCGCCGGAGAGGGTGCCGGACTCCCTGTCCAGCGTCAAATAGCCCAGGCCGACGTCGCGCAGGAACCCGATGCGGCGGTTGAGTTCGCGGAATACCCGCTCGGCGACGGCAAGTTGCGTCTTGTCCAGCAGATCGGGCAGGGCGTGGAACCACCGCGCCGCCTCGTCGATGGTTTTGGAGGCGACTTGGCCGATATTGAGTCCGGCGATCTTGACGCATAGCGCCTCTTTGTTCAATCGATGGCCGTCGCAGGACTTACAGGCTTTTCTGCCCATATATTTTGCGAATTCCTCTTGCACCCATTCGCTGTCCGACTCGCGATAGCGGCGCTCCATGTTCGGGATGACGCCCTCGAAGGGTTTTTTCGTCTTTATGCGCCGCATGCCGTCGTCATAGACGATTTCGATGGCTTCCTCGCCGGAGCCGTACAACACGACGTCGCGAATTTTTTTGTCGAGCTTCTCGAACGGCAGGGATAAGTCGACGCCGTAATGTTTGCCCAGCGCGTGCAATATGTCGCGCACGTAGCGCGATGCGCTGCCCTGCCACGGAACGATCGCTCCGTCCGTCAAGGTTTTTCCCGTGTCGCCGACGATCAGGTCGGGGTCGAAGAACGATTCCTTTCCCAGCCCGTCGCACGATTGGCAGGCGCCGTACGGGCTGTTGAAGGAGAAGAGGCGCGGCTCGATCTCCGCGATGGTGAAGCCGGATTCCGGGCACGCGAATTTTTCGGAAAACACGAGTCGCTCGCCTTTGGCGTGCGGGGTGGCGGCGTCTTCCGGCAGGTCGACGATATCGACGTGCAGCAGGCCCTCCGCAATGTGCAAGGCGGCTTCGATGGATTCAGGAAGGCGGTTGCCGATTTCCTCCGACACGACGAGCCTGTCCACCACCACGCTGAGATCGTGCTTTTTCTTTTTGTCGAGTTCGGGGAGTTCGTCCTCGGCGTATATCTCCCCGTCGATCCAAAAGCGGGTGAAGCCCTGTTTTTTAAATTGCTGCAACTCCTTGATATATTCCCCCTTGCGTCCGCGCACGAAGGGCGCCAGCAGGTGGATTTTCGTTCCCTCCGGCAATTTCAGGACGGCGTCGCGCATGTCGGCGACGCTCTGGCTTTTGATCGGCTTGCCGGTGGCGGGAGAATACGGCACGCCGGCGCGGGCGTACAGCACCCGCAAATAGTCGTAAATCTCGGTCGCCGTCGCCACGGTGGAACGCGGGTTGCGCGACACGGTTTTCTGGTCGATCGCGATGGCGGGGGAAAGCCCGCTGATGGATTCCACGTCCGGCTTGTTCTGCATCTGCAAAAACTGGCGGGCATAGGCGGAAAGGCTCTCGACGTAGCGCCGCTGCCCCTCCGCGTAGACGGTGTCGAAGGCGAGGGAGGACTTGCCGGAGCCGCTCGGGCCGGTGATGACGACGAGCTTGTCGCGCGGAATTTTCACGGAGACGTTTTTGAGGTTGTGCTCCTTCGCTCCGATGACTTCGATCACGTTTTCCACGGGGCGGCGCTCCTTCTAAGCCATGCGGCCAATGTTAAAGGGTAGTGATAGTATGGATGGGAATAATTTGTCAATAAGAAGGGTAAGGCGTTTTTTTATTATTTTTTTAAAAAACTTTGGAATTTTTGCTATAAAGACGGTAGGGCTATGCAATGGTAAAGAGTCGAATCGTTGAAACCAAGCTATCTATCCGCATTCAGGCCGGATTGGCATAATTTTCTTCGTCGCTTTTAGACAAGGCAGAAAAAACATGTGCTTTCTTCTAAAAATTAACGGCAAAGCACGATTCATCTTAGCTAATTAAATAGCTTTAAGATTGGGGTTATATCTTGCCTTTAACTGTATTAATTCTTGCTTTAATCTTTTCTTCTTGTTGTCGAAAGATTTCTTTCATATTTTCAGAGGTTTTGGGATGTAGATTTTCGCGCTTGCTTTGAAAATAGGGTAGCATTTCTGTTTCTAGTCCAGAAAGGATATCCTGGAGTTTTAGCTTATCATTCCCCGCATTCGAAATATGTTGATCAAGATCAGAAAGTGCCTGATCAATTATTTCTATGTTTACATTAGTAGAATTATCAAGTAACTTTTTAAACCAAGTCCGCAAACCCATTGTTTTTTAATTGAGGAAAGCGATAGATACCAAAGTCTCGGTTTTTATTCAAAATTGGTTAATGCAGATAGTTTTTATAATATAGCTTTACATGTAATAACTTTCGTCGTAATCGAACTGAAGTATATCGTAAAAATATCCACGAAAGATATTGACGCGAAACTAGAGTAATGAGGTGCGTCATTGCCTACCGTATTTTCTCATGCGGCGCAAGCGCTTTTTTGGTTGACGGCGCATAGGAAAGGCCGGATCCGCTCTCTCGTTTTTTTCTCCTTGCTCCCCGGACGTCAACCCCATCGAACACGCATGGGCAATCTTCAAGCGCGCCGTCAAATCCGCTGCCGGATCCTTCCAAAATTTTGCGGAAAACCTTGCGGAACAGCTAAATAAAATGAACCGTTTTAAAACGAATTGACTATACTTAGTTCTAAACATAACAACATTATTCAGCTTCAGATTGTTATTCCGGAATAAACCGATTTTATGCTACGGTATCCCTTACGCTGCCTTCCCTTTTCCGGACGCTGGCCCGTCTTTTTAAAAAACGCAAAAAATAAAAAAACGCAAAAGACAAACCCGTTGGCTGCGCGGAGCGTTTCCGGTATATGTTTCCGTCTCATCGGTAACATCGGATGCGACACATGGCCATCACGTCAGACAATTACGACTTTCGCGCGGCGGAGCGCAGGCAGCAACGCCGTTGGAGCGAGGCGAAAAGTTTCGCGACGCCGGAAGCGTCGGACGGGCGCAAAAAATTTTACGCGTTGGAGATGTTTCCCTACCCCTCCGGCAACATCCATATGGGGCATTTGCGCAATTATGCCATCGGCGACGTGGTGGCGCGGGCGAAGCGCATGCAGGGCTACGCGGTGCTGCACCCCATCGGGTGGGACGCGTTCGGCTTGCCGGCGGAAAACGCGGCCATCGAGCGCGGCGCGCTTCCCAAGGAGTGGACGGACGCCAACATCGCCAACATGCGAAGGCAATTGCAGGCGATCGGGTTAAGCTACGACTACGACCGCGAGGTGAAAACCTGCGATCCCGATTACTACAAGGAGGAGCAACGCTTTTTCCTTAAGTTTTTAGAGGCGGGGCTGGCCTATCGCAAGGAGGCCACCGTCAATTGGGATCCGGTCGACCAAACCGTGTTGGCCAACGAGCAGGTGATAGAAGGGCGCGGCTGGCGCTCCGGCGCGCTCGTCGAAAAACGCCGCCTCAATCAATGGTTTTTACGCATCACCGACTTCGCCGACGATCTGCTAAACGGCATCGACGAACTGGAGGAATGGCCGCAAGGGGTGCGCGTGATGCAACGCCACTGGATAGGCAAGTCGGAAGGCGCGCTCGTCGATTTTTCCGTGAAAGATTCAACCGATGCGCTGCGCGTCTACACCACGCGGCCGGACACGCTGTTCGGGGCGTCGTTCTGCGCCGTCGCCGCCGGCCATCCGCTGGCGAAAAAAGCGGCGGAGGAAAATACGGCGCTGGCCGACTTCATCGCCGAATGCAACACCGGCGCCGTGACGGAAGAGGCGATGGAAACCGGAGAGAAGAAAGGATTCCCCACCGGCCTGTACGCCGTCCATCCGTTCGACGCGACGAAGAAGCTGCCGATTTACGTCGCAAATTTCGTGCTGATGGAATATGGCGAGGGCGCCTTGTTCGGGTGCCCGGCGCACGACGTCCGAGACTACGACTTCGCCGTGAAGTACGGGCTGCCGATCCTCCCGGTGGTGAAAAGCGAGAGCGGCGACGTTCCGCCCTTGCCTTTTACGGAAGAGGGAAGAGCGACCAATTCCGATTTTCTGGACGGATTGCCCACGGCGGAGGCCAAAAAAGCGGCGACAGCCAGGCTGCAAGCGCTCGGAAAAGGCAAGCGCAAGACGCAATTTCGCCTGCGCGATTGGGGCGTGTCGCGCCAGCGCTATTGGGGATGCCCCATTCCCGTCATTCATTGCGACGCGTGCGGCGCCGTTCCCGTTCCCGAAGGCGACTTGCCCGTCACCTTGCCCGAAGATCCCGTCTTTTTGGCGACCGGCGGCAATCCGCTCGACCGACATCCCACGTGGAAACACGTCAATTGCCCCGCCTGCGGCAAGCAAGCGCGGCGGGAAACGGACACGTTCGACACGTTTTTTGAGTCGTCCTGGTATTTCCTGCGCTTCGCGTCAGGTAAAAACGAAGGTTTCTCGACCCAAGCCGCGAATGCGTGGGCGCCGGTAGACCGCTATATCGGCGGCGTGGAACATGCGGTGCTGCATTTGCTGTACGCCCGATTCTTCACCCGCGCCTTGCATAAAGTGGGATTAGTAAACGTGAAGGAGCCGTTTGCCGGATTGCTCACGCAAGGCATGGTGTGCCACCGCACTTATAAAAACGCGCGCGGCAAGTGGCTCTTTCCGCACGAGGTAATGGAGACGAAAGACGGCTGCGTCGTAAAGGAAACGGGTGAGCCGGCTATGGTGGGACGTTCCGAAAAAATGAGCAAATCGAAGAAGAACGTGGTCGATCCGTCCGACATCGTGGAACGTTTCGGCGCCGACACGGCGCGGCTGTTTATGCTTTCCGACAATCCCCCCGAACGCGACATGGAGTGGTCGGAAGAGGGCGTCGAGGGCTGTTGGCGTTTCGTCAATAAATTATGGCGCGAGGTCGCGACGTTTCGAGAGGAGCATCCCGACGCCTGCGTCGGCGACGGCGTCGTGCAACCGAATTTCGAGGACTTAAGCGACAAGGCGAAAAACGCGGTGCGCGCCGTCCATCGCGCCGCCATCGAAACGAAGGAAGACGTCGAGCGCTACCACTTCAACAAAGCGGTGGCGCGGCTAAGGGAGGCGCATAACGCCGTGAGAGAAATTTCCCCCGAACGCGACGCCGATATACATGCGCTGGCCTTTTGTTACGACTATCTCGCCCGGTTGTTCTCGCCGTTCGTCCCGCATTTGGCGGAAGAAATATGGGAACTGCTTGGTCACGCGGACCTTATCGTCAACGCCGCCTGGCCGGAGGGCGACGCGTCCCTGTTAGAGACGAGCGACGTTCCCTACGCGGTGCAAGTGAACGGCAAGCTGCGCAAAGTGGTGCCGTTCCCCAAAACCGCCGAAAAAGGCGAACTGGAAAAAATGGCGCTGGAGGTCGATACGGTAAAAGCGGCGATCGAAGGCAAAACGGTGCGTAAAATCATCGTCGTGCCGCAAAAAATCGTGAACGTGGTGGCGTCGTGAGCGGTTTCGGAAATGCGGTCCGGCGTCAATAGACCTCTTGCATAACCCTATCTTTGGCGGCCGCCTGCGTCGTCCCGTCCGTCCTCGAATGCTCACGTACGTCTAAGTACGCTGTGCTTCTCCGGGCGGGCGATCCTAGCATTCGCTCCGCCATAGCGGGTTTTGCAAGAGGTCTATTGATCGGCGGAAAAATAAGCCTCGGTTATTAAAACAAAACCATGCCATCAATGAACGCCTAGGCGCTGCGGCGAATTTCGTCGAGAAAGGCGCGAATTTCTACGTCCATGCGATCGGTTTCCCTTTTCATCTTTCTCATCGACGCTTGCAGCGCCATCGACGCGTTTCGCGACGTCGACGCCCCCTCCGTTACGCCCGACAAGGCGGCGTTGACGTGGCCGGTGTGCCGCGCCGCCACTTGCATGTTTTGCGCGATTTCGTTCGTCGTGGCGCTTTGCTGTTCAACCGCCGATGCGACGCTTCCCGCAAACTTATTCACGTTCATAATCGCCGTGCGTATCGCCGCGAGCGAATCGACGACGTTTTGAGACGCAGTTTGCATTTGGTCGATTTTTGCGGAAATGTCTTCGGTCGCCTTCGACGTTTGCGACGCCAGGTTCTTCACCTCCGACGCCACCACGGCGAATCCTTTCCCCGCCTCGCCGGCGCGCGCCGACTCAATGGTGGCGTTCAGCGCGAGCAAGTTAATCTGTTCGGCGATATTGTTGATAAGCTCAATGACCTCGCCGATGTTTTTGGTGGTTTCCGCCAGCGTTTTCGTCGCGCCGTCGGCCATTTCTGTTTTTTCCACCGACATGCTGACCGCCTTATGCGAAAGGCTGATTTGTTGGGAAATTTCGTTGACCGACGCCGAAAGCTCCTCCGTGGCGGACGCTACGGTATTCACGTTGCCGGACGTTTCGGCGGACGACTCCGCCGCTTGCCTGGCGTCTCCGCACACGCGGTCTATCTGGCCGGAGAGCGATTCGGCGTTTTCCGACAGGCGGGACGCGCAGCCTGCCACGGCGGATAAGATCGAACGCGTGCGTTGCTCGAACCGATTCGCCAAATCCATCGCCAATTCTTGCCTCGCTTTTTCCGCCCGGGCTTTTTCCGCGCGGGATTCTTCCTCCAACGTGCGTTTTTCCTGCGCGTTTTGCCGAAAGACGCGCAGCGCGTCGGCCATTTCGCCTATTTCGTCGCGACGATTAAAATCTAAGGACGAACCGCCGGAAAGATTGCCCGACGACAACGTCGCCATGTCGTCGGAAATGCGCGCGAGCGGACGCGTCACGGAACGGGCGAACGCCACGCCGACTATTTGCGTGAGCGCCAGCGTTCCCAGCAATATGCCGAGCATAACCTCCCTGTCGCTTACGTCTTCGCCAGCGGAAGCAACGACGCTTGGCGCGGCGCGTTCGGCCTTTCTTATCATGTAATCCGACGCCGTTCCTATCGTCGCCATGCCGACAAGCGACGGCAACATGACGGCTAAGGGAATTTTCTTGGATAGACGCACGCTTCACCCCCGCTTTTTCGCGTTCCCCTTTATTTCGATAGGGTGTATTTTACGGAAGCAATCATAAATAATGATTAACGCGCTAACGCAACGCTTTCCCTTCCTTAATTCCGCCGGAGATGAAACCGCTAAAAAACGATTGCGCGATTTATACGGAATCTATGCGGCTTCACTCTAAATGTATACGCATCAAAAATATCAAAAACCTTAATATCGCATTAAGGCTCAATGAATGGCAAGGAACGATATGTTTTTAGTCTATCTCTTATCCGGCGTAGCGTTTTTTATGTTAACGGGCCGGCTCGTACAGGCATTAAACCAATTAAAGGATTAAGCATGCTCATCATATATTCGCTTGGCGCCGTCGTCGCCGCTTCGTTGCTGGTCTATCTGGCAATCGCTTTGTTAAAGCCTGAAATATTTCCTTAAGACATAGGTAAGTCTTTATGAGTAAATGTTTTTCCGCGTGGATGCAAACGTTCAATGCGGCGTCACCGACGCCGCAGACGACGTGAATTTCTTCTTCGGTACGGCATACAGATTTTAAGCAAGGAGAACGGGATGGAATGGTTTAATGATATGCCGGCAAACGGCGTCGCACAAATACTGATATATTTTGCGGCGCTTTTGGCGTTGGCCAAACCCCTTGGCGGTTATATGGCAAAAATCTATGGCGGCGACCGCCATCCGTTACTTGGTTTATTCGGGTTTGCGGAACGTGGCATTTACCGACTTGCCGGCATTCATCCCGACGAAGAAATGGGCTGGCGCCAATATGCGCTTTCCATCATTTATTTCAGCGCCGGCGGATTTATTCTGCTGTTTCTTATCTTGTCGCTCCAGAAATACCTGCCCTTAAATCCCGAAGGATTGAACGGGCTTGACCCCGATTTGGCGTTCGGAACGGCCGCCAGCTTCGTCAGCAACACCAATTGGCAAGCATATAGCGGCGAAGCCGTTATGAGCTATTTCAGCCAGATGGCAGGGTTAACCGTACAAAATTTCCTTTCCGCCGCGATCGGCATGGCGGCGGCTGCGGCGTTCATTCGAGGCTTGGCGCGAAAAAATTCCGCAACGATCGGCAATTTTTGGGTCGATCTGGTGCGGACGAATCTTTATGTGCTTATTCCCTTATCGGTAATTTTGGCCCTGGCGCTTGCGTCGCAAGGCGTCGTACAGACGTTTGACCGCTATAAGGAGGCGCAATTGCTTGAGCCGATCGTCGTCACGAACGGCGAAGGCAAAACCGAAACCGTGACGACCCAAACCATTGCCGTCGGTCCGGCGGCCTCTCAGGTGGCCATTAAACAACTCGGCACGAACGGCGGCGGATTCTTTAACGCAAACTCCGCGCACCCGCTGGAAAATCCCAACGCCGCGAGCAATTTCCTTGAATTGCTGGCAATTCTCCTGATTCCGGCGGCGTTTTGCCACACGTTCGGCCGGATGGTTGGCGACGCAAGGCAAGGCTGGGCGGTGCTGGCGGCCATGACGGTTATCTTCATCCCGTTCCTGTTGTTTTCGCTGGCGAGCGAGCAGGCGGGAAACCCGCATCTTGACGCTCTCGGAATAACGCAGGAGGCAACCGACCTACAACCCGGCGGCAATATGGAGGGCAAGGAAGCGCGCTTCGGAGTCGCCAACTCCGTATTATGGGAATCCGCCACCACGGCGGCTTCCAACGGCTCCGTCAATTCGATGCACGACTCCTACACGCCGCTCGGAGGCTTGTCGGCATTTGCGCTCATGCAATTCGGCGAGGTGATTTACGGCGGCGTCGGTTCCGGACTTTACGGCATGCTGATATTCGCCCTTATCGCCGTGTTTATCGCCGGACTGATGGTAGGCCGCACGCCGGAATATCTCGGAAAAAAAATTCAGGTGTATGAAATCAAAATGGCCTCGATCGCCATTCTCTTTCCTTGCGGCGCCGTCTTGTTGGGAACGGCCGCAGGCGTGTTAACGGAAGCCGGGGTCGCCGGCTTGCAGGAACATGGGGCGCATGGGTTCAGCGAAATCCTTTATGCCTTCACTTCCGCCGGAATGAATAACGGAAGCGCTTTTGGAGGCCTTTCCGCCGATTCCTATTTTTATAACACGCTGCAAGGCTTGGCCATGTTGTTTGGCAGATATTGGGTAATGATTCCCGCGTTGGCAATAGCGGGTTCGCTGGCGGCTAAAAAAACCGTTCCCATATCCGCCGGAACGTTGCCGACCCATACGCCGATGTTTATCGCCTTGCTGGCGAGCGTGGTTGTGATGGTGGGGCTGCTCACCTTCGTGCCGGCGCTTATCCTTGGCCCTGTGGCAGAATTTATTATGACGAGAGGTTAATATGACGAAACATCCGCGCACGCAACAACGCCCGGCATGGAAGGATGCGCTTATTCTATCGCTCACGCGGCTGTCGCCGAAATATCAGGCGCGCAATCCCGTTATGTTCGTCGTCTTTGTCGGCTCCGTTATAACGACCCTGATATTTGGCTATTACTCTTACGCGCCGGGAACGGAATCTTCCGCCTTTATCGGGCAGATATGCTTCTGGTTATGGTTTACCGTCATATTTGCCAATTTTGCCGAAGCGATCGCGGAGGGGAAAGGCAAGGCGCAAGCCGCAAGCTTGAAGCAGGCGCGCAAGGACGTCACCGCAAAAAAACTGAAGAAGCAATCGGACAAGACGAAGTTTGAAACGGTTCCGGCCACTTCCCTGCATAAAGGTGACATTGTGTACGTGGAGGCGGGCGACTTCATTCCCACCGACGGACAGGTCATAGAAGGCATCGCGTCCATAGACGAAAGCGCCATCACGGGCGAAAGCGCTCCCGTCATCCGCGAAAGCGGCGGCGACAGGGATGCGGTAACGGGGGGCACGCGCGTGCTTTCCGACGGATTGGTGGTCAGGGTCACGTCGGAGCCAGGCGAATCATTTCTTGATAAAATGATAGGTTTAGTGGAAAGCGCCAAACGCCAAAAAACCCCGAATGAAGTCGCGCTTTCCATCCTGCTTTCCGCCATGACCATTATCTTCCTGTTAGTGTGCGTCACCTTGCTTCCCTTCTCCATTTTCAGCGTGAGGGAAGCCGGGCAGGGAGAGGTCATTAGCGTGACGGTAGTCATTGCGTTGCTCGTCTGCTTAATACCGACAACCATTGGCGGGTTGCTTTCCGCCATCGGCATTTCGGGAATGCAGCGCTTAATCAAAGCCAACGTGGTAGCCACTTCGGGCCGCGCCGTCGAAGCCGCCGGCGACGTGAACGTGTTGTTGCTGGATAAAACCGGCACGATTACGATAGGCAACAGACAGGCGGTGGCATTTTATCCCGACAGCACGGTCATGGAGGTAGAGCTTGCGGAAGCGGCCGCGTTTTCCTCCCTTGCCGACGAAACGCCGGAAGGAAAAAGCATCGTCACGCTGGCAAAGGACAAGCACCGCATATCCTTGCCCGAGCGCGAGGGATTGGACGCCGAGTTTATTCCGTTTTCCGCCGAAACCCGTATGAGCGGCATAAAAATAAAGGACAGAAGCATCCTGAAAGGCGCGACCGACGCCATCAAGAAACATTTAGGAACGGACAACGTTTCTAAGGACGTCCTGCAAAAAGTGGACGCCGTTGCGCGCCAGGGCGGAACGCCGCTTCTGGTCGTGGAAGACAAACGCTTGCTTGGGGTGGTTCACTTAAAGGACATTATTAAGCCCGGCATTAAGCAACGCCTTGCGGAACTTCGCACGATGGGCATTAAGAGTGTGATGATTACGGGCGACAATCCGCTTACCGCCGCCGCCATTGCCGCCGAAGCGGGAGTGGACGATTTCATTGCCGAAGCGACCCCCGAAGCGAAGTTGAAATTTATTCGCAAGATGCAGGAAGGCGGCGAACTGGTGGCGATGGTGGGCGACGGTACGAACGACGCGCCGGCGCTGGCGCAATCGGACGTGGCCGTTGCCATGAACAGCGGCACGCAGGCTTCCAAGGAAGCGGCAAACATGGTGGATTTAGACTCCGATCCGACAAAACTCATTGAAGTGGTCGAAATCGGCAAGCAGTTGCTGATGACGCGCGGCGCGCTAACCACCTTTAGCCTTGCCAATGACATAGCCAAATATTTTGCCATTATTCCCGCAGCGTTCGTGACTACCTACCCGGCGCTTGCCGCGTTGAACGTGATGCGCCTGACGTCGCCGCAAAGCGCCATATTGTCCGCCGTGATTTTCAATGCGTTCATCATTGTCGCGTTGATTCCCTTGGCGCTCAAAGGCGTAAAATACAGTCCGCACAACGCCTCGACGCTCTTACGTAAGCATGCGCTGATTTACGGCTTGGGCGGCATGATCGTACCGTTTGCGGGAATAAAGATTATAGATCTATTAATTTCAGCCGCAGGAATGATTTAAGGAGAATGTATGTTGGTTGCGTTACGTCAGGTGAGCGTTGTTTTATTTGCGTTCGTTATTTTATGCGGGGCGGTGTATCCGGCCGTCGTCACGGGAGTTTCCAGGCTTGCGTTTCCGTCAAAAGCGGAAGGCAGCCTGATAAAAAATAAAAACGGAACGATTGTTGGATCGGCGCTGATTGGCCAGCAATTTACCGGTCCCCAATATTTTTGGGGCAGGTTATCGTCCACGGCGCCGACGCCTTATAATGCGGCGGCGTCCGGCGGCTCGAACCTTAGCAACGCCGCTCCCGCGCTATTAGACGCCGCCAAAGCGCGAATTGCCGCATTAAAGGCAAGCGATCCGGAAAATACGGAGGACGTCCCCGTAGATTTAGTCACCGCCTCCGCCAGCGGCCTTGATCCCCATATTAGCCTCGCAGCGGCAACATATCAGGCAGGCCGCGTGGCAAAAGCACGCGGACTTTCTATCGAAAAAGTTCGGGAGCTTATTGATAGGCATACGAAAAAAAGGACGCTGGGCATATTAGGCGAGCCGGTGGTGAACGTGCCGGAATTAAATCTCGCGCTTGACGAACAATAATTGAGAATACCAACGTGAGCGAGACGTCGCGTCCTAATCCCGATAAGCTGTTAGAAAAAATCCAACAGGAAGAAACCATCTCAGGACGCGGAAGCCTGAAAATTTTCTTCGGAGCCTGCGCCGGCGTTGGAAAGACCTACGCCATGCTTAACGAAGCGCAGCAACGTTTACGCGACGGGGTTGACGTCGTCATTGGCATCGTAGAAACCCACGGTCGCGAGGAAACCGCAAAATGGGTGAAGGATTTGCCGGAAATTCCGCGCAAAATCACCCATCACCGGGGCGTCGAAATCAAGGAATTTGACCTGGACGAAGCCATCGCCCGAAAACCGACCTTATTATTGCTTGACGAGCTTGCCCACACCAACGCCCCCGGCTCCCGCCACCCTAAGCGATGGATGGACGTAGAGGAATTGCTTAACAAAGGCGTCGACATATACACGACCCTCAACGTGCAGCATTTGGAAAGCATCAACGATCTGGTGGCGCGCACTTCCGGCATTCAGGTAAAGGAAACCGTACCGGACGGAGTGTTCGATCGGGCCGACCACGTATCGCTTGTGGACATTCCCACCGACGAACTACTAAACCGCTTAAAGTCCGGCAAGGTGTACGTTGCGGAGCAAGCGCGCAAGAACGCCGCCGATAATTTTTTTGAAAAGCGCAATCTGATTGCCCTGCGGGAGCTTGCCTTGCGCCGCACTGCCGAGCGCGTGGACGCACAAATGGGCGTAGAAACCACGACCGGACGCGACGTCATGCTTTCGGAGAAAATCATGGTATGCATCGGCCACGATTCGCTATCCACCCGCGTCATCCGCCACACGAAACGCGTGGCGACGCGCATGAAGGCGCCATGGTTCGCCGTGTATGTGGAAACCGGAAGGCATTACCGTTTAGGCAAAAAAAATCAGGAAACGGTGGAACGAAACATGCAGCTTGCCGAACGCATGGGCGGAACCGTCGTTTTTCTTAAAGGCGACAATGCGGTTGAAGAATTGCTGACATATGCGAAGGAGCGCGGCATTTCCCGCATTATCGTAGGGCTTCGCCATCGCGGTTGGCTTAGGGATTTTCTGGTGGGAACCTTAGCGGAAAAACTTATCCGAAAAAGCGCCAACGTGGAAATTAACGTCCTGACGGAAGAAGGCGGAAAAAGAAACCTGCACCTTTTATTCTCCGTGCTAAGCGCCAAGCCTATGGGGTTTATTTGCGCCACCGTCGCGGTTGCCCTATGCACCACAGGATTATTGCCTTTTCGCGGTAAGATAGACCCCACCAATTTGGTGATGATGTACGTGATTACGGTGATGCTGGTGGCGTCGCGCTTCGGCACGTTGCCTTCCATCATGGCGTCCATGCTTGGCGTCGGTGCGTTCAACTTTTTTTTCACCGAACCCTACCATAGTTTTAACGTGCATTACCAAGGCTACCACTTCACGTTTGTGGTGATGTTCATTGCCAGCCTTCTTATTGGATCCATCGCCTCTCGGTTGCGGTTGCGGGCGATGTTTTACAGGCAGAAGGAAACGGAGATAAGGCATTTATTCTCCCTGGCAAAGGCGCTTTCCTCGACGCGCGGGCATGAAAACATGGCGCTGGCGGCGGCAAAATATGTGAGCGACGCACTCAATGCCGTCGTCATGGTTTTTCTTCCTTCCGATTCCGAAGGATTGCAGCTTATTTCCGGCGTAGACATGCCGGTCGATTTACGCGAAAAAAGCGCCGCGCAATGGGCGTTTGAAAATGGCCAGCAAGCGGGGTCGGGAACCGACACGCTTTCCGCCACCAAAGGACGCTACGTTCCGTTAATGGAGGAAGACAGGGCGGTAGGCGTCATGGGGGTCATTCCTTTAAAGGAACAGGAATTGGATCCGGAACAAATTACCATGCTGGAAGCTTTCTCTACGATCATGGCCATTTCCCTGCAACGCGCCACCAAATCCTTAGAGGCGGAACAAAGCAGAATAGAAGCGGAGGCGCAGAAACTTCGCAATACGTTGCTGCAATCGGTGTCGCATGACTTAAGGACGCCGCTCGTATCCATCAGCGGACTTTCCGCCGAACTATTGGCAAAGCGAGGGTATTTGCCGCCAATGGCGGAAGAAATGGTAAAAACGATCTACGACCAAAGCTCCAAGCTTTCTAAAATGGTAAAAAACATTTTGGATATCACCGGGCTTGAGTCGGGAAAAATGAAATTGAACAAACAGCCTTATTTTCTCGAAGAGATTATCGGCTCCGCGCTCATGCGCCTCAAAAACATATTGCCGGAAAACGCGGTGGACTTTAACATACGCACCAAAGATCTCATCGACGTGGACGGCCTGCTTATCGAGCAGGTTTTCACCAATCTCCTTGAGAATGCGGTAAAGTATAATCGTAGCAACATACAAATCACGATTTCCGTAGAAGATAAGAAAAAATACCTGCAAATCTACGTCATAGATAACGGTCCCGGCATCGCTAAAGGCGAGGAAGGAAAAATTTTTGAGAAATTCCATAAGGGAACGAAGGAAGGCACAGGGCTTGGCTTACCTATATGCAAGTCGATCGTTGAAGCGCATGGCGGACAAATATGGGCGAAGAGTACCGAAGGAGGAGGCGCCATGTTTATTTTTACGTTACCGAAGAGCGAAGCGTCCATGCCGGCAATGAATGAGGAAACGGAAAATGGCTGATACGAATTACTTTACGCCGGCAATCCCGATATTGGTTATTGAAGACGAGCCGGAGATACGAAAATATCTGGAACATTCCTTAAAATCGCATAACTATAAAGTAACCACCGCAGAAGACGGGCGCATTGGCTTGCAGCAGGCGGCGGCGGCTCATCCGGAGCTTATTATCCTCGATCTCGGCCTACCCGACATGGATGGTCAGGATATGGTGAAGAAAATCCGCGAATGGAGCCAAATACCCATTATCGTCCTTTCCGCTCGCGGGCAGGAACAGCAGAAGATAGAGGCGTTGGAAAACGGCGCGGACGATTATCTGACGAAACCTTTCGGCTTGGGCGAACTCGTTGCCCGCATGAAAGTGTCGCTGCGTAACGCCAAACGCAACAAAGACGGTAAGGTTGAAGTGTATTATTACAAGAAGCTTACGGTCGATATGGAAAAACGTACCGTTATGGTAGGCGAGCAGGTCGTTCATTTAACCCCCACCGAATATCAGCTGCTCTCCATTCTGGTAAAACACGCAGGAAAACTTGTCACCTATTCCCAGCTGCTTAAGGAGATATGGGGAAAACACTCGCAGGAAAACAACAACTACCTTCGCATCCACATGCAGCATGTGCGCCAGAAAATCAAGGACAATCCCCTAAAGCCCACTTACATCATGACGGAGCCGGGGATTGGATATAGAATCAGCGCGTCGGGAGAGTAGCGTATTTGAAAAAATCAACATGGCAGTTTTACGCAAGACGTCTAATACAAGGCGCGAGAAAACAACTTGCCGAAGCCTGCGTTTTATATTAAAATTTGAATTAAGGCGTTATTAACACATGGTAGCGTCATCGCAATTAGGAGTTGCATTTGACTGATCGACACCTTGATTCGTTAGAAGCGTTAGAGGGCGCCGTGTTGCGCGCATTGGAAGACGGAAAGGCGCAAAACGTCGTTGTTATTGATCTTATGGGAAAAACCGACGTCGCCGATCGGATGGTCATTGCTTCCGCCACCTCCTCTCGCCATGCGTCCCACTTATCCCAAGCGGTCGTTGAGGCCGCCAAAAAAGTCAATGTTTATTCCCCTCCCCCGGAAGGAGAGCAAAGCGGAGATTGGGTGCTCATCGACTTGCAATCCATCATCGTCCATGTATTTCGCAACGAAGTGCGCGACTATTATAAACTGGAGCGCATGTGGGGTTCCGCCGCCGAAGGCGCGCCTTCCCGCGCCTCCATTGACGCGACGGAGAAAACGGAAAAAACGGAAAAGCCGCTCGCACTAGCGGAAGTCTAACATTCTGTAGACGCGCCATGGCAAAACACCTCATTATCGCACGTCACGGCAACACATTCGACGACGGCGACGCGTTGCTCCGGGTAGGGCTTCGCACCGACATTCCCTTATCGCGCAGCGGAATTGCCCAGGCACGCGCATTAGGAGCGCATTTAGCAAAAACATTCCCCCGTATCGTCACAATAGCGTCCGGGAACTTGCAGCGCTCCGTCCGGACGGCGGAAGAAATACGCGCCGCCCTCCCCTTCCCCATTTCCGTAGAACGCATGGATTCCCTTAACGAACTTGATTACGGTGAAGACGACGGTAAACCGGAGGAAGAGGTGCGCATGCGGCTGGGGGAAAACGCGTTAAAGCGATGGGACGAAGAAAACGTTCCGCCGGCGTCATGGCCCATTGACGTAGACGCCGTTTGCGAACGCTGGCGTCGCCTCGCCGCGCTCGCCCGCGCCGATTTAAAAGAAGAAAAGGCGATGCTATGCGTCACCAGCAACGGAACGGCGCGGTTCGCTCCCTCCGCCTTAAGCGCAACCGACGCTCCGGCGCGGCTTAAGCTGGCTACCGCCGCATACGGCGTCATCGCGTTACATGGCGACGGTACGGCGGAAACGCTCGGCTGGAATATTCGCGCGCGCTAAAATGCCATTTTAGCGCAAAAATCCTTCTCGCAATCGATGCGCAACGATTCCCGCTGCGCGTCGCTCACCCCCAGCGCGTCAAACTCCTTGTTCCACAAAATGCCGTCGCGATTGCGACGCCGGAACACGGAGAGATAACGCGCAATTTCCTCTTCTAAAAACGGGTTTCTTCCGAAATGTTTTTGATAGGCGGCGTACGGTTCCGGGGAATAATTTTTTCGCTTGAGCGATTCGACGACGCCGTGCGCCAAATCGAGCGCGGCGGATTCCGGAAGGATTGTCGGGGAGGCGTATTCGTCCGCGTTGGGGACACATGTCAGGCTTGAAAACGCCGTGCCGTCAATCACGCCTTCCCCCATGCGCGTCTTCAGTAACGAGGCGAATATGCCAAGCACGAAAAGCGTATGATATTTCTTTTGCAGCACGCCGTCCGTATCGGCGTCGATCTCGCCCGGCGTCGGAATAAAATGCGTATCCAGCACCACGCGATCAACGATATGCAGTATCCCCTTCAGCCATGCGTCGGCGGCGATGCGTTCGGCGACGTACGGATAGAGCGCAAGAAAGGAAATGGCCAGTTCCAAGGTGACGTCCACGTCTTTTTCGCGCTTAAATCGCGCGGCCAGACAGGCGACGCGAAAGGCGAGCGCATCGGCGCTCTCTTTTAGGGCGGGATTTTCGGCAAATCCGAAATCCGTTGCGTAAAAAATCGCGTGGGTAAGGGCGTAGGTAAGATCACGATCGACGAAGGGCAAAAACAGGCCTTTCGTGAGAATGCCTTCGGGCGGCGCCGGAAGCACCCGTATTTTATCGGCGTTATAGAGCATGTAACTCCATTCCATGTGCCGATGGGGAGGAATTTCGGGCGAGAAAAACTCCTCGTCGCATACGGCGTCGAGGCATTTTTCCAAACCCTCGATCGCCTTTTCGCGGCGTATGAACACATACGGCATGATAATATGGTACGAGGTGTAGAAATTTTTGAATACGTCGTCCGGCGAAAGCATCGAAAGATTGTCGATAAGCGCGTTTTTAATGGTTTCGTACCCGTCCGCGTCGCGGGAGGAAGGGCATTTCGAGACGTAGTGAAAGAAAATGGCGAGTTCGGCGAACCGCTTGAAGCGTTCCTGCGAAAATTTATTTTCAAACGAAAAAAAGTCGATATGCCGGGCTGTGAGGGTAATGATATAGGGCAAGACGTCCATAACGGCGACCGATAAAAAATTGGGGCGCCTTTCGCGAAAAGCAAAAAACGCCCCTTGTCCAACGTGCGGCCCTTAAGAACTAACGTCCGGCTTTCGGATCGATGCTGAGGCGGCCTTTGGTCACGTCAACGGCGTCGTCGCCGGTGTAAATGTAGTTCGGAGAGATGAACGTCCACGCGGCCAAGTCGGCGTCGCCGATCATTTCGGAAATTTGTCCGCTTACGCGAACGATGTCTTCGAGGCGCACGTCTTTGTTCAACACTTTATTGTCGGTCAACGCGGCAAGCACTTTCGGGTTGTTGCGAACTTTGCTGGTATTGTCTGCAGGCACGGTACTTCTCCTTGTGGGTTAAAGAAGCGTTTCATAACGCCGTTCCTTTTTCTACCTAAGATGTGCCTCGGCGTCAATCGCGTTCGCGATGAATTTGCATTGAAAAAAACCCGGGGAGTATAAATTTCGGCAGCGCTTTGATCGCGGCGATTCGTATTTAATTTAATGTTTGTCACGCGCGAAAAAAACGCTATGCTTCGCCTAACGCTTTAAGAACGACATAAAGAATTGCTCCGATGAAACGCATTTTCCTTCTCCCTTTTTTTTTAGCCGTTATCGCGCCGCTTGCGTTCGGATGCGCGTCGCATAAGGAAGAAACGTTCGCCGACCGCGTGCAAGCACATGGGGGCGTTTTTTCTTCGATTGCGGATTCATGGCAGAACGGCGAAAAAATGGCGGCGGACGGCAAGAAAATGATCGAAGAAGGCGGCGAAAAATTTAAAAAAGGCCGCGCTTTAATGGAGGAAGGCGAGGCCGATCGCGCCAAGGGTCAGGAAATGATGGCGCTGGGAGAGCGCAAACAGCAAGAGGCCGAAATGCAATACCAAGAAATGCGCTCGGTGCCCCAAGCCGCGCTCCAATTCATGCACCAATAGCGACGCTCCCGCATGCGCATTGATTTTTATCGCCTAACCGGCGCTCCCGTTTATAAGGCCATCCCTTTTTTGGTGGAAAAAGCCTATGAGTCGGCAAATAAAATTTTTATTCTCGTTAAGTCGCAGGAAGACGCCAACGCCCTGGACGGCGCGTTATGGAGTTTTCGGCAAGCCGCCTTCATTCCCCACGACGTTGCCGGAGAAGGAGACGAAGACCGCCAGCCGGTTCTCATCGGTACGGACGCCGGAGACGCGCGGGGCGCGCCGTTCTTCTTTATCGCCGGCGCCTCTCCTTCCCTTCCTTCCTATGCATGCGATCGCGTTTTCTTTATGTTTGACGGAGAGGATGCGTCCGCGTTGCAGGAAGCGCGGGAATTTTGGAAAAAATGCGGCAACGGCATGGCGGAGAAGCATTATTGGAGCCGCGACGAAAAAGGGAAATGGCAGGAAACGGCGTTGTAGCATTTTCGTCTAATGGATTACCGTTAGGACTGACGGTATGTTGTTATTAATTAAAGGGAAATACTATTCCTTTAATGATGGACGCAATATTTTTGCTTATACGTTTATGCGCCAAAGCCATCCTTCGATGCATTATTCCGTCTATGGCGCGGCTCCGCTTGCGTCGCTGGGAAAAACGCGCGCTTCCGACGTGGATAAATGCCGACGCCGCATTGCGTTTCTCGCCTGTCTGTGCGCCTTCGCCTTTGCCTGCATCGCCGTTCGCGCGGTGCAAGTGGGTGCGTTCGCGGCGAGCGGAGCGAAGCGCTCCCCCTCCCCTGCCGCGCAAGGCTACGGACGGATGACGGTGCTCGATAGGGGAGGAAAGCGCGTGGCGGTGAATTTGGCCACCGAGTCGCTCTACGCGAATCCCCGAAAAATGATCGAAAAGAACGAGGCCGCACGGCGCATCGCCGCCGTGTTGCCCTCCGTATCGCAAGAAGAATTGCGCGCCGCGTTCGCCAAGGACCGGGCTTTCGTCTGGATAAAGAGGCACCTTACGCCGAAAGAGCGCAACGACGTCAACCTGCTCGGCATTCCCGGCGTGTATTTTCAGGCGGACGCGCGTCGCATCTATCCCCATAACGCCTTGTTCTCGCACACGATAGGCTATGTCGACGTCGACGGCAAGGGACTGGCCGGCATAGAGCGCTATTTCAACGACGTGCTGACCCATCCGTCCGATCCCGACCAAACCATGACGCTGGCGCAAGAAGTGGCGGTGCAGCACGCCACGCGCAGCGCCCTCGCCGACGCCATCGAGAAGTACAAGGCGCTCTCCGGCGCGGCCTTAGTGACGGACGTCACCACCGGCGAGGTGCTGGCGCTGGCGGGACTGCCGGATTTCGATCCGAACGTGCCCGGCAGGGCAACGGAAAAGCAGCGCTTTAACGTGGCCTCGCTCGGCGTGTACGAGCCGGGATCGGTGTTCAAAATTTTTACCGCCGCCATGGGATTGGAGGAAGGCACGATCCACATGAAGCAGAAAGTGGACGTCACCAGGCCGCTGCGCATCGGGCGCTACGCCATACGCGACTTCCATCAATCGCGCAAGCCGTTCGATTTAGAGGAAATTATGATGGAGTCCTCTAATATCGGCGCGGCGAAAATCGCCCTCGAATCGACGGCGGACACGCAGCGCACCTTCCTTCGCAGCCTGGGCTTGTTCGAGAAAGTGAGCATAGAGCTGCCGGAGCGCGGCGAACCGCTCCTTCCTCCGGAACATTGGGGGAAAATTCATCAGGCGACGGTGGCGTTCGGCCACGGCATGGCCGTCACGCCGCTGCACTTGGCGAAGGCGGTCGGCGCCATGGTTAACGGGGGATATCTTAAACCCCTTACCCTTCTTAAGGTGGAAGGGCGTCCGCCGGAAGGCAAGCGCGTCATATCAAAGGACACGTCCGACAAGATTCGCCGCCTTATGCGCTTAACCGTCGCGTACGGCACCGGAAAAAACGCCAACGTCCCGCATTATTTAGTCGGCGGAAAGACCGGCACCGCCGACAAGGCAAAGGCCGGCGGCTATAGCAGCAACAGCGTGATCGCCTCGTTTTTGGGCGTATTCCCCATGAACGCGCCCAAATATTTAATTTACGTGATGCTCGACGACCCGCACATCGACGTCGGGCGCCCCACGGGGGGACGCGTCGCCGCGCCCGCCGCCTACGAAATCATTCGCCGCATCGCTCCCGTTCTCGGCGTGCCTCCGGCAAACGAAGACGACGAAGACGTGCGCGAGCAGTTTTGGTACGATTTGGACAAGCCCGGCCACGGCAGCCGGGCGTGAGGGTTAGGAAAGCGCACATAGCCTAGCAACGTAAAAAACAAAAAACTTTTTTTTCGAGTCCCGCTCGGTTTTTATGATAGGAAAAAACTAACGCCGAATATTCACTGCTCGCGCCCGATACATAAGAAAGAAGAGATGAAAAACAATTCAATCGGAAATAATGGCACAATCGGCTTCCTTAAGGTAGGCGGTGACGAGATCGTGATATGTCGTTGAGCCGCTTACTTGGCCGACTTTACCGGGCCGCATGTTGCAAATCGTATGCGGTCGGTTATGCAAGCTGATGTTGAGGACGTCCACCTTCCAATAGATCATTTTTTTAGCCAACGCGCCTATATCCTCTTGACTAAAGCAAGGAAATTGAGGGAAATTCAGCGTCAATTCCGTGAGGTCACGCGTGGAGATGGCGTGAAAAAATGACGTGAACTTTTTTAGATCGTCCGAAGGAATAATGTCCTTCACGGTAAGCGAAGATAGAGGGCAGGTATCGCTTCTTAAAGCGTTCTCTATCACTTTCAACGCCACGTCATGCGCGTAATGAAACGCGGGGCCATAATAATTCGCCATCAGATAATTTCTTGGGCATAGCGCGGAAGGAAATTCCCAGGTGAGCGTTTCCAATAACTTAAAATTAACTAGAGAAAGCGCTTCGGGAGTTAAGGCGCGCTGCGTCTCTTGCGTGGCGTCCTCTCCTTCCTCGACGCCTGCGCCGCTGATCCACGGATTCATGCGAACGGTTAAAGCCTTTTGGTTTCTAAAGTAGGGGAGAGCAGAAAAAGCTTTAACCGATGCAAGAGACGGCATGTCCATGGTTAAAGATGTTGGGGAGCAAAAAACTGTATTGAAAGCATTGGCAAAGACAACATCATGAAAATAGACATACATGAAACAGTGCGGACAGGCGTCCCTCTTGTCAACACGACAAGGATGCTCCGAAATTGCGCCGTTATTCCATTGCAGGCAACGGGATAGAATCTTGCAATCACTTATCTGCTGCAACCTTTCGGGACCGGCTTCTTGGGCAATGAATTCCAGCGCCTTGACGTAAAAGGCAATCCATTCAGAATTTTCACATTTGCTTTTATTAAAGCGCATGGGCAAGAGCCGAAACGTGAAGTCGCCCGACACGTCTTTCACCCAATCGTCGGAAGAAGATATCCATTCGCGAATGATGGCGCACAGGCGCTCTTCCGGCGTTTTTTTTGCCTTCAGCGAGCTTTTAAAAAAGTTATTGGTTTTTCCCAGGAAGGTTGTCGGTTTCTGATCAGGCATGCGCCACACATGCGCAATAACGTCAAGCGTGAGGTGGAAGCATCCTTGGATTTTCCGGTTTTCGGGGTCTTCCCGGCGCCATTCCTCCATCAGGATGAGGAGATCCGACACATGCGCGCCATGTTCGGTAACCATCCAATTATTGCCTTGCATCCACTTGACTACGCCTTGAGACGGAGGGGTGACGACATAGGACGCAATCCATTGCGGCATGGCATCCCAATCGATATGCTCAGAAAACGCGTTGGCGGGAAAGGATAATTTTACCTTCCGCTTCCCGACGTCGGCATTGATATCGATTGAAGGTAATTTGTTAAAAAATATCCGGGAAGGGGAGAGCGTCGGGAGATAATCATGTCGCCCTGATTCGCGTATCTCGAGCGATTTGGGCTGAAGATCGTTAATAATCAACGCCAAAAAATTACCGGCCGAAAAACTACCGCCTTCTTGACAGCCAAGCGCTTTACTTGTTTTTTTGCCGTTAATTTCCCCAAGTATATCCAGAATGACATGCGTCGCGGAAAACTGCAATTGGTTTATGGCGGCGCTTAACGCGGGAAAAATTTTCTCCCGAAAATTGTCGTTATCATCAAGGGATTGCGATACATCGTCTGCAACCATTACAGCCAGAATAAACGTGAGGGTGTCGAATGTGGTGCCCTTGGCAAATCCGTTAAGCGCCGCGACGGGATCGTTGCCATTCAGATCGATCGTGATCGAACTCATCGCAAAAGAGTAGAAGCGTGCGTATGCGGAGAAAAGACAACGTGGGAAGCGGATAAGGGCTATAAAAGGGTCATGAAAAATGTATCGCGCATCATATGCCCTATGCGCGAAAGGTCAACTTTTTTGTCGCCTCCGCGAGCAATTCGGCTCCGCATTCCGACATGATCGATTCGGGATGGAACTGAAACCCGACGAACCCTTTTCCTTCCATGGCAATGATGTGCCCGCCTTCGTCAAGATGCAGGCGCACGTCCGTTCGCGCGCGCGTCTCCGGCGTCGCCGTCGAGGTAAAGGAGTTATAAAACCCCAGCCGATGCGGCTTTCCGAACACGTGCGCCTCGCGTTGCTCTCCCTGGAACGACCGGGCGAGCGGCGTAACGGGAATTTTTTCGTCCAGACAGAGCGCCTGATGGCCCAAACATATGCCGAGACGTTTTTTACCCAAACTCTTTAGCGCGCGCACCGTTGCCATGAGGCGCATCATGCGCGGGTTGCTCTCGTCGTTCACGTCTCCCGGACCCGGCCCGATCACGACCATGTCGCTCTCGTCCGAGGCCGGATCGAAAGCGAACGTATCCATAACCCGTACGCGGCACCCCATGGTTTTTAGCATGTGGGCGATCATGCAAGCGAAATCGTCTTCGTTGTTGATGACGGCGGCGGCGATGCCGACAAGCGGGAGAGAGCGTTGCGACATGGCGTCCTCAAACCAAAATCGCGACAAATGGGCGTTGCGCTCGCCCAGCAATCCGGCGTATTTTTCCGTCAGTTCGGGCGAAAGGTACGGAATAGGCGAAGGCGTTTTTCCCAGCAGCGCGTCCGTCATGACCGACGCTTTGGCGCGGTTTTCCTTCGTTTCGTTTAACGGGTCGGAATCGCGCACTACGCCGCCGCCGGCCTGCACGCGAAACTCGCCGTCTTTATCGATTTCGGCGCACCGAATGAAAATTGCGACGTCCATGTTGCCGTATTCGGCGCCGGACGCGCGGCCAAGATAGTCGTAAATGCCGATTTCTCCCCCGTAATAGCGGCGCGACTCGGGTTCGTATTTGCATATCACCCTCGCGGCGCTTTCCATTGGGCTTCCCACCACGGTGGGAGCGTGCAGCGTATGGCGCAGATTGTCCGGCGCGTTGGGCGAGCGCTTGCCGACCAATCGGTAATAAGTATGGACGACGTTGCCGGTTTCTTTTAAAAACGGCCCTTCGATTTTACCGCCGTCCGGCGCGATGCGCGCCATCATCTTCAGTTCTTCGTCGGTGACTTGGTATAATTCGTTTCGCTCTTTGGGATCAAGCAAAAACGCCCGCAGGCGCGTCTCGAAGGTGGCGCGGCCTTCCTTGCGAAGCGTGCCGGCGATGGGCGTCATGACGGTGCGGTCCGACGTCATTTCCACGTGGCATTCCGGCGTGGCGCCGATGAAATACCGTTCGCGCTCGCCGTCATAAAAGAGTATCGTCATATATTGGCCGATATTGCCGAGTAACGAACGGTACACCGACACAATTTTCTCGCGGGTGCATCCCGCGATTTTTCCGTGAAACGCTCGGGATAAATTCACCTGGGAAACGTTTCCCCCCTCTATTTCCTCCCGCTGGAAGCGGGCGAGCAGGGCCATTTGCTCGTCGTCGGAAATAGACGGCGTTATCGCATGCGCCGGCGGCGCCTCCGCGTGCGGAAAGTCGCGCATGCACTCGTCTTTCGTACCGATAACGCGCCGGCTTTCAACGAGCATCGCCAAGATAGGCTCGTCGCCGTTGGCGGCGAATCCGCGTTCGCGAATCACGCAAAACGGCAACAAAAATACGACGTTCTTATTTTCTTTTTGGGCGAGCGCATGGATATCGACGATGGCGTCCAACGTGAAGATATTTCCCGCATATAAGGTCACGACGCCGTCTTTCTCGATAAGGGCGAAGGAACCGCGTTCGGGAATATGGCGCAAACGGTCGGTCATAAGGCGCTATATCGCCGCTACGGGAACGGGAGAAATTTTTTCCGATTTCAGCGCGCAGACGAGGGAAATGCCGGCGGCAACCAGAATATACCACGCAATATGCCGAAAATCTTGGCCGTCGCCCATTAACTTCGTCAATATCATCGGCGCGGTGCCGCCGAAGGCCGCCGCCGCGACGTTTGCGCTCAGCGCCATGCCGGTGAAGCGGGTGTTGGCGGGGAACAAATCGACCAAAAATGCGGGAATCGGCGCCAGGTAAAACGCCATAATCGCGCCGAAGAAAATTTGCGCGGCAATCGCCACGGCGACGGAATCCTGTTCCAGCAGGTAAACGAAGGGAAACGCATAGACCATATAGGCCAATGCAGCGGCGGCCATCACGCGCACGCGCCCGAATTTATCGGCGAGCCATCCGGAGAGCGGCATCAGGACCATTAAGGCGACCAGCACCCCGAAATGGGTAAACATCGCCTGATTTTCCGTAAAATGCATGTATTTCACGGAAAATCCGTGCATATAGACGGTTTGGAGGTAAAAAGGAATCGTCACCGCCATATAGGCGCCGACGCCCAGCAATATTTCGCGCATGTTATAGGCGAGCGCATCGCGGACGGGGCGCTCGGAAATGTTTCCGGCGCGTTTGGCCTCTTCGTAGGCGGGACTTTCCCCCAATTCCTTGCGTATATAGAGTCCCACCAGCCCGATAAACAATCCGGCGACGAACGGAATGCGCCATCCGTAAGATGCGTAATCCTCCGGCGTCATGAGCGCGCCGACCAGACCGGCGACGCCCGCGCCGACCAACAGGCCGACGGCCAGACTCACCACCGCCATGCTGCCGAGAAGGGTGCGGCGACGTCCGCCCGCGCATTCCACCAAATAGACCATGGAGCCGCCGAACTCTCCGCCCACGGCCAGACCTTGCACCAGGCGAATGAGCGTCAGAGCGATCGGCGCCCATATGCCGATGGAATCGTAGGTCGGAAGCAAGCCGATGCAGGCCGTGGGAATCGACATCATTAAAATGGAAAACGCAAGGGCGTTACGCCGCCCGTAGCGGTCGCCGATATACCCAAAAAACATGCCGCCAAGCGGACGCATCACGAAACCGACGGCGAACACGCCGAAGGTCGCCATCGTCGACGCCGTCTCGCTGTCGGCGGGAAAAAAATTGCGCCCGATAATCGAGGCGAACATGCCGTACAGGGCGTAGTCGTACCACTCCAATCCGTTGCCGATCATGGTGGAGACGACGACTTTTTTAATCTGGGATCCCATAGGCTCCTAGTGCGTTTGCGATTCGTTAATATTTAAGATATAGCGGAGAACGAACCGCATTGCAACGCATTCCATCGCGCCAACAAGGCAAAAACGCTAATCGTTGCTTATAAAAAATCGCCTTTTTAAGGCGTTCGATTTTTTACTCAATTTATGACAAGGCGGCAGTCTTGCGTCATTTTGTCCGCGAATTCCGCGCCATGCGACGCGGGAAGATGTCGTCATTAATGACGACCGTCCGAAAAAGGCGGCGCGACCGTCTCGCCGAGCGTGACGGCGTGGGCGGCGCCTTTGCGCCCGAAGCCCATCACGTATAGCAGCGCGTCCAAATCGTTGTGGCGCAAACGGTATGGGGCAGCCTCTTCCGTGGCCGGCTTCGCCCGATAAGCCACTCCCGTTCCGGCCGCCATGATCATGGGAACGTCGTTCGCCCCGTCCCCCACCGCCATCGCGTCGCCGGGAGCAATTTCCAACTTCGCCGCATATTCTCTCAGCAACGCCTCTTTATGGGCGCCGGTAAGAATCTCTCCCCGAACGGCGCCGGTGAGGACGCCGTCCTTTTCGTCCAGCACGTTGGCATGATAGGCGTCGAACCCCAGTTCCTGCGCCACGCGCTTGGCGAAAAACGTAAAACCGCCGGAGACCAGAACGGTTTTTACGCCATGCTCCGCCAATCCTTCCAGCAGGCGCGCCGCCCCTTCCGAAAAATGGATGCGCTTGTCGTATACGTCCTGCAATAACGACGTCGGCGCGCCCTTCAGCAGCGCAAGTCGCATCGAAAGGCTTTCCGCGAAGGGAATCTCCCCGCGCATGGCCCGATCGGTAATGGAGGCCATGACCTCGCCCATGTCAAGCGCATAGGCGATTTCGTCGATGCATTCCTGGCCGATGACGGTGGAATCCATGTCGGAGACGAATAATTTCTTTTGCCTGCCGATTGTGGGCTGCACGAAAACGTCGGACTTCGGGAAGGCACGCTCCAGCGCGTCCCGAAGAACCGCCGCATCCCTGCGCGACGGAGCGTCGGCCAGAAAGAGGTCGAACGCCTCCTCGTCGGCAACGGCTTCGCACCGGACGGCGGAGAAACCGGCCTTGGCCGCCTCGTCCAACGCCAGGGAAAATGCCTGCTCGACGTCGATTCCGCCTAAATGCTTTTGCCTCACCACGGTGGCGACCCCGTGCGCGGCCCGATATGCGTTCATTGATTGAGGCGCCATGCGATGTTCTTATGGAACGCGCAGCATAGAGCGCCGCATGGCGCAGGGCAAGGGACAAAACGCCGCCGATCGGGCGCCTAATTTAGGAAAGAAGCGGTAAAAATTCTTGCGAACGCGTCGCGAAACGTTTATTGTTTATTAACGAATCGCCCCGGAGAAAAGCCCCCATGACCTCACCCAACGACCAAAAAGAAAAAGCGTTAACCGCCGCCTTGGCGCAAATAGAGCGCGCCTTCGGCAAGGGATCGGCAATGAAGCTGGGCAATCGCCCCATGCAAAAAATCGCGACCATTTCAACGGGTTCGCTCTCCGTAGATTTGGCATTGGGCGTCGGAGGGCTGCCGCGCGGCAGAATCGTCGAAATTTTCGGTCCCGAAAGCTCCGGCAAGACGACGATGACCTTGCACGTGATCGCCGAGGCGCAAAAAGCCGGCGGCACCTGCGCCTTCGTCGACGCCGAACACGCAATGGACGCGGAATACGCTAAAAAATTAGGGGTGGACGTCGACAATCTCATCGTCTCGCAACCGGACACCGGCGAGCAAGCGCTGGAAATCGCCGACACGCTGGTGCGCTCCGGCGCCATCGACGTGCTGGTCGTCGACTCGGTCGCCGCGCTGACGCCGCGCGCAGAGATAGAAGGCGAAATGGGCGATTCCCACGTTGGGCTGCAAGCCCGGCTCATGAGCCAGGCATTGCGCAAACTCACCGCCTCCGTGTCGCGCACCGGCGCCATCGTCATTTTCATTAACCAAATCCGCATGAAAATCGGGGTGATGTTCGGTTCGCCGGAAACCACGACGGGGGGAAACGCGCTGAAATTCTATTCTTCCGTTCGCCTCGACATTCGTCGCATCGGCGCGGTGAAGGAAAAAGACGAAACCACCGGCAACCAAACCCGCGTAAAAGTGGTGAAAAACAAGGTGGCGCCGCCGTTCCGCCAGGCTGAATTCGACATTATGTACGGCGAAGGCGTCTCAAAGGAAGGCGAGCTGATCGATATCGGCGTAAAATACGAGTTGGTGGAGAAGTCCGGCTCGTGGTTTTCCTACAAGGGCCAGCGCATCGGCCAGGGACGGGAAAACGTCAAGCAATTTCTCCGCGACAATCCCGCCTTGGCGCAAGACATTGAAAAGGAAATTCGCTCCGCCGCCGTTCCTAAAAATTCCGTGACCGACGCCTCGCCCGTCTCCGGCGACGGCATGGAGGCGGACGACATGGCGGAAGCGTTCTAGCGCCCCTACGGAAGCATACGGCATGACGCAACCTTCCTCCCATCCTGCGGCGCCCCACGGACGCGTGGGCGTGTTGTTAGTGAATTTAGGCACGCCGGACGCCCCCACGCCGACGGAAGTGCGGCGTTACTTGCGCCGTTTTCTTTCCGACAGGCGGGTGATCGAGCTGCCTCGAGCGTTATGGAAGCCCATATTGACGTTAATTTTATGCGTGCGCCCGAAAAAAGTCGCCCATAACTACAAGATGATATGGAACGAGGAACATAACGTCTCCCCGCTACTGCATTACACGCGCCGTCAAGCGGAAGCGCTCGCCAAGGCGCTGCCGGACGTCGTCGTGACGCCGGCGATGCTCTATAGCGCACCCGACGTCGCCGCTTCCCTCGCCGCCCTTCGCGAAAAGGGGTGCGACAAAATATTGCTTGCGCCGCTATACCCGCAATATAGCGCCACGACCACGGCGGCGGTGTGCGACGAGGCGTTCCGCGCGCTTATCGGAATGCGCCGACAGCCCGCGTTGCGCGTCCTTCCGGCTTTTTACGACGATCCCGCCTATATCGCGGCCCTGGCCGCAACCTATCGGCGCCATATCGAGGGAAATGCGCCCGACCATACGGTTTTTTCCTTTCACGGACTGCCCAAGCGCAACCTTGAGTTAGGCGATCCGTATTATTGCCACTGCAAAAAAACGGGACGGTTGCTGGCGGAAGCATTGGGGCTAGAAAAAAATGCCTACACGGTGGCCTTTCAATCGCGCTTCGGACGGGCGGAATGGTTGCAACCCTACGCCGTTCCGACGCTCGAAAAACTCGCGCAAGGCGGAGTAAGGCGCGTGGCGGTCATGACGCCCGGCTTCGCGTCGGATTGTCTGGAGACGCTGGAGGAAATATCCATCGGCGCGCGCGCCGCCTTCTTAAAGGCCGGAGGAGAAAATTTCCTCTACGTTCCCTGCCTCAACGACTCGCAAGACGCCGACGATCTTTTCGCGCGCCTAATCGCGCGAGAGTTGGAGGGATGGAGGGCGCAACGATAACTATAATATATCCTATAATGCATTATACCTCTTGCATAACCCCAGGTGAGAACCCTGAAATGAAAGAACGCTTTCCCGCATTGGCGCAACCGCTTCCCAACGGAAAAACCTTGGCGTTTCTTGACGGCGCCGCCGGAGCGCAGAAACCGGATTGCGTTTTAGAGTCGCTGCGCGAGCATTACGCGCATATTTACGCGAACGTACACAGGGGAATGTATTACCTGAGCGCAAAAACCACCGCCCGTTACGAAGAGGCGCGCCAAAAGATAGCCGCCTTCATTCGCGCTCCCTCTTGGCAAAACGTCGTGTTTACGTCAGGCGCCACCGACGCGCTTAACCTTGCCGCGCATGGATTCGGCGAAACTATCGTCCGTGCCGGCGACGAAATTATCGTGACGGACCTAGAGCATCACGCCAACATCGTACCTTGGCAACAGCTTTGCATGCGTAAGGGAGCGACGCTGAAATGCGCGCGCATGGACGAAGACGGCAATCTTTCCGTCGCGTCGGTGAAGTCGCAACTATCCCCCCGCACGAAAATCGTCGCCTTTACCCATATGTCGAATGCGCTGGGTTCCGTAACGCCGGCGCGGGAAATTATTGCCCTTGCCCGCGACGCCGGCGCCGCGACGGTTCTCGACGCCTCGCAATCGGTCGTCCACATGAAAATCGACGTTCAGGAGCTGGATTGCGACGTACTGACGTTCTCGGCCCATAAGCTCTACGCTCCGAACGGCGTGGGCGTTCTCTACGGAAAAAAAGACATCTTGGAAAGCTGGCCTCCGTACCGCACGGGCGGAGAAATGATCGACCGGGTGGACATAGAGGAAGGCACGACGTTCCTGCCTCCGCCGATGCGATTCGAGGCCGGCACGCCGCCTTTCCCCGAAACCATCGCCCTGGGAGCGGCGATTGATTTTTTATGCGCCCACGATCGCGACGCGATTTTTGCGCACGAAGCCGAATTGCTGGAAGAAGCGGCGCAAGCAATAGAAAAACTGCCGGGGTTTTCCGTCGTAAAGCCGCGCGCGCGCCGCCGCGCCGCCCTGCCGTTCGTCCACGCGCACGCGCATCCGTCCGACATAGGCGACGTGCTCGATAAAACCGGCGTCGCCGTTCGCTCCGGACATCACTGCGCGCAGCCGCTGTTAAAGCGCCTTGGACTTAGCGCCACCGTGCGCGCTTCGTTCTGTATGTATAATGACGAAAACGACGTGCGCGCATTGATTGACGGACTAGCCACGGTGAATAAAATATTCGGCTAGCGGCCTATTTACGCTATGGACATTTGACGCTTGCCATATATAATGCGCCCCGTGCCTCGCGCATTTCTCCTTCGCCCGGGTAGCTCAGTCGGTAGAGCAAGGGACTGAAAATCCCTGTGTCGGCGGTTCGATTCCGTCCCCGGGCACCACTTCGGAATCACCCTCTGAAAACTCCCTTAAAACCGAGAAAGGGAGCGACAGAGCGGCGGTTCTAAATCCCCTTTGGCGGTGATATCCCAATGGGCGTGCAAAAGTGGCTTTTAAGACCAATCTTTTACCCTCTATACCCGCCGAAGCCCAGTATTTGTACGGATTTTCCAAAAACTGAAAAGCGGTTCCAACAGATTCGCCCATGCCCGCATCAAACGTGCCACATTTCTTAATTTTCTCGTTAATCAACACGCGCTGTTCTTCCATCTGTTTCACTTGCCGCTCGTAAGTGGAGATCAGCATTGCGCTGGTCGCCGCCACGATACGGTCTAGGAACCGCTCTACTTTGTGGTCAATAAGCACAATCTGATTTTCAAGGTCAGCTCGGCCGCGTATGTCGTCTTTACCGATTGCGAATCAATCACGGCATAACTCGGATTATTCTTTTTTCCCGCAGATCGCCGCACTTCTTGCGTCAATTCCCGAAATATGCCGTCCCATAACTCCGCGCGCTGCCATATCATGAACTGATTATGCACTACCCGCCACGGAGGAAAGTCGTTGGGCAGCATCCGCCAAGGTATCCCGCCGCGCAAAACATACAGGATCGCGTTAACCATAGAACGTATGGTGTATTTGCGTTTCCTGCCGCCAGGGGTGCGATTCTCGAAATATCCTTCGATTCTCAACCACTGCATGTCCGTCAAGTCGCTGTCGTATCCCATAAATCCCTTTAAGCCCCTAATCCCCTTGCTTTATAGCGCCAAAACTCCTTAATGGATACTTAAATCTGTTTAATGACGGGTTCTAAGGCATATTTGAAAGGTTTATTGTCGGTGGAAAACGTGTAGCTGCCAATCGGATTAGGCAATAATCCCGCCTGAATCAGATCTCCACGCGCGACATCGAGGCCTACCAGCGTTTCTTGAAAAGCAGCATTATTCCACAAGGCGATAGATACGGCTTCATCTTCCGTAATGCCATCTTCCAGCGATGCGGCGGGCGGCAAAGTGATTTTGCCTACCTCGGTTTCTTTGGGGATAGAGAAGCCGCTGCGTTTTTCCACATCGGCAATAACATTGTCCCGCGTTGGGCCACCGGCACAGGCGCTAAGCAATAAGATACTGACTGAACATGCGATTTTTTTCATGGCGTCAGCATAGACATGAAAACTTAGCTGATGCTTAGCTATAACCGCTTGTTATTATTAACAAAGAAAACCGGAAATTCGCCTTTTATAACGGTAGGGTAACAGTAAAACTTGCACCACGGCCATCAATGCCTTCGCCAATGCGGATAGCGCCGCTATGTTGCTCCACAATATTTTGAGCGATGGAAAGGCCAAGGCCTGTGCCTTCCACTTCCGTACCCAGCACGCGATAAAAGCGCTCAAAAATACGCTCACGGTCAGCTGCAGGAATGCCAATGCCGTTGTCTTGCACTTCGATCACCGCATTGCCCGCGCTTTTATAAAGATTAATATTCACCTTGCCGCCTTGGGGCGTATAGCGCAGGGCGTTGCTGATAAGATTCTCAAGCAAGGTGCATAGGTTTTCCGTATTTCCCGGCACAATCACGCTTTCATCCTGCGGCATGCCTACATGAATATTCTTCTGCATAGCCATTTCCGCATGCTGCTTCACCACATCATGAACTATCGCAGCCAAATTGACCGGCGTAGTCGGCGCATCCATTGCGTTCGGCTCCACACGCGCCAGCGATAATAATTGCTGAACCAGATGGGTAGCCCGGTCGATGCCATCTTGCAGCTTGGAGGCATTGCGCTCACGCTCCAAATCAGTTTTTGCGCGCTTAAGGTTCGCCAGTTGCAATTGCAGCGCCGTTAGCGGCGTCCGCAATTGATGGGCCGCATCCGCTGTAAAATTGCGCTGCGCTTCCAAGGAGTTGTTTAAGCGCACAAGCAATTCATTCAACTCCTGCACCAAAGGCCGAATCTCAACGGGGATGCTTTCTTCCGCTATAGGGTCTAAGCTGGTTGCTGAGCGTTTAGTAATTGCATCTGAAATATCGCTTAGCGGATTTAGACTTTTACCCACGGCCACCCAAATAAGAAAACCAACCACTGGTATAAGAAGAAGCATTGGAAAAAGCAGATTCAATGATACTTCACGTACATAGCGAATGCGTGCTCTTTGCGGCTGTGATATTTGAATTACAAAATCATCTGTTTCCGCGCCGTAAGTCCGCCAAGATTTATCTTGAAAGTCATTTTGATGAGCGCCGCGTTTTTCTTGAAACGGATAAGGAATTGCACGGTGTGAGGTATAAATCGAAGTGCCATTTTTATCCCATACCTGCACCAAAAATTCCTGCTCCTCTTTGATTGTCTCTTTAAGAGAAGGCCCAAGCGTGCCTTTAACATGGTATTCTTCAAGATTGAGCGCAGACATTTGCGTTTTTAACGTTTCTGCGATCTCCACCATGTTTTTATCGTACAGTTCATCAATCTCACCGGCAGCGTTGAAATAGGTGAAAACAGCCACCAACAACGAACCCGTGGTGAGCGCAATGATAAGTGAGGCCAGAAGGTAGCGGCGGATAGATTTTACGGGTGTTTTCATTTTGCTACCATGTAACCAATGCCACGAATATTGCGGATTAAATCCGTGCCAAGTTTTTTGCGTAAATTGTGAATCTGCACCTCTACCGCATTGCTGCTTACTTCTTCGTTCCAGCCGTAAAGCCGTTCTTCCAATTCTACGCGCGACATTACCTTTCCCGGCATTTCCATAAGCGCGAACATCAGCGCATACTCGCGGGCAGAAAGAGTCAAGCGCTTGCCTTCATATTCCAATTCTTTCGTTAGCATGTTGAGGCTAACACCCCCGGAGCGTAACACCGGGTCTGCATGTCCGGCAGTACGACGCAATAAAACACGGATACGCGCTTCCACTTCTTCCAAAGCAAACGGCTTTACCAAGTAATCATCTGCGCCTAAATCAAGCCCTGCCACACGGTCAGCCACGCGATCGCGCGCGGTCAGAATCAACACCGGCACTTTATCTTTGCGTAAGCGAATGCCTTTCAGCACTTCTAACCCGTTGCGCTTCGGCAAACCCAAATCAAGCAATATCAGATTATATATCGTGGTGCTTAGCGACACTTCGCCCGTATCTCCATCGCGCGCCCAGTCCACCACATACCCCCCGTTTTTAAGAGCGTGGACTAGGCTTTCGCCAATCATTTTGTCATCTTCAATTAGTAATATCCTCATATATGAGTTCTACAGGGCAAAAGTCTTTTTTACCAATCTTATTAGGAGGGTACAGCTTGCTAAGCCGAACATTGCATAGAGCCATTGGATGGAGGCGCGTCCGCTAGAAAAATATTCCCGGTACGCGCACAAAGCCAATGCTTGCGTACCCCAGCTGGCAACCGTGCTGTAATCTTTGTAGATGACTTTTCGCCAGTTAAATTCCATGCCGCGCAAAATTTGCGGCAGACGTTCAATGCGAATCCACCAGCGCGGCACATTAGCGCAATATTCCTGATACTGCGCCCCGAATTTATTTCTTAAAAAGTTTTCTTCGGTGGCGATGATGGCGTGGTAGCCTGCCAAAAAGAAGGACGCGCCGATCATCAGCACAAACGGGGTTCCGTGCATGAGAAGCAAGCCGCCCAATATCAGCACATGGCGCTAGTCTAGAGCCTAGTCTTTGTCTTGACCGAAGCGATGGCGGGTGATGAGTCGCAGGCGTTTTTTGCAAAAGCCGCAAAGACGCTTGCATTCCGGTAAAAGCGAATCTATAAGAAGACATATAATAAAAAGAGAATAAATAATAGTTTTTGCTATCTATTAGAGGAGAAAGCGCCATGCTGTCCAATGCCGCCAAACCGAAGGACGCTCCCGTGAAATCGTCCCCGGCGCCCGACGCCGGCGCGAAAGATTCCGCCCTTTCCGCCGACAAAAACGGCGGCGCGACGTCTCCGCTTCTCCATTCCTCCCTCTCTGTGTCGTTTTACCGCGCGTTCGAGCGCGTCTCCGGCGGAACCGCCACGAAACGCGGGCTTGTCGAGGCTCTGGGGCGGCGTGGCTTTACCTATCGCGATCCGCGCCTTTCGTCCCTGTTCGACAAGCTGCACGAGTACGGCGCCGGCGACATACTCACCCCGCAAGCCTTCGCCGATGCGACGGAAGGCAACGCGCCTCTTATCGATAAAATACTGAACGGCGATCTGGTCGTGCCGGATTTTGAACGTTTCGCCGACAAGGTGGGCGAAATTTACGCCCGCACCCGTAACGTGCGTTTGGGCCGGCCGGCAAGCTACATTCCGCAACTGGAGCGCGCCAATCCGGAGCATTACGCCGTGTCGATCTGCACGACGGACGGGCAACGATTTTCCGTCGGGGACGCCGGCGTTCCCTTTACGGCACAGTCGCTCTGCATGGCGATCAATTATTGTTTGGCGCTAGAGCTGAACGGCGAGGAAAACGTCCACAACCACATGGGTCGCGAACCGGGCGGATTCGGCGACGACGACGCGTTTACCGCTCGTCGACTGCCGCGCAATCCGTTCACCGTCGCCGGCGGCATCATGGCGTGCTCGTTGGTGAAGCCGCACGATTCGCTGGCGCAGCGCTTTGAGTACGTGATCGACGTCTACGCCGATTTGGCCGCAGGATGGCGCCCCGGCTTCAACAACTCGGTATACCGCTCCGAAAAAGAATGCGCGGACCGGCACTTCGCGGCGGCGCACGCCATGCGCGCGGCGGGCGTGTTTCCCCCGCGCACCGACATAGGCGACGCGGTGGATTTTTACTTGCAATCCTGTTCCGTCGAACTGAACGCCGACGCTCTGTCGGTGATTGCCGCCTCGCTTGCCAACGGCGGATCATGCCCGTTCACCGGAGCGCGCGCCTTCTCCCCGGAAACGACGCGACGCTGCCTGTCGCTGATGCATTCGTGCGGGCTATACGGCTATTCGAGCGAATTTGCGTATGCGGTCGGGCTGCCCGCCAAGTCCGGCGCCTCCGGCGCCGTCATGCTGATCGTTCCCGGCGTGATGGGCGCGGCGCTATGGTCGCCGCCGCTGGACGAATGCGGTAATTCCGCCCGCGCCGTGGCGTTTTGCAAAGACTTTTCGCATGAGTTTCGCCTGCATCATTGCGAATCCTCAAAAAACGCCTTACTGCGCGGAAGCGGGAACGATGCCGCCAACATTCTCGCGGAAGAATCGACGACGGCCCGGAAAGTACATACGGCCTAAGGAATAGCGTTTCGACGGATCTTTTTCGCATTGATTGAACAGTTAGCGGCAGGTTAGTGTCATTATACCGCGAACATACCGTACCGATCATCCTTCCGGAAGCAGGGATCTCATGAGTTGTTTACGACAACCTGTCGCTAATTGCCATAGTTAAGGTAATATCTCGCCGCTCTCAAAAAGTCCATAGAGCCTAAGCATTACTATTTTTACGTATTCAAAAACCCGCGCATTTTTCGCGAGCGGCTGGGGTGTTTGAGTTTTCTCAAGGCCTTAGCCTCGATTTGCCGAATGCGCTCGCGCGTGACGGAAAATTGCTGCCCGACCTCTTCGAGCGTATGGTCGGTGTTCATGCCGATGCCGAAGCGCATGCGCAGCACGCGTTCCTCGCGCGGCGAGAGGCTGGCGAGGATTTTCGTGGTGGTTTCGCGCAGATTTTCCAATACGGCGGCGTCTAGCGGCTGTACCGCGTTTTTATCTTCGATGAAGTCGCCGAAATAGCTTCCGTCCTCCTCGTCGCCCACGGGATTTTCTAGGCTTACCGGCTCCTTAGCGATTTTAAGGACGCGGCGCACCTTGTCCAGGCTCATGGAAAGGCGGGTCGCCAACTCTTCCGGCGTCGGCTCGCGTCCCATTTCGTGCACCATCTGGCGGCTGGTGCGCACGATTTTATTGATCGTTTCGATCATGTGGACGGGAATGCGGATGGTTCGCGCCTGGTCGGCGATGGAGCGCGTGATCGCCTGGCGAATCCACCACGTCGCGTAGGTGGAAAATTTATAGCCGCGACGATATTCAAACTTATCCACCGCCTTCATCAGACCGATATTGCCTTCTTGAATGAGGTCAAGAAATTGCAATCCACGATTGGCGTATTTTTTGGCGATGGAAATGACGAGGCGCAAATTGGCTTCGATCATTTCCTTTTTGGCGCGGTTGGCCTCGCGGTCACCTTTTTGCACCTGATGCACGAGATGCTTGAACTCGCCGATCTCCAAGCCGGCGCGACGCGCGATTTCCGCGACTTCGCGTTGCGTCTCCAGCACGAATTCCCGCTCTTCGGTCGCAAATTCCTTCCATCCCTTTTCACGAATTTTTGCGACTTCGTCGAGCCATTCTTCCTTCGTTTCGTGTCCGACGTAATGCTTCAGGAAGCTGGGGCGCTTCACCTTGTGTTTTTCCGCCCGTTGCATCAACCCCGCCTCAATCGCGATAAGCGAGCGATTCAGCGCGTATAGTTCTTCGGCGATCGCGTCGAGCCGCGCCTCGGAGAAACGCACGTTTTTTAGCTCTTCCTTCAATTTTTCCAGATAGGCGTCGTATTTTTTACGTGCGGCCGGGTCTTTCTTCTCGCCGGAGGCGTCGCGCCGCATGAAACTTTGCTGCATCGCGAGCAGGCTTTCCGCAAGCGCGGCCAAGCGCCCGAACACCTCCCGCATGATCGGCAACAGGGCGGATTCCATGGCCGCCAGGGAAATGTTGGCCTCGCTTTCGTCTTCTTCCTCCTCGTCTTCGCGGTCGTCTTCTTCGCCCTTCGGTTCGTCGTCCTCTTCGCCCGACTTGTCGTCGTCAACGTCGAAATTGTCGTCGTGCGTCTCGTGCTCAAAGAAATTTCCGTAGGTCGCGTCAAGGTCAATGACGTCGCGCAACAGGAAATCTTCGTCGTCCATGCGGTTTGCCCATTGCACGAACATGCGCAGCGCGGGAGGGGATGAGTATAAGTGCGTCAGCATCGCTTCGCGCCCTTGCTCGATGCGCTTGGCGATTTCGATCTCGCCCTCGCGCGAGAGCAGCTCCACGCCGCCCATTTCGCGCAGGTACAGGCGCACCGGATCGTCGGTGGAGGGAGAGCTTCCGGCGTCTTCGCCGGCGTCGGACTCGTCCTCGACGACGTCCATGCCGGATTCAAAATTTTCCACCTCGTCCTCGCTTTCCAAAACGGTCACGCCCTTGCGCGACAACAGCGACACGACCTGGTCGAGCTGGTCGGAATTTAGCTGCCGGTCGGTCGGCAGGCCGGAGTTAATGTCGTCATACGTTAAAAACCCTTGCTTCTTCGCCATGGTGGCCAGCTTTTTAATGACGTTGGCCAGTTGCGCCTTAGAGTCGCCATGTTCGTTTTTGTGGTTTGACGCCATATGTTCGCCTTGTGTAAATCAATTTTTATATAACTATGGGACGCAGTATCGATAACGTTCGGTAAAATGGCCTTAAGGGCGCCGGATTACTTACGCCGGAGGGGCGTCCGGTTTTTCCGTTAAGGCGTCGAACGCTTCCCCCATGGCGCGTTGGGCCGCCTCGATTTCCCGCAACAAGCTTGCTTCCGTCCTTTCAAGCGCGCCCGGCGGCGCGTCGGCGTCAAATATGCGCACATAATCTTGCTTTAGCGCCAAAACGCAGCGGCGCGCATAAAAATAACGCCATAAGCGCGCAAGAGAATCGGCGGATCGTCGTTGAAGGGATTGCTGCGTATCGACGGCCTTTATATGCGCTATGGCGGCGGAAAAATCTATATGCGGATCGCTTTGCGACGCTTTTTCCATTATACCCTCTAGGCCGTTCGATAGACTGAAAGAATCTAACACATTTTCTATGATCTTGTCAAGATCTTTTTCGCGCCACTCCGTCTCGGTGGCGTCGCGCTCCACCTCTTGGGTAAGATTGCCCGCGCCCAGCCGCGCCAATATGGCCGCCAGCGCCCATTCGCACCCTTCCGGCGCGTCGTAGGAGGGAAGGAGGGATAGCGGGACGGCTTCGTCCCCAAACGCGTTCGCCGCAAGGGAAGGCGTTTTTTTCCCCTGGGAAAACCGGGCGTTTTTGCGCGCGCGGATTTCTTGCCAATGTGCGTCGACCAACCCTCGCCGATAGGCGTTTTTGAGGTGGACGTCGGATATTTTATCCGCCGTCGCGTCGATTTCCTTCATTCGAGCCGCCACGCCTTCGGGGGTGGAGGAGGGATGTTGCGCGAACAAGATTTCCCTAAGGGCGTCGAAAAAGGAAAGCGCTCCCCGCGCGAGGCGCTCTTTCATGGCCGCGCCCCCGAGCTCGCTGACGAACTCGTCCGGATCCTTCCCGGCGGGCATCTTCAGGAAGGCGAGGCTTTTCTCGTGCGTGACCAGCGGCAAGGAAGCCGAGACGACGCGCGCCATCGCGCGCCGCCCGGCCGCGTCTCCGTCCATGCAAATGACGGGACGGTCGGCACAACGCCACAAGAGCCGCAATTGCGCCTCTCCGAGCGCGGTTCCCATCGGGGCGACGACGTTTGGCAGACCGAATTGCGTCAACTTCACGACGTCCATATACCCTTCCACCGCAACGACTCCGTCGGCATGGGAGAATTTTTTGGCGCGGTGCAGGTTATAAAGCGTATGGCCCTTGTCGAAAACGACGCATTGCGGGGAGTTAAGGTATTTGGGCTGCGCGTCGCCGAACGCCCGTCCGCCGAAGCCGATCGTTTTGCCGGCGGCGTCGTGAATGGGGAACAGCAGCCGGTCGCGAAAGCGATCATAGGGTCCGCGTTCTCCCGAGGCGGCCAGCCCCGCGTCGATCAGGTCGACGGCGGACGCTCCCGACGCCGTCAACGCGCCGGAAAGGAAATTAAACGCGTCCGGCGCGTAGCCAATGCCGAAATGGGCGGCGGTTTCCGGGGTTACGCCTCTTTTTTGCAAATAGTCGCGCGCTTTCTTTCCGTGCGGAGCGCGCAGCGCGGCGACGTAGATTTCCGCCGCCCGCGACACAAGGGAAAGAAGGCGCTCGCGGCGCTTGCGTTTTCTTTCCTCCTCCGGCGCCCGCGCAGGCTCGGGAAGGGCCATCCCCGCCTCGGCGGCCAGGACGGCGACGGCGTCGGGATAGGTTTTTTTTTCGTAATCCATTAAAAATCGGACGGCATTCCCGTGCGCGCCGCAGCCGAAGCAATGGTAAAATCCCTTTTCGTCGTTCACCGTGAAGGAAGGGGTTTTCTCGCCGTGAAAGGGGCATAGTCCGGAATGCTCCCTTCCCTTGCGCGTCAATTTCACCGCGCGCCCGACCACGTCGGACAGCCGCGTGCGGGAAATGACGTCGTCCGCGAATTCGGGGGGGATGAAGGCCATGAAGCAAGGTCGAAAAAACGCCGCGACGATAACGTCCGCCGGAACTTCCCCCTACATTAAGCGATTATCTCGGCAACACAAGGGAAAATTTAAGCTAGGCCTTACGCGAAGCGTTGAGCCGGACAATAAAAAATTGTTGACCCGCCGCTCTTTTTGCGTATAAGATTCTTGCAATGGGCGCATCGCCTCCCGGCTTTCCAATGCGGCGAGCTTTGGCGCATTCACATAAAAACGGTACGCGAAACAAACATATGGCCAACCATACTTCCACCAAAAAGTCAATTCGTAAGAACGTATTTCGCACCCGAGTCATCGGAGAGCGTAGGAACGCCATTCGCACTTACGTTAAAAAAATTGAAAAAATGCTGGCGGAAGGTCGTGCGGACGAAGCAAAGGCATTTTTCCCGCAAGTACAGTCCCATATGGCCAAAGGCGTATCGAAAGGCATCATAAAATCCAATTCCGCCTCCAGAAAAATTAGCCGCCTCTACGCTCGCTTAAAAAAAACGCATGACGGCCAGGCGAACGCTAAGTAAATAATGCGGACGGGCGTTTTGCGGCCTTATAAGATATTTATTCGCTCAACATGACGAATATGTTTTGAATATATAACAAGACTTGAGCGCCCAAAAATTTTATGCACCGCCGTTTCCGACGGTAAAATGCGACGGGCATATATGAAAAATTATGATCGCAATGCCCTCATATCGCTTATTGAATCGTTAAACGACATTCAATATGCCTCGGAAGGATGCAAGGCGCTATATTTTAACCTGTCTCGACTTGACCCGCAATATCGCAGCGACTACCAGATTCGCATCGCCTATAACATTCTCGCCGACTTGCTTAAAAATGCGCGCGGAGCCATTTTTCTATTGGATAACGCCGATATTGTCGCGCTTTTTTTTGAAAACGGCGCGATATTGTCTGAAAAATCGCTGTTTCAATTGCGATATTTATTCATGGACGATCCGTTGGCATACGACGCCCAAGGGTATGAAAACTCCGAGTTTTGCGACGCCTTCGACTTATCGCGCGAATGGCAGCGTTTTTATGATCTATGCTTAAGCAAATTGCCCGACGCCGAGGAAGAAGAAGCGGAACCCGAGCTTATGTCCGGCGACGCGCGCGAAAAAAATGCGCCGGACTCCACGGAACCGAAAGAGCCAACGGAATCGGTTCTCGTCCAACCTTCGCCCTCTCCTTCGCAGAACCACGCTCCCTCGTCCGTTCCCGAACGCGAAGAGGGAAAGCGCCTGCTTCTGACGCCCGCGCATTTAGAGCAGGTGATAGATTTTATACGTCGGCGGGACATTTCGTCCTGTTTTCGCCGCCAACCGGTATGCTACGTTAACGAAGGCGGCGGGCTGCGCCCGGTGTACGAAGAGATCTACGTCGATATTTCCGCGTTAGAGTCCATGCTCCCCTTGCCGCTCGACGTGCGAAGCAACAAAATACTGTTCACCTGCCTTACGGAATATCTGGACCGCAACATGCTGTTGCACCTGGCCGACCTTCATCGGCGCAGCGAGGGGGAGGTGCGTCCGCTTAGCCTGAACATGAATTGCCGCAGCTTGATGACGGACGCGTTCGCGCGGTTCGACGCATCCGTTCCGCCGACGCTTAAAAAGCGGATCGTGGTGGAAATTCACGTCAGCGACGTATTTTCCGATCCGGCGTCATACGCGCTCACCCGCGATCTGTTGCAGCACAAAGGCTATCGCATTTGCGTGGACGGCGCCGACGCCTTCACCTTTCCGCAATTAAAGCGCGACATTCTCGGCTTCGACCTGGTGAAACTGGCATGGGGAGCCGACGTCTCCCACGCCGGCGACGCCATGCGCAACGCCTTGTCTCGCGCCGTGGCCGAATGCGGCGCGCACCGCGTGGCGCTGTGCCGGTGCGGCCAGGAAAAAGCGTTGCGCATGGCCGCGGAATTGGGCGTGCGCCTCGTGCAAGGACGGCACGTGGACGCGTTGTTGGAAGGAGCGCGCGAGACATGACGAAGGTTTCCCCATGATCGCAGACGACGTCGTTGAAAAACGAGGCGAAAACTCGTCATTCCCCTCTTTTTCGACAAAAAATATTAGCCTGCGTGATTCCGGCGGCAATATTGGCGGCGTGGCCGTTCTTTCGTCGGCACTTTCTGCGGCGCGACGAAAGCTTCGCGTCGCGCTGGAGGAATTCAGGGCGTCGCCTCCCTCGTTGTGCAACCTCACCCTTAATTTTTCCCTTACGGACGTCATTGACGCGATTGGCCGCCTCTCGCCCGACATACGCCATTTGGCCGTTCTGGGAACGGGAGGCTCCACTCTCTGCCCGCAAGCGTTAACGGGAGCGTTGGGCAAAAGCGGAAACCCCGGCAAGCGCGTTTGTTTCATCGACAACGTCGATTACGAGGAAATCGCTCCGTTATTGCATACGCTCCCCCCCGAACGCACCGCCTTCGTCGCCATAAGCAAATCCGGCAATACGCTCGAGACGCTGGCGCAAACGATGCATTGCATGGAATGGTTTCAACGCGCGGCTTCTCCTCGCCTAACGATCGCCGATCGCTTTCTGATGATTTCCGACCCTCCAAAAGCCGGCGCGACCAATCGGTTGCGGGCGCTCGGAGCGCATTACGGCGTTCCGGTCATCGACCACGAAGCAATCGGGGGACGTTTTTCTATTTTCACCGCCGTAGGATTGTTGCCGGCGGCGTTTTTGGGTATAGACGTCCATGGCGTCGCGGCGGGGGCGCGCGAAGCGGCGAGCGAGGCGTTTGAAGACGGTTCCGTCGCCTCCGAGGCCGCGCTTTGCCATTATTTGGCGGAACGCGCCGGGTTTGCCGTGGACATCCTCATGAGTTACAGCCATAAATTCAAGGGATTTACGGCCTGGTTGGCGCAACTTCGCGCCGAAAGCCTCGGCAAGAAAGGGTACGGCCTTACGCCGGTGACGTCGGTCGGCACGCTCGACCAGCATAGCCAATTGCAATTGTTTCTAGACGGAAAACCGGACAAGCTCTTTACGGTGTTGTATGAAAAAAACGCGAACGATCCCGCCATGCGCTGCGATCTGCCACAGAACGTGGACATGCGGGGGCTGCGCGGAGCGTCGCTGTCGCAGGTGCTTATCGCCAGCGCCCGCGCCACGATAGAGTCGCTTTCCGCAACCGGCGCCCCGGTGCGCGCATTCTCGCCCGACGCCGTCGACGCGCGCTTCGTCGGAAAACTCGCCATGCAATCGATGATCGAAACAATCGTCGCCGCACGCCTTTTCGGCGTCGATCCCTATACCCAACCGGCGGTGGAGGCGGGAAAACGCCGCGCGACGGAAATGCTTGAGTCCGGGGAAAATAGATAAATTGAATTTGTGTGATAGCGGCAAAATTCTTCGCATTATAATTTTTTTTTCCATGCGCGGAGATTCTCGGAAAACGTTCGACTATACGCAAAGACAAAATACGATCGGCCATTAAGAAGCGTCGGAGAAATCATCCTTACGGAAGAAAACGCGCGCGCATAAAACGACGAAATATGGCGGCCGAGCATCGGGAATAGGCACAAACTCGCCCGTTACCAATGCTCGTTTCTGCTCATCGCTAAAATCTTGCGTGTCGGACCTTCCGTGCACGGCGCCTATCGCTCCCTCAACAACATGACCAATGTCAGCGTTATACATTACCGTGGATTGAGTCGACGTCGGTTTCACGCGCGTATTGAACGCACGTTGCACAGCCTCATCGTCGGTATGGATAAGCACGCTGGTATTGCATGAACCGGGATTGATTGTCTTCCATTGGTCAGATTCCGGATATACGGCTATGCCTTCCGTACAATTAACGACAAACGATAACGACTGCGCGTACCCCAGCTTTCCGCTAAGCATGTTGACGTGGGGCGGAACAAACTCCAATTTTGTATCTTGAGCAAAGATCCGCATAAAAGTGCGCACGCCGAACAATTTTCCGGACTCTCCGGGAACAAAAGGCACCTCTTTGCCGGTTTCATTGTTTTTGCCTTCCTGATCAATGTATTCGGATTCCATACGCACGGATCCGTCTTTTTCCTCTGAAAGTTGAAGCTCCTCCCATCGTCCCGGGAAAAGCTGTTTCTGCGCCACCATAAACTTGTCTTGTTTTCCGGGATAATCCTTACGCGCCTGCTCCATAAATTGCGTGGAGAATTCCTTTAAGAAAGCTTGAATATATGAATATACGATGGACGCAACCGAAGGCTCAAGCGCCGCATAATCAATATAATAATAAGGATCTTTCTCCGGGAAATCTTTGCATACGAAGCGTACATTATTAAATACGTTGTTCAATAGATTGACGTCCGTAAAAAATCCTTCGCTCATTTCAAGGCGATCGCAACGCCGTTCTCCTTTGCATGCCTCCCAATCAATCGGTTGGTCACAATAACTTGCAATATTGCGTTCCTCAATTGCTTTGGTTCTCTCTTCAAGAACTTTCCAAAGCGTTGAAGGTTCGATTGGATCTGTATCTCGGAGAGTCGACATAATTCACGGCGGAGGGCGGCAAAAATAAGGCAATCCGGAATGCGACGTCAGTGTGCCTTTAGCGAAATGAGCCAAGCATATGCAATGAAAGCGTATAACTTTATTATCGAAACAGGCACTCTGCTTGTCAATCAAAATACACACACTGCAAACCCGAAGGCGAATAGATGAGAGTTTCCTATCTTACCGCCATATCATAGTGTTTCCCCTTAGTTAATAATAACGGATCGTCATTCCCGCGCGTTCCCTCTTACCCGAAAATTCAACGAACGGCGATGGATTGTGATTGCCGGAGCGCGCGCGATTTGTTAGTGTGCCGACAAGTTTTATGTAGCAGGCCATGTCATTTATTATTTTTCGCCGCATGAAGAGATCACGTTTTAGCCGCCTTATCGCCCGTTCTTCGCTCGTTGCGGGAGGAGCGCTCGCTTTTTTCGCCCCCTTCGCATTTGCTGCGACGTTCGAGCAGCCGCTCGTTAACGCCGCCGACGCCGGAAAGACGCAATGGGCGGCGGAATTAATCGCCGCCGGAAAAGACGTGAACGCTCCGGCCAAGTTTGGCGTCACCCCGCTTATGCGCGCAGCCTTCGGCGGCCACGACGACACGGTGGCGCTATTGCTAAAAGCCGGGGCCAACGCGAACGCCGCCGACGCCGGACAAGAAACCGCCCTGCACATGGCCGCCCGGGAAGGCCATGCCTCGACCGTTCGCCTATTGCTCGACGCCGGCGCCGCCGTCGACGCGCGCGACGCGGAGGGATGGACCCCGCTTATGCGCGCCGCCTCGCTCGGCCATCCGCAAGTCGCCTCGGTATTGCTGCAAAAGGGCAACGCCAACGCCACGATAGAAAACCAATACGGGGACAGCGCCGTGACGCTTGCCGCCGCCTCCGGCGACGCCGGGGTCGGTCGCGTGATTTTTTCGGACCAAAGATTGGCGGCGCTTAACGCGAACGCCGCGCTTAAGGAAAAAGCGGTGGCGGCGGCGGAAAAGAAAAATAACGAAGACGCCTTGGCCTTATTGCAACGCACGGTGGCGGACGTTCCGCCTCCCCCCCCTTCTTTTTCTTCGCCGACGTCGGCAACCGTGCCCCCTCCCCCGTCCGCGATGGCGGCAAACGTTCCTCCGGCGCCTCCTCCCCAAGGAATGATGACGGGCACGAATCCTCCGGCGCCCCCTATTCCCGGCGCACAAATACCCGCTCCCGCCATGCAGCCTATGGCCATCCCGGCCGTTCCTCCGCGACCGGAGCCTCCGCGCATGATCATGCCGGCGCAAAGGCAAAGCAACCAAACGATCATGCAAGCGGCGGCGACGCCGGCGCAAAGCGTTTTCGCGGGTCGCCCCACCGCTCCCGTGACGGCCTTGCCGAAAGATTTCGTGCCGCCCGTCGGGCAAGAGGCGAATTCCCCCCCTCCTCTCGCCGCTCCGCCCTTGCCGCGATTGGCGCCCGAGCCTGCGCCTCGAGAAAAAGAAAGAAAGGGATTCTTCAGCGGAATTTTTTCTAAAACCGCCGGGTTATTTGGACTGGACAAGAAAAAAGAACTCGACGCGCGCGCCGTCCCTGCCCCCGCCCCCCAAGAAAAGACGCCGGCCCCGCCGACGCCTCCTCAGCCGCAAGTCGCCGACCTTCCCGCAAGCGCCCCGCCATCCTACGCCGACGCCCCGATGATAACGGATCTTCCGTCAAAAAACGACGCCAGGCCGACGCCGATCGCCGGCGACAACGTGTTTTACTTGCAGTTCGGCGCTTTCGCCGAACAAAGCGAAGCCATATCGGATTGGGAAAAGCTGCGCATAAAATACCCCCCGTTGCAAGAAATGTACCCAAAAGTGGTGCCCGTCTATTTAATGACGTCCGATTCCGTTCATTTTCGCTTGCGCGCCGGCGCGTTCGCCTCGGAAAAAGACGCCTCTCGCCTGTGCAAATATTTCGTCGACCGCAACGTGGAATGCTTGGTCGTCGAATCCGCCGCCGGAAGCGAAGAGGTGAAAATGCTTTCCACCATGGCGCCGGTGGACGAGATTTTGCGCAAAAAAGGCGACTCCGCCTTCCCCGGCGCCGATTCGCCGGAAACCCAAAATAAAATTATTTGGAAGGAATCCAAAAAAAAACTTCAAAATTCGGACGAAACCTCGCCTAACGCCGAAACGGTGGTGCTGAAAGCGCCGGAAAAGGCGGAATCCGGGGCGTTTTTCGCCTTTTCCGTACCCAAGCCTCGCGACGCGGAGGAAAAAACGCCAAAACTTCCCTCTCGCGCGCTTGCGCGTTCCGACGTTCCGACCCCCGCAACCAAACCTAAGGAACTGGCGGCGAACGCCTTGCCTTGGACGACGACCGGTCCGTTGCCGGGAGCGCTGCCGGAACGAAAAACGTCAACAATCGACAAGCAATCGACGAAGCCCGTCACCAATCGCTTGTTCTCCTTATTTTCCCGCAAGCCTTCGGCTCCGGAAAAAAACGCGCTCCCTTCCCTTCTCCGTCGAGAGGAAAACATTCCCGCTTTCGTTTCCGCTCCGTCCAAAGCGAAGGACGTGGCGGTTGCCTCTCGCATCGCGCCGCCGCCTACCCCGCCTCAAAAGGAAATTCCCTCCGCCTTGCCCGTCTCGTTTAGCGCGAACAGGGCCGTTATTTCCGCCGCTCCCACGCAAGCAGAAACGGCGACGGCCGGTGCGGACGCGCCCCGTCCCCGCTATGTCGCCGGCCTGTCCGAAGCCTATTACGTTCCGAAAACCACGACGGAAGAAGACGCGCTTCTCGACCCTATCGTTCCCGTCGGCGCCGGAGAGGAAACGTTCGTCGCCTCGATTAAAGGCTTTAAGGAAAAACTTGACGCCGACCGCTACTGGAACGCTACGTTAAAAACGGCGATGGGCACGCAATCCGTCGCGGCGGAAGTGATGGAAGGAAAAGGGCGCCGCACCGTGCTCTCCATTTCGCCGCTCGGCGCCGCCGCCGTCAGGCAGCTTTGCGACAAGGCCTATAAGGACGGCTATAGCTGCTCTTACGAAAACACCTCGGGAGATTAAGCGCGCCATGGCCAGCATCGACGCCACCTCGCGCAGGGGGTACGTATTTAGCAGCGAATCGGTGTCCGAAGGGCATCCCGATAAAGTGTGCGACCTTATTTCCGACGCGCTGGTCGACGCGTTTTTAGCGCGTGATCCGGAGGCGCGCACCGCCATTGAGGTATTGGCGACCACCGACCGCATCGTGATTGCGGGGGAATATAAAAGCGCCGATCCGCTTAGCTTTCCGGAGATAAAAGACGTCGCCCGACGCGTCGTCCGCGACATAGGGTATGAACAACGCGGCTTTCATTGGAACACCGCTGCGGTCGAGGTGTACGTTCACGGACAATCTTCCGACATCGCCCTTGGCGTCGACGCGAAGGACGACAAAGGCGAAGGCGCCGGCGATCAGGGATTGATGTTCGGCTATGCGTGCAACGAAACGGCGGCGCTCATTCCCGCCCCTCATTATTACGCGCATAAAATATTGCGATTGCTCTCCGAGCGCCGCCGCGCCGGGGACGTAAGGCTGCAACCCGACGCCAAAAGCCAGGTGACGATGCGCTACGAGAACGGAAAGCCCGTTGCCTTCGACGCCATTCTGGTATCGTCGCAGCACCGGGAAAACGTCGGCCAACGCGAATTGCGCGACCTCATCCGCGAGATCGTTCTGGAGGCATTGCCGGAGGGCGCGATGTGCGCGGAGGAAAGATTTTTAACGAATCCGACCGGGCGTTTCATCATCGGCGGTCCGGACGGAGACACGGGACTCACGGGGCGTAAAATCATCGTCGACACCTATGGCGGCGCGGCCCCTCACGGCGGCGGCGCGTTTTCGGGAAAGGATCCGACAAAAGTGGATCGTTCGGCGGCCTACGCGGCGCGCTATTTGGCGAAAAACGTGGTGGCGGCGGGGTTGGCCGACCGTTGCCTTATTCAAATAGCCTACGCCATCGGCGTGCCGGAGCCGCTTTCATTTTATTGCAATACGTTCGGCACCGGAACGATAGGCGACGACGCCATCGAAACCGCCTTGCGCAACGCGATGGACTTAACGCCCAAGGCGATTCGCACCCGCCTGCAACTGAACCGCCCCATCTACTTCCCCACCGCCGCCTACGGACATTTTGGCCGGGCGCCGACGCCGGAAGGGCATTTCTCTTGGGAAAAAATAGATTTAGCGGAAGAATTAACGTTAGTTTTGGCCACAGGAAGATAAAACCTTCGCGGCGCCTTCGGTTCAGGCGCCGAAAGAATACATACGGAATAGCGCAATGCCGGTATATTTTAGGTATTTTATTCTATTCAGTTTTTTGATAGCCGCCGCGTTCGCCTATTATTTAGGCATATACTTAGAAAACAAGGCGACGCAGGCTTTCATCATCAAGCCTTCCCGCGAACGCTCCGAGTTCGTTGCGGCGCGCGTCACCGAAAACCTGCTTTGCCGATACCCCTCCATGTTTACCGGCGACGCCCTTCCCAACGAGGCCGAAGCGGCGCGATTTACCAAGTTGGTCCGCGTGGTGATGGATTTTTTCCCGCAGCGCCGCATCGGCCTGTATAATAAGGACGGGGTGGAAATTGCGCATAGCGGCGCCGGCGAAGTGATTATGTTCAATACCGACGACAATTCCTCCGCCTTGTCGGTCATGAAAGGAAACGCGCCGTTCGCCTCGGCCGGCATGGGCAACGCCTATAAGGACGGCGACGGCTCGGGCGAAAGGGGATATTATGCCCACGTCGTATTGCCTCTTTCGGTACAAAACTGCCCTGAAGCGAACGCCAAAAACGCAGGCGTCGTCGGGGCCGCCGAGCTTTATTACTCCGTCGACGACATTCGCGACGACATCGTGAGGTTCCGCCTCTTCGTCAACGGATGCATCGTCGCGATTTTCTCGCTTTTTTACGTCGCCTTATACATAAGCTCTCGCCGCCACGAAAAAATCATCCAAAAGCAGCACGAAGAAAAAATGCATTTGGAGAAGGCCAAGGCGGTAGCGGAGACTAAAAATCACGAGAAATCGATGTTTTTGGCGAACATCACCCACGAGTTGCGCACTCCGCTTAACGCAATCATCGGTTTTTCCGAAATTTTAAAAGACGAGGTGGTGAGGCAAGACGTCGGAGGAAAATATAAGGAATATATCAACGACATCCACGCCTCGGGCGTGCATTTGCTTGGCCTTATCAACGACATTCTCGATTATTCCAAAGCCGAGGCCAGCAAGCTCGAAGTGGAAATGATCGACGTGGACATTAAGAAGATATGTATGAGTTGCCTGCGCCTCATGGAACCGCGCGCCGCCGAGGCCGAATTGCAGCTTATTTCCAACTTTCCCGATAAAAACGTGGTGATGAAGGGCGATCCCAAGCGCATAAAGCAAATCGTCCTCAATCTTTTATCCAATTCCGTGAAATTTACCCCAAAGGGCGGCGAAGTGTCGCTGCTGATACGCGAGGAAATTACCGAAGAAACCATCTCCCTTACCATCTCCGACACCGGCATCGGCATTCCGAAAAAACTTATCTCCAAAGCCTTGGCGCCGTTCGGACAGGTGGACAGCTCCATGAGCCGCAACCATGTCGGCACCGGCCTGGGGCTTCCCCTCGCCAAAAAACTCACCGAGATCATGGGCGGCAAGTTCATTTTCCAAAGCGAGGACAATCTCGGCACCAGCGTGACCTTGCGTTTTCCCTACAGCAGAATAGACGTTGAAAAAGCGGCGATAGATTTTTAGCGGGCACGTTGCGGCGAAGGGCGGTAAGTCATTTATAGGACTTACGCGAAACGTCGCCTTTTTGGTAATTTTTGCGTTGCCTTCGTACTCGAGGCCTTATGTAGATTGACTACACGGCGGCTTCTGTGTGCGAAGGCGCCTAAAAATTCCTCAAAAATACTCGTTTCGCGTAAGTCCTGATTGATTTAACACCCTTCGTCACATTAACGCACGCCCATTAAAACTGTACGCTCAGGCGACTAATGAGCGCATCTTCCGTTTTGCGGTCGCCTCCGGCGGTCGATCCTCCGTCAAAAGCGGTGCGTTCGTAGTCGAGCGTCACTTTCAGGTTTTCGTTCAAATAGCCGTTGATCGCCGCTCCGCCGCTATGCGCGCGTTTCGCGGAAACCGCCGGATCGGCGAAGAGCGGAAACGCGTCGTCGTCTATTTTTAACTCTCCGTACCTGGCCGCGACTTCCCACGCGCCCCAGCCGCCGTTTTTAGGGTTGAAAGTGTTTTTCGGAACCGGCCAGCCTCTATAAGAGGCATTCTCTCCGGTAACGAGATAAGAAACTTGCGTCTCCCAGGCGGTATTTTCTATGGAATCGACGTTTGCGCCGTTACGCACCTCCTGGTTGGAAATCGCGTATTCCGCGAGCGCCCCCAACGGACCGTGATAATAATACCCTTGGGGGGCGAGGCGCCAATGGTCGCCGTCGGCGAAGGCCCCTCCGGCGTAACGGAAGAAGCGCGCCTGCGATTGGGTGCGGTAGTCGCCCACTTCGCGCGCGGCGGCGGAACCTTGCTTCTCTCCCCAGCTTCCCCCTACGCCCACGCCCAGCCCCTTGAACGCCGAATCCGTTTCAATGAACGGATGCGCAAACAGCCTGCCGGCGAACTCTTTCCCGCCGTCGTCGTCTCCGTCCCCGTTACCCAAATCGGCGACGCCGTTAAACGCGCCGGCTTCGTAGGAAAGTTGCGGCAATATCGCGCCATAGGCCATCACGCCCACGTCGCGGTTAGGCGCCAGATTCGTCGTCATGCCGCGCTCGGCGAACGTGAGGTCCGGCGCTCCCTTTAAGCGCTCCAGCCCAACCGGCGGCTTGAACTTCCCTACCCGCACGTTGACGATTTTGCTAGGCATATAGTCCACGTGCGCGTCGAACAAGCGCGATTGCCCTTCGCCGAAATCATACATCAAGCGGAACGTAAAATCGCTACCCAATTCTCCCTCCACGATAGGACGGGCGCGGCGCACGATAAATTCGTCGCTTCCGGAATCGCTGCCGTCTCCGGAGACGGTACGGTTGTCTAATTGCGCGTATCCGTGCAGCCGCAAAGATAAATCGCCGTCGCTTGACGTAAATTTTAATCCCTTTTTGCCGAATTCGACGTTGGGCGCGTCGCTTTTGACGGCAACGGGGGCGGACGGAGCGACCGGTTTCGCTTCTTCCTTAGCCGCGTCGCGTTTTAAATGTTGTATCTCTTCTTCCAGCTTAGCGATGCGATCTTCCACCGACTCCGCTGCGTGCGCTCCGTGCGCGACGCCACTTGCGATAAGAAAAGCGCCCGTCCATAATTTCGCGTGCATAATGCCCCTATATAGTAGTATGACGTAATATTATATTACACCATATATATAGACATTATCAATTAATATGTCAAATAATTATGTCAAATAATTTTTTAGGCTCTATGCGCTTTTTGAATTGAGACGAATAGAATTCAATTGCGTTCGTCTCTCAATAGACAACCAACCTTTCGCAAAACGTACGGAAGGCAATTCCCTTTCATGGATTTCGCTCCGGCGGCGCGCCGTCGTCCTTATGATTGCGAGTTTTATCTTTAACGGAAGAAATGACCTTACGTCGCCTTACGTTTGCGAGAAGAGCTTTTCGCAGGCGACGATTTTTTTCTTGTTTTTTTTCGTCGCCGCCCATGCCGCTTTTAGGACGCGAGCATACGATAAAAACGCTCGCGATACACGGCGTCGTCGCGAAAGACTCCTCGCATGTCCGAGGTCACGGTCGACGCGCCTGACTTAGAGACTCCGCGCGTCGTCATGCATTGATGTTCGGCGTCAATCATTACCGCCACCCCGCGCGGCGCCAGAGCCGTTTCGATGGCGCGGGCGATTTGCGCCGTCATAATTTCTTGCGTTTGCAGGCGTTTCGCATACACGTCAAGCACGCGCGCCAGCTTGCTGATGCCGACGATACGATTGTCGGGCAGGTAGGCGATGTGCGCAACGCCTATAATCGGCGCCATGTGGTGCTCGCAATGCGACTCGAATCGCATATTCTTCATTAATACGACGTCGTCGTATCCGCTTACCTGCTCGAAAGTGCGGGCGAGAAATTCATGGGGATCGACCGCATACCCCGAAAAATATTCCTTGTAGGCCGACGTCACGCGGCGGGGCGTTTCGCGCAGACCCTCGCGTTCGGGATCGTCGCCTATCCACGCAAGCAGCGTGCGAACGGCGGCCTCCGCCTCTTCTCTGGACGGACGGCAGTGGAAGGAAGGGGGAAGGGTCATAAATAGCGGCGCGAATTCAAAAAATAACGATTTATCCACGTACATTAATAATTCTGGTTCTAAAGTCAAGAATTTCCGCGCGCGCCGGCAAAGTGCGGACTGCAATCTTTCTTTATGTGGGGCCCTCAATCCCTGAAATCCGGCCGCTTCCAAAAAGTCCACGCAGCCTAGGCGGCTCCGGCGATAAATTAATCGCACGACGCGTGAAATATTTAATTTTTTAAAAATTAAATATTTATTTGCCATTGGTAGTTAATATAAGTATATATTTCAACTATCGATGGTGTGCGTATGAAAAACGTGCTTTTCTTTGCGGTTGCCGGAACCATGGCGGCGTCGACGCCGGCGTTTGCGTCCACTCCGACGCCTTTTCATCTGCCGGGAGAGATTTCAACCAACATTGCGCTGGCGACGGACTACGCCTTTCGCGGATTGTCGCAAACCGACCGCAATCCCGCGTTGCAAGGAGGAGTAAATTATAACGCCCCCATAAGGGACGACTTAAATTTCTACGCCGGATTATGGGGATCGAACGTCAATTTCAACGACGGCGACGAGACGGACCTGGAGACGGACTATTTCGCCGGCGCCACCTATAAGAACGGCGATTATTCCTTCGATCTGAGCGGCATTTACTACGCCTACCCGGGCGCGTCCGAAGCGGGAAAATACGATTATTACGAAATGCAGGCCAGCGCGTCGCGGCAATTTTCGATTGCCTCCGTCGTTGCGACGTTCAACTATTCGCCCGATTATTTCGGCGGTACGGGGCATGCCGAATATTACCGCCTGGGAGCGTCGGCGCCGCTTGCGTTCCTTCCCAAAAAAGGCTTTACGCTCGACGGGCACGTGGGCAGGCAAAACGTCGAAAAATCGACCGATTACGTCGATTGGGCCGTGGGCGTGTCTTACGCGTGGAACGACTATACCCTCAAGACCGAATATGTCGACACCGATTTAAGCGAGAGCGAATGCGGCATGACCGGGCTATGCGGAAACCGCGTCATTTTGTCGGCCTCGCACAGCTTTTAGCCGCGAAAAATATCCATCCAAAGCAATATTTGTAATGTTTTTTAAAATTCTATCCGCTATAATAGAAAATATCTTATGGATATATTATAAAGGACGTAGGCGCATGTCGGAGGGGGCTTCCGGGAGCGTCGTCCGTGGGGGAATATGACAGCGACGGAGAGCGGCCACATACTCAACATGCACCACGCGGAACAACGACGCCCAAGGGCGCGATTTACGGCGTCACACGCGGCTATTTTTGGCGTCTTATCCTTGTTTTCCTGCATCGCTTGGGCCGGACTGGGGTTATCGCAGGGCGAAAACCCGCCAAAAAACGCCGATAAAATCGCCTCCAAGCCGGCCGCCGGCAATTATTTAGTCGCCAATTATTTCTATCGCCGTAACGACATGGACGTCGCTTTTAAGCATTTCGACGTCATCGGCGACAATTTAGCCGGAGAGAACGCGAAATATCGCTATTTAATCGCGTCCGTTCTGTCGGGAAACATGGAAAGCGCGCTGCACATGGTGCGCGTCAACGGCTTCGGCGGCGACACGGTGCTTCCCAGCCTTATCGAAATGGCGTCGGCGGTTAAAAACGGGCGATGGGCGAAATTGCAGGAAATTCTCGACCGCTCCGCCACCGGCCCGGACGGCGTCGAAGGGGGCCTGGTCGGCGACTACACCATGGCGCCGATGGTCTATGCCTGGTATTTCGCCGCCTTGGGCAATTATGACATGGCGCTGGAAAAATTAAAGGGCGACAAGAGCCGGCGATTTTTTTCCCCGTCCTTCCTCATGCTGCAAAACGCCTTGATGGCCGACCTTACCCAACGCACCAAAGAGGCCGCCGCCTTATACGACGAGCTGGCGAAAACGCCGCACCTGCCATATTATTACGCGCGCATCATCGGCAATTTCTACGAGAAAAACGACTCCCCGAAAAAAGCCAAGGCGTTGTACGAACGCTATCGCGAAGACAACGACCGTCCGTACCGTTTTGAAGGCGCCATCGCGCGCATAGACAACGGCACGGCCCTTCAGCCGGAAGACGTGGGCGGATTTTCCCAAGGCGTAGGGTTGGTGCTGCTTGAAACGGCGCGCATCCTGGCGGCACACGACATGCCGGCGGAAGCCATGCTCTATGCGCGACTTGCCGAATACGTCGCGCCGGGCATTCCCGAAATTTACGCGATCATGGCGCAATATTACGGCGCCAACAACGATACCGCCGCCATGAGCGCCATGTACGAAAAGCTTAAGGACGATCCCGACTACAGCATCGACGTCGGGTTGATGAACGCCTCGATGCTTATGGAAAAAGGCAGGGAGCAGGACGGGCGACTTATTTTTGAAAACTTGCTGCGCGACTACCCAAAATATGACCGCGTCGCGCTGCTTTACGCCGATAATTTGCGCAATAACGCCAATTACGCCGAAGCGTCGAAACTCTACGAATTGGTGTGGGATCGGTTACAAAAAGAGGAAAAAAAACCTCTGCGCCGCGAAAATGCCGGTTTGCTGTTCGCCATGGCCATTTGCTACGAACGATTGGACGATTGGGCGAAGGCCGAAAGCTTTTTGCGCCTTTCCCTCTCCGCCGACCCCAAACAACCGGACGTGCTGAATTATCTGGCCTATGGTTGGCTTGAGCGTAACAGCCACGTCGAAGAGGCGCGGGCGATGATAGAAACGGCCATCGCCCTGCAAGAGGATCCGGCGCCCCACGTGACCGACAGTCTGGGATGGGCGATGTATAAAATGAAGGAATACGATACCGCCGCCGCCACGCTGGAATCCGCCGTCTCGGCCATGCCGCAGGATTCGGTCATGAACGACCATTTGGGCGACGTCTATTGGAAGCTTGGCCGCAAAAACGAGGCACGCTTTCAATGGCGGCGCGCGCTAAAATATTTCGATAAGGATAAAACGACGGAAATCACGCGGGAAAGCTTACAAACGAAACTGGACGACGGGTTGGCGACGCAAACCGATTGATTGGAGTTCGGGAAAAACAAGGATTTTTTCATGTCGTCATTATGGACAAGCGCCGAACTATGCGAGGCGCTTGGCGTCGAATTTTCTTTAGACAAGCCCGTGAAGAGCGTTGTGATCGATTCGCGTCGCGCCGAATACGGCGCCTTGTTCGTCGCGCTCCAAGGAGAGCGCGTCGATGGTCATGACTACGTCGTTTCGGCCTTTGAAAAAGGCGCCTCGGCCGCCTTGGTGCGCGAAGATAAAGTGACTTCCGCCATGCGTGAGGCAGCGTCGTTACATAAGGCCGCCTTACTGGAGGCGCCGGAGGTGGAAAAAGCGTTGGCGGCGCTGGGCCGGTATCGCCGGTTGCAATCCCGCGCCCTTACCTTTGCCGTCACCGGCAGCGTCGGCAAAACGAGCGTGAAGGAAATGCTTGCGTTTATGCTCAGCCATATTGGCGAGACGCACGCCACGCAAGGCAACTACAACAACCATCTCGGCTTGCCGTTGACCTTGGCGAACATGAGGCGCGACGCCGCCTATGCCGTGATCGAAGCCGGCATGAACCATGAAGGGGAATTGCGGGAGCTTACCCATATCGCGCAGCCGGACGTCGCCGTCGTGACCATGATCGCGCCAGTGCATTTGGCGAATTTTCCTAATATGGAAGGCGTCGCCACGGCAAAAGCGGAAATTTTCGAGGGCGTGCCGGAGGGCGGCGTATTGGTCGCCGCCGAAAACCATCCCTACGCCGACATATTGCGCGACGCTGCCGCGCGCATGAAGGGAAGGCGGTACGTTTCGGCAGGCGCGCCGGATTCGGACGCGCGCGTCGTCGATTACATGCCGGAACGCGAGGAATCGGTGATAGGCGCCTCTATTTTTGGAAAAAGCTACGTGTTCCGCTTGGGCGCTCCCGGACGCCACCAAGCAAACAACGCCGTATTGGCGCTGGCGGCGCTAAAGGCGGCGGACGTGAACGTTGCCGCCGTCATCGATAGGCTGGTCGATTTTTTCCCGGTGAAAGGTAGGGGAGCGCGCCTCGTGCCGGAGAGCGGAAAATTCAAGGGCTTGACGATTGTCGACGATAGTTATAACGCCGGTCCCGCCTCGGTGTGCGCCGCGATAGAAACCGTCGGCGAGCGCTTAAAACAAGGCGAGTCGTTTTTCCTTGCGCTGGGCGACATGCTGGAACTTGGCGAGGGAACCGAAAAATATTATCGCATGATCGCCCATGCGTTGGTGAACGCAAAGGCGAAGGGCGCGTACTTGGTCGGAAAAGACTGCGCCGTCATGAAGAACGCGCTTCCGGACTCCATGATATGCGCCACGTTCCCTGATTCGGAAACACTTGCGGAGAATATCGCATCCATTTTACCCGCCGACGTCGGCATATTGCTGGTAAAAGGATCACGCGGCATGAAAATGGAGAAAATCATAGAGGCGTTTTAAAAAACGCTATAGTTTTTTTATTTGTCGCCGACCTGCGGCGCGTTTTCGTTTCATTGCGTCCGTAAAAATATCTCAAAGATAAGAAAATCGGTGAGCGTCGCTCATTTTCGGCGTTTGGAACGCGAATCGTCATCGCCATAGTCGCCGCTACCGTCTTCGTCGGATTCCCCTTCGGCGGTTTTCTCTCCATCGGATACGTCATCGTCGTAGACAGGATTGTTGGTTTTAGTCGGCAAGCCTCTCTTTCTTTTTCTACCACCATCCGCATTGGACGCATTAGGACGGGATCCTTCGCAAGGTTCAAACATAACAGTGACTTCGCGCAAATATTTATTCCATTCATCGATTCTTCCCATTTGAAGCCTATGGAGCGACGCAAATATTGGCAAGTTAAATCTTTTGGCTATGGATTCCGGCAACATACCTTGTTCACGATTTTCTTCTTTTTCAGGGAGGTATATTTTTTTGAAATTGCCGATTAATTCAGTGTAATTACTTTGCATAGATTGATACTTGTGGAGGATAACCTTAGAAAAATTCTCCGTGAAGGTTACGTTAAGTTTCTCCAAAATGAGTTTGTGCAGTGTTCTGATGTTGGCGATGAGTTGCTCATAAGCAGTTTTTTCCTTTTCAAGACAGTCAAAATAGGAGGAATCTTCTTGTTGTTGCGATGCCATCGTGGAAACAACATCAAACGCCTTAAGAAGCGAGCTTTGCGTTCTTTCCGTTGCGGTTTGGTATAACGCCAAATATAAATCGGAAACGGCAAATTTTACTTCTTGTTCTATATGGCCAGACGTAGGTTTCGAGTTGGCAATAGGTTGCTGTCTGGGAGCGGACGTCGGACCCATCGTTGATGGAACAATGTTGGAGATGTGCAGGGGAGATCCGGTATTATCGAGATATAAATTGGGTCCATACGGATTTACGGAAGCGCTTGGAAAATTTTCTTTTACCTGCGTGGATTGTCCGTAGGACTGGGATGACCCGTTCGGAAGACAGCTATCTCCGTTGAAGGGTGTGTTAGGGTTGGTTTGCGGGCCATTCCACATGGCAGATTGGTGCTGGCCATTTTTTAACAAAGGATCTTGGGGAAAACTGCTCTGATCGCCAAATGAAGACATGATGCACAAGCGCGTGCGTATAAGCTGTAGCGTCAATGCTTAACCAAGCTCTTTTCCTATAGAGGAAAACAATAGTTGTTCTTAACGACTAG
>JBEVNR010000039.1:0-12699 GCA_040507985.1 Rickettsiales bacterium | reverse complement strand
GTTCCGCCGTTTTGCTCGCGCATATATCCGAGCAAAAATAACGCAGAATTTTTTTGATCCCGTACTCGTTCAAATGCCTGTTGCTCATAGACTTTCCTTATATCGGCTAGTCTAGGCGCTAGTCAAGAGCCATGATTATAACCCCGATTGAATCAAGCGTCAGCGGTGACGTCTTTGATGTTCCCGATATGGCGTTCAACCCGCAAACGCGTTATTATGGATGGTTGCTGGATTTGATCGATCCCGTTAATAAAACGACGACGTCGTTCAATGCAAAAGACTTCCCGTTTTTGATCGACGCCAAAACGGCAAAAATTCTTGCTCCCGCGTTTGATACGGAGACGACGGAAGGCTATCCCAACACGTTCATCGAGTATAACTTGCTGTGTTGGGTACATATGGGAATGCACGAAGGAAATGACGGCCTTGCCGTTATTTTTGATAAAGACAGCTTTGTGATAACCGGAAACCTGTTCAAGAGCGACGAGGATAAGCAAACGATGTATGCGTTGCTGGAGAGTCGCTATTGCGAAGTTTCGAGCGGCTTGAACCCATCGCGAGAAACTGATTTTCGTCAGGCATGGCGTAGCCTTTCACAAAAGGCCTTCAATTTTGATTATCCGGTCTAGTTTTGATTTCGTTACTTTACGTGCTTTACCGGCGTTTGCATGTTTTTCTGAAGTACGTTTATTGGGATTTTTTCGTTATCGACGCCGTATGGGATAAAAAAAGAATCCGTAAAAAAAATCGCGCCATTTCCGAAGGCGCTCGTTACGCCTCCTCGATAATATGGTTGCGCATGAAGAAGTCGCTGTTTTTATAGCGGCGATAGAGCCGGCGAGCGATCACGCCGATCGCCGCCGCCGCCGGCACCGCGAGCAGCACGCCCGTAAACCCGAACAGCGCGCCTCCGGCGAGCATGCCGAAGATGATCCACACCGGATGCAGCTTGACCTTATCGCCCACCAGTTTTGGGGTGATGAAGGTGCCTTCGAGCATTTGCCCGAAAATAAAGATGCCGGCGACGATAAGCGTGTGGCGCCAGTCGGAAAATTGCAAGTACGCCAATATCGTGCCGGAAACCGTTCCGATCGACACTCCCACATAGGGCAGGAAGCACAGCATGCCGGTCAGGAACCCGATGAAAACGGCGTAGTTCAACCCGACCGCCGTTAGCGCGACGGAATAAAAAACGCCAAGGATAAGACACACATAGGTTTGCCCGCGAATGTAGCCGGACATGGTTTCGTCGATTTCGTTCATGCACGAGACAATTTCCGGGCGAAAACGGGCGGGAATGGAATCCTTCGCTTGGGCGGTTATTTTATCCCAGTCCTTCAGCATGTAAAACGTCACGACCGGCGTAATGAACACAAGCGCAATCATATTCGCAAACGCCATGCCGGATAACCAGGCTTTTTGAGCGATTTTTCCTCCCACCGACAAAATGCCGCCGGCGGCGCCCTCCATGGCGTCTTTCGCTTGCTTGCCGAAACGCTCGTCAAATTTTTCGATCAGATCGGCCACCCTTTCCGGAAGGCGGCGCTGCAATTCGGAGAAGGAGTCGGGAAGCGCCGATATTAATTCCATCAATTGCCGAAAGGCGAGCGGCGCGACGAGCGCCCCCGCCAATAATATCGTCGAGAAGAAGGCTCCCGTAATGATCGATACGGCGGCCCGGCGCGACAAGCCCTTCCTTTCCAACGCGTCGGCCAAAGGATCAAGGAAATACGCGGCAATGATCGCCACGACGAAAGGAAACAATATTTCCGACACGCCTATCAAAAACGCAAGCATGCCGACGACGGCGAGCGTGATGTATACGTGCGACGGCCTCACCTGCAATCCGGCAAAGGAATAGGGCAATAAAACGGGGGCCGGCTGCGGTTCCATAGGCGTTCGTATCCTTTTTTACTTAGGCGGGGCGTATACTACGCGACCGCTTGCCGAGAATCCACAGTAAAATGAACAAAAAATCTTCCGTCCTTGAAACGTACCCCCGCATGGGGTAAGGTTAGCGCCTTAGAGCCTGTTCATGATCTCGCTCCGGCGTAAGCGAGAAGGCTGTTTTGCGAGTATCGGAGCACAGCGTACTAGACGTACGTGAGCACGGAAACGCAGCAAATACAGACTTCGCAGCAAGCCGGAGTAGAGATCATGAACAGGCTCTTAACGTTTTTTAAGGAAAATCGCATTTTATGCGCTTCGTGTTTCGCGTCGATTCGTCTTTTGCCATTGCGACGGGCCACGTGATGCGATGCGCCGCCTTAGCCGACGCGTTACGAAATGTTGGCGCCGACATATCCTTCATTTGCAAGGATTTGCCCGGCAACGTCGCCGCCGCGCTTGAAAAAAACGGCTTCGCGGCGCATTATTTGCCCAAAGGGAACGCAGGCGACAAAGAAACGCCCGACGCCCCCCCTCATTACCGTTGGTTAGAGGGTTCTTGGCAAGACGACGCCGAAAAAACCGCCGCGCACTTGACGTCCATGCCGGAGAAACCCACGCTCGTCGTCGACCATTACGCACTCGACGCGCGTTGGGAAATGGCATTGCGTCCTTTGGTAAAAAAAATCGTCGTTATCGACGATTTGGCGGACCGTCCGCACGATTGCGACGCGCTGATTGACCATAATCTCTACCTTAATAAAGAAGAACGCTATCGCGGACTTGTACCGGAGGAATGCGCGTTGCTTTTGGGTCCGGCCTATGCATTGCTGCGCGCCGAATTCGACGCCGTTTCCCCTCGCTTGCGCCGTCACGTGCGGCGCATATTGGTATCGTTCGGAGGAGTCGATGCGGCCGGCATGACGCTAAAAGCGGCGCTGGCGCTGGCGTCCTTAAAAAAAGAAAATGCGTTGCGCGATATTGCCGTCGACGTCGTGGCCGGCGCGCGGAACGCCCGGCTCGAAGAGGTGCGCGGCGTATGCGAGGAAAACGGATTCGCTTTTTTCGCGCAGGTGAACGACATGGCCGAACGCAGCGCAATGGCCGATCTCAGCATCGGCGCCGGCGGCGTATCGGCGCTGGAGCATGTTATTCTGGGGCTTCCGTCCATACGTTACGTGCTCGCTGAAAACCAGCGGCGCTTGATTGACGACGGCGTCGCGCTTGGCCTAATGTGCGCGCCGCAGGGAGACGGTGACGCCATGGAAACCCATATTGCCGCGCTTCTGCGCGACGATAGGCGGCTTGAAACCATCTCTCGCTCTTGCATGAACGCTGCCGTTCAGGGAGGGTGCGCTCGTCTCGCGCGGCGCTTGACCGCCCCCGCGCTCACGCTTTCTCCCGCGACGCCGGCCGACTGCCGGGCGATATGGGAACTGCGTAACCAAGAATATGTGCGACGCTTCTCCCTCTCTTGCGACGTCATCGCATGGGAAAGCCACGCCGCATGGTACGCCGCCGCCTTGCATAATCCGGACAGGCTCATATTTGTCGCGAGGGAGGAAGGCGAGATCGTCGGCGTGTTGCGGTACGATCTCACCTCGGACGTCGCCCTCGTGTCCGTCTATTTACGCGAAAGCGCCTCCGGCAAGGGATTCGGCGCCGAGATGCTAAGGCAAGGCGAAAAACGATTGAAAACGCTTCGCCCGAACGTTAAAACGATAGAGGCCCAAATTCTTCCCCATAACGGCGCCTCGCTGGCTTTGTTCGCTCGCGAGCGCTACGCGCGGACGTCGACGACGTTCCGTAAATTCATATCCGAATAAATAAGGACGACGCCATGACTTTCGCTATAGGAAAACACCGCATCGAGGCGGGTTGCCCTCCCTTTATCATTGCGGAGCTAAGCGGCAACCATAACGGTTCGCTTGAGCGCGCGCTCGAGATAGTCGACGCCGCCGCCGACGCCGGCGCTCATGCGATTAAGATGCAAACCTACCGCGCAGACACCATTACGCTCGACTCGCACAAAGAGGCGTTTCTCATTCGCGACGAAACATCCTTGTGGAACGCGCGCCGCCTGTACGATTTATACGAAGAGGCGCATACGCCGTGGGATTGGCATGCCTCCATCATGCAGCGGGCAGAAGCGCGGGGCATGACGTGTTTTTCGTCGCCGTTTGATTTCGAGGCCGTCGAGTTTTTGGAATCTCTGGACGCCTGCGCGTATAAAATCGCCTCGTTCGAGCTCACCCATCTGCCGCTCATTCGCGCATGCGCGCGTACGGGAAAGCCGCTTATCATGTCTACGGGCATGGCGACGCCGGAGGAAATTTCGCTCGCGCTTTCCGCCGCTTACGACGCCGGCGCCAAGAACGTCGCGCTGCTGAAATGCACGTCGCAATACCCGGCCGACGCGCGCGACGCCAACCTCGCCACGATGGACGACATGCGCGTCCGTTTCCCTAAAACGGAAATAGGGTTGTCCGATCATACGCCCGGTTGCGGGGCGTCCGTCGCCGCCGTCATGCGGGGCGCGACGATTATCGAGAAGCATTTCACGCTTAGACGCGCCGACGGAGGAGTGGATTCCGCTTTTTCGCTTGAGCCGCATGAATTAAGGCAATTGGTTGACGTCATCCGTAAGGCGTGGGAGATAACCCAAGCCGGCGAAAACGTCGATTTCGACGCTCTTGGCATGACTCCGGAGGACGTCGAACGCGCCCGTTTGGCGAAAGGGCGAGTCGTTTACGGCGGCACGGAAAACGAAGAGGCGTCCCGACGCTTTCGCCCGAGCTTATGGGTTGCGAAAGACGTGAAAAAAGGAGAAAAACTCACGCCGCATAATTTGCTGATACGCCGCCCCGCCGCCGGAGGCATGGAGCCGAAGGAATACGAAAACGCGCTGGGAAAAACCCTCGCCCAAGACGTCGAGGCCGCGACGCCGCTCACGAAAAAACTCTTGACCGCGCAGTAGGGCGCATCGATCCTTATGGATCAATTTAGGATTGACGCGGTACGTCGTTTTTTCGGTAATGTTGTCGTCATCCCCGCGCGGGCGGAAATGAGGCCGTTCATGGCGATGGTTTTACGCCGCCAGCGCCGCTTCCAGCAATTCCTTGCTGTAGGGGTGCGTCGGGCGGGTAAGCACGGCGTCCGCCGTTCCGCATTCCACCGCTTCGCCGTCCTTCAATACGACGATTTTATCGCTAAGGGCGCCGACGACGTGCATGTCGTGGCTAATGAGCACGTAGGCCATGCTGCGTTCGCGTTGCAGGCGCAGCAGTAAATTCAATAGTTTCTTTTGGGTGGAGACGTCGAGCGCCGACGTCGGCTCGTCAAGAATAAGCGCGTGCGGCTCCATCGCGAGCGCGCGGGCGATGGCGATGCGTTGGCGTTGGCCGCCGCTAAAGGAATGCGGATAACGTTCGAGCGCGTTTTTATTCATGCGCACCGAATCCAGCAATTCTTCGAGATATTCGTCTTTCAGGCGCTTTTTGCAGCCGGTCGCGCGGGGACCTTCCGACAATATCTCGCGCACCGTCATGCGGGGGTTAAGGCTAGAAAACGGGTCTTGAAACACAATGTGGATAAACTGCCGAAGCGGGGCCGACGCCCTACCGCTCGGCGCCTCCGGCAACAACGTGTCGCCGACGCGCCATTCCCCCTTCGTGGGAATTAGCCCTAACATCGCCATCGCCATGGTGGTTTTTCCCGATCCGCTTTCGCCTACGACGCCAACCGTCTCGCCGCGACGCAATTCTAAATTGAGTCCGTTCACTTTATATTCGACGGAACCGGAGAAAAATTTCTTATGCTCGTACCCGGCCGACGCGTTTTTGAGCGACACGCAGACGGGAGCGTTCTTTGTTTCTATTTCCGTGCGCTTGCGCGACAGGCTTCGCCCCTCAAGCAATTCTTTCGTATAATCGTGGGATGGATGTTCCATCACTTGCGCGGCGTCGCCGCTTTCGACGACGGCGCCTTGTTTCATCACGTAAATGCGGTGCGCGACGCGTTTCGTCAGCGCCAGATCGTGGGTAATCAGCAGCACGCCCATCCGTCGACGACGGCGAATTTCCTCCAATAACTCAAAAATCGCCTTTTGGGTGGTAACGTCCAGCGCGGTGGTCGGCTCGTCGGCGATAAGCAGCGACGGGTCGTTCGCCAGCGCCATCGCGATCATCACCCGTTGCCGCTGTCCGCCCGAGAGGCGGTGGGGGTATATGTCGCGCGCATTTTCAATCAATGCGTCCAGCCGCACCTCTTTCAGCAGCGACGCCACTTTGTCGGAGAGGGTTTTTCCGTCGACGCCGCTCGTATGCAGCGCGATCGTTTCCGCAATTTGCTTATAGACGGAATGCAGAGGGTTGAGTGCGCTCATCGGCTCTTGAAAGATCATCCCGACCTTGCTGCCGCGCACGTCGCGCATGGTTTTTTCGGAGGCGCCGAGCACGTCGAGATCGCCCAGAAAAATCTTGCCGGCGGTGACGCGCAAGCTGTCCGGAAGCAATTTTAAGACGGCATGGGCGGTGACGGACTTCCCCGACCCGCTCTCTCCGACCAGGGCGACGACGTCGTCCTCTCCAACCGTTAGCGAAACGGCGTCGACGGCGCGCTTTTGGCGGTCGCTTGCGACCAAGTCGACGGTTAATCCTTCGATGCGAAGCAACGGCAACGTCATCGGATTAATTATAATTGGAGGAGGCGATCAACATCGCGTCGCGGAAACCCATGCGACGAACGTTTTCGAGCGCGCGTTCGGCGGAATATTTATCGCCCAGCGGCCCGACGATCACCTTATGCGACGTGTAGGCGCCGTTGTTTTGGCTCACCGAGGCGACTTGGGCGACGGCGCGCAATTTTTGTTTTGAGCGTTCCGCATTCTCCGATACCGTAAACGTGCCGGCCTGAATGTAATAGCCGTCGCGCTTCGCCACGGGGAAGGGCGTCGCGGTGCGGGATTCCGTCGATCGGGCCGGACGGAAGACGGGAGCGAAAGGGACGACGCCTTCATCGGTTGCCATCGCGGCGGCAAACGGGGCCGGCATGACGTTGTCGCGCGGCGGCAAGGCGCGGGCGGGAGTCGGGCGCGACGGAGCGGCGTTGGCGGCGACCGCGAAGGAAAGCGGATCGACTCTTTTCGCCAGTTTTAGCGGGGCCTGCTCGCCCGGCAACGCCCCGCCGTTCATGCGCGCCAGCATTTCTTCGGTTTGGCCTTTAAGATAGGTCACTTGCACCCGCGCCGTTCCGTTACCCTTAAAGCCAAGCAAATCGGCGGCGCGTTCCGATACGTCCAATATCCGGCCCCGCGCGAAGGGACCGCGATCGTTGACCAGCACGACCAAGTCTTTGCCGTTATCCATGTTCTTCACCCGCACGAGGCTGGGAAGGGGCAAGGTGCGGTGGGCGGCGGTCACGGCGCGGCGGTCGAACCTGTCGCCGTTGGCCGTCGCCTTTCCTTGAAATTCCGACCCGTACCACGACGCGGTGCCGACCTCGCGATAGGATTCGTCCTTCTGCGGACGATAGGTTATTCCCGACACGGAGTAAGGCTTGCCGATTTTATACACCCCGTAGCTCTTGTCTTTGCTAAAGCTGATGCCTTGGGAACCGACGCACGAGGCGAGCAGCGGCGCCAGCGCCATGGCGGAAAAAAATTTCTTTAGCATTGCCTTATCCTTTTTAATTTTTTGGGGCGCGTGCCGGGCGAGCACTATACCGGAAATTAACGCGCGATCAATACGAATATCCAACCCGAAAAGATAACATAAAGAATTTAATAAATGGTAAGGACATAGCCCTAAACGCTAACCTGTCGCCAGTGGCTATAAAACCCTTGGTAAAGGTTGGTATTTTTGTCCTATCCCTGCGGACGCCAATTGCTTTATAGGCGAAAACCGCTATGATGCGCGCATGATGCCTTCTTACCTGCACAACCTATCGGAAAAACGCCGCGAATTGCTGTTGCGGATCGTCTCGGCGCTCGTCATGGCGCCCGTGGCCGTGGCGTGCGTGGTCGCGGGGGGAGAAATCTATCGCGCGCTTATCGTCGCTTTAGGGGTGGGAATGGCGTTTGAATGGCGCGACATAACCCGTCGCCCCGCCGAGCGAGAGACGGGCATAGGCGCGAATGTCTGGACGGCGGCGGGCTGGTGCTACGTCACCGCGTCCATGTTGGCGCTGTTATACGTCCGCGAATCGTACGGGGGATTATACCGCGCCCTCTTTCTCGCCGTCTGCGTGTGGTCCACCGACGTCGGGGCGTTTTTCGTCGGACGCACGCTGGGCGGACCGAAGCTGGCTCCGTCCTTCAGCCCAAAAAAAACATGGTCCGGCCTTATCGGGGGGGCGGTATGTTCGGCCGGCGCCGCATGGATCATGTCTCGCTCGCTGCCCATTTCCCTAAGCGCCGATCTCGCCGTATTATGGGGCGCAGGATTGGCCGTCACGGCGCAAATCGGCGACATAGCCGAATCGTGGGTGAAGCGCGTCTTCGGCGTGAAGGACAGCGGACGCATCATTCCCGGCCACGGCGGATTGCTCGACCGCATGGACGGGCTGAACGCGGCGGCGATTCCGTTCGCCTTGCTCTGTCCGTTAGGATAGCCCCATGGAATCGCCCGTTCGCCGCGTCACCTTGCTTGGCGCCGCCGGTTCGATCGGTTCGCAAACCTTGGACGTTTTTGAGGAATACGCCGCACCGCGCTCCGTTTTCGCCGTCGTGGGAGGAGAAAATCCCTCGGCGCTCGCCGCCGCCGCCGTCCGCGCCAAGGCAGAGCGCGCCGTCATCGCCAATCCGGCGCATTATACGGCGTTGCGCGACGCCCTTGCCGGCACGAACGTTCATGCCATGGCCGGCGAGGAGGCGGTGATGGCGACCTGCGCCGAACGCGTCGATTGGCTTTTATGCGCCATTAGCGGCTATGCCGCGCTCAAGCCCTTATGGCACGCGATACCGAGCGCGCGCGCCGTTGCGCTGGCCAATAAAGAGGCGTTGGTCTGCGCCGGCGACGCGCTTCGCGAATTGGCGCGGCGCCATGGTTGCGCGTTGATTCCCGTCGATTCGGAACACGCAGCGCTCTTTCGCCTGTTGCGCGGCGCGAACGAACAAGAAGCCGTCGGCGCCACCATCACGGCCTCCGGCGGCGCGGTGCGCGACCTGCCGCTCGACGCGCTGGCCGACGTCACGCCCGATATCGCCGGACGGCACCCGGTATGGAGCATGGGCGTCAACATCACCGTCGATTCCGCCACCATGATGAATAAGGGACTGGAGACGATAGAGGCGTGCCGGCTCTACCCGTTTTTTTCCTCCGACGACGTCGAAGCGGTATTGCATCGCGAGGCCCTCGTCCACGGGGCGGTGCATTGGCGCGACGGCGGAACGAGCGCCTACGTCTCGCCGTCGGACATGCGGCTGTCCATCGCGCAGGCGTGGTTTTATCCGGACGCGCCCCCCTTCCCTCCCCCGTCCCTGCCGAAAAAAATCGCATTGACGAGCATGACGTTCGAGCCTATATGCCCAACGCGCTATCCGTGCTATTATATGGCGAGAAAGGCGCTCACCATGGGCGGGTTGGCCCCCGCCATCTTGAACGCCGCCAACGAGCGCGCCAGAAAGTTATTTTTGGCGGGGAAGATTCGATTCACCGACATTGCGCCCCACATTGCCGAGGCGCTGGAGCGCGTCCCCCCCGGCGAGGCCGATTCGCCCGAATCCGTCGAAGAGGCCGTCGCTCGCTTCGCCTAAATGGATAATGGAGGAACCCCGATGGAATCCCTTCCCCCCTTCGACGCGCTGATCGTCGGCGCCGGCCCGGCCGGCTTGTCTTGCGCCATAAAGCTTAAGCGCCTGAAGCCCGATTTTTCCGTCTGCGTATTGGAAAAAGGGCCGGAAGTGGGGGCGCACATTCTCTCGGGCGCGGTATTCGATCCGGTCGCCTTGAACGCGCTATTTCCCGGTTGGGAAGAGGACGGCGCTCCGGTGAAAACGCGCGTCACCCAAGACCGCATGTATTATTACGCACGCAACCGCGCCTTTCGCCTGCCTTTGCTTCCGGCCATGCGCAACGACGGCAATTACGTCGTTTCCCTCTCCGAATTATGCCGCTGGCTTGGGGAAAAGGCGTCGGCGCTGGGCGTGGAGATTTTTCCCGGTTTTGCCGCGCAAGAGGCGCTGTTCGACGAATCGGGCGCGGTATGCGGCGTAAGGACGGGCGAAACGGGCGTAAACAAACATGGCGAGCGCACCGCGCGCTACGCGCCGGGCGCAGAGATAAGGGCGCGGCATACGGTGTTCGCCGAAGGGTGCCGGGGCCACGTCTTCGAGGCGCTGGCGGAAAAAATGGCGCTGCGCGCCGCTTCCTCGCCGCAAACTTACGGGCTGGGCATAAAGGAATTATGGGAGTTTCCCGCCGGCACAACCTCGCCGGGCCGCGTCGAACACGGCATAGGCTATCCGCTGGGCCGCAACGCCTACGGAGGTTCGTTTCTCTACCATCTGAGCGATACGCAAATCGCGATAGGGCTGGTGACGGGATTGGATTACGCCAACCCGTATCTTGACCCCTACGAAGAATTTCAGCGCTTTAAGAACCACCCGTCGGTGCGTCCGCTGCTGGAAAAAGGCCGCCGCGTCGCCTACGGCGCCCGCGCCTTAAACGAAGGGGGAATAGACGCCCGCCCCGCCTTGGCGTTTCGCGGGGGAAGCGTGGTCGGTTGCGCCGCCGGCTTCATGAACGCGGTGCGCATTAAAGGATCGCACAACGCCATGGCGTCGGGAATCATGTTGGCGGAAACGTTGGCGGCCTCCGGCGATATGCCGCATATTGCGGAAGATTACCCGAGGCGCGTCGAAAATTCCGCGATGGAGAGGGAATTATGGACGGCCCGCAACGTGCGCCCGGCGTTCGCGAAATTCGGTCCGTTCGGCGGCATGGCCTACGCCGCGTTCGACCAATTCGTTTTGGGAGGCATGGCGCCCTGGACGCTAAAACATACGCGCACCGACCGCTCAGCACTCGTTCCCGCCGCCAAGGCGACGCCGATTACCTATCCTCCCCACGACGGCAAGGTGACGTTCGACAAATTGGCGTCGGTGCAATATTCCGGAACGCACCACGCCGAAGACCAGCCGAGCCATTTGCGATTGCGCCGCCCGGACGACGCCGTTCCCGTTAATTATTCCGTCTACGCCGCCCCCGAGACGCGCTATTGCCCGGCGGCGGTGTACGAATATATTGCCGACAAACACGGCAACGCCGCGCTGCATGTTAACGCCTCGAATTGCGTCCACTGCAAAACGTGCGACATAAAAGACCCGGAGAAAAACATACGCTGGACGGCGCCGGAAGGCGGCGGCGGACCGCGTTATCCGAACATGTGACGCGCAGCTACGTAAAAATCGAAACGCACGACTCGCAGCGAATTTCCCTCGGCTTGCCGTATTTGAGGCTGTCGGCGGTGGCTTTTTCGCCGCATAATTCGCAACGGACGCGGTCGGTGGGGGCAAGGACGTCGTCTACCGCCGCGCGTCCGTCGAACACGAAGCAATCGCCCTCCCACGCGCCGCTCGCGTTGGCGGTGTCTTCGATATATTGCAATATTCCCCCTTGCAGATGCGCGACGTTTTTAAAGCCTAACCTGCGCATGAAGGCGGTGGATTTTTCGCAGCGTATGCCGCCCGTGCAATACATGGCGACGCGCTTTTCCCTGTCGACGGACGTCGCCCATTGCTCCGCCCATTCGGGAAAATCCCTAAAATTGCGCGTATCGGGAGCGATCGCCCCCTTGAAGCGTCCGATGCGCGTTTCGTATTCGTTGCGCGTGTCTATCACGACGGTATTCGGATCGCCGAGAACGGCGTCCCACGCGGAAGGCGGCACGTAGTCGCCTATGTCTTCCTGGCACAGCGGACCTGCGTCCATCCGCACGATTTCCGCCTTTAAACGCACCTTCATTTTTTCAAACGGCATAACGGAGGCATAGCTCGTTTTACCCGTCAACCCTTCCAACCCCGGAAAGGCGCATAAAAAACGCTTGAGATCCGCGACGGCGCCTTCCTCTCCCGCCACGGTGGCGTTAATGCCCTCTTCCGCTAAAAGCAAGGTGCCTTTCACGCCGTTTTCCCGGCAAAAGGCAAGAATGTCCGACCGCATCCCAACGACGTCGGCAAGGGGCGTAAAGCGATAGAAAGCGAAAACGGCGAACATAAGGCGGTAACGTTAGCGGATAGGGATATGCAACGAAGGAATTATCGCCATGTCATTACCGGAAAAACGGACGCCGCGCAAGAAAAGCGTCGCGCCATTCATCTTTTTACCCCGATGACTATGCCTTTGAACGGTGAAAAGAGCTTGTGTTTTGGAATTTGGATCAGTAGTATCGGGTGGGTTTTGAGGTACGGAAACGTTCGCCAAAGGCTCCATTTTCGCTCTTACTCCATACGACTCCTTTCCGTAACGATAAGGTCGTTCACTTTTTTAATTAAAGACGGTTGATAGCCTTACTTTAAGTTTACGCCCGTATTTTTTGACGCCGCTTTAGCTCAATTGGCAGAGCAACTGATTTGTAATCAGTAGGTTGTTGGTTCAACTCCGACAGGCGGCACCATTTTTCTCCCTAGAACTACAAGAGTTTTTACGGCAGAAAGGTCAAACAAAAAATCCCGCTAAAATGTCTTGGTGTCGCACTGGTGCCGCATTCGGACGAAAAAATATGGCTCTAGACTAGCGCCATGACTAGCATCGGGTATATTTTTTATACTTTTCCAAAATTATAGAAAAGAGGTTTTCTTCGGAATAATTATAT
>JBEVNR010000025.1:0-47254 GCA_040507985.1 Rickettsiales bacterium | reverse complement strand
CCGAAGGTTTGTTGAAAAAACTAATTGATGATACGCATGAAAATTCAGCAAATTTTGGCTTGCTAAAACAAGCCTTGCAATACCACCTCAACTATGTTGCCTAGCTCGCCACATTGAACGCACAAGAATAACTGTTCCTTTTCGCTTTCTACGTCGATCGAATGCTCTTATCCATATAAAAAAAGAAAAATATAGCTATATCAATTAGCGATAGGTTGGCGTCAAGAATCATGATATCCTCGTTTCCGCATGTCAAAGGTTACCATACCACCCTTGGCGATGATTGGAGCCTTTGGCCTCAAGCGCGTCCTTTTTTCTTTGAACTAGAAGATGAATAGTTTAAAATCCGATTCCCGCACGCCTTCCGATTGATGTAAACGTAAGGGATATTTTTCGCATGGCGCACGTCATGTCCGCGCCTCAGCGCGATCGGCTGCTCATAGCGTCGTGCCTGCCGGTGGCGCTGCTCTTGTCGCAAGCGTTTTGGCGCCGCGCGTTCGGGGACGGTTTCGTGCCGCCGGCGTGGGATTATGCAGTCATCGCTTATGGCGCCTATTTCATGCGCACCCGCATGCCGTCCTGGATTTTTTTGCTCGCCGGACTGTCGAAGGACGTCTATGTCGGTTTTCCCGTCGGCACGTGCGGCCTGTGTTATTTTTCGCTGCACGTCATGCTCGCGCAACTAGGCAAGGAATCGACGCCGCGCCGCTACGTCGGATGGCATCGCCATATCGCGGCAGGTTTGGTATGCGCCTGCCTTGCGGAAACCCTGACGTTATGGATAGCGTTGGGAAAAACGTCGCTTTATGATTTTTTCTTTTACGCGATCGGGACGTGCTTGTGTTACGTTCCCGTTCACGTTCTGTTGCAAGGGCGCGCGGCGGAGATGGTCGAAAAAGCGGAAGGCGAAGAAGATAAACGGTTTTCGGGAGATGGCGTCGATTAAATTATGCGCAGAGGTAAAACCATGGGTAAGGATTGGCGTCTTTGCCCCGAGTCAAGGCGGAAGGTTGACAGTCTTGTAAGGGGTCTGTACGATATGGGAAAGGAATCGCCGTTTGGCGCCACCACGAATAAATGCATTGGACCGCCCTATGGCGCACGCATCGCTTCTTGACTCTACTCCGGACGAGCATTTTCGGGCGTTTTTATATTCCACCGACGAAAAATGCTTGACGGGACGCACGACGTCGGCGTTTTTTCGGGCGCTGCTTCGCCATAAGATATGGCAAAAAGGGCAAAAGCTTTCCGTCGTCGACGTAGGGTGCGGCCACGGCGATTTTGCCGTGGCGCTGGCGGAAGGCGCGTTCGACGCAGGGTTGGAGATAGGGTACGAAGGCGTTGATTTAAGCGGCCATTATGCCGGGCAAGCGGCGGAACGCATGGCCGCGTTGGGATTCTCCGCCCGCGCCCGTAAGGCCGACTTATTTTCGGCGGAATCCGTCGTCGCGCCGTGCGACGTTATTTCCGCGTCCCACGCGTTATACTATACGAAATTTCAACCGAACGAAAAAACCGCCTTGTCCGCCGCCCTTACCCTATGGGAGGAAAAGTTACGCCCGGGAGGAATGATGCTTTTCGTGCATCAATCGGCCAAATCGCCTTGGCTAAAATTTAGCGCCGCGCTCGGCGATTCTAAATTCGATAAAATTGAAAAACAAATCGAAAGATCATGTAAGAAATTAGGCTTGCCCACGACCTTCTTTTCGTTCCGCACCCGCATCGCCTTTCCGGATTTGGGCGATCGCGCGAAGGATTTGGGCGACCCGGAGCGCTACGACGCCCACAAGGGAGAGGAAGATTTTCGGATGGCGCTCATGCTGGCCGGGTTTGCGGCGGAAGGCAGGGGGCTGGCCGCGCTGGCGACGTCCGGACAATTGGCGCCGCACGTGGCGCGCATGGCGAAATCCGCGAAAAAAAACGGCGGCTACCTGCAAACGGAACAAATCGTGCGCGTCGTTTTACGCAAGGCCGACAAAGCCATGCTTCCTTCTTTTATGGACGCCGTACGCGATACGCGCGACGTGGAAACCGAAATAGCCGCCGAGGCGGGCGAAGCGTTGGCGGAGCTTGCGGAAGCCGATCCCTCCTATGCGTGGCTCGCGGCGCTTGCCGGATCGGCCAAGAAATAACGAGGTTTTTCCGCCATAAAAGCCTCCGTTGACAAGATTTGGGGCAAAAAGCCGCGCGGCGACGAGCGTCCCGCCGTAATAGGGGGATAAAAGCGCTACGCTCCCTTTATCGTCTCTAACGCCGGTTTTTGCCCGTAGGAGAGATTTTTACGCTCATAGTGACGAAAATACACTTCGGAAATAAAGCGTTTTTTTTGCGCGCGCTTTAATTGAATGACGACTTCAACCACTTGCATAATGTATTTTTTTATTTCCTCCGGTCCCATGCCGAGGCCGGCTTGCATGACCATCAGTTTTAATTGTTCTATCGCCATTAAGGGCGTGTCCGCGTGGACGGTGCTGATCGACCCGGGATGGCCGGTATTGATGGCGCGGAGGAAGCTGAACGCTTCGGCGCCGCGAATCTCCCCGACGATGATGCGGTCCGGCCGAAGGCGCAAGCACGCTTCGATAAGGTCTTGCATGGTGACTTTCGCGCGCCCTTGTCCGCCTCTCGAGGCTAGCAAATGCACGTGGTTGTCGTGCTTGTCAAGCACGATCTCGCGCGCGTCCTCGCATGAAATGAGCCTTTCCTCCGGAGGTATGGATCTAAGGCACGCATTGGTGAAGGTCGTTTTACCGGTAGAGGTGCCGCCGCTGATAATGATATTTTTTTTATAAACGATCGCCTGGGTAAGAAAACTTCTGATATCTTTCTTTTCCAAATACCCGGCGAGTTCGACGTCGTGCGGGTTGTCTTCGTCGTCGGTGGCCACCGCGTCGAACGCCCCCATTTTACCGTAATCGTCCAGCGTCCACCGCAGGCTGCCCGGCTTACGAATGGACATGCACACCGTTCCCGGTTCGCAGGCGGGAGGAATGATGATCTGAATACGAAATCCGTTAGGGAGCGTGGCCGAGAGCACCGGAGTTTCTTCGCTAATCTTTTGTTCGGTCGACTGCGCCACCAGCAGCGACAATTCCTTTAAATGGTTATATGTGTAGGGAGGCACGTGCTCGCGATGCATATCGCCGAAACGCTCGACCCAAATTTCCTGCGGCTTGTTAATTGAAATTTCCGTTACTCCCTCTTGAGCGAAAAAATAATGAAGAGGCTCAAGATACGCTTCCAGGGCGGTATGTTTCTTTAACGTTTCCGTCATAGTCGTCCTTTTGGGTGGATAATTTACTCCTCCGTCTCGCCGCGGCGAGTTTCGGCGGAGGTCAAATTGCCTTAGAATTTTACCATGACGCGCGTTTTTTACAATCGGTTTCATTTAATCCGAATGAGCGTTCGAAAGTAACGGCGCATCGTTCGGCGATTTTGGAAAAACTTGCGGTTATCGTTCTCAAAGACCGCATATAAAAAATAAGTCAGTCATTTATTTATTTTTCTTTCTTTTTTTTGGGGTTTTCTGTTTTTCGAAAAAATCACAAACGTTCGGTAAGGACAGACTATAAAGACGTACAAAAATACATATACTTACTTATTGTCGAATCACTATCTACAAGCGTCCTGCGCTTGTGGTTATAAGGAGGGGGACCGGCGCGTTTTCGCGTCGTTCCGTTTCCTTGATCCGCTTAAGAGGCGCGATAGGTCACGGAGAACATGCTCGCGTCAAGCGTGAGAACGTTGCCGTTCACTTCTGTCAACGAGATCTTATAGAACGCCGCGTTAAGGCGTATCTCCCATCCGGTCGGCGGAACGAATTCCGTCATGCGGTGCGTGACGTTACGGGCTTTCCAGTAAGGATGAAGGCCGGCGGGAATGGAGATGCCGTCCGGTAGCGCGCGGAATCCTTCCCTTCCGAGAATATGGTTGTTGCCGTCGTGCAAGCAAACGCTGACGTCTTCTTCCGACGTCGGAATGTCGGCCATGCTGCCGCCGCGATGGGTTTCCATATATTCTTCGGTAAAGGTTACGTTCAGCCCGACGCCAAAGTCATCGCTCGAAGGCGCGTCGCCCATAACGGTTGGCGTTTTCGAGGAATAGTCCATGAACACCAAGAGCGTGCAGTCTTTTGAAGATTGGCATCCCATAGGACATTGCTCCACTATCTTCACCGCTTTGGTAGGAAGGTTTGTGGGCGCTGCGTCACGATAAACCGTCTTGGTCACGGTAACGGGAATGGGAAGGCCGCACGTTTCGGTCGGTTCGGGAGCGGGAGTTTCGGTTGAAGGTTCCTCGTCCGTTGTCGGCTCGGGCGTAGGCTGCTCGGTGGGAGAAGCCGTTGGCGCCTCGGTCGGCTCGGGAGCGGGAGTTTCGGTTGAAGGTTCCTCGTCCGTGGTCGGCTCGGGCGTAGGCTTTTCGGTTGATGGTGCGTCCGTCGAGGGGTTCGGAATGACGGTCAAGGTAACGGTCGTCTTCGGCGTCTCCGCCGGATTCGTTGGAGACGGTTGTTCGGGCGTCGGCTCAGGAGTGGAAATCTCGGTAGAGCTTTCCTCCGGCGTCGGCTCGAGGGTCGTTAAATCCGTTTTGGTGCGCGTCGACGTCGTGGTGACGGTGAGCGTGGGCGTCGGGCCGGTTTCTTCCGGAGAAGAAGTCGGCTCTTGGCTAGACGGTTCCGTCGAAGAATCTTGCGCGGACGTCGTCGGTTCAGGCGTAACGGTGGGAGGCTGCGTTGATACGGCAGGCTCGGAGGAAGGAGCAACGGGAGTGGACGTCGGCGTGATCGTAATCAGGCAAGTGGCTTTGATGACGTGAACGGTCGTCGTTACCGTGGTACTTGGTCCTGCCGGGCCGGAAAGCGCGATCGTTTTGACGTCGGCATGGGTGGCGGTAACGGTTTCCGTTAGCTTTTCTCCCGGTTGACCCGTCACGGTTTGGGTGGCAATTGCGGTAACGGTCGTCATGACGGTAGTTTGCGTAACGACGTAGCTCGTGGATTCGATGGTGGTGTACACGGGGACGGTAAGCGTTTTTTCGCGTTCAATCGTCGTCGTTTGCACCTGCGTGACGATCTGCGTTTCCGTCGTTCCGGGAGCGGTAATCGTGTAGGCAGTGGTGACGGTCGTTCCCGGCATCGTGACGGTGTGCCCGTTCGAGTCACTCGTCGTTGTAGCCGTTACGGTAAACGTTGTCGGAACGATGAGCGTTTGTCCTTCGGTTAACGTTTTCGTGATCGTGCGTTCCGTCGTTAAAACGGACGTCGTGACGACGGGAACGGTCGAGGTAATAACGGTGGTCACGTTATTTTGCATCGTCTCGGTTTTTGTCGTCGTGCTTATGATCGTAATCAGACAAGGAAGGAAATCGGTCGCGGTTGTCATGACGGTGGTTACGCTCGGCGGCGGAACGGCGCTGCTCGTCGCGAGGGCGCTTGTCGTCGGCGCGTGCGAGAAGCTGCTGTTTTGCCATGGCGCGGAACTTGACGGCAACACGAAAGAAGAACTTGTCGCGGATACTACGGAAGAACTATTTCCCCACAAGACGGAGCTCGTCGTCGGCAAGGCGGACGAACTATTCGTCGACGCAGGCCAACTTGAGGTAGGCAGAGCGGACGAACTATTCGTCGACGCAGACCAACTTGAGGTAGGCAGAGCGGAGGAACTATTCGTTGACGCAGACCGAGTTGTCGCGGGCAAAGACGAGGTGCGAGACTTCGTGTGAATGTATGACGTTTTGTACGATTTGTGAGACTGAGACGTCAGTCCCGAAAGCGTAGGAACAACCGAAGTAAGGACGCGCGAAGAGGTTTCGTGCGGAGCCAAGGACGAGCGAACGGTTAACGTGTGACCTGTATCTGCGGGCGGAGGATCGGTAGGCCATGCCTCGCTCATCGTGTCGATTGGGGTGGCGTCGCCATCTCCATGTCCTTTATAGACCTTGGAAGGAACAAGATATTGTCCCGGCTCCGGAATGGCGGCAATTTGCGCGGCAAGCGCCAAGGAAATCCCAAGAACGGAAAGTTTCATTGCGAACGATGAGACTACCGCAACCGTAACTAACTGTACCTATCTAACGAACGAGGGGTGAATGCAATGGAGTAGAAGTCGATCTGTGCTTTTTTTGGTAGAAATACCATAGCATAAACTTTTAAAAAATCAAGATAAAACCCTTGCCGCACCTGACCGCCTAATTGAATTTTCTTTGGCCCACAGTTTTGAAATAGCGTCGGGAGTCAGAAAGACGTTAAAGATGAAGCCGAGTCCTTTAATTAAAAGCAAAAAATTAGGTTGTATGCACTTTTGAACCATAGATTGACGTAGCAGTAACGACCGGATTTTTATTCTTTTTTGCTGCGAATTCGATATATTTTTTCAAAATAGCTAGCTATTTCTTCAAAGACATATCACATTCTCGCCAAAAAATCATCTCCCCCTTGCCGATATAACTCGGCATAGGCGCCGTTTTTTGCCAACAGCGCGTCGTGCGTTCCCTCTTCCACGACCCTTCCTTTTTGCATGACGACGATGCGATCGGCGTGGCGGACGGTGGAGAGGCGGTGCGCGATGACGACGGTGGCGCGGTCGCTTGCGTGTCGGCGCAGGGCGTCCGTCACCTGCCTTTCGGACGCGGCGTCGAGCGCCGACGTGGCTTCGTCCAAAACTAATAGCGGGGCGCGTTGCAACAATGCGCGGGCGAGGGAAAGACGCTGGCGCTGCCCTCCGGAGAGCATAAATCCGTTTTCGCCGATGCGCGAGGCGTATCCCTCCGGCATGGCGCGGATGAACCCGTCCGCCGCCGCGTTTTTCGCCGCCTCCTCTATTTCTTCCGCCCCGGCGCCGGGACGTGCGTAAGCGATGTTTTCCTCGACGCTTGCGTCGAACAAGAGCGGTTGCTGCGAGACATAGGCGATGTGGCGGCGCACATCGTCCGGGTCGGCGTAGCGCATGTTCACGCCGCGCAGAAGCATGTCGCCTTCCGTCGGGTCGTATAGCCGAAGCAGTAAGTGGGTAAGCGTGCTTTTGCCGCTGCCGGATTCTCCCACCAGCGCCACCGTCTCGCCCGACCGCAGCGAAAGATTAATGCCCGACACGGCGGGAAGGTTGCATCCGGGATAGGAAAACCCCACGTTCCTAAACTCCACGATAGGCTCCCCGTCCGGCGGTACGGGAACGGCGGAGACGGGCGCCGTCATAGCGGGTTTTACGTCCAAAACCGAGAACAGTCTGCCGGCCGCCGCCAACCCTTCTTGCACGATGCTGCTGAGGCCGGTGAGCGACTTCGCCGGCTTATAGGCCATCAGAGCGGCGGCGATGAAGGAGGAAAACTTGCCCGAGGTGGTGGTTCCCTCCATCACCGAGAGGCCGCCGTAGCAAATAACCGCCGAGATAGCGCAACCGGTCAATATTTCCATCATCGGCGAAGCGAGCGCCTGAATCCGGGCGGATTTTTTATGCTGCGCCAGCAGCCGCGCCAAGGTCGCGTCGGCGCGCGCTATCTCGCGCCCTTCCTGCCGCGTCGCTTTTATCACCACAATGTTATGCAAGGTTTCGGTGAGACGTTCGATATACGCGGCCATAATTTCTTGCGTGGAAAAAAATATTTTCCGAATGCGCTTGCTTAAGCGCAAAATCGGGTACACGGTTAAGGGAAAGGCGGCGAAGGTAATGAGCGAAAACTGCCAGTTTTGGTAAAACATCACCCCCACCAGCACGACCATGGTCAGCGATTCCTTTAAAAATCCGAACGCGACCCCGGCTACGGCGGCTTTCAGCGCCAGCACGTCGTTCGAGAAGCGCGACACGCGCTTGCCGCTCGATTCCGACACGATAAAGGCATAATCGTGCGTCACCAAATGCCGATAGAGATCGCGGCGCATGTCGACGGCGATGCGCTGGCTGAGATAGGTCATGATATAGCGGTTACCGTAGGCCGATGCGCCTTTAACGACCGACGTCGCGGCCACGGCTCCCGCGATTATAAATAATAATTGCCGGTCTTTTTCGACGAACACCTTTTCGATGACCGGCTCAATCAAATAGGCTTGAAACCCCGTCATGCCCGATATGGCCGCCATGCATATAAACGCCAGGGCGAATGCCCATTTATGCGGCCACAGATACGTGCGCGCCACGCGCAGCGCCATGGTGAGGGGAGCGTCGTATTTTTTCGGGGTGGATGTCATTGTATATTCGTCGTTACGTTATCGCGGCACGCGCATTCCGGGTCTTTCGTCACGCGCGAGACGCCGCATTCGCCGGACAACGCGTCGTAACGCGTCAGGCGACCGGGGGATAATTCGCCGAGGCGAAGCACGTATCTCACGCATTCGGCTGCGGCCATCGCGCCGATTACGCCGGGCAGCGACGGAAAAACCCCCAGCCGCGCGCAGCCTTCCCGGGCGTCGCAGACGGCTTCTTTGGGAATGAAACAATGTAGGCACGGCGAGGAAGGTTCATGTCCCGCAAAAAGACATAGCGCCCCGCGATATGCTTCCGCCGCTGCGTACAGATACGGCAGGCGCGCCTCCGCCGCCGCCTTATGCAGCGCGAATCGGGCGGGAAAGTTATCCGTACAGTCCACAATCATGTCGTAAGAATGAAGCGGAGGCAAGGCGTCGTGCGTTTCTATTATCGGTTCGGAATTGACCGCCCGCAATTTTTCCGCCGCCGCAAGGATTTTTAGACGATCGACGTCGTTCTCGTCGTATAAAATTTGCCGATGCAAGTTAGATAATTCTATCGCGTCAATATCAAGCAGCGCCACGCGCCCGACGCCCGCGCCGACCAGGTAGCGCGCCGCGACGCTTCCCAGCCCCCCGATTCCGGCGACGAAGACGGAGGCGGATTTTAGACATTCCTGTCCGTCCTCTCCCCATTCAGGAAGGGAGATTTGGCGCGCATATCGTTGGCGGGCGACGTTATCCATGCGCGTCGAACATATCGTAGCACGCGTTAAGGAGCGCGTCGGCGGCGCCTTCGCCGGAGAAAATATGGTCCGCGCCCGGTATGGTTTTTAGGGGAATGTTCCCCGGCAACAACGCCGCGTAACGTGCCGGATCGGCGTGGGGAGAGGCGGCGAAAATGCTTTTCTCCGGCACGATTACTTGCGTCGGAGGCGCGACTTTCTTTGCCAGCTCCATGCATGCGGCGTCCGGATAACGCGCAATTTCGTCAATGAAGGGAGCGGATAAAATAAATACCCTGCCGTAATCCAGGCGATATTTCTTGCCGCCCGACGCCGGCGCAAGGGATTTCGTTGTTTTCCAAAAATGCGTGACGTCAGTGGCGGGATCCCACAGGCTCGCCGCCTTTACCCCTTTCATGCCGTCGATCAGGGCGACAAGTCCCGCGAAACTGTGCGCGGAAACATATATGGCGTCGTATAGAGGCGCAAAGTAGTTAATGACGGCGCGAAAGTCGCGCACATGGTCCGCAAGGGTGACGCCATCCAAACGCCGGGCGTTCGGGGCGCGATCGTAAAATCCCATGCGAAAATGGTCGTATCCGCGCAAGGCGGCAACGTTTCCGGAGAGTATTTCGAGATACCCGTCTTTGTTGCCGGTCAGTCCGTGAAAATGCAACGCGACCTTGCGGCACGGCGCATGTGCGGGACGACGAAGCACGCCATAGATCGTTTTCCCGTCGTGGGCAGGAAGGGAAAGAAGCGTCTCAGTCATTTTATTCTACTTTATCCGTATTCTCCAAACAGGCGCGCATGTCTTTCGCCAGTTGTTTCATTAAACGCGGATAAAGTTTTTTTCCTGGCGTCATGCCGGCGCCGTCGGGATTGACGAACGCGACGCGCGTACCGGTTCCTTCGGCGAGGGCGGAAGCCAGCGCTTCTCCCTCTCCCTTTTCGACGAACAGACATACCGGTTTTTTCTTTGCGATCAGGCGACGCATCTCCCGCATTTTCTTTCCCGAAACGGACGCTTCCGGATTTTTCGTGACGTAACCGACAAGGTTAAGCGAGTATTTTTTGGCGAAGTCGGCGTAGGCGTCGTGATAGACGATAAACGGCGCTTCCTTCACCGGCGCCAGCGTATCGGTAAGAAATGCGTCAAGTTCCGCGTTTTTTTCTATAAACGCGTCGTAGCGCCTGCGATATTTCTTGGCGTCGTCCGGATTTCGCTCGGTTAACGTTTCCACGGTTTTTTTAGCGACGAAGGCGGCGCCTTCCGGCGTCATCCATACATGCGATCCGCGCGCGTCGTTCTCTAGCGACGCCGCCTTTACCGTTTTTGGCAACGCCGGCAACAACGCGGCGGAAAGCGGCTCCACTTCCGGGTCGCCATAGAAGAAAAAATCCGCCTCTTCCGCCGCGCGGCGCGCGGACGGAGTAAGCGCGGCATGGTGAAACGACTCCCTGCCGCTCGCAAGTAACGTTGGCGCAGGTCGCCCGGCAATAAGGCTGACGATGGAATGCAGCGGCGGCGACGAGACGACGATTTTTCCCGCTTTTTCCGCCCGGGCGGACGTCGCGCCCAAAACGACGAAAGACATAATAAAAAGAAAATGAAAAAAATAACGCATCGTACAAAACAACACAGGGTGGATGAGGCTACCATCATACACAGCCTAAAGCAAATCCACAAGGACGGAGATATTTGAGCGTAAGCATCCCTTATTGAGAGCGCTTTTAGGCTGCATGGGCTTTGTTGAGTCATAGGTCGGCATAGCTAACGGCCAAATCACTTGCGCGCTGCGCATTCCAACCTGCCACTTACCGTTTGCGTAAGGCTCTCAACATTTCACCTTGTCCGACGAAAACAATTTTATATAACTAGATACGTTAGCGAGACAACAACATAATTAAAACGAATGATTAAAAAAAACAATGCGGACGGCGATTTTTTATTAATCGCGGGGATGATGACGGGGAACTCGCTTGACGGCGCCGACGCCGTATTAACGCGGTTTTACGCCGACGGGCGCATGGAAGACGCCGGCGCGGCAACGCTGCCTTTTTCGACGGCGCTTTCCGACGCATTACGCGCGCTGCGTTCAAAGGTAGAGAAAGCGAACGGAAACATAGAGCGCGCGGCAAGGGAAGACCCTTCCGCATTTCGGTACGTTTCGGACGCCTATATTCGGCGCGTGGCGGAAACGATTCGCGCCTTGCCGACGCACGCCGGCGCCATCGACGCCGTGGGGCTTCACGGCCAAACCTGCGCCCATTGTCCCCCGTCCGCCGCCTCGAAAAACGGCGCCTACACGGTGCAGATAGCCGATGCGGGCGCATTGGCCGACGCATTGGGCATAACGACCATATACGATTTTCGTTCCGACGACATATTCGCCGGCGGAGAGGGCGCGCCCTTCGCCCCGTTATATTTTTTGCATCTGGCGCCCGCTTTGCGCGCAAGGGCGGCGTTGCCCGTCCTCATGATAAACGCAGGAAACACGGCAAATTTAACGTTAATATACGAAACCGCCCCGCTCGCGGATACCGTGCTCGGATGGGACGCGGGACCGTGCAACCATTTTCCCGACATGCTGATGCGAGAGGAAAAAAACTTGCCTTTCGATCCGAACGGCGCATGGGGAAAACAGGGAAAAATCGACGTCGATCTGCTGCGTACGTTATTTCTCGGCGCCGCCGTGACCGCGAAAGGAGAAAATTTTTTGGAATTGCTTCCCCCAAAATCGTCCGATCCGTTATGGTATAAACGCGTTCCCGCGTTGTTTTCCGATGCGCTTCCTTTCGCCGACCGGCTGCGGACGGCGGAATATTTCTCCGCCTACATCATCTATCACGCATTAGGCTCCTTGCCCGAAGGCGCCCCCTTCCCTACCGTCGCCCTGCTGACCGGAGGAGGGCGGCATAACGCCGTGACGCTGGAGGCGTTGGGCGCCTTGGCGCAAGGCGATGCCGTTGGCCGGACGTCCGCGCCCGTCTTGCCCGAACATCGCGAGCGTTTTGCTTCCATAAGGCGACGCGGATCGTTTCGGGTTGCCTTTTCGGAGGAATTGGGCATAGACGGGCATTCCGCCGAAGCGCGGATTTTTGCCGTCGCCGCGCATCGCCGCATTTGCGGCGCGCCCTTTACCTTGCCCGCCGTCACCGGGTGCGCAAGGCCGGCCGTATGCGGGTTAATACGATTTCCCCATAACGACGCCGCGCGAGCGAGCGCAGCCCTGCTGCGCGCATTGCCGCCCGACGACCCCGCGCGAACGACGCGATCTCAACCGGACTTATTGTGGAGCCGCGCGTCGGCAGGCTCGCCTATCTTATCTCCGCTGCCAATTCTATAAAGGAACGCGCCGCCTAAAATACGTTTTTTTTGTATGCTTTAACGTTTTGATAGTTTTTTTGTGGGATGAATTCCCACAAAGAAAGATGAATTTCTATCGTTTAAAGTAAATCATGGTACGAAAGGACGAGTTATGGGACGAGCGGCGTATCCCGAACATAAAAATACCATCGCGCTTTTACGAAAAGCACTTGACGGCGATGCATACGTTTATGACGGAGAGTTGGAGGCGACGATCAGGGAACGCGCGGAAAGAAAGTTTTTTCGCGGCGACGTCCGCGCCTTAACGATCCATCGAACCTACCGCACCGAAATTTCGGTGGACGCCGCCTTGCTCGCAAAAACGCAAGGCGAGCAAAAAATATGCGTCGTCCGCATGCCGTACGATGTGCGTTCCGGGCAGCGCGGCGTCGAAACGGCTTTTTTTCAAGCCGCACGCCCCATAAAGCCGGCGATATGGATGCTGCATTTCGACGGCATTCCCCCTAAAGACGCCCGACATGTCGATAATGCATGGGGACTGACGGCGGAAAACGCAAAAACACGCCGCGCGCTAAGCGACGAAGAGGCGACGGCGTGGATGGCGTCGCGCCCGACGGACGCATTTCTTTCCGAGGCCCGTCTGCGTCGCGCTTCGTTCCCTTTTTCCTTAAGCGACGAAACGTCCTATGTTTACATTGCCGTGACGGGAACCGCCGACGTCGTTGCCGACGCGGCAACGGAAGCGCTTTTCCGGAAGGCGATGGCAAAAGGGGCGGCGGAAAATGAGCGCAAAATGTCATATTTTTCCCATGGCCTACATATCATGACGCAGGAAGCGTAAGCGTTTTTTGGAACGGTCGCGCCGAAAAATATGAAAAGGCGTTATGCAATAAATCCGGAAGTCAAGGGATAGCGTCGTTCGCGGCCAAAGGACAAGGCGCTGATTTTGACGCCGGGAGGCGATTGACGGCGCTTATATTCGGCGTTTTTTACCAGGGCGGCAACGCGGGCGGTTTCTTTTTCGTCGCATCCATAGAAAGCGGCAACGTCTTGCGGAGATAATCCTCCCTCAATTAATCCTTGCAGCATGACGTCGAGAACGGAATAGGGGGGCAGGCTATCTTCGTCTTTTTGGTCCGGGCGCAGCTCGGCGCTCGGCGCTTTCACGAGGATGCTTGCCGGAACGGCGCTCTTCAAGGCATGGGCGTTAATATGCCGGCATAAGGAAAATATCTCGGTTTTATACATGTCTTTCAGCACGTTGAACGCGCCGCACATGTCGCCATAGAGCGTGGCGTATCCCACGGCCATTTCCGACTTGTTGCCCGTCGTGAGCAATAATTCGCCCGTGTGGTTGCTGAGCGTCATAAGGTAGGTTCCGCGAATGCGCGACTGCATGTTCTCCGCGCCAAGGCCGCGCGGCTCTTCGCCGAACGCCTTCGCGAAAGACGCGCCCATCGTTTGCATCGCGCCTTCGATGGGCAACTCGACGAAGGCGACGCCTAACCGGCGCGCGCATTCCCTCGCGTCTTCGCGTCCTTCCTCAGAATTATAGGGGGACGGAAGGGAAACGCACCGCACGTTCTCCGTTCCCAGCGCGATCGTCGCGACGGCGGCCACGGCGGCGGAGTCTATGCCGCCCGACATGCCGATAAGGACACGCGAAAATCCGTTTTTGCGGACGTAATCCCGCAAGCCCGTCACCAGCGCCTCCAGCACGTACGCGTCACTTGCGTCGTCGATCATAGAAGGGGAGGCAACGGGGGAAAGGGCGTCGACGTTCCATATGAGGGCCTCCTTTTTCCAACCCGACGCGCGTTCGCATAAGACGCCGTTTGCGTTCAGCGCAAAAGAGGCGCCGTCGAAAACCAACTCATCTTGTCCGCCGACCATGTTCGCATACATTATCGGAGCGTTGCAGGAGATTGCGCAACGCGCGGCAGCCTCATGGCGGCGTCGCGTTTTATGTTTTTCGTAAGGAGAGGCGTTTAGCGACAATATCAGGTCGACGTCGTCGCGGTCATGTCCGTCGTCGTTCCACATGTCTTCGCAAAGACGCAACCCCACGCGTTTTCCGTTATACGTCAACGATTGCGGAAGGCGTCCCGGGGCAAAATAGCGGCGCTCGTCGAACACGCCGTAATTGGGCAGGTGGCGCTTGTGGAATTCCGCCCTCACGACGCCGTCCTGCATCCATAAGGCCGCGTTATACAGCGCGCCGGAGGATCGGGTGACGGAGCCGATCGCCATCGCCGCGCGTCTGCCCGCCGTCGCCCGCGCGAGCGTTTTCGCCTCGTTGTCTAAAAGATCGAGAAAGGCCGGACGAAACAATAAGTCTTCCGGGGGATAGCCGCATAAAAACGCCTCGGGAAAAAGCGCGACGTCGCAATCGTCCGCCACGGAAATATAACGTCGCAACGCCATCGCGGCGTTATGCGCGACGGCGCCGACCGTCGGATTTTCTTGAATGACCGCAATTTTCATGAAAGAAGCATCCGAGAACTCAGAAATCCTTATCCTATAAATCGCTCAAAAAGATGCGTGCTGCGTAAGTCCTATTGAATTAATATTTCCTTAAATAGGATGTCCTTTACTTTTACCGGGTAGAGAATTTTATTAATGCGTAGCAACAATTCCTCCCTCAGCCTATAAATTCCTTCGGATCCTTGCAAGTCGCTGCGGCGAAGTTCGCGAATATAGACTTGAAAGCTGTCGCTGATGCGCGGCAACTGCGCCTCCACCGCAGGCACGTCGAGCGGATTGGCCAGTTCAAGGGATACCTTCATTTTTAGAAAACTGGGGGAAGCGCTGCCGACGTTCAAATTAACGATCATTTCTTGAAGATCGTAATACACCAATCCGTTGTTTGGAGCGTCTTTGCCGTGAGGGCCGCCGCCGTGCGCCTCTTTTTGGGAAGCCTCTTCTCCGGCGGTAGCCTCTTCCGCATGGGAATCGTCGCTTTTCCCGTTGCCGAATACGCCGAGAAAAAACGCTCCGCCCCCCGCCAGCACGCCAAACAACGTGACGGCGGCAATAATGAAAAGCAGCTTCTTGCTTTTTTTCTGCCCTTCCTGCCCTTTATCCTCTTCGTGCGACACGCAATTCATTCCCCGCAAACATAAAGCCGTTGGATTATGAATGTAGGGGAGAAAAAATTAATTTTCCATACAAAAATACCTCACCACCTGACATTCATTGCACGCTGCGCGAGCTTTTCCCTGACTTAAAAATTACGGACGCAATAAAATCACCCCTTTATTTGCGCGGGCGAGCAATTTCTTGTGGGCGGTGGCTGCCGCCGAAAGGGGCATGACCGAATCGACGACCGGGCGAATTTTGTTGCGCTCCACCAGCGTAAACAGTTCCACGGCGGTTAAGGTCAATTCGCGCCTGTCCGATTTGTAGCGTTGCAAGACGGGACGCGTGAAATAGAGGTTCTTTTTATCGAAGAGCCGCACATTGACGGGAGGGATTTCGCCGGCGGATTGCCCAAGCGACGCGATAAGCCCGAAAGGACGCGCCGCCGCGACGGAAATTCCGAGCGATTGCGTGCCGCCCACGCCGTCATACACCACGTCCACTCCTTCGCCGTCGGTAAAGCGCGCGACGAATTCCTCGACGTTTTGGGCGCCGACGGTCATCGCGTTGCAGCCGGATTTTTCCGCCGTCGGAATTTTGTCCTCCGCGCCCACACACCCCAGCACGGTGGCGCCGATGGCGTTCGACGCCCATTGGCTGATGATGTGGCCCACCCCGCCGGCGGCGGCGTGAACGAAAATGCGATGCTCCTTCTTCACCGAGAACACGCGACACAGCGCCATGTGCGCGACCATGCCCTTGGAAATGACGGCGGCGGCGATCTCGTCCGGCACCCCGTCCGGAATGCCGACGGCAAGTGCGGCCGGCATGGTGCGCATCTCGGCGTAGGCCCCGAAGCGCGCCGTTCCGTAAGCGACGCGGTCTCCGGGAGAGAAATTGGATCCCTCTCCGGCCATTTCCACCACGCCCGCCGCCTCTATGCCCGGGATGAAGGGCGGCGGCGGCGCGGCGCGGAGTCCGCGACAGGCGTCTATGGCGAAAAAACCCGCGCCGATGGCGGTGTGGCGCACGAGAATTTCGCCCGGACCGGGCCTTTTCGGTCCCGGCACGTCCGTATATTCCAGTCTTGGGCCGCCTTGCCCCGTGGTCATGAATACCGTCGCTTTCATACTTATAAACGCCTTACGTCGCCGTTCTTATTGTTATGTTTAATTCCGCAAGGGCGCATTTTATGCGTTAATCGCCGCGATGGCAACGGTATTGCGAGCGCGTTATTGCGAATCAATTGCGTTTTAATGAAAAAACCCGTGTACATCACGCGTTCCTTCATGTATAAACATTGCCGTGAAAACATGCATTATGTCGGTTGTAAAAGGTTTAGCGCTATGACGAACGCCGCTCCCGCCTCTTTGTTCTCCGAGTGGAAACGCGACGTCCCCGCTGCGCTGGTCGTTTTTCTGGTGGCCTTGCCTTTATGTCTGGGCATCGCCATGGCGTCCGGCGCTCCTCTGATGTCCGGCCTGGTGGCCGGCGTCGTCGGGGGTATCGTCGTCGGGTCGCTCAGCAAGTCGTCCTTAAGCGTCGCCGGACCGGCGGCCGGCCTGACCGTCATCGTGCTTGAGGCGCTTAACGTATTGCCGGGGTACGACGCCTTCTTGCTTGCGGTGTTTTTTGCCGGACTGATGCAGATTGCCTTCGGCGCCATGCGCGCCGGAGTGATCGGAGATTATATCCCCACCTCCGTCATTAACGGGATGCTGGCCGCCATCGGTATTATTCTTATTCTTAAACAGCTTCCCCACGCTTTGGGATACGACGACGATTACGTCAGCGACGCGTTTTTCGACGGAATGAAGGAAGAGAACTTACGCGGCGCCCTAACCAAAATTTTCCTTGAGCACGTCACCTACGGCGCCACGTTGTTATCCCTTGTGTCGCTTGCGTTTTTATTTTGGTGGGATAAAAAACAGAAAAATTCCTCCGGTTTCCTTAAATATGTTCCCGGCCCGTTAATCGTCGTCGCGTTAGGCATTGCGGTCGCCGAGGCCATCGCGCTGCTCGCGCCCGAATTCGCCTTTCCGAAGGAAGGCATGGTCAGCGTACCGGAGATCACCTCGTGGAACGAATTGCAAAACGTTTTCGCCTTTCCCAATTTTACCCATATATCCAACGGCGAGGTGTGGAAGGTGGCCGTTACGTTGGCCTTGGTGGCGAGCGTTGAGACGCTGCTCAGCATTGAGGCGGTGGACAGCATCGATCCGCAACGGCGCATCACCCCGTGCAATCGTGAGCTGTTAGCACAAGGCGTCGGCAACGCCTGTTCCGGATTAATCGGCGGACTGCCCGTCACCTCGGTGATCGTGCGCAGCTCCGCCAACGTGGCCTCGGGCGCGCGCACCAAGCTTTCCGCCGTGCTTCACGGCATTTTTCTGCTTGCTAGCATCGCCTTCCTTCCGTGGTTGCTTAACGGCATTCCCCTTGCCTCCCTGGCGGCGGTGTTGCTTTCGGTCGGGTATAAATTGGCAAGCCCCGCCGTTTTCATGAAAAAATATAAGGACGGGTTGCGTCGCTTCGTGCCCTTCGTGGCGACCATCGCGGCAATTTTAATGACGGATTTATTGGTCGGCGTCGGGATAGGCGTGGGCGTCTGCGTGTTGTTGCTCATTATCGATAACGTGCGGTCCGCCGTGTCGCTGGTGAAAGATAGCGACGCCCATTATCTCGTCCGGCTTAAAAAAGACGTGTTCTTTACGCATAAGCCCCAATTAAAGCAGGCTCTGGCGAAAATTTCCGACGGTTCCGCCGTGTTGCTCGACATATCGCGCATTGATTTCGTCGACCGCGACAATGCCGACGTTATCAATCGCTTTATCGAAGACGCAGAGAGGCGCAACATAAAAATCAGCGTTAAAACGAATAACGACAAACGGATTAACGCATTTTTTAAGGTAGGGCGGCATGCAGCGGCATAGACAGTTACTTATAGAAAACAAGGCATGGGCGAAAGACGTCACCGAAAGGGACGCCGATTTTTTCACTCGCATGGCGCAGTCCCAGGCTCCGAATTTTTTATGGATAGGATGTTCCGACAGCCGCGTCTCTCCGACCGAAATCACGCAAACCAAACCCGGAGAGTTGTTCATCCACCGGAACGTCGCCAATCTGGTGGTGCATACCGACGTCAACCTGCTCAGCGTGTTACAATATGCCGTAGAGGCGTTAAAAATTAAGCACGTCGTCGTGTGCGGGCATTATGGCTGCGGAGGCGTCAAGACGGCGCTTACGCGTCAATCGCTCGGCATGATCGATAAATGGTTGCGCCATATTAAGGACGTCTATCGATTGCATCAACAGGAAGTGGACGCTTGCGGAACGGAAGAGGAAAAAGTCAACCGGTTGGTGGAATGCAACGTACGAGAGCAAGTCTATCACGTCGCCCAAACGTCCATCATCCAAAAGGCGTGGAAGCGCGACAATGCCCCGACCATTCACGGCTGGGTGTTTTGCATTAAAACCGGCCTGCTGAAGCCTCTCCTCGAAATGGAGCCGGGAACGCATTTCGACCATCCGATATACGAATACGACAATCTGTAACCCCGAAAGGTAATAAAGGGCAACCTTCCTCCGCCATGGATTATTTGATACAAGAGGCACGGCGCGAAATTAGGCGCGACGAGCAAAACGCGTTGCTAAAAAAATGCTTGCCGTATGCGGGGGCAATCACGCTTCTCGCATGCGCGGCGGTGGTTGCCGTGTTGTCTTCGGACGTGTACTATACCTCTTTGCAGGAAAAATTGAGCGAACGCTATCATTCGGCCTTGCGTGACCTTGCTTCTCCGTCTTCTGAGAAGGGAAGGGAGGAATTAAACCAATTGGCCAAAGCGGACGACCCCACCTTTTCCCAAATGGCGAGAATCGCTTTGGCGAGCGTGGAGAAACCCGCTTCCGTTGACGTCGACGAAAAACAGGATAAAGAATACGACGTCTTGGAAAACGTGTTGCGTGCGGCGAACGGAACGAAGGAACCGGAAGAGTTATACGCTTTTCGGCGCCTCATCGACGGATATGTTCGCCTAAAAAACGTTAAAACTCCCCAAGACGCCGAAAAATTAGCCGGAGAATGCGACGAAAACGTTGCTTCCGATCTCGTGTTTTCTTATTCATGGAAAGAAATGAAAGCCTATGCGCTGCTTATGGCAAACAAACCAAAAGAATCACAAGCCGCCTTTTCCGCTATGTCGATCGACCAAAATGCGCCGGAAAGCGTAAAAATGCGCTCCGAGGAAATGTCGGCAATCATTAGCGAAAACGCTGTCACCCCTTATTTTTCCGTTAAAGCTCAGTAGAATAAGGTTTCGCATGTCTTGTGTATCGCTCTTTCGCGTTTTTGCTTGCGTCGCGGCAACGGCGTTCGCCCTCCAAGCCTGCTCCCTCCTGCCGGAGTGGATGGGCGGCGAAAAGGAAGAAAAAAAACTTAAAGGCGAACGCGTGTCGCTATTTTCCGAAGAAAACGCAATTCACGTGGCCAAAGACGGCGATTCCGTTCCCTTCGTCATTCCCGCGCAAAAAAACATCACCTCATGGCCGCGCAGCGCCGTCACTTTTTCCGATCGACCGGACCATCCCGCCCTGGCGGAGCGCCTAGAGGAAAAATTTACCGCCGACTTTGATTTGGACAACGAAGACGAAGGCGTCTACGTGCCGCCCGTCGTCGTTATGGATACGATATATACGCTCGACGCGGAAGGCGTGGTGCGCGCGTTCGGAGGACAGAAATTTCGCGAAAAATTATGGCAAACAAAGCTCACGAAAAACGACGAGGGCTATTTCCGTTTCGGCGGACTCGGCGTATATCAAGGAAATGTATACGTCAATAGCGGCGGAAACGCCCTCTACGCGCTTGACGCGAAAAACGGACGCATTCTTTGGTCTAAGCGCGTGAGCGGAGTGCTGCGCGGCGCGCCGGCGTTTTACGGCAATTCCGTGATCGCCGCCACCCTGACCAACAGGCTGTATGCGCTTTCGCTAAAAGACGGCGAAACGCTATGGAGCCACGAGGCGACGGAAGGCGGCGTGGGATACGTGGGAACGGCCTCTCCCACGGTCTATCGCGACGCCGTGCTGGCCGCCTATTCGTCCGGCGACGTTTATGTGCTTCGCGCGGATACCGGCGAGGCGATGTGGAGCCGCAACATTTTGTCCGATCAAGATCCTTCCAGAGGAAGGCCCAACGTGGGCGACGTTGGCGTGTCTCCGCAAGTCTATGCCGGTTACGTCATATTGGCGGCCCGCGCCGGGCATTTAAGCGTCAACGACCTGCCGTCCGGCGGGTATGTATGGAAGATGAACGTTAAAATCGAAAACGAGCCGTGGGCGGCGGCGGAATATCTGTACGGCATTACCGGTGACAACGAATTATTCGCCCTGCACGTTCCCACCTCAACCATCCGTTGGAAATATGGTTTAGGGCTATATAAAGACGCAAAGGAAAAGAAAGGACGCCGCTTGTTTAGCGCGCCGGTACTGGCCGGCAACCGCCTATACGTCGCCTCCGCCGACGAAACGCTCTATGCGTTTTCTCCGGAGGACGGAAAAGAAAAAGCGGAATACGACATTCCCAAACACGTGTACCATTCGCCCATAGCGGTTTCCGGTCGGCTTATGCTCATGGCTCCGGACGGAAAGCTCACCGTATTCGGCGAAAAATAATCGTCCGACGGTAACATATTATGCGCCTATTCGTTGATTGCGCCGGGGTCCGCAGTTTCGTCGCCATAGAATGCGGCGATTTTTTTGCCTCCCATCTATTACGCGCGGGAAAAGAAGCGGAACATATCGCGGGCGCCCTCGCGGAGCTGCTCGCGCTTGCCGGAGGAAAATACGCCGACATTCGCCAAATATGCGTACACACCGGCCCCGGCAGTTTTACCGGCGTGCGCATCGCCATGGCGTTTGCGCTGGGAACGGCGCGCGCATGCGGTTCGGTCTTGTTCGGCATGCACGGTTTTTCGCGATTGGCCGCGCAAACTCCGCTTTCCTCCCGGCCTATGACGACGTTTATCGGCGCGGGACGAGGGCAACTTTACGCAGCGCGGTCTAGCGAAGGCGGTTGTTTGGCATCGTTCGACGTCATATCCGAATGCGATGCGGCGCGCTACGCAAGCGACGCGCTCGTTCTTGCCGACGAGAGGGCGGCGGAAGTCTTGTCGCGATACGGCTTACCCTGCCTTTCGCCGCACCTTGGCGCGGTCGCCACAAAAAACGCGTTTAGGGTTCTAGGCGAGGAAGCATGCGCGTTTGCGCCGTTCTACGTGCGCCCCCCCGACGCCAAGCCGCAAGCGCCGTTTTCTCCCACAGGAAAAGAGTGTTACGCATGACCAGAATCGTGTTTATGGGTACGCCCGATTTTGCCGTACCGTCGTTAGAGGCGCTGCACAGGGACGCCGGTCGAGTCGTCGCCGCCTTTTCGCAACCTCCGCGCCCGGCGGGACGAGGGAAAAAACTCGCTTTTTCTCCGGTGCACCAGGCATGCATGCGCATGGCGATTCCCTGCTTCACCCCGACGAGCCTTAAAGAGGGGGCGCACACCGAAATCGTCTCGATGCGTCCGGATTTTATCGCCGTCGCCGCCTATGGGTTGATATTGCCGAAAGCGATTTTAGACATTGCGCCCTGCATCAACGTCCACGCCTCGCTGTTGCCCCGTTGGAGGGGGGCGGCGCCCGTGCATCGCGCGATTATGGAAGGAGACGAAAAAACGGGCGTGACGATCATGCGCATGAACGAAGGGCTGGACGCCGGCGGCATATTGTTGCAAGAATCGACGCCGATCGCCCCGGACGCCAATGCGTCCGACCTTACCGCCGAGTTGGCCCATATGGGCGCAAGGCTTATCGTACGCGCCGTGCTGCAATTTTCGTCGTTAAGGGAAAGGCCGCAACCGGCCAACGGAGCGACATATGCGGCCAAAATTTCTAAGGAGGAATCAACGATCGACTGGACGCAAGGCGCCAAAGCCATCTCCGATAAAATTCGCGCCTTGGCTCCCTACCCCGGCGCGCGGCTTACGGTCGGAGGCGAGGAAATAAAAATTCTACGGGCGCGCCCGGACGCAGTCGCGTCGGGCTTCCCCCCGGGAACGATAATCAACGACAGGCTGCACGTCGCGTGCGGCAACGGCGTCCTCATTCCCGAAATCGTCCAGCGACCGGGAAAAAAAATGATGGCGGCGGAAGAATGCGCGCGCGGCTTGGAAGTGCGCCCGGCAGAAAAATAAAATCATGAGATCCCCGCTTACGCAGAGATGACGGACGCTTCAACCGATTGACCGGCGGATACGTAAGCCAAAATTATTAGACTTCTTGCATAACCCGCTAAGGCGGAGCGGATACTAGGTTTCGCCCGCCCGGAGAACCGCAGCGTACTAGACCGTACGTGAGGATTCGAGGACGGACGAACCGACGTAGACGCCCGCTTTAGTAGGGTTATGCAAGAAGTCTATTTTAATTCGAGCCCTAAAGTAACGGATTGAGACGGAATTTCGGAGAACGGGAGAAAAAATGTACGGTAGCGGGGAAAATCCGCATAAAATCAGCGGAAAGACCTCCCGCGTCGCTGCGGCGACGCTATGTTCCGCGTTCTTCCCTCACCAACGGAAACACCAGCGCCACTTGCGCCACGCCGCCGTCCCCGTTGCTAAAGTCGATTTTACCGCGATGGTCCTCTACCAGTTTTTTGACGATGGCAAGTCCTAGCCCCATGCCTTTTTTCTTGCTGGTGACGTATGGTTCGGTCAGGTTTTCAAGCATGTAGGGCGGAAAGCCCCCACCGTTGTCGCTGACGACGATGCAGCACGCCTCTTCCATGGCGAACACGCTGATTTCCACCGCTCCGCGAAAATGTTTTAGACGGTTGCCGACGGCGCCCTCCAACCTTTCTTCGACCGCTTCGGTCGCGTTTTTAAGAATATTGCCTAAGATTTGCAGCATTTTTCCTTCGTCACATTCGACGAAAATCCTCAACCCTTCCGCAACGCGCAATCTAAAAGAGACGTTCGGCAACCTACAGGCAATTTCTTGCGTCGCCATCGCATGGCGAACGATAGGGACGCAATCTTGCGCCGTCAAGGTGGGGGGGCGCATTTTGGCGAAGACGGTAAATTCCTCGATCATGGCCTGAATTTGGTCGACGTTGCGCAGCGTCGTTTCCACGTAACGCTTGGCGGCGTCGTCATAGGCGTCGGCGCGTTTCAATTTTTTGCGCATGCGTTCGGCGGAAAGTCGTATCGGCGTGAGCGGATTTTTAATCTCATGGGCGATCCGCCGCGCGACGTCGGACCAAGCGCGGTGCCGTTGGGCGGAAATAAGCTCTTTTTGCTGCACCGCAAGCGTGCTTCCCATCCGATTGAACGAATCGGTCAAGGCCCGTATTTCGGGATAAGAATCAGGCGCGGGCACCCGCACCGCAAAATCGCCCTTCGCTATGTCGGAAGTGGCGCGCGCGAGGTCGCTGATGGGTCTGGCTATTTTCGCGGCAAAGGCGATGCCGTACCAAATGACGCACAGCACGACGATCAGGGAAATAAGCAGGAACGCGATGAAAAACTGCACCTGCAAGCGCGACACGTCTTTTTCGGTGCGTAAATATTCGTGGGCCGCGCCTTCGGTCAGGTCGATATAGTTGAGGATGGCCTTATCGACGAACCGCCCGATAAATACGTAGGTGTCGACGAAATTCTCCAGCCGCAGCAAGGCCATCACACGCTCGTCGTCGCTATCGGTGATGACGACCAACTCGCCGTTTTCCGCGCGCTCCAATTGCTCTTCCGTGAGGGAATCCAAATAAAATTCCAGCGCGATCGTCATGTTGCTGCGCGCGAGCAGGTCGATGTGGCGCCCCTTGCCATATTGAAACAACAGCGCCTCCGGCACCTTCCTCACCGCCGCTATCACCCCAAGCTTGCGGCCCAACGACTCCTGGTCCTCGCGCAGCAGGAAGGCGTTGCGATTTAAGTCGTTCGCCATGCCGAGTATGTCGGCCTCGATGATCGTGCGATGCTCCTTTAAATACGACTCCGCCACGAGAAGCGAATTCGATATGGCGGCGCTTACTTTCGTGTTGAACCACGAGCGGATGCCGTAATTGAACAATATCACCGAAAACGCCATCATCGCTACCGTCGGCACCAGCGCGACGAGCGAAAACAATTTGGCGATGCGCGACTGCAAATACGATCCTTTTCCGCTGCGCCGCTCTTCGGCCAACCGCAATATGCGCCTGGTGATGATAACGAGCAGCGTAAAAATGAGCGAACTGTCGGCGATGATAAGTCCAAGCACGTAGCGGGGATCCGGCCCGAGCGGAGAATCCGGGGTGACGACCGCCATGACCGTGGCGACGATGGAGCAAAAACATAGGGCGAACAGCACGCCGACCAGCCATTTGGTGCGCGCGCCCATGGCCTCGAACAACGGAGCGGCCTTGTCGAAGGGCGGAAAGCGGCGAAAATAGGCGAAAATCGAGGTCATTCTTTACCGGGAAAGTTTATGGGACTGACGCATCCCGTCAGTCCTATTATAGGTGGCGTATCCGTTTCAGAATAGATCAAAGGCATGCGTTTCGTTTTAAAAAAGTCTTTTTATCCCCGAAAATATTCGTAAATTCGCCGGGCCATGGTGGCGTCGACCCCTTCGACGAGCGCAATTTTATCGGGCGGCGCCTGCTTCACGGCGTCGGCGGAGCCGAAAAAGCGCAGCAGGGCGCGCCGGCGCTTGGCGCCCACGCCCGGCACGTCTTCAAGCGCCGATTGCCGCATCGATTTTGCCCTCTTCGTGCGGTGCGTGCCGATGGCGTAGCGGTGCGCCTCGTCGCGCAATATCTGCAAATAGCGAAGCGTCGCGTCGCCCTCCGGCAATTGGAAGGGCGCGTCACCCTCGCGGTGAAACCATTCCCGCCCGGCGTTGCGATCCTTCCCTTTCGAGACGCCGACGAAGGTGATCGCGTTAAAATCATGGCCTAGCGCACCTATCGCCTGCATGACGGCGCTAAGCTGGCCTTTCCCGCCGTCGATCAATACTAAGTCCGGCCACACGTCCGGCGTATAGGCGGGGGCGTCATCTTTCAGTCGCGTAAAACGGCGACGCATCACCTCCCGCATCATGGCGTAATCGTCGCCTGGGACGGTCGCTTCGTCTTTTATGGTAAAGCGACGATATTGGTTTTTGACGAATCCCTCGCGCCCCGCCACCACCATGCACCCCACCGCCGACGTGCCGGAAATATGGCTGTTGTCGTAAATTTCGATGCGTTTAAGCGGACGCGGCAAGCGGAACAATTCTTCCGTTTGCCTGACCAATTGCGATTGCCTGGCTTTTTGGGCGGCGTATTGCCGAAGCGCGAGCAGCGCGTCGCTTTCGGCCTTGTCGAGCGCGGCTTTCTTCTCGCCCCGTTGAGGAACAAGCGCTCGCACCTTTCCTCCGCGCATTTCGCTAAGCGTATCGACAAGCCCGGCGTCGGGAAGCGCGACGGGCAGTACGATATCGGCCGGGGGCGGATTTTCGGCGTAAAATCGGCTGAGCGCCTCTTCCAGCGCGGCAGACGCGGATTCGTCGTCGGTCACGTCGATAAAAAACGGCGCGGTGCCGACGATGGCTCCGTCTTTATAATAGACGACGTTTATGCAGCCATACCCGCTCTCCGCCGCATAGCCGATGACGTGTGCGTCCTTCATGCCCGCCGGGTCTTTAGTACGCGAGGCGAGCAACACGGTCGCCGCGCGAATGCGGTTGCGGTATTCGAGCGCTTTTTCGTATTCCGTGGCGATGGACGCCGCGTCCATCGCGTCGCGCCATTGCGTTAAAATGCGCTCGCCGCCGTTGCCGCTTAGCGCGTCTTCGGCGTCTTTCATATCCTTGGCGTAACGCTCTTTCGAGACGTAACCCATGCAGGGCGCCGAACAGCGCTTGATCTGGTATTCCATGCACGGGCGTTTCCGCGCGCCGAAAAATCCATCGGAGCAGGAACGCAGCAAAAAGGCCGTCCGCACGTTCTTAATAGCCTCGTCCACCGCGCCGACGTTAGGAAACGGGCCGAAATACTCCCCTTTTCGCGTTCTGGCTCCGCGAAATTTCGATATGCGGGGAAAGTCGTGCGAGCGGTCGATAAAAATGAACGGATAGGATTTGTCGTCGCGCATGATGATGTTGAAGCGCGGCTTTAGCTCCTTGATGAGCGTGGCCTCAAGCAACAGGGCGGCGGATTCCGTCTCGGTGGTCACGAACGCCATGTCGCGCGTGAGGGCGATCATGTGCTGAATGCGATAGGATGAGCCTTGCGGCCTCGCATAGGAGAAGACGCGTTTTTGGAGGTTGCGCGCCTTGCCGACATATAGCACGTCTTTATTCGCGCCAAGCATGCGGTACACGCCCGGCGCTTCGGGCAAGCGTTCGGCGAAGGTTTTAATAATGGCCGCGCCCTTGCTCAAGGACGGTGCGTTTTCGTCGGGATGACGCATCGGAACGCCGCGCTACCCTCCGCTTGAAGAGAGCATGCTTTCCAACTTGCGTATCGCGGTCCGCTCCATATAAGAACGCGTGAGGCCGCGAACGGCCATAACGACCGACGCCTCGCGCAAGCTGACGGGATCGACGGCGGTCACTTTCACATATTCTCCGAGCCGCACGAATTCGACGATATATTTTCCGTCGTTAGGCGCGTCCGTCATTGGCCCGCCTGTCTGATGGCGGCGGACGACGGGGAAGCGCCCGTTGAAAGAAAGGCGCGCTCCCCGTTTTGTTTCACGTCGTATCGATTGCGCGTGCCCGCTTGCCTTATATCGACGACGTTTTCTTTTTCTCCGGCAACGATTGGATTGGCTAGAGCGGCGCGTTTTTTTCCTTGCGGAGACGCAAATTGGCGAACGGACGCAACGTTCCCGGCGCCGCGTTGCGTAATTTGCGCCGAATTAGCGCCGTCTTGCGCCGTTGCGACCGAAAAATAGAGAATTACCCCTAACGAAAGATACCGCGCCTGCATACCGCACCTCGCCTGTCTCGTCCCATACATCTCACTATTTCTATATTTTGAAGGGATAAGCGTCAAGATTTAATCTTGTAGCGACGTCATAAGGGCGCTATACATGAAACCGCTTAAAAACGCACGCGACGAAAGAGTTTTCTTATGCCCGATTCCGCCGTTTTGCCTCCTCTTCGACTACAAGGTCGCAGCGTCGCGGCGACGCGCCTTCCGGTGGATTCGGTGATGATTTTTCTTCATGGGTTAGGCGCCGACGCAAGCGACCTGTTCGGAGTGGCTCAAAATTTCGCCGAAAAACTTCCGTCAACGTATATGTTCGTGCCGAACGCCCCCTTCCCTTGCGCGATGAATCCCCAGGGGTTTCAATGGTTCGATTTTGCGGATCGCAGCGAGACGGCGCTGTATAAAGAAGTGAAGAAAGCCGCCTCATACCTTAACGAGGCGATCGATTATTTCATTAAATATTACAAAATCGCTCCGTCGCGCATCGTGCTTTTCGGCTTTTCGCAAGGGGCGATGACGGCGCTGCACGTGGCGCTGCGACGCGATAGAAAGCTGGGCGCGGTGCTGGCCTATTCCGGAGCATTGCTCGGCGACGAAAGCACGTCATACGAATATATCTCGAAAACGCCCGTCTGCCTGGTTCACGGACGCGCCGATCAAGTGGTGCCGTTTTCTGCATTTGAAGAGGCGAAGCATCGTCTGCAAGCCGCCGGCGTGCCGGTGCGCGGCTTTGCCAACCAAACGCTCGGCCACGGCATAGACCAAGGCGGAATGCAGATCGGCTTACGCATGGCGACGGAAGCGCTAGCCCCGAAATCTCCCGATCACCCCTTATAGAGAATCATCTTGTTTCATACGGACGCCCGCTTTCCCTCCCCCTTCGTTCGCCGGCTAGATAACGGCTTGCGCATTGCCGTCACGCCCATGCCTTACACGCAAACGACGTCGATTAACGTCAGCGTGTCGGCGGGAAGCCGGGACGAAACCTTGCGGCAAAGCGGCGTCGCGCATTTTCTTGAGCATATGGCGTTTAAGGGCACCGAAACCCGCACCGCGAAAGACATCGCGGAAGAATTCGACATGATCGGCGGCCATCTCAACGCCGGCACCGGGCAAGAGCACACCTCGTATTACGCGCGGGTGCTGACGGAGCACGCCGACGTCGCGATAGACATTCTCTCCGACATCATCCTCCATTCCATTTTCTGCGACGTCGAGCTGGAAAAAGAGCGCAACGTCATTTTGCAAGAAATTTTCATGACCTACGACTCTCCCGAAGAGGCGTTGTTTGAAATTTTTCAGCAATCCTGCTTCGGATCGGCGCCGATGGGGCGGTCCATCCTCGGCACCGAAGACCATATTCGCGGCTATAAGAGCGCCGATTTAACCGGATTCATGCAAGAGCATTACGACGGCAAGCGGATGATCGTCTCGGTCGCCGGCAACGTCGATCCGGAGGCGATGGCCGAAGGCTTGTCAAAGGTTTTTTCCGCCGTTCCCGTTTCCGCCTCCGCTCCGGCGGAACGCGTTCCCTCCCCGTTTGCCGGCGAGTATCGGGGATTAACGCGCGAGCTGGACCAATCGAACCTGGCCCTCGCCCTCCCCTGCCCTTCCTATCGCGACGAAAATTATCTCGCTTACCAATTGCTCGCCATCGTGCTGGGCGGCGGCATGTCGTCGCGCTTGTTTCAGGAGGTGCGGGAAAAGCGGGGCCTTGCCTATTCGGTGTCGGCCTTTACGACGCTTTATTCCGACGTCGGGTTGTTTTCGTTGTACGGCGGATGCTCTCCGGAAAAGCTTCCCGAAATGACGCAGGTCATGCTGGACGAATTGCGGCGCCTCGCCGACGGAGTGCAGGAAAAGGAACGCGTGCGCGCCCTCAACCAGGTGCGCGCCTCGATGCTGATGCAGCAAGAGCGCAGCTCTTTCGTCGCCAACTACGTCGCCACGCGCCTTGCCTTGCACGGAAAGGTCGATTCGCTGTCGGAGATTATGCGCAAAGCCGAATCCGTTACCACGATAGACATTAAAAACGCCGCGCTATCGCTGCTCAATTCCGGCGTTCCGCTCGCGCGCGCCTATGTCGGGCCGGAAGGAAGCGAAGCGGCGGCCGAAAAAGCGGCGATATAACATTCCCATGCAAAATGCACATATTATCTTCGCGGTAGCTAGCCCCCCCCCCCCCCCGAGAGAGCATATTTTCCGTTCGTCGCCTCATGGTTGTGCGTAAGGAAAAATAGCCCGTCTCGCCTCTCCTCTTTCCAAGGGGCGGCGGCATGATCAAACTCGCGATAAACATCTACAAGAAAAATCCCCATTCCCATCTTAGCAAATTCTTGCTGCGCCTCTACCGTGCGCATAAAAAACGCAAATACGCCGAAATAGACTACCAGGCGGAATTTTGGCAGTATTTCGACCCGCAAAAACCCGTCGCCTTTCTCTGGGGATTCGACAAAAAACGCGCCTTCTACTGGCACGAGTTTTTTGCGGACGAGCAAACCCTGCTCTTCGATTCCACGGCGACGCTGAAGGAGGCGTTCGCGCAGATAGGCGGAGCGAAGGCGACGGTGTACGTCAAGAGCTACGCGCGCCAAAGCCGGATAGAATCCGTCGCTAAAAAATACGGCGCGAAGGTGGTCTATCTTGCGCGCGGACTGATCGGACATCCGACGCGGCTTTCTTTTCCCGCTTGTTTTAAGATTCTGAACCCCGACGACGCGACGCCCTCGCCGGAGTTGGTCGAAGAGGCAAAAAAATTGCGCCGCCTCTACGTAGAGCTTGGCATAAATTACATGGGATCGCCAAGTTTTATCGATACGGAGAAATATCTTGGCGTCACGCTGGGCGAACGTATTTTGGTCGTCGCGGGAAAGCCGAGGGGCATGCTCGCCGGCGCGCGCGCGGCGAAAGCGCGGCTCCGTCTTACCGAAACGGCGTTGCGCGAAAACCCGTCCGCCAACGTCTACGTGATGGACGATTCAAAGCGGCACGCCTACGTACCCATGGAAAGAACCGTGCGGATAGACGGAAAAAAGCGAAGCTACTTTCTCGTGCGCAAGCCCCTGCGCCCCGTCGACATGATAGCGGCGTGCGACGTCGTTTACACCAACGGCGCCCCGCACGCACTCGACGCCGTCATACGCGAAAAGCGCGTGATCGTCACGGGAAAGCCCTTTTATGCCGGATGCGGCCTGACCGAAGACAGGGCAAAAGGCGCCTTCCATCAAAAAACGCCTGTGACGATAGACGAATTTTTCGCTCGCCACTATCTGCTAAATACGAAATATCCCTACGGGAGCGGAGATAGGGTGAAGGGGATGCTGGCGACGATGCTTGAGGCCGGGGGGAGGTACGACCTTGCGCGAGACAAGAAATCGTTGAACGCAAAAAATAATGCACATTCTCTCAACGCCCTTTCCGAAAGCGACAACAACATAGCGTTACTGGCGTCGGCGATGGGTGGCTACGACGTATCGGAAGGCATACGCAACATTTGGAGCTTTCCCATAAAAATTGCGTCCAAGACATATTATCGCGTTATTGCCGCCGCTTTTTTAGGCGTCGCATATAAAAATAAAAAACTTCTTCCCCATGTTTTTACCGCGTTACAAAAAAGCGTTCCCGGCGACGTGATCATACAAGAAACGGTCGATCTGTTACGTTATACGCATGACCTGTCCTTTCTTCCTCAAATAGAGGAAGTTACTTTCTCGCAAGATAAATTTAAGGAAAGCCAAGAATTATTGCTTCGGATTATCGAAAGTAAAAAAGCGGACGCCGACGCCGGCGAACGTTCGGCCTCGAAAAAACTTGTTACGCATGCAAATATCGCCTTCGAAAAAAAATTGGCCGTTACGCTCAAAAACAGGCGGAACGTCGAAGGTGCAAAAAAAGCGTTATTACGCCTTCTGCTTAGCGGATTTTCCCACAAAGACGTTTTTATGCACGTAGCGGACGTGGCCGCCTCGCAATTCGATTTTATCGGAGCGGCGGAGATAAATAAAATTGCCGGCGTCATCGGCGGCGATTTTCCTAAAGCGCTACAAGATCGCGTTAAGCATCTTTACGTTGCCGGCGAAGGCAAGGCGATGGCGGTCGGCATGGCTAAAGCCTTGATAATCAACCCTAGCTTTGCGGAGCGCATCACGTTTTTTCCGGGATTGTTGCGCGATACTTTTGGCGACGTGCCTTTTGAGCGCGCTTTTCAAGAGATGGTGCGCGGTCGTCTTTCCGTTCAAAGGCGCGACGCAAATGACGAAATCAAACTAGCGAAAGCCGACATGCATTGCGAACGCCATGACGAGCAATATCGCCGCATTCAACGCATAAAGGAAAAAAACCCCCAATATTACAGCCTTTTGCTGCTTTACTATATCCATACCGGAAATCACGATAAAGCCCGTTCGATAGCCGAAGGCATGATAACAAAATTTCCCGGGCTTAACGCCTTCCGGGAAGCGGTCACGTTAGCCGTCCGGATGGACGATTACGCGTGGGCAAAACAACTTTTTTCCCTAGCGGAAAATAAGTCCGTACAAAAAAGCGGCTCCCTCATCAGCGAAATGCTGTATAGAAAATACAATTTCGGCGTCGGAAATATTCACGACGCCTATAAAAGTTTTCGCGCATTAAAAAAATGCCAAACGCTAAAAGAGCAGTTTCCCGAAAAATATGTTCAATCGTCCGAACAATTAGCGATAGACGCAGGTTCCTTGGCCATTTTCGCGATATTCGGTCCGGGAGACGAATTGCGGTTCGCTTCCTTGTATCGCGAGTTTTTACGCCTATACGAAGCGAAAAAAATATGTATTTCGTGCGGCGATAAATTATATGCGTTGATGGTTCGCTCTTTCCCCGAAATAGAAATCTTTCCGATCGCCCGATTGCGCGACCTGCATTATTCCGCAGAATTATCCCGTTATAACTTGCTTCCGCATTCGGATTTAGTGGATGTATTCGACAATAACGCGCTGGATGCGATGGAACGTTGCGACGCCTTTACCCTTGTCACCGATCAAATATGCGAAGTGGTGCAAGACAAGCAATCCATCCCCGGCACGCCTTACTTAATAGCCGACGACGCAAGACAAGCGTTCTTTCGATCCCGCTTGCCGGGCGACGGCAAACCTATCGTCGGCATAAGTTGGGCAAGCAGCCTGCGTACCTTCTCGCGTAACGAACATTACCTAAAAATAGAAGATTTGCAGCCGGTTTTCGATCAATTCGCGGGGCGGGCGCATTTCGTCAACCTCCAATACGATAATCCCGTCACCGAATTAGCATGGGTTGCCGAACATTGCGCGGCGCCGATCGTACATTTCGACGATCTCGACCAATATAACGACCTGGACGGCGTGGCGGCGCTGATGACGTGCATGGACGTCATCATCGCCCCCGCGACCACCGTGGTCGAGCTAGCCGGCGCGCTCGGACGCCAAACGCTGCTGCTGTCCAACTCGAGCGAATTGCACTGGCGCGAGATAGACGAGCGCGGAACGGACGTATGGCACCATTCCGTCCGTCACGTGCGCGGCGATATTGTCGGAGACAAAAAATCCCTCGTCGCCAACCTTATCAAAACGCTGGAAGAAACCTTACGCGGAGAGCAGGCCCATGCCGCATAACGACCTCATTGCCCGCATAGACCCCACGCTTATCTACGCCCTTGCATTGATCGGCGCCTATTTCGCCCTTATCATCGCATGGAAAACGCTAAAGCTTCTATGGCGAAAAACGCGCGCCTTTTTTCGCAACGTCGCCGAAATGGAAACGGACGAAGACGACGCGCAAAAAAGCGTCTCTCGCATGGAAGAAGAGCTTCGCGCCAGAAGATCGACGTTCGACGACGCGCCGGACGTGTACATGCACATTCCGGACGATCGCCATCCTTAAATAACGGCAACTAACGGAAGTGTTAGGGCCTAACGAAAAGGGCGGCTATGTACCGCCCCTTTTTTATATAGCCTAGCGAACTTCTTCGCGTTGACTTACTTCGTCTTTTTCCGATTCGTTTGAGCGCATCGATTTTTCGCCTTTGCGTTCCGCATCGGACTTTACGCCTTCGTTTTTATTACCGTCTTCTTGACGCTTAAAGTTTGGATCGACCTTGCGATCCGTGCCGGACTTCTCGCCGTTATTGTCTTTATCGGCGGTAGCTTTCGGGTTTTGCTTATTGTCGGACATGATGTTCTCCTTTTTACTGAACAAAACCCACGTTAACGAAATATACATAAGTTATCCGCACGTAACGCGGCCACTTTATATATCGGGAATATACTTTTACCTATCACCCATGCGATATTCTGATGATGACAAGCTAACGTGTGTCGTCATACCGCGGAATCTCTAAAAACAGGGCGACATCCTTAACGATTGAAACGAAGCCGTCTCAATTACCCACGCTCAATTTTACCGATCCGCCAAAAGCGCGGCAGCCGCGCCCCGTTCGACGACGATCGGCACCCGTAACCATAAGAAAATTTAATTTTTTTAAAATAAGCGGGCGACGTCAATAAGAATACGCAGGGATTCAGGCAATTTCATGCCGCACATTGCCTTAACAAGAACAAAAATTATCACAATTGCTATTATTGCATCCGTTGCAGAACGGGCAACCGGACGATTGGCACTTACAACTTGAGGCAGGCATGACGATGCGCAGAAAATACTGTAGCTGATTTAGCAAAAAAATACGCTGCTTTATATCCGTTTATCACGCAAAAAATCAATGATTTACTCTCTTTCGCTACAATTTCGCAGGCAGGACGTTTTTTGCCGACAGCGCGTCGTGGGTTCCCCCTGTGAGACGCGCCCTTTGATTACATGGCACGTGGCCACGATGGCGCGGCCGCTTCCGTTTCGACGCTCTCCGTCGATAAAATGCGCGGGGTTTCGGATTTTTCCCTTGCGCCGGCAAGACGTCTATGATAGTTCTGCGTACGAAATTAGAACGTGAATATCGCCCTCAAAATTATGGACAAACAGCGCGCCGTTGCGGAAAAATACGCCCAGGCTTTTTTTAGCGTCCTCCCGGACGGCAAAGCGCGAAGCGACGCCGGCGACAATCTGAAAATTCTTCTTGACGCTCTTTCGGCCTCCGGCGCCAACGGTTTTTTTCTTGATCCGTCCGTGACGGCGGATAAGAAAAAAGCGCTTTTTACCGACTCTCTTTCCCAAAAATTTTCGTCCGTTTTCGTCGCTTTTATTGTTCTTCTCATTGAGAACGACCGATTTTCCCTGTTGTCCGACGTCCATAAAATTTTCGCCGCGATGGTGGCGGACGAAAACAACGTCGTCTCCGGCCGCGCCGAGTTCGCAACGCAGCCGACCGACGCGCAGGTGAAAGAATTAAAACGCGCGCTCGCCCCGCGTTTCGGCGACAACGTCGAGTTGAAAATTACGATCAATAAAAAATTGCTCGGCGGAGTGCGCGCCTATGTCGGGTCGTCCATGTTTGACTACACGCTAGACGCCAGGTTGCGCGCGCTCGCCAATTATTGCGCCGACGATTCCCGCAAACACGCATCATAACATACGACGCCATCTAAGAAAGAGGACGACATGCCCGCCAAAGCCGCGCAAGTATCGGAAATAGCCGACATTCTCAAGCAACGCATAGAGCGTTTCTCGTCGGGAAAGCAAGAATGCGAATATGCCGAAATCGGTTCCGTCGTATCCATTAAAGACGGCGTGGCGTCGGTCTACGGACTGGACAACATTCAGGCCGGCGAGCAGGTCGAATTCGCCTCCGGCGTCGTCGGCATGGCGCTCAACCTGGAAAGCGACAATGTCGGCGTGGTGCTGTTCGGTTCCGACTCCGACGTGAAGGAAGGCGACGTGGTGAAGCGTACCGGCAAAATCGCGGAAACTCCCGTTGGGCCGGAATTGCTTGGCCGCGTGGTAAATGGGTTAGGCCGCCCCATCGACAATAAAGGCGAATTAAACACGACGCGCACCGCGCGCATCGAAACGAAGGCTCCCGGCATCATTCAGCGCAAGTCGGTGCATGAGCCGGTGCAGACGGGCATTAAATCCATCGACGCGCTTATTCCCATCGGACGCGGCCAGCGCGAGCTGATTATCGGCGACCGCCAAACCGGCAAAACCGCCATCGCTATCGACGCGATCATCAACCAAAAGCCCGCCCACGACGCCGGCGACGAGAAAAACAAGATTTACTGCATTTACGTCGCCATCGGCCAAAAGCGTTCCAACGTCGCTAAGGTAGTGAAGCGTTTGCAAGACTCCGGCGCGATGGCCTACACGACCGTCGTCGCGGCGACCGCCTCCGACCCGGCGCCGCTGCAATATTTGGCGCCGTACGTGGCGTGCGCCATCGGCGAATATTTCCGCGACAACGGCATGCACGCGCTGATTATTTACGACGATTTGTCGAAACACGCCGTGGCGTATCGGCAAATGTCGCTCTTGCTGCGCCGTCCTCCCGGACGCGAAGCTTATCCCGGCGACGTGTTTTACTTGCACTCCCGCTTGCTCGAACGCGCGGCGAAAATGTCCGACGAGTTGGGCGCCGGTTCGCTCACCGCTCTTCCGATCATCGAAACGCAAGCCGGCGACGTGTCGGCCTATATTCCGACGAACGTGATTTCCATCACCGACGGGCAAATATTCCTGGAAACGGATTTATTCTATAAAGGCATTCGCCCCGCCGTCAACGTCGGCCTGTCGGTGTCCCGCGTCGGTTCTTCCGCCCAAACCAAGGCCATGAAAAAAGTGGCCGGCAGCATTAAGCTGGAATTGGCGCAATATCGCGAGATGGAATCGTTCGCGCAATTTGCCTCCGACCTCGACGCCTCCACGCAAAAATTGCTGGCGCGCGGCGAACGCCTCACCGAATTACTCAAGCAAAAGCAATATTCTCCGCTGAAAATGGAGGAACAAGTCGTGGTGATTTTCGCCGGCGTAAAAGGCTACGTCGACAACGTGCCGACCGCGCGGATCGGCGATTACGAGGCCGATTTGCTGAGCGAAATGCGCATCCGCCACGCCGATTTGCTGAAGGAAATTCGCGATACGAGCGCCCTCAGCGACGCCGGCGCCGAACGTCTGGCGAAAATTTTGGAAGAATTCGGCAACGTATTCGTAGCGTAAGCAAGATAGGGTAAGGCGAGACACGGCGTTATGTCGAATTTAAAAGAACTTCGCAAACGCATAAAAAGCGTAAAATCGACGCAGAAAATCACCAAGGCGATGAAGGTGGTGTCGGCGGCCAAATTGCGCAAGGTGCGGATGAAGGCGGAAGCCTCCCAGCCCTATGCTCGGCTGATGCGCGGCGTGATGCGCCATTTGGCGGCGAACGGCGACGCCGCATCGCTTCCCGCGTTGATTGCGGGCAACGGCGCCAAGGAAAAAACGCTGATACTCGCTATTTCCTCCGACCGTGGGTTGTGCGGAAGCTATAACTCGCACGTAACGAAGAAACTGCGCGACGAAATTACGGCGATAAAAGAGCGCGGCGGCGATTTTCAGGTCTATTTCGTCGGCCGCAAATTATTCTCGCATTTTTCGCATCTGTCCGACAATCAAATCGCGGGCAAAGAATTTGGGTTGTCGTCGAAGCGCGACGTCCCGTTCGCTTTGGCTGACGCGCTCGCGACGTCCCTCATCGCCAGTTTTGAGAAGGGGGAATTTAGCCGTTGCCGCGTGATTTATACCGAATTCGTCAACGCCTTGGTGCAGCGCGTGTCGGTGCGTCCCCTCATTCCGGTGGAGTCCGAAGGTGACGAGACGCAAGCAAACGTCAATTCCGGCGAGTTGCATCCCGTCTATGAGTATGAGCCGGACCAAGAAGAAATCTTAAAAGAAATTCTGCCGAAAAACGTGGCGGTGCAACTATACGACGCTATTTTAGAAAGCGCGGCCAGCGAACACGCGGCGCGCATGACGGCGATGGACAACGCGAACCGCAACGCCGGCAAAATGGTCGGGGAACTCACGCTTCGTTACAACCGCAGCCGCCAAGCCGCCATCACCAAAGAATTGATCGAAATCATCTCCGGCGCCGAAGCCGTATAAATATTGTAGGAGAACCGTTCGTTATGTCTCATCACCACCCTGAACGCCGCCAAGCAGGATCGGTCAAACAGGTTATTTCCGCCGTCGTCGACGTCGCCTTTCCCGTTGGCGCCGCTCCGGAAATTTTGCACGCATTAACCTGCGAAAATAACGGCAAGACCTTGGTGCTCGAAGTCGCGCAACATTTGGGCGACGGCGTCGTCCGTACGATCGCGATGGATTCCACCGACGGGCTGGTGCGCGGCACGGAAGTGACCAACACCGGCGACCGAATTTGCGTTCCCGTTGGACCGGCGGTGCTTGGACGGATTATGGACGTGATCGGCAACCCGATCGACGAGCGCGGTCCCATTCACGCGTCGGGCAAAGCCTCCATTCACGCCGACGCGCCCTCCTTCGCCGATCAGGCGACGGCGGAGGAAATGCTCGTTACCGGCATTAAGGTCATCGACCTGCTCGCGCCCTATGCCAAAGGCGGTAAGGTTGGATTGTTCGGCGGCGCCGGCGTCGGGAAAACCGTCTTAATCATGGAATTAATCAACAACATCGCCAAGGCGCACGGCGGTTATTCCGTGTTCGCCGGGGTGGGCGAGCGGACGCGCGAGGGCAACGACCTTTATCATGAAATGATCGATTCGGGCGTTATCAATTTAGACGATCCGTCTAAATCCAAGTGCGCGCTCGTCTACGGACAAATGAACGAACCCCCCGGAGCGCGCGCGCGCGTGGCGCTGAGCGGCCTCACGCAAGCCGAATATTTCCGCGATAAGGAAGGGCAAGACGTACTGTTCTTCGTTGACAACGTGTTCCGCTTCACGCAGGCCGGCGCGGAAGTGTCGGCGCTGCTCGGACGCATTCCCTCCGCCGTAGGCTATCAACCGACGCTCGCGACCGACATGGGCAACATGCAAGAGCGCATCACTTCCACCCATAAAGGCTCCATCACCTCCATTCAAGCCGTGTACGTTCCCGCCGACGACTTAACCGACCCGGCGCCGGCGACGTCGTTCGCGCATCTTGACGCGACGACGGTGCTGAATCGTTCCATCGCCGAAATGGGAATTTACCCGGCGGTGGACCCGCTCGACTCCGTGTCCCAAATTCTCAGCCCCGACGTGGTGGGCGAAGAGCATTATCGCGTCGCGCGCGAAGTGCAGAGAATTCTGCAAACCTATAAGTCGCTGCAAGATATCATCGCGATTTTGGGCATGGAAGAATTGTCGGAGGAAGATAAGCGCATCGTAGCACGCGCCCGTAAAATTCAACGCTTCTTGTCGCAACCGTTCCACGTCGCGGAAGCCTTCACCGGCGCACCGGGCAAGCTGGTGTCGCTGCAAGAGACGATTAAAGGCTTCGGCGAGATCGTGGACGGCGTACATGACTCTGTGCCGGAATCGGCGTTTTATATGGTCGGCGGCATTGACGAAGCGCTCGAAAAAGCGCGTAAAATGGCCGACAAAGAGGCTGCCGGGAAAAAAGCGGCCTAAGCTTCCGGAATGGATGAGGAGTTACCGACCATGGATACCCCGCAAGAATATTTCGACATATGCATCGTCTCGCCGGAGAAAAACGTCTTGACCGCGAAAGCGAAGCAAGCGCTCGTTCCCTGCGCCGACGGCTATATGGGCGTGTTGCCCGGACACGCGCCAATTATTGCGACGCTGCAAAAAATGGCGCTGCTTTCCGTCTATGAAGAAACGCTCGATTCCCCCTCTCGCCGATTCGTCGTGTCGTCGGGATTCGTCGAAATACTCCCCTATCGCACCACCGTTTTGGCGGACCGTGCTACCGACCTAAACGGCGTGACGCCGGAGTCGCTCGAAAAAGACGTCGCGGCGCTAGAGAAAAAAACGGACGCTCCCGACGCGACGCAGGAAATTCTCTATCTTCGCGCGCTGCAAGACGTGATTCGCGCCGAAAAACTCGCCGCCTAAATGGAGTTCCTTTTCTCGGCGATATTGCTTGGATTAGTGGAAGGCATAACGGAATTTTTGCCCGTTTCTTCCACCGGCCACTTGATTTTGCTTGATTCCTTTCTGCCGAAAAACATGCCCGGAAACGACGTGTTCATCGTTTCGATCCAAGCGGGCGCGGTGTGCGCCGTCATGTCCGCCTACGCCTCGCGCATAAAAAACCTGTTTGCGTTCGGACGCGGATATTTCACCCGCAATCGGTGGGCCATGCTATGCGCGGTCGCCTTCGTGCCTTCCGTCATCGTGGGGTTAACTGCCTACGATTTTATTAAAACCGTTCTTTTTTCGCCTTACGTGGTGTGCGCCGCCTTGTTCGTGGGCGGGGTAGCCATGATTGCGATAGAAAAATACGTGAAGAAGGAACGCGACGTGACGTCGGTCGACGAATTGTCGCTTAAGACGGCGCTGCTTATCGGATGCTGCCAGGCGATAGCCGTCATTCCCGGATCGTCTCGATCGGCCTGCACTATTTTGGGCGGATTGGCGTTCGGATTGAATCGAAAAACGGCGGCGGAATTCTCTTTTTTATTGGCGCTGCCCACGCTTTTCGCCGCCACCGCGCTAGACCTATACGAGCGGCGGGACGCCCTTGCGCCGGACGCCCTCGCGTTGATCGCCATCGGTTTCCTCACGGCGTTCGTCTCGGCGTTTTTTAGCGTTAAGGCGCTGCTCCGCTACGTCTCCCGCCATAATTTCATTCCTTTCGGCGTCTATCGCATCATTCTCGCGATGGCGTGCTTCATTTTCTTAACGATGAAAAGCGCTTAATTAAACGGCCTTTATTTTTCAGCCGGCGCGCCTTCGGCGCTCTCGTGGCGGCGGCGCAGCTCTTTTATGACGTCGCGGGGCGTAAGCCCCATGTCCGCCCATAATACAAGCAGGTGAAAAATAAGATCGGCGCTTTCCGACACGGCGCGCTCCTTATCGTTCGCCATTGCTTCGATGACCGTTTCGACCGCTTCCTCTCCAAGCTTTTGCGCGATTTTGGCGCGTCCCTTCTTAAAAAGCTTGGTCACGTAAGACCCTTTTGGCAACGTGTCGCGCCGTTCCACGATAAGATCGTACAGATATTGAATGAACTTGACGTCGTGCGCCATGACGTTCCCCTTAATGATACCGCACCGGCACGCCCGCTTTTTCCATCGCGCGCTTAGCGTCGGCAACGGAAAAATGGCCGAAATGAAACACCGACGCCGCCAATAATCCGGTGGCCCCGCCTTCGAGCGCCGCCTCAGCGAAATGCTCCGGCTTCCCCACGCCTCCCGACGCGATAACGGGAACGCGCACCCGCGAAGTGATGCGCTTCAGCAACTCGACGTCGAATCCTTGTTTCGTGCCGTCCCTATCCATTGACGTCACCAGCAATTCGCCTGCGCCGTAGGCGGCCATGCGTTCCGCCCAAACCACGGCGTCAATGCCCGTTTCGCGCCTTCCTCCATGTGTAAAAATATGGTAGTCGTCCCCTACTTTTCGCGCGTCGATCGCCACGACGATGCACTGGCTGCCGAATTTTTCGGCCCCGCGCCGAACGCATTCCGGATCGCGCACCGCCGCCGAATTGATAGACGCTTTGTCTGCCCCGGCGAGCAACAAACGGCGAACGTCTTCGTTTGTCGCTACTCCCCCGCCTACCGTTAAGGGAATGAAACATTGCGCCGCCACCTTGCTTACCGTATCAAACAAGGTGTCACGTCCTTCGTGCGACGCGTTTATATCCAGAAAACATAGCTCGTCCGCCCCTTCCTTATCGTAAAAGGCGGCTTGCAGCACCGGATCGCCGGCGTCGGCGAGATCGACGAAATTCACACCCTTGACGACGCGGCCGTCCTTCACGTCTAAGCAAGGTATAACGCGGGTCTTAAGCATGAAGGCGCCATGTTTCAATGCGGCGCAATGCCTCGGCGACGTCGATCGCGCCATCGTAAATCGCGCGTCCGCTAATGGCGCCCACAACGCCGTCTTTCGCCAGGCCGAACGCCGCCTTGACGTCGTCATACGACGCCACTCCTCCCGAAAGAATGATGGGAAAGGGTGAGCGTCGGGCTATCTCGACGGTGCCTTCCAGGTCCGGACCTTGCATCGCGCCGTCACGGCCTACGTCGGTGTAAATTGCCGACGCTATAGGAAGATGTGAAAAATGAGACAATATATCAATGACCGAGCGTTCGGTGTTTTCCTTCCATCCCTCCACCGCCGCCTTTCCCCCGCGCGCGTCAACCCCGAGCATAATCCGTCCGGGATAACGCGTTGCCGCCGCTTCGACTAAAGCGGGATTTTTCACCGCCGCCGTACCGAGAATCACGCGCGATACGCCCTTATCTAGCCAATAAGAAACGTCGTCCATCGTGCGAACGCCGCCGCCGAGTTGCATGTCGAGTTTGGTTGCGGAAATGACGGCTTCCACCGCCTTTCCGTTCACTTTTTCGCCTTGGCATGCGCCGTCTAAATCCACGACGTGCAATTTTACCGCACCCTGCGCCTGAAAACGCATGGCTTGATCCGCCGGATTGTCGGAAAACACGACGGCGCTACCCATATCGCCGCGCGTTAGGCGAACGCATTGCCCGTTTTTTATGTCAATGGCCGGGTAGAGATCAAACGTGACGCTTTCCATGAAAAAAACTAGGCGGCCTTTTTCTTGACCAACTGATTTTTGGCGATCCACGGCATCATAGCACGTAGGCGTTGACCCACTTTTTCGATACGAGTCTCGGCTTGTAATTGGCGAATAGCCTTAAAGGAAGGCGCGCCGGCCTTATTTTCCAGAGTCCAGTCCCGAGCGAAGCGCCCTTCTTGAATGTCGGTAAGAATACGCTTCATTTCCGCTTTGGTTTCCGGCGTAATGACGCGACGACCCGAGACGTAATCGCCGTATTCCGCCGTATTGGAGATCGAGTAGCGCATGTTCGCTAATCCGCCTTCGTAAATAAGGTCGACGATTAGCTTCATTTCGTGCAGGCACTCGAAATACGCCATTTCTTCGGGATACCCCGCCTCGACGAGCGTTTCAAATCCGGCTTGAATAAGGGCGGAAACGCCGCCGCAAAGCACCGCTTGTTCGCCGAACAGATCGGTTTCGCATTCGTCCTTAAACGTCGTTTCTATAATGCCGCTGCGTCCGCCGCCGACGCCGCTTGCCCATGCGAGGGCGGTTTGCTTGGCCTTTCCGGAAGCGTCTTTCGCTACTGCTATCAAGCACGGAACGCCGCCGCCTTTTTTATATTCGCCGCGCACGGTATGACCCGGTCCTTTCGGGGCGATCATGATGACGTCGACGTCTTTCGGCGGAACGATCAATCCAAAATGTACGCAAAAACCATGGGCAAAGGCAAGGGTGGCGCCTTTTTTAAGATTCGGGGCGACGACGTCTTGGTATAACTCGGCTTGCGTTTCGTCGGGGGTAAGAATCATGACGATATCCGCGCCCTTAACGGCCTCGGCGGGAGACACGACGTCGAACCCGTCCTCTTTCGCCGTTTGGGCATAGGCGGAACCGGCGCGTAGACCGATGCGAATGTTTTTTACGCCGCTGTCGCGCAAATTCAGCGCATGGGCATGGCCTTGGCTGCCGTAACCGATGACAGCCACCGATTTTCCGGTGACGTTATCCAAATTTGCATCTTTATCGTAATATACGTTTAACGCCATGACCGAAACTGCAATACATAATTAATACGTTATCATCCTTACCCTATAGCCTTTTTATGCGGAGTTGTACAGAAAAATATAGGGTGTGGTGCGCGCTGCCTCAGGGCAAGAAAATTAATTAACTAATTAATATAATAATGAGCGACAGGTTAACGTTATTATGCCACGAACATCCCTTGTCCCTGCGGAAGCAGGGATCTCATGATTTTTCTACTAGTTGATTTCAACCTGTTTGTCGCCAGATCGAGAGCTTGCTACTAAATTTCCCCAAGAACCACTTCTTCTTTCTACGGTCAGGTTTTTTCGCAGACTCGCATTAGCAAAAGTGGTGCTGCGTGGCGAGGAGGAATTTGAACCGGTGTCATAACCCGAATCATGCTCTTTCCCTTCTAAATTTTCTATATTTGTCTCTGAAGATTGTTGAGGCTCTTCCCTGCCGGCTGAAAGTGACGCATTATTGGCTAGATAAGAGAATCGTAATGCATTAGAACAATCATTAAACACAGAGACATCTTCCGGAGACATTCCGGCTAGAACTGCAGATCGTTCTGACCTTCCTGTATTATTTACGGAGGTATTTATTTCCGATTCCTCGGCCAATCCTTCTTCCGCATCTATTTCCGACTCCGATTCCTCGGCCAATCCTTCTTCCGCATTATTAGTCGGGCCGAAGGGAAGAGGCGGCATAAAGCTTTCTCCCCGTTGCTCATTTTCGGCGGCAGAGGAGGTTTCGGAATGAGAAGCGAGGTTGTCGTCGAGCGCGAGTGAGGGGTTTTGACCGTTAAGCGCCGGTCTCGGTTCCGTTAAGCCGGCAAAAAGCGCCGCTCCCGCATTCGGTCTTGATTGGGCGCCGGCGGCTTGCGTCGGACCAAAGGGAAGGACGGGATTTTCTACCCCTGACGTAGTTTCTTCTCTTGAGGAATTGCCGCCGGGCGTAGATGATGGACTCCGATCAGTATGTTCCGTAGATAAACCAGCTAACAAAAGCTCCGCTCCTTGGTTTTGCCGCATAGGAGTCGGTCTTATCGGCCGGATGTCGACAACTTGCGTCCGACCAAAGGGAAGAATGGGCGTTTCTTCGGTGTTTTGGTTGAAATGGGGGTTCGGCGCTCTTGGACGTGGGATTGGGTCTTCACCGGGAGCACGACTATTGTCTTGAGGTCTAAAGGGTGGAAAACCGGCCAGGCCTTGTTGTTGGCAAGATGTATAACGCATAGATACGTCAGCGTTATCGCCGATTAACGGCGTTTGCCTCATCTCAATGCCTGCGCCTCGTGAAGGCGTGCCGCGAGTTGCGTCATTTTCGACGTTATGGGAAGCATCGTTATATTGCGCGTTTTCTATTTGATGGATAAAATAGCCCAAATTTTGTTCTTGCCCACGCTCATCCCTTCTCGGATATGCGGATAACATTAAACTTCCAAATTTCTTTCCGCCGAGGTAATCGTTCTTTTCTCTATCGTTACTGCAATTCCTTAGATCGGACTCAATTTGGGAATAGCCTGTGACTATCGCTCCCATTTCAATGATTCCTGCATCGCTAAGCCCGTCAAGCTTTTGGCCTAATTTATCTTGTTCCGGCAACATGGAGGAAACGCTTTCTCTAAATCCGTTGTCCTGCGCTGACGGAGCGTTTAAATATTCATATAAAAGAGCGGATTCGCTTACTATGGCTTTCTTCATTTGGGCCGTGTTCATGCCAGAGAATCTGCGCGCGGCATTTGCATATAGCTCGTTAGCCTTGTCGGGAGTCCAGTCCGGCGACGATACATTTAAGGGGTTATGTTTCCACCGCATGTCAATTGCGGAGTTTATTCTTTGCGACCTGTCGTAATCTTCCTCTATGGAACGTACCGAAGAGGAGTCCATTGACGGCCCGTTGACGAGAGAGGAAGCGGCGGGTTCCGTGGGTTTTGAGAGAAAAGACGATAAATCAACCGGAGCGTTCCCTGGGGTTTGCTGAAAAGCCCCCGGCGAATACGGGGATGCATGGTTTTGCGTCGGGAAAGGCGGTTGGCCAAACTGTTGGGCTTGCGTCGGTCCCGTCAGGTTTTGAGACATGGCTTGCTGCACCGCCGGACCAACCAGAGGGATAATTTGCTTCACAAGATCGGCATGTCTCTCTTGTTGCGTCTGGGGTTGCGTTGTCTTGGCGGCGGTCTCCAGCGCTTTTTGCTCTTTATGGCCGTCAACGCGTTTCTTGCTGTGGTCGTGTATTTCGGTTCCCGCCAGGAGAGACGTTGCTCCCGTTGCCATTAAGGCTACGCCGACTCCCGCTATGGCAAATCCAACCGGACCGGTAAAAAAAATCGAAGCTAGCCCTACCGCAGTTAAAATCGCTCCGAGAACAGCTCCTCCTCCGCCCAATCCTTGAGCGATGCGCCCTACGCCCCGACCTATGTTGTGAAGAAACTTCCTAAAGCGTCCCATCTTTTTTGTAGGATCGCCAAGCGCGTTTTTAGCGTCCGGCTGAGACGCCGTAGAGGAGTAAGACGGAGGAGGAGATGGGGGAGGCGAATATGCCGGAGCAGTTAGAGAGGAAGCGCCAGATTTCGGCATTTTTTCTCCCGTATGATATTCATAGTTTTTTTCTACTAGCGATTGCTCTTCCTGCCGTAATTTTTTTACCATGTCAGGATGGACATTTGCCAATAACCCTTCATACTCCGTGCGAAAAGCCTTATTGCCTTGTTGGAGGTCGCCGCCCGCAAACTGTCGAAATCCTTCTAATTCCTGAAACGTGCGTTCAGTAAGGTTATGAACATAAGGATCAACGGTGTTATATTTTCCGGATTGTACGTTTGAAGACATGTAATGCCTCGTCACCGTTTCCGCTAATCCCGCCGTTTCTTCGTTAGAAAAATTTTTTATGGCTTCGGCGGCTTCGTTTCTTTCCGGCTGCGGAAGGGTTGCGACGAATCTTGCCTTAAAATCATCTTGCGTCATTCCGTTCCGATGATTGGCCGGATTGAGAGCATAGGCCGCATAGCGCATCTTGGTCTTTAATTCAAGATTGCTCTCGCCATGAGACGACATTTCCAAAAGACTGCCGGGGGTCCGGTAACTTAGGTGGGCAGGATCAAAATGCATGGCGAAAACGATGATTTAAAGGTTTTTAACGATACGTATTTGGGTTGGTTTTCTAAAAAATTTATCGATTGGCTAGCAAACCAACATTTAATTATAATTGTTGCGTACGATGATTTCATTATAAGCGCGTCCGCCGGCAGATTGCAAGTAATAATTTTTAAATAAATATTATACCACTCGCATTTCAAGAGTTGGGATTCAGGCGTTTTTAATTGTTCCGAGGATTCGGAAGTTATCCGTGAGCCTATGGGTGCAATTTGGGGCGTTTTTAGGGATTATTTCGGTAAAGAAGTCTCTGATTTTTTCGGTAAAGTCCTTGAAGGCGGGATAATAAGCGTTTTGCGTGGTACGTTCGCGCATGATTTCCCGGCAAGGCTCCATGGCGTTTAGATTAGGGGAATAAGGCGGCAGGTAACATAGCCGGATTCTTGGATTCAGCTTTACCCAATCGAAGAGCGCGGCGCATTTTTGGTAGGCTCTAGACTAGCGCCATGACTAGCGCTTGGTATATTTCTTGTATTTTTCCAAAACTATTGAGACGAGTTCATTGTCGGAATAATTGAACCTAAACTCGCATTCTTTGAGATGCAAGTAAAAAGTATGGGGAGCGATTCCGTTAAACTTGGCGAGCCTTCTTTTGGCAAAGGACCAAAAGGCTTCCACGCCGTTAACATGGCATTTTCCTCGCGCGAATTCGTCGTGCGAATGATATACTCTGTAATGGTCGTATCCGTTCAAAACCAAGCCGTCATATGCCGCCCATCCGTCGGTATGGACGGTCGATCCTTCCAAGACTTGTCCTTTAATAATGGGCATGACCTGCTCTTTTGAGCAGTTTTTGACTATCTCGACATAAATCTTTCCGTCGCGTTTGAGCAGCCCAAAAACCGGCGTTTTTCCGGCCGCGCCCCTGCCGCGTTTTCCGCGCACGCGCTTAGCCCCGAAGTACGATTCGTCGCACTCAAATTCCCCAAGTGTTTTAACCTTTTCGGGGAGGGGGCGCCACGCCATGCCCTCCCTGAAAAGGTTAAAATATCTGTTTGCCGTATTGCGGTTTATTCCGCATAATTCCGCCGTTTTGCTCGCACATACATCCAAACAAAAATGACGTAATATTTTCTTTATCTTATAGTCGCTTAAAGGCCTGTTGTTCATAGACTTTCTATATATTAGATAGTCTAGGCGCTAGTCAAGAGCC
>JBEVNR010000018.1:0-47649 GCA_040507985.1 Rickettsiales bacterium | reverse complement strand
GCCGTTGCTTACGTCATGTTAAGGAAAGGCTATCGCTTAAAAGGGTAGTCTTTATTAGGACTTACGCAGCAAGCATTTTTTGGCGCTTTCTGCGGTAAAAATCGTCTAAAAATACTCATCCCTGCTTACGCGGTGACAGGCCTTCGCGTTGAGTACGCTGCGCTTTTTATCCGTTTTTGACCTATAAATCGCTCAAAAATCTACGCACTGCGTAAGTCCTATTTATATAGAGCTGGCGATAGAGCTGACGCGATGCGTCGTTTTTTCGGTAATGCTGCATTCCCCTCCGTCATCGAATCAAAGTACGCTGTGATTCTGTGCGGACCTTATGCAATCGTTGGTTCTACCCGTTCATCGGCATGACGATGAACAGCGCGCCTTCAAACGCCGGGTCGCGAATGAGGGTGGGCGCGGCGCCGGTCGCGCCGGAAAAATGGAACAGCGCCACGTCGCTTTCTATCGCGGAAAGCGCATCTAGCAGATAACGGGAGTTAAAGGTAAGGGAAACGGGTTCGCCGTCGTAATCGACGTCGATGGATTCGGCGGCGGCGCCGCTATTGTCGCTTTGCGCGCGAACGATCATTTTTCCGCCGGAGACGTCTATCTTAACCGCGCGGGTTTTGTCGGAGGTGACGGTCGTCACCCTGTCGATCGCCGTCGCCAGCGCGGCGGCGTATGTTTGCAGCGCTATCTCTCCCGCATTCGGGATGGCGGCGCGGTAGTCCGGAAAATTACCTTCGATTAATTTGGAAGCCAGCTTTCCGCCTTCGTAAGAAACGACGATTTTTCCTTCCGCCAACGAGATTCCTATCGGCGCCTCCTGCTCTTCGGCGATTTTGCGTATTTCCGCCACCGTCTTGCGCGGCACGATGACGGACGGAAAATGGCTCGCGCCCTCCGGTGCGGCCACTTCGGCCTTCGCCAGACGATGTCCGTCGGTCGACACGGCGATAACGGCGCCGCCGCCTTCGTTTTCGCCGTAATGTAAATATAATCCGTTTAAATAATAGCGCGTCTCTTCGGTGGAGATGGCGAAGCGCGTTTTATCGATAAGGGCGATAATTTCTGTGGGAGAAAGGGAAAAACTGTATTCCGATTCGGCAAACGTGACGGCGGGAAATTGGTTGACGGGCAGCGTGGCCAGCGTAAAGGAGCAATTGTCGCTCTCGACGATGAAGCGCTCTTCCTTGGCGTCATGGCGAAATTGCACCGGCGCGTTTTCCGGAAGCTTCCGCACGATGTCGTACAGCATGTGCGCCGATACGGTGGCGGCGCCGTATTCCCCGACGGGGGCCTCTAACTTTTCCGAAACGGATACCGTCATGTCGGTGCCGGTAAGGAATATTCCTTTTTTTCCCGCCTCGATTTTTACGTTAGAGAGAACGGGAATGGTGGTGCGTTTTTCCACGACCGACTGAATGTGCGAGAGCGCGCGCAAAAACGTCTTTTTCTCGGTGGAAAAGGCAAGGTCGCCTTGGGCCTCGCCAAATTCTTCCGAATCGCGTTTAAGGAGGGCGGAAGCGGAATGTTCCGTCATAATCATGTCTCTGTGTAAAAAAATGCAGCCGCTTCGCGCGCGCGAAAAGCGCGCTTTTTCTTACACCATAGAGGCAACGCATCGGCGACGCAACCGTCATCCTCATAAAAAATAAGGAAAAATGTATTTTCTGCGCAAAATTAACGCTACGCATGGACGAAAAAAAGAGTATAGTGACGTTTTTTCTAGAGATCGCCTGACGCTTTCAAGGAGCGACGCCATGCCGAGCAAACCGACGCACAAACCCGCCAATCCGAATTTTTCCTCCGGACCGTGTTCCAAACGCCCGGGGTGGAGCGTGTCGGCGCTGCAAAACGCGCCGGTAGGGCGCTCGCATCGCGCCGCCGTCGGCAAAAAAAAGCTGAAGGAGGCGATCGACCTCTCGCGTTCCGTCCTCGGCATACCGGCCGACTACCGCATCGGCGTCGTGCCGGCCTCCGACACCGGCGCGGTGGAGATGGCCATGTGGTCGATGTTGGGAGCGCGCGGCGTGGACGTGTTCGCATGGGAAAGCTTCGGCAACGACTGGGCGACCGACGTCGTCAAACAATTAAAAATTCAAGACGCGCGCATATTTAAGGCCGATTACGGCCTGTTGCCCGATTTGGGCGAATATGACGGCGCGCACGACGCCGTATTCGCATGGAACGGCACCACCTCGGGCGTGCGCGTGCCAAACGGCGATTGGATTGCGGAAAATCGCCAAGGATTAACCATTTGTGACGCCACCTCTGCCGTGTTCGCCATGGCCTTACCGTGGGAAAAACTCGACGTCGTCACCTGGTCGTGGCAAAAAGCGATGGGCGGCGAAGGCGCGCACGGCATGCTGGTGTTGTCTCCCCGCGCCGTTCAGAGATTGGAAACCTACTCGCCCGACCGTCCGCTTCCGAAAATTTTCCGCATGACCAAGGGCGGCAAGCTGAACGAAGGCATATTCGTCGGCGAAACCATCAACACGCCGTCGATGTTGTGCGTCGAAGACGCCATCGACTCCATGCGCTGGATGGAACAAAACGGCGGCGCCGCCGGCATGGAGGCGCGTTCCTCCGCCAATCTCGATCTCGTGAGGCAATGGGTCGGCAAAACCCCGTGGGTCGCGTTTTTAGCGGAGGCGCCGGAGACGGTTTCCTCCACCTCCGTCTGTTTAAAAATCGTCGACGGCTGGTACGCGGGGCTAGACGCCGAATCGCAACAAAACGTCGCCAAGTCGATGGTGAAAATGCTGGAGAAAGAACAAGTCGCCTATGACGTGGGCGCCTATCGCGACGCGCCGGCGGGCTTGCGCGTGTGGTGCGGCTCGACCGTCGAGGCGTCGGACGTAGAGAAATTATTGCCGTGGCTCGACTGGGCGTTCGCTTCCGCCAAAAGCGAATATGCGGAAAAAGCCGCCTAAATTCGCGGACGTCGCTCTATGGATTTATTCGATTCCCGCCTTAAAAAAGCGCCGGCGGCAACGAAAACGACGGAAGCCTACGGTGCCGAACATATCGAGGTGCTGGAGGGGCTGGAGCCGGTGCGCCGTCGCCCGGGCATGTATATCGGCGGCACGGACGAGGCCGCGCTGCACCATTTGGCGTCGGAAGTGTTCGACAATTCCATGGACGAAGCGGTGGCCGGCCACGCCTCCGAAATTCGCGTCGAACTGCGCGCCGACGGGTATTTAACCGTCAGCGACGATGGGCGCGGCATTCCCGTCGAGGCGCATCCGCGCTTTCCCGACAAGTCCGCGCTCGAAGTCATTATGACCACCCTGCACGCCGGCGGTAAATTTAAGGCGGGAGCCTACGAAACTTCCGGCGGGTTGCACGGGGTGGGCGTATCGGTGGTGAACGCGCTCTCGCAAGATTTAACGGCGGAAGTCACGCGGGACGGCGCCGTGTGGCGGCAACGTTATTCCAAAGGCGCTCCGCTTTCCCCGCCGGAACGCGTCGGCGACGCGCCGAAGAAAAAAACAGGCACCAGCATATCCTTCCTTCCCGATTTCCCCTGCTTCGACGAAGGGGTGGACGGGTTCAAGCCCGCCCGACTCTATAAATTCGCCCGCTCGAAGGCATTTTTGCATAAAGGCATAAAAATTTACTGGAAGTGCGACCCGTCCTTGCTCGACGGCTCGGGCGCACCGCCGGCGGAAGAATTGTTTTTCTTCTCGGACGGCATTCTTGATTACCTCAAGCAAGACGTGGGCGACGACCCGCTAATCGCCGATAATTTCTTTTACGTGCATACCGAAACCGAAGAGGTGAAATGCCGCGCGGAAATTGCGCTGGCGTGGCGCGCGTTGCGCGACTCCCATCTCTCCTATTTCTGCAACACGGTGCCGACGCCGCAGGGCGGCAGCCACGAAACCGCCATGCGCGCGGCGCTCGTGCGCAGTTTTCGGGACTTCGCGAATCTGGTCGGGCATAAAAAAGCGAAATTGATCGCGGCGGAAGATATTTCCGTCGGCATGAAGGGCGTGTTGTCGATTTTCATGCCGGAGCCGCAATTTCAGGGTCAAACGAAAGAGAAGCTGTCCTCGCGCCATATCGTCAAGCCGCTGGAAAACGCCTTGAAAGATCGGCTCGATTTATGGCTGGCGCACCATAAGGACGACGGCGAGAAGCTGCTAGACTTCTTTTCCGATCGCATGGAAGAGCGCCTCAGCCGCAAGCAAGACCGCGAAATAAGCCGCAAGACCGCGCAGCAAAAATTGCGCCTGCCCGGCAAGCTGGCGGACTGCTCGGCGAAGGACCGCGCCGGCACCGAATTATTTTTGGTGGAAGGCGACTCGGCCGGCGGATCGGCGAAAATGGCGCGCAACCGCGAAACGCAGGCGATTCTGCCGCTGCGGGGGAAAATTCTGAACGTGGTGAGCGCGACGAAAGATAAAATCCACGCCAACCGCGAAGTGAACGACATGCTTATGGCGCTCGGCTGCGGACTGGGCAAGGAATATGACGACGCCGCGCTTCGCTACGACCGCATTATCATCATGACCGACGCCGACGTTGACGGGGCGCATATCGCCTCGCTGTTGATGGCGTTTTTCTTCTCGTCGTTGCCGGAGTTGGTGAAGAACGGACGGCTCTATCTGGCATGCCCGCCGCTTTATCGCGTCACCTGCAAAACCGAATCCGCCTACGCCTTTACGGACGAAGAAAAAAACGCCGCCGTTCTAAAATTGGGGCAGAACGGCAAGCGCAAGACGGAAGTCAGCCGCTTTAAAGGCTTGGGCGAGATGACGCCGGGGCAACTGAAGGAAACCACGATGAACCCGGCGACCCGCACGCTAAATCGCGTGGAAATTCCGCACGAGCAAGCCAAAGACACGAAAGACCTCGTCGACCGCCTGATGGGAAAGGACGCGGAATGCCGTTATAACTTCATCGTCGAACGCGCGTTTAGCATGGGCGGGGGCTTACGCGCGCAGCTTGACGTGTAGGTTTAATGTATTACAATCCAAGCAATTTTCTTAATCAAGACGCAATCACTTAACGTTTGCATTTTGATCGCACGCTCGACAATACATCGCCTATCTCGTTCGCTATGGACGGAAAAGATTCTTCTCCCCTGGATCCCCTTGCCCGTCATCTTGGCAACAACGGAGAATCCTCTTCCGCCGCACGACAACGTGCCGTAGCGCCGAACGCTAGCGGCGAAATCTTCCGTACCGCCGACCATCTGCAAACTGCCGCAGCGCAACAAGAGTTTGATGCGTTCAGCAGCGCGGATACCGCCTCTCCGTATTGTTCTGGCGCCATGCCTCCTTCGGAAAGCGCTGATTTTAGTTATGGTGTTTATGCAGCCCGGTGTCGCGCCACCCAATCTTCGATATTAAAGGCCGTCGCAATGGTCGTGGATGACAATGAGTCTCTTAAGAAGAAAATTGGAGAAGCAATTACATCTCTTGACAAGGGTGAGATTCAATCTATCAGGAAGTTGCTTATTGAATGCGCCATGACATATCAGAATAAGGATGAATCCTTTTTCAGGGCTGTATTTTCTAAGCTGTCCGTTGATCAGTTGCGCTCACTGGCGTCCGATTGCTATGTGTTGAACGATGAATACCGCAATCATTTCTTCCTTGCAGAATGCTTGGGGCAAGAATGGAGCCATTTAACGCGCAGCTTCGATGGTTTCCTAGCAAACTTACAAAAAGAAGCATATACCCTGAAAATACAATGCGGATTGTTTGCCCCCGAAAAAGCTTTGCTTGATTATGCTCGACAAACTCACTCCTCCGACAATAATTCTCAAGACCAAAAAACTCAGGTAGACGGGCTTAAAGAGGCTGTCGCCTATCAAGTTTCGCTTCGCGCCAAATTGTAGCCGTGCCGCAGACCGTCTTGCCGCATGCAGCCTTATTCGCTCACTTTTGACGTCAATTTCTCCTTTCCCGTCTCCGTTATAAACATGCGAATCGCCGGTCGCCGCAAAAAAAAGAAAAAGTAGCTTTTCTCTGCTCATGTTCGTCGGTCTAACGTTTTCTTATGGTTTTTCCTTTAAACAGGCGATGAGAGTGTTGCTTACAAGTTAGATTGGCGTAAAAAATCAATTATTTATAAAGATTTTTCCGCTTTATCTTTTTTTAAAAAAGACAAGGCGCCCGCGCCGGAAAAGGTAAATCTGCCGTCATATGCCACCAACCGTATCAAAAGGCGGTGAATCTTGCCCATGCATGCGTCGAGAGCCGGCCTTACTGAGTGCATACGCGCTTAGGCGACCGCAAAACCTCGGTTACGATATTTTTTAAAAATAAATACGCAATGATTTTTTTGTCATTCCCGCGAAAACGGGGCTGACGCTATGCCGTGCGCATCAAAATCTCTTAGGTTGAATCATTTGAAAGCGAATCGGCTATACGTTTTTATTGTGCTCTACAGCGCCACCGGATCGCGGTCGATTCTCATCTCGACGCCTGCCTGCGGACGATAGCGGCCTACGGCCTCCGCAAGGGCGAGTGAGAGCGCGCCCGCCGACGGAGCTTTCAGCGCCAGCCGAAAACGGTAGGCATACTTTACTTTTTTCACCGGCGCGGGGGCGGGGCCAAGGACGGAAATTTTCGTCTTATCCACACCGTCCATAAAACGCCGAGCGGCTTTGTGCGCCTCTATTTCTTCCTTCGACGAAAACAATACCATCGCCATGCGGCTAAAGGGCGGCATGGCGGCAGCTTCGCGCTCCGCCAGTTCCGACGCGACGAACGGTTCGTCGTTCGGGTCGCGCAGCATGGCGAACAACGGATGCTCCGGGTCGAACGTTTGCAGAAACACCGTTCCCGCCCTGTCTTCGCGTCCCGCCCTGCCGGCGACTTGCCGTATTAATTGAAAGCTGCGTTCCCGCGCGCGCGGGTCGGCGCCGTATAGCCCCATGTCGCCGTCCGCCACGCAGGCCACGGTGAGTTTCGGGAAGTGCAATCCCTTCGCAATAATTTGCGTGCCGATAAGAACGTCGAATTCGCCCGCCGCCACGCGCTTCATGTGTTCGGTAGCGTCGCCGGACAACATCAGGCGACGCGCGTTCGGAAACAATTTTTCGGCCTCCGCCGCCAGGCGCTCGACGCCCGGGCCGCAAAACGCGGTGGAGCCTTCTTTCCCGCAGGACGGGCACGCGGACGGAATTTCCTTTTCCAATCCGCAATGGTGACACAGCAACCGATCGCGGCGCTTGTGATAGGCCGCCGGCGCCGAACAGGCGTCGCATTCATAGGCGCAGCCGCAGGCGGCGCACAGGGCGAGCGGGGCGTATCCGCGCCGATTGACGAACAGCAACGCCTGTTCGTTTCTCCCCAGCGCGGCTTCGACGGCGTCGATAACCTCGTCGGCCAACCATTGGCTTTTCGGTTTGCTTCGGCCTTTCATGGCCACCACGCGCACCTCGGGAATTGCGGCGTCGCCGAATCTTGCCGGCAGCGCCGCCATGCCGTATTTCCCCGTTCGCACATTATGAATCGTCTCCAGCGAAGGGGTGGCGGAGGCGAGGAAAACGGGAAAGCCCTCGCAGCTTGCCCGCAGCACGGCCATGTCGCGCGCGTGGTAGCCCAATCCGTCTTCCTGCTTATAGGCGTTTTCGTGTTCTTCGTCCACCACGACCGCACATAGATCGGCGTAAGGAAGCATCAGTGCCGATCGTGCGCCCACGATAATTTTCGCCTCGCCCCGGCAAATGCGACGCCAGGCCCGGCGTCGCTCCGCCGGCGATACGCCGTGATGCCATACCGTCGGTTCGCATCCGAAGCGTTTTTTCGTTCGCGCGATCATTTGGGCGGCCAGAGACACTTCCGGAACCATCAGCAAGCATTGCCCGGCCGGACGATTTTTTAACGCCTCTTCCATCAGGGCGAAAAAAAGCTCGGTCTTGCCTGATCCCGTAACGCCCTTAATGACGCTTACGGAAAACCCGGCGCCCGCTCCGCATCGTGGACGCAACGCCGCAAACGCCGCTGCCTGCGCGCCGTTTAAAGGGGAGGCGTCGCCTTCGCCCAGTACGTCCGGCGCCTCTTTTTCGTCCATGCGCGCCTCTGCTTCGCGTATCGCGGCGAGGCCGGATGCAGCCAGTCGCTTTATCGCGTCCTCGCCGCACGACGCCGCCATGGCAAGCTCCTTAACCGGCATGGCGCCGCGCTCGCGCAATATCTCCGCCGCGCGCCGTTGGGCTGGGGGCAGGGAGGCGACGTCCGCGTTTTCCGTAAGGGAGGCGAGGCGTATTTTTTTCGTCTTGGGTTGCAGCAACCCGACGGGAGGAAAGGCGAGCGCCGGCGCGCGACCTTCCTCCGCCAGATAATATCGGGCCATTTTATGCAAAAAATTGCGGTATCCCTCTCTCCAAGGCGGTGCGCCGTCGATGGGAAGTACGTATTTAAAGCGCTTGACCCCAAGGGGAGGCGTCACGCCGACGCGCTGGACGACGCCCGGCACGAGGCGGCTTCCGAGCGGCGCGAGGACGGGAGCGCCAACGGCGATGCGCGCCCGATCGGCCATATAGGTAAGAGGCCCAACCGGAGCGGCGACGGTAACGGAGACGTAACAATGTTCTTTCGGCGTCGCGTCGTCGGCCATCGCATGTTTTTTCCGCTATGGAATGGAAATAATCGTCCAGTCGTTGCCGACATGGCCGATGCCTATGTCGGTATTTTTATCGCCGACGATCAACCCCGCATGGCTTGGGCTGTTTAGCCACGCGTCAATCGCCTGTTTGACGGTAATGTTGTCGACGCTGTACACGCCCGATTGGCCGGACATGCTGCGTCCGCTGTCGAGCAGCCATTCCAGTTCCTTGTTATGCGTCGTGTCTTTATTGTTGTCGGTCATCCATTGCGAATGGCGCATAGCGACGGAGGCAATGAGGGCGTCGTATTTCACGGGCGCCAAGCCGCGTTGGGCGCGTATGGAGTTGACGTAATCGACGCCTTCCTTATTCATTGCCGCAACGTCGGCGGAGACGCTTTGGGCCGCGTCGCGGGGTGCGGGTTTACAGCGACATTGCGCGGCGTCGGCGTCGGGCGTCGCGAAAAGAATCGCCGTCATGATAATGCAGGTGCGTATTGACTTGGTGAGCGGAGCCATAACGTCATTTGCGGTTAAATAATAAGAATAATTAACGCCATTATACGACGCAGAGCTTTTTTTCTCAAATTTTTCGATTTTTTTGTAAAGGGAACGTTACATTACCGGCTTTTTTCGGGAGCGAGGTCTTTCGGCTCGTTTTCTTTCGCGGCCTCGTCCTGCTTCGGTTTCTTTTCAAAATCGAAGGGGCGGCGCGTCAGCAATTTCGCGGTTTCGGGATCGACGACGTAACGCCATGGCTTCGCCGCCTCGTTAATGATTTTAGCGCGCGAGGCGACGGAATCGCTCGACCCTTCCGCCACGTTGGCCGAAATACTCGCCATATAGTCGCCGTCCGCGTCTTTTTCAAGGTCGTAGGCCACCTCCAACCCCCCGAACGTGCGATACGTCACCGCCGTTTTTCCCGGGGAATGCGATTTTTTCATTTCGCTCGCTTTTATCACCCCGCTCAGGCGCAAATCGGCGGGGGCGAACGCCGTTTCGTTTACCGCCGCCGGATCGTCTTCCTTTCCGTCCGGCAAAGTTTCGACGCGGAATTTTCTGGCGTCGGCGTGTTCTCGCTCGAACGCGATTTCTTCCCCGCCCTCGTGCACGATATCGACGCGCTTTATTTCGTCTTTCTCCAGAAAGAAACGTTCGGCGCCGAGCCAATAATTCGGGCCAAGCTCAAGACGCATCCACCCGTCGCCCTTCACCAGATATGCCTGGTTCTCGTTCTCTTTGCGCACATATAGCGAATACCCGCCGTTCAGGCGCCGTTTTCCGGCGATGAAGTTGGTCAATATGCCGCCTTTGTCGTCGAAAAACGTGACGCGCACCGCATCGGAATCCTTGGAGTCCGGATCGCCCAACCCAATTTTTTCAAGCTTAGCGGGATCGTCGGTTTTTTTCTCCAATATCTCCAATTCGGCGGCATTTAATAAGATGGAGCGCACTTTTTCGGCTTCGACGGGATAGGAGAAACGGTCGGGCATGACCCATTCCCCGTCCTCGATTTTTTCAATGACGAAATCGCGCCCCTTAGAACGCATGGAAATGCGCGCCACCTTGTTTATCAAGGGTTTAAAGTCGGTAAAAAATTGCGTGAGCTTAGGTTTGGCGTCGTCATAGGCGCCCGGGCTTTCCTTTTTGGACAAATAGACGGCGCCGGCGATCAAGGCGAACGCCATCACGCCGCAGGCGACGATTTTTGTGTTCCAGCATGCGCATTTTTTATTGCTTGCCATAACTATTCAGCGCCTCCGCTACGCTATTATGTTATTTCGCTCCGGCCACCCGCGCGCCGATATGTTCGGCCATCTCGCGCAATATGTCGGCTTTTTTACCGAAACAGCGCAAATGGTTAACCGCCTGTTCGGTAAGCATGCGGCAATGCTGCAAGACTTTTTCCCTTCCCATTAATCCGATGAGGGTTTTCTTATGTTCGGACTTGTTGACGCGGCCTTTTTTCGGGGCGTCTTCGGCGGCGTCGATAATGTCGTCCGTCATTTGAAACGCCAGCCCCAAATCGTTAGCGTAGGCGCGGAGATTTTGGCGAAGGTTCGGGGCGGCGTTGCCGAGCAGGGCGCCGAACTCGCACGAGACGGAAAAGAGCGCGCCCGTTTTCAGGCGTTGCAGATTGATTACCTGATTGACGTCCAGCTCGACGGTTTCCGACTGTATGTCGATCATTTGGCCGCCCACCATGCCGCGCCCGCCGGCGGCTTTCGCCAAATGCCGGACCAACTCGCAGCGCGTGGCATTGCTGTTGTGGGTTTGCGGGTCCGACACCACCTCGAAGGCGAGGGAAAGCAAGGCGTCTCCGGCGAGCAGGGCCGTTGCCTCGTCGAATTTTTTGTGGCAGCTCGGCTGTCCGCGCCGCACGTCGTCGTTGTCCATGCAGGGCAAATCGTCGTGAATGAGCGAATAGGCGTGGACGAATTCGATGGAGGCCGCCGCGCGCAGGGCGGATGAGCGACTCACCCCAAAAATTTCCGCCGATTTTATGGTGAGGAACGGACGCAGCCGCTTGCCGGGAGCGAGAGCGGAATAACGCATGGCGGCAAACAACTTTCCTTCCGGCGATTCCGACGCCTCCGGCAGCAGCGCGTCCATGCAGTCGTAGAGCATGTCCGCCGCCTCTTGCAACTCCAACGTAACGTTCGTGGTCATTTTCGCCCTTGTGCTTAACAATTGTGCCGTCATATTTACCTTTTCAGGCATTAGCCTAAGACGCAACTCTACAAGCTTTTTCGCAAAATTGCACTTATTTTTAGAAGTGGCGGCGAGTTTTAGCGGAGGTCTAACGGTAAATTTAGCCTATTTTTTACCGTTCGGCTTCGACTCCGGACCGACGGAAACCGCAATAAGGCGATTTTCCGTCCATTCCTTGTCCAGTATTGGCGCAAGTTTATCCGCTTTTGCAGCGAGAATGGCTTTTTCCCGGTATTGTAGATAATCGGTCGGCAGGTCGTACAACGCCAATCCCGCCAGCATGGCGGCGACGGACGCGTCTTTCGCCAGGCTGAGCGTGAAGGAATGGCGCAAATATTCTTGCGCGACCTCGCTCGCCTCTTCCCGTTCCTTTCCCTTCGGCAGGGAAATTTCCTTGCGCAATCCGTCCATAAAAGTTGATAATTTTTCGGGAGAGGTAGCGGCGGCGCCCACGACGGCGGCTCCCTTGGCATGGTAGGCGAGCGCCGTTCCGACGCCGTAGGCCAATCCTTGTTTTTCCCTTAGGGAATCCATCAAATGCGACTCAAATCCTCCGCCGCCCAGCATGTAATTGGCGACGTAATACTCAAAAAAACGGGGATCGTCCCGCGTCGCGCCCGGCAGAGCGAAGGCCACGGCGGTTTGCTTGCCCGGCATGACGATATGCGTATAGGAATAGGCGCGTATCGGATATTCCGCCACGGGAACGTCGGCGGCGAGTGCCATCGCTTTCTCTTTGACGGCGCTTTTTCCAATTTTTGTCAAAAATTCGGAAATTATTCTTTTTGCTTCTTCTTCGCTTACGTCGCCGGCGACGCCGACATAGGCGCGGGAAGGGGAAAACGCCGCTTTATGGTAGGCGGCGGCAAGGGAGGGCGAATACGCGCCTATGTTGCTTCCGTCTCCGAGCGAAGGACGTCCGTAAGGATGGTTCGGGTATATCAACTCCGCCAGTTTTTGCGAGGCGACGGAGGAGGGAACGGTTTTTTGCGCCTTAATTTCCGTCGCCTGAGACGAAACGTATCGCGCGAAGTCCGTGTTGTCGTAAGCCGGCGCGGCAATGACGGAAGCAATTTTTTCCAGCGTCGCCGCTATGGAGGTGGAAAGCGCCGTGACCTGAAGATACAGGGCGTCGACGTCGGCGGAAACGTCGACGCTTGCGTGTTTCTTGTCAAGAAAACGTTGGAAGTCGTGGGGGGTAGCCGTGCCGGCGCCGTCTTCGAGCATCTCTAACGTGAGCGCGCCTATGCCGAGATAGGTTTTGGGTTCGTAGGCGTATCCCGCCTTGTCGAAGGCGACCATGACCGAGACGATGGGCGCATAGGCGTCACGCACGAAATAGACGGGGCTCCCGGCGTCGCCGGCGTCAAATTTTTCTATGTCCATCGCCTGCGCCGAACGAGCGCTAAAGACATATAGCGCGATGCAGGCGACAACGTAATATGTTTTTTTCATAATGTCTTTCTTCATTACCGTTGACGGACGCTCGGAATGTATCGCCAAAGAGGGCGGCGCGCAATCGGAAACGCAGAAGCGCCTGACGGACGCCCGTTATGCTTGCCCCTTGCAGGGCGCCGCATTAAAGAACGCCCGAAGCGTGAAAAACGCGCGCCTTCGCGGAAAACGCCGTTGTCTTTGTTCGCGACGTATGTTAAAAAAGGCTTAACAGCATCAGTAGCAACGGCGTTTCTCCATGACCGAAACCGTTACCAAAAAACTTTCGGAACAAGAATCCATTAAAGCGGACAGCCGATATTTGCGCGGACGCGTGTTGGAGGAATTAAGCGACGCAAGCGTCGACTTCGTGTCCGACGCGTCGTATGAATTGCTGAAATTTCACGGCAGCTACCAGGGCTACGACCGCGATACGGCCACCGAGCGCAAAAAGGCCGGGCTGGATAAGCAGTGGGAGTTCATGTTGCGCATGAAATGCCCGGCCGGCAAGCTCATCCCCTCGCAATATCTGGCCATCGACGGCATTTGCGACCGCTACGCCAACGGCACCATGCGGGTAACGACGCGCCAAACTTTTCAGTTTCACTGCATCGTCAAGGGCGCGCTGAAACCCCACATCGCGGCCCTGAACGCGTTGGCTATTTCGACGCTGGGCGGGTGCGGCGACGTCGTGCGCAACGTGGTGTGTCCGGCCGCCCCGAAAAACGACGCAAAATATCGGCAAATGCGCGAGGATTGCGCGCGTCTTGCCTCCTTGTGCGCCCCTAAAACGCGAGCCTATCACGAAATTTGGCTGGGAGACGATAATCTCGCCGACAGTCCGCCCGAGGAAAGCGAAACGGTCGAGCCGTTATACGGTAAAACCTACCTTCCCCGCAAATTTAAGATTGGATTTGCCCTTCCCGAAGACAATAGCGTGGAGGTGACGACGCAAGATTTAGGATTCGTGCTTGTCTACGGCGATGACGGCGCGTTTCAGGGCTATAACGTCTATGTCGGCGGCGGATTGGGAATCACTCACAACAAGCCGGAAACCTATGCGCGCCTTGCTTCTCCCATCGCCTTCGTGAAGCCGGACGAACTCGAAAAAGCTGCCGAAGCCGTCGTAAAAATTCATCGCGATTACGGCGACCGCACCAATCGCAAGCATGCGCGCTTAAAATATGTGGTCGAAGAGCAAGGCGTTGCGTGGACCGCCCAGCGTTTCGGCGAGTTTTTCGGCGCGCCTTTCGAGGCGCCGCGCGAGACGGCGCCGCTTTCCATTCCCGATTGGATGGGAAGGCACCCACAAGACGACGCCCATTGTTTCATCGGCGTGCCTATCGATAGCGGCCGCATTAAAGACGACGAACATACGCGCATACGCAGCGCCTTGCGCGACGTTATTTTGAGCTATGGCTGCGAGGTCGTATTGACCGCCGACCAAAATTTGATTCTTGCCGGAATAAAAAACGCCGACGCCGACGCCGTCGAACAAAAACTTCGCGGTTACGGCGTAAAATTACGGGAGGACATTACGGAGGCGCATCGCTACATGCTCGCGTGCGTCGCGCTTCCGACCTGCGGCAAGGCGCTGTCGGAAGCCGAGCGCGTAAAGTTGCCGCTGCTCGATACGTTTGAAAAACTGCTGGTAAAATACGGCGTCGACAAGGAAAAAATTACCATCCGCATCACCGGTTGCCCTAACGGATGCGCGCGCCCTTACGTGGGCGACATAGGCATCGTCGGGCGCACGCCGGATTCTTACGCCGTTTTCATCGGGGGCGACTTTGATTGTACGCGCCTGAGCGAAAAAGCGTTTGATCGCGTTCCCTATGAACATTTAGGCGCCGTCTTTGACGTCATGTTCGCCAGATACGCCGGCGAAAAAAATCCGCACGAAACCTTCGGCGACTTTGCCCATCGTCTGGGAGTGAAAACCTTGGCGAAAGAAGTGGAGGAGCGTCTCTCCGGCGAATATAAATGGGCGAAAGCGGCGTAATCCATGATTCTTCCCATCGGCCTTGACATGTGCAGGCTCTCCCTCGCGCTGGTGGGGGAAGGCAATGGATTACGTAATCGGTATGCGAAATTATGCGAGGCGGGAGCGCAAAAACTGTCGGTGTTTTCCGAACGCACCCATATCGACGTGCATTCCGACCATGTGATGCATCATCGCTATCCCGATTCTTATGAAGTGGGAAAATTTCACTTCGTGATGGCCGTCGACCTCTCGCCGCAAGAGACGGACATCATCGTATCGGCGGCGCGCGCGGCGAAAGTGCCGTTAAACGTTGAGGACATGACGGAGTTTTGCGATTTTCATTTCGCCGCCGTCGTGCAGCGGGGCGAGCTGGCGCTGTCGGTGCACACCGCCGGAAAAAGCCCCGCGCTGGCGGCGAGGCTGCGGGAATGGCTGGCTCTGGCGTTTCCCCCCATCTGGGAGCGGCGCATTTTAGAAATGGCGCGGCGCCGCGAGCTAAAGCGCTCCGACGGGCTTGCTCCCCACCAGGTCAACGACGACGCGCGCGCCTTTATGGAAGATAGGGCGTGGCTGCCGCAAATTTATCATGAAAACGAAGACAGCATATGACGACCGACGCATGCGCCCTTGCCGCGCGGCTAAACGCTTCGTATGACGCCGCAGGGTGGAGGGAATGGCTGGCGGACGCCCTCGCGCATAAGGAATTCGCGCCCGTCCAGCTATCGGCCTTCAACCCGGAGGACGTGATATTGTCCGCATGGCTCGCGCAGGAATTTCCCGCCGTACCGATCTTGTGTCTAGACACGCTAAAACATTTTCCCTGTACCCTCGACTACGTCGAAAAAATGCGGAACAGGTATGGGCTGAAGACGTTGCAATTTCTGTATCCCGACGAAGAAAAACTGAAAAAACTAGACCCAAAAGGCGACATGTGGAGCATGCAGGTTAACCGTTGCTGCTATTTGCGCAAGGTGGAGCCGCTGGAAAAAGAATTGGAAAAGCGAGGCTATTCTTGCCTGATCGCCGGACTTCGGCAAGAGCAGACGCCGGAGCGGCTAGATATGGCGCCAGCCTCGCTGGACGACAAGGGACGCCTCAAGATTAGCCCGTTATTCGGATGGAACAAAGAAAAGCGCGACGCCTACATGCACAAAAAAGACGTGCCGCACCATCCGCTATATGCGCTAGGCTACCCGTCGATGGGGTGCGCCCCTTGCACGACGCCCGTCTATCCCGGAGAAAACGAGCGCGCCGGCCGCTGGAGACACACGAAAACCTCGGAATCTTCCGGTAAAACGGAGTGCGGGTTGCATGCGGCGGCTACGAAAAAACAATAGGGCGCTTGACTCCGTGCGCTCCATAGCGTTTTTGCACACAGTAGATCTCTTGCATAACTCTATCTATAGATAGAGTTATGCAAGAGATCTCGTCTAGGCGCCGGTTCGGAGCCTGCGTACAATACCCTCATACGTAAGTTCTCAGCGGAAAAGTCTTTTTTACCAATCTTATCAGGAGGGTGCAGCTTGCCAGGCCAAGCATCGCATAAAGCCAATGGACGGAGGCCCGCCCGCTAGCGCAATACTCACGATAGGCGCACAAAGCGAGCGCCTGTGTTCCCCAGCCGGCGGCCGTGCTGTAATCGTTGTAGACAACCTTTCGCCAATTAAATTCCATGCCGCGCAGAATTTGCGGTAGACGCTCAAAACGAATCCGCCAGCGTGGCACGCCCGCGCAATATTCCCGATACTTAGCGTCGAATTTATTTCTTAAAAAATTTTCTTCGGTAGCGACGATCGCTTGATAGCCCGTCAGAAAGAACGCTGCTCCGATCGTCAGAACGAAAGGGTTGCCGTGCATCAGAAGCAAGCCGCCCAGAATCAACACGTTTCCAACATAAAGCGGGTTGCGACATGCGCCGAAAAAACCGCCGGTGACCAACGTGTCCGCATAGACTTTTTTGTTCAGTCCGCCGCGCTTGATATAGGCAAATCCGATCACCGCCATGCGTAAAATCTGTCCGGCGACCGTAACGGCAAGTCCTACCCATAAAAGCGACTCAGGGCCGCGCGGCTTAAACGCCAGAAACAAGCAAATAAGAAAAACGGGAAATATCCGGTTGCGCCGCTTAAAAAGAAGGTCGCCGTAGGCAATGAACTTAGGATTATAAAGATAGCCGGTCATTCATGATCCTATTTAACCGCGATAATGCCGCAGAAATTATACCAGCGAAAAAATTCCTCTACCGCGTTAAAGCCCGCCGACCTAAGCATTTCCCGATTTTCTTCAAAACGGTACGGCACCAGCACGTTCTCCAACGCCTCGCGCTTTTTCGCGATCTCGGTTTCCGAATAGCCGTTGCGACGCTTGAAATCATAATAATGGTCAATGAACATTCTATTAACGCGGGAATCTTCCTGCACCAGTTTTTCAATGAGGATGACGCAGCCGTTTTTGTTCAGCCCGTCACAAATACGTTGCATGATACGCTGCCGATAAAGCGGACGGGCAAATTGCAGCGTAAGCACCATCGTTACCACGCTGGCGTTTTGAATGGGCAGGTTATGGTGAATGTCGGCGTCGAGCAGCCTCCAGCCGCGCGCCAATCGCGCCCCCTCCAACTTGGCGCGCGCCCTATCAATCATTTCTGCCGAATTGTCTATGCCGACAAGACCCACATATGGCCCAATTTTCTTATCTAATTGCAGAAGCGTCGTGCCGGTGGAGCACCCGACGTCATAAATTTCGGAACCCGGTTCGGCAAAATCCTTCGCCATTTCGCAGGTCATGCGCTGCATTTCGTCATAAAACGGCACGGAGCGGGAAACCATGTCGTCAAACACGCTCGCCACTTTCGCGTCAAAACGGAAATCCGCGGCAGGCATGGCTTGATCGTCAAATATTTTGTCGGAAGGCGCCGTTGGCATCCGTACAACCTTGGAAATTAAATCTTTGGAGCCGGCGCCGTCTGCGGGGTTGGTTTTTAATTCGGTATTCATGATGCCCTCCGGCGTTTTGTTCCATGGAGACGATAGAACTAAAAACTTAAGCGAAACTTAGGCGCACGAAATTTTTATGCCGCGTTGCTGACTATAGTTAATCCGTTTTAAAACGGTTCATTTTATTTAGCTGTTCCGCAAGGTTTTCCGCGAAGTCGTCGAAGGATTTTTCGGCGGATTTGACGGCATGTTTTAGGTTGGCCCAAGCATGTTCGATGGGGTTGAGGTCGGTGGAGTAAGGGAGGAGCTTTAACGGGACGGCTCCCGCGCTTTCGATGACTTCCTTTATAAATATACCCTTCATCTTACAGTTATAGATCAAAGCGCATCCTTAATTCGCTACAGGCTCTTAAGCCCCCGGTCGACGAACTCCGCCAATGCGGCCTTATATATTCCCTCCGCATCCAGCCCGGCCGTCGCGTATTGCCGCTCTTGCGTCGCATGGTCCAAAAATACGTCAGGCAAGCAAAGCGGACGCAATTTTTCGACGCCGATTTTTCCGGCGAAGGCATGCCACACGTGCGCGGCAAATCCGCCGGCCGATCCGCTTTCGAGCAAAAACACCTTTTCATGTGCATCGAGAAGCGTGCGAACCAATCCCGTATCTAGTGGTTTTAAAAAACGGGCGTCGGCGACGGTGATTGAGAGATTCCGCTCGTTTTTCCACCTATCGGCGGCGGCGAGCGCGTATGTCAGCAAGTCGCCGTAAGACAATATCGCCGTATTCCCTCCCTCGCGCACGATGCGACCTTTGCCGAGGGCGAGCGGTTCGGGAATTTCCGGCAACGTCGCGCCCGTTCCTTCGCCGCGCGGATAACGAACGGCGGAGGGGCGGTCGTCTATCGCCAGTGCGGTCGCGACCATGCGGACAAGTTCCGCCTCGTCGCTCGGCGCCATTAACGCCATCTCCGGCACGCATCCTAAAAAGGCGGAATCAAAACTGCCGGCGTGCGTCGCGCCGTCGGACCCGACAAGCCCCGCGCGGTCTATCATGAATCGCACCGGCAGCTTTTGTATCGCGACGTCGTGAATGATTTGATCGTAGGCCCGTTGCAGGAATGTGGAGTAAATCGCGCAAAACGGTTTCATCCCTTCCGCCGCCAGCCCGGCCGCGAAGGTAACGGCATGTTGCTCGGCGATGCCCACGTCGTAATAGCGTTCGGGGAAACGCGCGGCGAAGGCGTCCAGCCCGGTGCCTGAGGGCATGGCGGCGGTAATGGCAAAGACGCGCGGATCTTTTTCCGCTAAGGCGGTTAAGGTTTGCGCGAAGACGGACGTATAAGAGGGAGGTCCTTTTTTAGACGGCAGGGGAGCGGCGGCCTCGGGATCGAACGCGCCGACGGCGTGCAATTTTTCGTTCCTGACGTCGGGCATGGCGAATCCCTTGCCTTTTTCGGTGAGCACATGCACGAGCGCCGGTCTTTTTAAGTCTTTCGCTTCTTTTAGGTTGCGAAACACCGTCGCAAGCTCTTTTACGTCGTGGCCGTCTACCGGCCCGATATAGAGGAATCCCAACTCCTCGAAAATATTGCTTTTTTTACCGGCCAGCGCCTTCGCGCATTGCTCGCCGCGTTCCGCCATGTCACGCATCGGCGCGGGAAGATAGGAGGCCAGTAATTTCATCGAGTCGCGAAAATGACGAAATTCGCCCGAGCTTCTCAGGCGGTTAAGGTAGCGCGACATGGCCCCGACCGCCGGCGCGATCGACATTTTATTGTCGTTCAGCACGACGATCATGCGCGTGCCGAGGGCGCCGGCGTTATTGAGCGCTTCATACGCCATGCCGGCGCTGAGCGCCCCGTCGCCGATGACGGCCACCACGTCGCGCGATTCGTTCTTGGCGCGATGCGCCTCCGCCATGCCGAGCGCGGCGGAAACGGAGGTGGAGCTATGGCCGGCGCCGAAGGCGTCGTAAGGGCTTTCCGACCGTTTGGCAAACCCGGACAAGCCGCCCTCTTGCCGTAAGCTTTCCATGCGCTCGTTGCGCCCGGTGAGGATTTTATGCGGATAGGTTTGGTGGCTGACGTCCCAAATGATCTTATCGACCGGCGCTTGAAAAACGTGGTGCAGCGCGACGGTAAGCTCGACGACGCCCAGTCCCGCGCCCAGATGTCCGCCGGTTTTCGACGTGCAGGCGATAAGGCGGGCGCGAACCTCGTCCGCCAAGCGCTGCAAGTCGGACGCGGAAAGATCGCGTACGCCTTCAGGCAGGCGTAAAGTTTCCAGCAACGGATAAGAAGCAGCCACTAAAGCTTTCCGACAGATAGGGTTAAAGCGGCAAAATTAATCCGATAGCGCGCCGGAGTCAATCGGCCTGCGCGCGAAGGAAGAACAATTTAGTCGCCGGACAAGGAAGTAATTAAAGGTTGATTGTCCCATTGACGGGAAAATCAACCTCGGCGAGGCAGGAAGAAGCCTTGTTATTTCGAGACGACCGGTATAGGCTGCTTTGCATGTAAAAAACCCTTAACACACCGTTTCCTAAGCGTACGTCCATGAGCATCCATATACAACACGTAAAAAAACGCTTCGGCGAATTTATTGCGCTGAGCGACGTGTCGCTCGACGTGGCGACGGGCGAGCTGGTGGCCCTGCTTGGCCCGTCGGGATCGGGAAAGACGACGTTGCTGAGAATTATCGCCGGGCTGGAATTCGCCGATAGCGGCACGGTGAGGCTCGATGGGGAAGAGACGTCCGTTCGACCGGCCGGCGAACGTAACGTCGGTTTCGTGTTTCAACATTATGCGCTATTTAAGCATATGACGGTGTTTGAAAACGTGGCGTTTGGTTTGCGCGTGATGGACCGAAAGAAACGCCCCGCCGAAGCGGACATTCGCCGTAAGGCGCTGGAATTGCTAAGAATGGTGCATTTGGAAGGGTTGCACGGACGCTATCCCTCCCAGCTGTCCGGCGGCCAGCGGCAACGCGTGGCGCTGGCGCGCGCGCTGGCGGTCCGCCCGAAAATATTGCTGCTTGACGAGCCTTTTGGAGCGCTTGACGCAAAGGTGCGTAAAGATCTTCGCCGTTTTTTACGCAGCCTGCACCAAGACGTCGGCGTTACGACCGTATTCGTCACGCACGACCAGGAAGAGGCGTTGGAAGTTGCCGACCGCATCGTGGTGATGAGCCAGGGTCGCATTGAGCAGGTAGGAAGCCCGTCCGACGTATGGAACGCGCCTAAAAACGCCTTTGTGTATGATTTTTTAGGTAATTACAACGTGTTTCCGGGAGAGGCGGACGCAAGCGGAGCGCAAACGAAACTTTTTGCCCGTCCGCACGACACCATAGTGGCGAAAGACGCCGATGGCAGTGGGTGGACGAAGCTAAGGTTGCTGCACGTCAATCCCGCCGGTCCGCTGGTGAAGCTGGAAATGGAAGGGGAGGACGGATCCTCTTTTCGCGCCGAAATTACCCCGGAGGCAATGCGGGCGCTCAATCCCCAAAAAAACGATGCGCTTTTTGCTAAACCGAAGAAAGTCGCCCGTTTTTAGGGAACATGCGTTTTTGAAAAACGGACGCGCTTACGTTCAAAAAACGAGCGTGCGGACGATTAAAAATACCGTTATCGCCGTTTCCGCCTTGCGCAGCAACGAACGATGCGCCGCCGTCGCCGCAACGAGCGACAAGGGAATGGCAAGCGCGACGAGCGTTCCCGCGCCGTTGGCGTACAGCGTCAAAAAACATAACGGCGCCCCCGCCGCCATGCCGGCGTAAAGCCGGAGGGCGGGAAACCTATTCCCCAGTTTCGGGCAGAGATAAAAAGCCGCAATGACTATGGCGGCGTAAGGCGCGGCATAAACTCTAAGTGCGGGAAAATATGCCAATGCCGCCGTTGTCGCCGCATGGTAGGCAAGGTAATAATAAGGAGGAACGCGCCGACCTTCCGTCAGCATAATAAGGGTTACGATCAATATGAGCGAACCGAGGGCGCGCAGTGCAAGAGAAAGAACGCCGGAATCGCTTTGCAGCCAGAAAAACGCAAGGGCGGCGACGTAGAGTCCGACGAGCGTCTCTATCGTCGGGTAGCGCGCGCTCACCCGCGCGGCGCAATGCCGGCATTTTCCGCCCGTTTTCAACCAGGAAAACAAGGGGAATAAATCCGCGATTCCCAGCCTATGCAGACAAGACGGACAACGCGACGGCGTAAAGACGATATCTTCCCCGCGCGGAATGCGATAGCTGGCCAAGGTGGCGAAGCTGCCGAATTGAAGCCCGAAAACGAACGCGATAACGCAAATCGGCCATAACTCCGCCGTCATGCGGCGTATAGCCGTTTCAACGACTCTTCCCGCCCTAAAATTTCCATCGCCTCGAACATGCTCGGCGCGGCGTGCGACCCCGTAATGGCCGCGCGCACCGGCGCCATGGCGTCTCCAAGCTTGACGTGCGCCTTCTCGCAGAATTCCTTCATCGCTTCTTGCAATCGGTCGGCATGCCAATCCGCCACCGACTCCAAGGCGGCGATGGAGGCGCCCAGCAAGGTGCGTCCGCTCCCTTCCAGCGCTTTTTCCGCTTGCGGCGTGCGTTCTTTGGGAGAAGAAACGTAAAACGCTCCCTTCTCCGCCAATTCCTTTAAGGTGGAGGCGCGTTGCTTCAGCGACGACATGCCGTTCAGCAATCTCGCTCGCCCCGCCGCGTCGCACGACGGCAAATAGGGAAGCACAAGATTCGTCAAATATTCGTCGTCTGCGTCGCGAATGTAATGGCCGTTAACATGGTCAAGCTTTTTCAGGTCGAAGCGCGAGGGCGATTTGCCCATGCCGTCAAATCCGAACCATCCCATCGCCTGTTCGCTCGAGAAAATCTCGTCGTCGCCGTGCGACCATCCGAGGCGCGCCAAATAGTTGCGCAACGCTTCGGGCAAATACCCCATGTCGCGATAGGCTTCGGCGCTCGCGGCGCCGTGGCGTTTTGACATCTTGGCTCCGTCCGGCCCGTGAATGAGGGGAACGTGGGCCAATGTCGGCACCTCCCATCCCATCGCTTCGTAAATCGCCTGCTGCTTAAAGCTGTTGGTGAGATGGTCGTCGCCGCGAATAATGGTGTTCACGCCCATGTCGCGGTCGTCCACCACCACGGCCAGCATATAGGTGGGGGTGCCGTCCGACCGTAAAATGACGAAATCCTCCATGTCGGCGTAGTCTATCGTGATTTTTCCCTGCACCTTGTCGTCGATGAGGGCCTTTCCGCATAGGGGCGTTTTAAGGCGAACGGAGGGAAGGGCGCCGACCGGCGCATGGGACGCCTCTTTGTCGCGCCATATGTTCGGGTAGACGTAGACTTTTCCTTCTTTCGCGCTTTCTTCGCGTCTGGCGGCCAATTCTTCCGGAGTGGAATAGCAGTAATAGGCTTTGCCGGATTTTAGCAACGCTTCGGCCACCTGTTTATGGCGCCGTTCGCGGGCCGATTGATGAACCGGCTCGCCGTCCCAATCCAGCCCCAGCCATGAGAGCGACGATAAAATCGCCTTCGTCGCCGTCTCCGTCGAGCGCGCCTTGTCGGTGTCTTCGATTCGAAGCAGAAACTTTCCGCCCCGTCCGCGCGCATACAGCCAGTTGAACAACGCCGTTCGCGCTCCGCCGATATGAAGCAAGCCGGTGGGAGAGGGAGCGAATCGGGTGACGACGGCCATAGGGTAATCTCTCGGTAAATCGCTACGGGCTTTAAGAGTGGGGCGGACAACGAGACTTGAACTCGCGACCCCCAGTGCCACAAACTGGTGCTCTAACCACCTGAGCTATGTCCGCCATATCGCCGCGCGCCGTTTTCGTCAAACGTGGAGACGAGGCTTTATACTAAAGCCTCCGCACGTAGTCAACGGCATTCCTTCTCGAAAATCGAAGAAACTTAATGCGTAACGGTTTCTAAGCCTTCCCTATCGCCTCCATACCGGACGGCCAAGATTTATGTCCCTCGAATTGGTGAGTCCGCCGGTCGCCGCGCCGACGGCGCCGCCTATCACGGCTCCGGTCGCCGGATTGCCGCCGGTGACGGCGCTGCCGAGCGCGCCCACGCCCGCTCCGATGCCGCCGCCCGACAAGGCTCGGTCGGTGCGGGAGTCGCCGCACGCGGCAACGCCGGCCAACGCAATAAAGGCTAACGATAGGGAAAAGGCTCGCGAATTTTTTGTAAAAAATTTCATACATGCATACCTATGGCAGGTTGTTATACGTTTGTGATTATGTATAGCGCTTTTTCCCGTTAAAACGCCATACGCTTTTCTCTCGGCGTCACTGAGTGCGATGGTTGACAAACGGTCGGATTTTTTGGTATAAAAAAACATGATTCTCATGGTGTTCCCATAAATATAAAACAAGGCCGTTTATCGGATTCCACGAAATTTATCGATGCGTGGCGCCCTCTAATGCTTACCCTCGAGGCATTCGTTATGATTTCACGTTTCTTACGCGTTCCGGCCGAATGGGAAAAGCAATCCGCTATCTGGACGGCAATTCCGGCGCATGGCGATGTAGATCGGTGGGGACCGGGCGACCGCTTGCGCCGGGCGCAACAAGAATTCGGCGCCATGGTGCGCGCTATCGCCGGATCGCAGCGCGTTGAGGTGTTTGCCGCCGACGCCGAATCGTTTGCCGTCGCGAAAACGGCGTTCGCGGATAGCCCTAACGTGCGCGTCACGCCATCCGATTACGGCGACATATGGCTCCGCGACACGGGACCGATTTTTGCGCAGGAAGATGGAAAATCCGTCGCCCTCCGTTTTAAGACGAACGGATGGGGAAATAAATTCGTCTATGAGCATGATGACGCAATCGGCGACGCCGTGGCGAATTTGGCGAGCGTGCCGATTCGCCGCCACGATTTCGTGCTGGAAGGCGGATCGCTCGAACATAACGGCGACGGCGTGATATTAACCACAAAACAATGCATTCTTAATACGAACCGGAATCTTGGCCGCTCGCAATTGGAAATGGAAAAAGCGCTGAAAGATGCGTTCGGCGCGCGCCGCATCGTGTGGCTTGATTTCGGCATGGAAAACGATCACACCGACGGCCATGTCGACAATATCGCACGCTTCGTTTCGACCAATCGCGTGGTATGCCAAAAAGCTTTCGGAAAAGACGATCCCAACGCCGAGACGTTCGAGAACATCGCCGCCGCCTTGCGAGAAGAGGGATTCGACGTGACGCAACTTCCCTCGCCCGGCAAGGTAACGGACGAAGACGGCGACGTCATTCCCGCCTCGCACATGAATTTTATTATCGCCAACGCATGCGTGGTGGTTCCCGTCTACGGCACGGCGTCGCAAGACGCGGCGCTGGCGGCGCTGCAACCTTTGTTTCCCGATCGAAAAGTCGTCGGGGTGCGCGCCGATACGATTTTAACCGGCGGCGGCTCGTTCCACTGCATCACCCAACAACAGCCGGCGTGATTATGACTGACAACGCGACGACCGTCGCCGCCTTGCAATTATCGTATGGCGACGACATGAAGGACAATATCGCCAAAACCGCGCATCATATCGAACGCGCGGCGAAGGACGGCGCGCAGGTGGTGTTGCCGTCGGAATTGTTCCAAGGGCAATATTTTTGCACGAAACAAGACCCGATATGGTTTGAAACGGCGCACCCCGCCGAATCGCACCCGTGCGTCGTCGCGCTGCGTCCGCTTGCCAAGGCACTAAAAATCGTGATTCCCGTCTCTATTTTCGAGCGCGCCGGGCCGGAATATTATAACTCCGTCGTCATGATAGGCGACGCCGGCGACGTGATGGGAACATACCGCAAGACGCATATTCCGGACGGCGTCGGCTATCAGGAAAAATATTACTTTAAGCCCGGCAACACGGGATTTAAGGTGTGGCACACCCGATACGGCGCGATCGGCGTCGGCATTTGCTGGGACCAATGGTTTCCGGAAGCCGCGCGCGCGATGGCGCTGCAAGGCGCGGAATTTTTATTCTACCCCACCGCCATCGGATCGGAACCGTACGACGCCGAGCTTGATAGCAGCGCCGCCTGGCGCCGCGCGATGCAAGGCCATGCCGTGTGCAACGCCGTCCCCGTCGTTGCCGCCAATCGCGTGGGGAAGGAAAACGCGAACGACGCCCCGCAAGATTATTACGGCCATAGCTTCATTTGCGGACAAGACGGAGACATGCTTCAATCGTTTGGCAAATGCGAGGAGGGCGCATTGCTGTATTGCTTCGACCGCGACGCCTTGCGCCGCTATCGCGCGATTTGGGGATTTTTCCGCGACCGCCGCCCGAATTGCTATGCGGACTTAACGCGCTAATCGCTAAACGATGAAAGCGTGAGTACTGATACTAAGCGTTTCGATTTTTCTCGACTTTTTCTTGGTTTCGGGGCATTGTTACGGGCGGCTTTCCGGACGATCTAAAAAGAAGAACGTTATGACCGCTCGCATATTGACCGTGGCCCAACAAAAGGGCGGCACCGGTAAAACGACCCTGGCGGCGCACGTTGCCGTGTATTTCGTGCAAGCGGGGAAGCGCGTTGCGCTTATCGACGTCGATCCCCAAGGCAGTTTGGCCGAATGGCATGCATGTCGCGCACAACACGGCAGGGAAGGGGAGGGCCTGGTTTTTTCCGCCGTCTCCGGATGGAAGGTGCATAACGAAATCAACGACTTTAAGCATAAGGTTGACGTGATCGTTATCGACACCTCCCCCCATTCCGAAAACGATACGCGCACGGCGGTGAGGGAGGCGCATCTCGTGTTGGCGCCCGCGCAACCCTCTCCCACCGATTTATGGGCGACGCGCGCCACTATCGCGATGATAGAAAAGGAAAGCCGTCCTTACGGATTGATCGTCAACCGCCTGAGCCATAACGCCCGCATCGCCGAGAGGGTGATGGAAATGCTTCCCGCCGATAAAATGCTGACAAGCCGTCTGGGCAATCGGGTGGCGTTCGCCGCCGCCATGATGGACGGGCGGACCGCTTTGGAAGATTCCAAATCCTCGCCGGCCGCGACGGAAATGCGCGCCTTGTGCGACGAAATTTCGTCGATGTTGTTTTCTTCCGCGCATAACGCACGTTCTTCCGCGACGTTGGAACATGCCGAGTAGCGACGCCATCAATGAGGCGAAGTTGCTGGCCGATTTCATCCGTCGCCACGACGCCTTATATTACGGCGAATCGACGAGCGACGTTAGCGACGCCGAATATGACGTTATGCGCCGCCGTTACGACGCCATCGTCGCCGAATTTCCCGAAGCCTCGCAAGGCATAGAGCATCGCGTCGGGTTTGCCCCCAAGGAAGGTTTCGGGAAGGTTTTTCATGCTGCGCCGATGCTCTCGTTGGCCAACGCCTTTTCCGAAGAAGACATGGGCGAATTTTTTGCGCGCGTGAAAAAAAGCGCGGCGATCGGCGCCGACGCGCCTTTGCCGTGTTTTTTTGCGGAACCAAAAATTGACGGGCTATCCTTTTCCGCGCGATACGAAAACGGCGCATTGGTGCGTGCCGCCACGCGGGGCGACGGGCGCGTGGGCGAAGACATAACTCCCAATATAACGTGCGCCTTTGAATTTCCGACGCGTCTTTGCGGAGAAACCATTCCCGCGTGGGTAGAGATTCGCGGCGAAGTCTATATGGAAAAAACGGATTTTCTGGCGCTGAACCGGGAGAGGGAAGGGAAGGGCGAACCGCTTTTCGCCAATCCGCGCAACGCCGCCGCCGGCGCGCTCCGTCAGCTTGATCCGGAGGTGACGCGCGCGCGTCGGTTGCGTTATTTTTCGTATTCTATCGTAACGGACGAATTTGCGGCACCGACGCAATCCGGCGTTATGGAGCGATTGAAAGAGTGGGGATGTGCCGTGAATCCCTTAAATCGCCTGACGCTCAACGCATTAGAGGCAAAAAAATATTACGAAGACATATCCGAGCGGCGCGCGAACCTGCCTTACGAAATCGACGGCGTGGTGTATAAGCTTGACGAGATCGCGCTGCAAGAAAAATTAGGCGCGGCAGGACGCCATCCCAGATGGGCGATTGCGCGTAAATTTCCCGCCGAGGAGGCGCGCAGCCGATTGCGCGCCATTACCGTGCAAGTGGGGCGCACCGGCGCGCTGACTCCGGTGGCGGAACTGGACCCCGTGTCGATCGGGGGCGTGACGGTTTCCCGCGCCACGTTGCACAATGCGGACGACATATTGCGCAAAGACGTGCGCGTGGGAGACGAGGTGACGCTGAGGCGCGCCGGCGACGTCATTCCCCAAGTGTTGGCTCCCATTCTTGAACGACGCCCGGTCGACGCCCTTCCTTTTATCTTTCCGTCCGCATGCCCGGCCTGCGGCGGTCCCGTCTATCGCGATGAGGAAGAGGCGGTCTATCGCTGCGGCGGCGGGTTGTCGTGTTCGGCGCAGGCATTAGCCGGGTTGCGCCATTTCGTTTCCAAGCGCGCCTTCGACATAGACGGGCTTGGCGCCAAGCAAATAGAGGAATTTTATCGCAAGGAATGGATAAAAACGCCGGCGGATATCTTCACCTTGCGGGAGCGCATGGAGTCGGGAGAAATTCCGCTCTTGACGGATCGTAAAGGTTGGAAGGAAACGTCCGTTAACAATTTACTTACCGCCGTTGAAAAAAGCCGCGACATAAGCTTATCGCGCTTCATATACGCGCTTGGCGTACGTCATGTCGGCGAAAATAACGCGCGATTGCTGGCGTCGCGCTACCAAACGGAGCGCGCCTTTCACGACGCGGCGGTCTCGTTAGGATCGACGTCTAACCTTGAAGAAAGCGCGGCGTACAAGGAGTTTGAGAACATAGACGGCGTAGGCAACGCGCAAATAGAAGCAATCGCATCGTTTTTTTCCGACGCCGCGTCGCGAAAAATTTACGACGAGCTGATAAATCAGGTGCGCGTTTCGGACGAAAAATTGCTCGAAAAAGCGTCGGATAGCCCGATTGCCGGAAAAACCGTCGTCGTGACCGGCAGCTTTGACGGCTGGAGTCGCCCGATCATCAAGGAAAAGCTCCGCGCGCTAGGCGCAAGGCCCGTCGATTCGGTGTCGGCCGGCACCGATCTCGTCTTTGCCGGCGACGCCGCCGGGTCAAAGCTCGCCAAAGCCCAAAAACTCGGCGTGACCGTGATGGGTTTCGAGGAATTGATGGCGTTGATCAGCCGATAACTACGTACCTATATTGTACGTCAAATTGCACAGATAGGCTTATGGCGTTTATTCCCGCGTAATTTCCTTCAGCCGACGCAAAATCTCGACGCATTTTCCGGATTCTAGCGCCGCGCTCGCCATGTCGTAGCCTTCCTTGAGTCCACGCGTTTTTCCCGCGACGGTGAGGGCGGCGGCGGCGTTGAGCGCGCCGGCGACGGAAAACGCATTTTTTTCGCGGCCGATCAAGGCGCGGTGCAGCGCCTCGGCGTTGCGGCGGGGGGAGCCGCCTTGCATGTCCGTCGGCGGGTAGGCATGCGTCGGTCCGAACAACGCGGGGTCGATGACGCGATCGACAATCTCTCCGTTTTCCGTTAATTCCGCCGCGTAGGTTTTGGCGAACGCGCTAATTTCGTCGCTGCCGTCGGCGGAATGCACCACCAGCGCCCGTTTTCTTCCCAGCGCCTTTAACGCCTCGGCCATCGGACGCAACCACTCGCGCGAGAAGACGCCGACCAATTGCCGTGAGGGATTGGCTGGGTTGGCGAGCGGTCCGGCCAAGTTAAACAGGGTGCGCACGCCTATGTCCTTACGGGTGGGAGCGACGCGATACATGGCCTTGTGGTAGAGCGGCGCCATCAAAAAACAGATATGTATTTCATCGAGCGCTTTTTCTTGCAGAGAGGGGGAGGCGTCGATCTTGACGCCCAATTCCTCCAGCACGTCGGCGGAGCCGCAGCGCGACGACGACGCCCGGTTGCCGTGCTTCGCCACCGGCACGCCGCAGCTTGCGACAATAAACGCCGCCAGGGTGGAGACGTTCAGCCATTCCAACCCGTCGCCGCCGGTGCCACAATTGTCGATCGCGTTTTCCGGCGCCCGAAACGGAACCGACTTGGCAAGCAGCGTGTCGACCGCGCCGGCAAGCTCGTCCGGCGTTTCTCCCTTCATGCGCAGCGCCACCAGCGCGGCGGCGATTTGCGCGGGAGACGCGCCGTCGTTCAAGATAATTTGCGTCATGTGCGACGCCTCTTGTCGGCTGAGCGGCTGCCGCTCCACCAACCGGGCGATATATTCTTGAAAAACGGACTTCACCTAAGCCAATCCCTTAATTTTATGCGAGCATTTTTATGAAATTTCGGATGATAGCATGCCCGCCGTCGGACGCAACGCTTTCCGGATGAAACTGCACGCCGTATGTCGGAAAAACCGCGTGTTTCAGCGCCATGATCACGCCGTCGTCGGTATGCGCCGTCGCCTTCAGGCATGGAGGCACGTTTTTTGCCGCCAGCGAATGATATCGCGCGACGCGCAGAGGGGAGGGAAGCCCGTCGAAAATATCTTTTTCGTGGTGGCGGATGAGGCTCGTTTTTCCGTGAACGGGAGGAACGCGCACAATGTCCGCGCCGTAGGCGTGCGCAATGGCTTGATGCCCTAAACATACGCCCAGTATCGGCACAATTCCTTCAAGCGGACGAACCAGCGCCAGCGTCAATTCCGATTCCGTCGGTCCGCACGGGCCGGGCGACAATATCAAGCCGCGCAGGTCCGCCATGCGCAACACCTCGTCCACCGTCGCGGCGTCGTTGCGCACCACGCGCGTTTTTGCGCCGGCAGACTCGCAGTAATGCGAAATGTTATAGATGAAGCTGTCGTAATTATCGACGATGAGAAGCATAGAGCCTAACGTGAGCCTAACGTGCGCGGCGGCGCGCATAGGCGACGCAAAAAAAAGCGACGGCAAAACCGGCGGCGCATAGCACGGCCAATCCCCCGCCGGCGAAGAACATTTTGGCGCCCGCCGACGCAAGCCCGTCGAGCGATCCCGGGGCTTTGCGAAGCACGCCGTACCCTCCCATCGTCCACAAGCCCGTGACGTGTAGCGCTTGCGCCGCCGCATAGCACAACAATAACGCATAGGCGACGGAAACGCGGCGCATTTTCGGCAAGCCTTCCGCTTCCCGCTTAAGGAAATATCCCATCGCCGCGACCGTTATCCCGACGATGGAGGCATGGTAGTGCGACGGCACGACGGCGTTTTCTTCGCGTATGGCGAATCCCAGCGCTCCCCCGTAAAAAAACAGCGCTATCGACGCGACAAGCGTCGCCCGTTCCGGTTTCGTGAGCGTTCCCTTCGCGAATAGCGCATAGCGCAAGGCGACGAGCGATGCCGCTAACGCCGGCACGGCATCGAACGCGCGCATGTGGTTGGTCCATATCATAGAGTCGTGCGCGACCAAATATTGCAACGCCGCCCCGGCGCAAGACATTAAAAAGACAAGGAACGCCAATCGCAAGAGACGATCCGCCGCGCCTTCTTCCTCGCGTAACGCGGCTTGCGTCCATAACGCCGCCGCGATCAATCCATAGGCGGCGACGACGAGATGTCCGCCGCTCCAAAATACGCTTTCCGCCCATGCGAGCAAGGCCGCCGGATGGGGCGGGGGATTTTTCGCCGCGTCGATTATCCATAACGCGCATCCCGCCGTCGCCGTTGCGTAGGCGCCCCATATCGCCAGGCCGACGGCATTGCCCGTTAAAAACCTAAACCGTGAGGTTGCCGCTATGAGTCCGCACAGCAGATGCAAGGCGAAGGCGGCGAGGCCGATAAAGAAGACGGGGTGAAACACTACCGGCACGTAATTGTTTTTGAGCGGCGTCGCTCCCGGAAGGAATGCCGAGGCGGTCACGCAAATCAATCCGATAGCATATAGCGGCAGGGACAGGGAAAATATTTTTGGGGGAGGGTTCGGAGCGTAACGCCGCTCGTGTAGCGCATTTAATGCCGCCGAGAGCCAGAACAGGACGGAGGCGTTGACGTGGACGGCCAGGGAAAGGGAAAAGACGCGTTCGGCGTCCGGCAGCGACGCGCCGAGCGGGCCGCGCAATAGGACTGGAACGAGCGAAAACAGGCCGGCGATGGCGAGCGCCGCCCATCCGGCGGCCACCCAGACGCTGACGAATAGGCGATTAGCGGACATAGACGCGCAAGACGGGGTAGGGAGAGGCGTCGTCCACGTCGTAAAGCGTTTGTATTCGGCCGTTTTCCACCTTCATCTCCCGGAGCATGAGCAACGTGTTTTCCGCCTGTTGGCGCACGAAAGTTTTTGATCTGTCCGATCCCGCGACGGACGTGCCGCGAATGACGAACACGACGCCGTTATGCACGGACGCCGCCGCTTTCAACGCGTTTTGGACGGCGGAGGCATAATTGACGTCAGGGTTATAAAAACGCACCGTCGCAAGCGGTTCTTCCTTAAAAAGCGCGTCGGCGGGAGAGGCCGCATAAGAAGTGCCGGCGCCCCCGGCGCATATGAAGGAAACGAGGAGGAAAAAACGCGCCAACGCTTTCATATACACAGGTTCCTTATGTATAGTCATTTTACCTAATATGCTACGGTATTTATGAATTAATACGTTAGTTTTTTCTTTTTCGTCATTCCCGCGAAAGCGGGAATCCAGTGTTTTTTAAAATTTTGCGCGAAGCGCATTATAACTTGTTAGCAATTGGCGTCTTTTCCCTGATATATATCGTCATTTCCTGCTTCTGAAGAATTGCGCACGCTTATTTTGTAAGGAAGGAGAAAAGTTTTTCTCCTTCCTTGTTTTTAGTTACGCGACTTTTTTCTCGCTTTCGCCCACGCCCGGAAGCATCGCGTCGTCTACGCCGCACACGGTGGCGCAGAGGCGAGCGGCAACCAAATAGGGATCGGCGTTCGCGCCCGGTCGGCGGTCTTCAAAATAGCCGCAGCCTTTTAGGTCGACGCCGCGCGGCACGCGTATGGAAGATCCGCGATCGGCCACGCCGGTCTTGAACGTGTTAATGTCGCAGGTTTCGTGCTTTCCGGTTAAGCGCGCTTCCAGATTGTGGCCATAGACGGCGATATGCTCTTTATGCTTGCCGCTGAGCGCGTGTTCCGCCTTGCGAATCGCGTCGCGTCCTTTTTTGGGGTCGCGAGTGTCGTTGGTGGAAAAATTGGTGTGCATGCCCGCGCCGTTCCAGTCGCCGGACATCGGCTTGTTGTCGAGGGAGACGTGGTAGCCGAACTCCTCGCTGATGCGATGGATCAACCAGCGCGCGATCCACATTTGGTCGCACACGGCAAGGGCCCCGGCGCGTTCCTCGTCGCCTTCGATGCCGCGATAGCCGATTTGGAACTCCCATTGCCCGGGCATCACCTCGGCGTTAATGCCGTAAAAAAGCATTCCGGCTTCGATGCAGGCTTCGGCGTGCCGTTCGGCGAGGACGCGGCCTAAAATTTGCTTTGGCCCGACGCCGCAATAATACGGGCCTTGCGGGGCGGGGAAGCCGTGTTCGGGCCAGCCGAGCGGGCGATGGCCTTCAAAAATGGTGTATTCTTGCTCGAATCCCACCCACGGATCGTGTTCGGCGGCGCCGGCGTCAAGCACCGCGCGCAATTTGGCCCTGCTGTTGGAAGGGTGGACGGTCTTGCCGTCGGGATTGTAGACTTCGCACATCACGAGATAATTGCCGACGCCGCGCACCGGATCGTCGACGAAATAAACCGGCTTTAAAATACAGTCGGAGTCCTTTCCTTCCGCCTGTTCGGTCGAAGAGCCGTCGAAAGACCATTCGGGGAAATCTTCGACGCAGGGTTCGTACCCTACGCTGACCGTCCGTGCCTTGGAACGAATTTGACGCACCGGAACGGCTCCGTCCAGCCAGATATATTCGGCGAATTGTGTTTCCTGCATGATAAAAAGAAAGCTCCGTCATCTATAGTTTCGCCATGCTTGCGGCGGCGCAACGCATAGGATGGCGCCCCGCTAGGCTTGGATCGGAACTATACAGCGCCTTTTCCGAAAAGTTAAGCGTTTTTTAGGCGCCGTGCGGCGTTTGGTCGCTTTCCGTCAGTCGGTCGCGACGACGCAGGCGTCGTTTTCCTTCTCCGAGCGAACGGCGGCGGAGGCGACGGCGAGGGAAGGGGGCGAGGCGGGAGAGGAAGCGGGAGCGGGTGAGGCGGAAGACTTGCGCGTTGTTTCCGCATTTTTTTCAACTAAAAGCTGCGTCGACATAGACATATAAAATCCCCGCTCTCAAATGTCAGGCCTTCGACTCGTCGTCGGCCTATTGCATGTAAATAACGATTTTAATCTATGTCGCGCGGCGATTGCAATTAAATTAGATGACGCGCTGCGTCAATTCTTCCCTTGGTTTAAGTATTGCAACCATTAGTTGCGACATGTCTTTACGTCGTGCAAGTGGGAGAAATACGGCGCCAACCGCGTCGGATCCTGGCCGCTAAGCAGCATGTTAAAGACGTAGCCCGCTTTTTGGCAATATTGGTCGATGTCGACGCCAAGGCTAATGTTGGAAGTTTTGTTCGCCAGGTCGGTGACGAAGGCGTTCATGGTGGCGTTCGCTTTTTCCGCGTAGACCCGACCGAAATATTCGCGCATTTCGCGTCCGGCCATCGCCAGGCGATCTTTATGCATGGCCACGATGCGGTTATATTCCGCGTTTTTATGGCAGGAAAGCGCCGCGACCATCAACTCGCTTTGCATGGCGCGAATGTCCAAGGCGGCCCGCTCTTGCGGATTGGCGCATTCTTGCGCGCGGGCGGGAAGGGCGCTCCCCGTCCCAAGCAGCGCCGCAAGGGCAAAGGCGCCGACCATTTTAAAAATTGAGGGTTTTTTTACTAGATACGCTCCACTCGCCGCCATACATCCTTCTCCGTTAAAATCAATGGATTATACCGATGTTTTAGAAGAATATCAACTATTCATAAAATAAGAATTAAAATATTTACTAAATATGTATGTTTATTGACAAAATACGTTTTTATACCATGAAACGAACGCGGGGACGCCTTTTTCAAGCGTCGTTGTCGGGGAGTATCCGTACAGCGCATGCGCGAGCGTGACGTCCGCATAGGTTTCGCATACGTCGCCGGGTTGCATATCCTCCATCCGCATGATCGCTTTTTTCCCGATGGCGCTTTCGATGGCGCGAATGAAATCGATCAAGGCGACGGGCGAGCCGTTTCCGATATTGACGACGCGGTGGGGAACGAACCCGGCGGGGTCTTGCATGTCCGCGTCGGTCGGAAGGGGAGGGCGGTCAAGCGCCGCGACGACGCAACGCGTCACGTCGTCGACATAGGTGAAGTCGCGCTTCATCATTCCGCGATTAAAGACGCGAATCGGGTTGTCCTCCATAATCGCCTTGGCGAATATCCACGGAGCCATGTCCGGCCTGCCCCACGGGCCGTAGACGGTAAAAAAACGCAGGCCGGTGGAGGGAGCGCCGTAAAGCGAGGCGTAGCACCTTCCAATAAGTTCGCACGCGCCTTTCGTGGCGGCGTATAGCGAATTGGGGCGGCGCACGACGTCGGTTTCGCGGAACGGCTGCGCGACGTTCGCCCCGTAGACGGAGCTGGAGCTGGCGTAAAGGTAGTGCGCGAGGTTCGGCAGGCGCCGCGCATATTCGTGCATGAGCGTCGACGCCAGCACGTTGTCGCGAATATAATCTTCCGGGGCCAGCAGCGAATGCCTGACGCCGGCTTGCGCGGCCAGATGGATAATATGAGTGACGCCGGAGGAGGGGAGGGCGCCGTACGATTCCTTAAGCGACAAATCGAGGCGCATAAAGCGAAAGCCGGGGCGGCTTTCCAGCAGGTTAAGCCGAGCGCGTTTAAGGTTTACGTCGTAATAATCGGAAAGGGAGTCGACGCCAAGCACGGTCTTGCCGTGGGCAAGCAACGCCTCGCCCACGTGATATCCAATAAAACCGGCGCAACCGGTAAGCAAAACCGTCATTCGACGGGAGAAGAGGCGTCCAACTTTCTTGCCTCTTCCTCCAGCATGACGGGAATGCCGTCGCGAACGGGAAAGGCAAGTCCCGCCCGCTCTGAAATTAATTCCTGTGCGTTTTTGTCATAAACGATCGGTCCCTTGGTGACGGGGCACACCAAAATTTCCAACAAAGACGCATCAAACTCGCTTACCGAAGGCATGGGAAAACTCGCGCAAAAGTTATTTACGCCGCTTTAGTCTCTGTGACGACCCGTTCGGCGACGCCTTGGCGCTTGACTTTCACCACCACTTGCGGCGCGATTTCGATGTGGAGCACGTCGCTCTCGGGTTCGACCTTCACGACCTTTCCCAGCAATCCGCCCTGCGTGACGACGTCGTCGCCCTTGCCGACCGCCGCCAGCATTTCCTTATGCTGTTTATAGCGCTTGTTTTGAGGGCGAATCACCAGCATGTAAAACACGGCGATAATCAGTACGAACGGCAGGAATCCTACCCAGGCCGGCTGGGCATGGGCACCTTGACCGACTGCGGGAGCGCCGATTTTTTCCTGGGCGTGCGCGGAAGGCACGATGCTGATGGGATCGAAACGCATACTCACGATCGCTTACCTCACACTAAACTATATTAACGTAATTCGACGCACACTATATGCTCTAAAAGCTCCGGACGCAAGAATCTTGTCGCAGGCGGACGCGCATTTTTCCCGAAAATATAGGTAACTTTGCAGTCTCGCCTACCGCCTTACCGTATTTTCCCACAACAACCGTACCGCAAGCCACGGTTCGAGAAGCGATTGGGGCGCGTCGTCCTTCGGAAGGCAACCGTTCCTCTCAAAACGGCGGACCCGCCTTTCGGCGACGATCGCCAAGGCGCGCAAGGGAAAAAGACGCTTGCGCGCTTTCTCGGGCAGGCTTTTGCGAATGAATTCGGCGGCGTTGAGGTCGCGGCGAATTTCGACGGACAATGCCTTTCCCGCCTTGGAGACGCCGGCGTCGTTTATTCCCTCGATCGCCTCGGTTTTCGTCGCTCCGGCGTTTTTAAAGACGGAATCGGGCCAGAGCAACAACCGCTTCGCCGCCTCTTCTTTCGTCGGAATGAGCGAGCGCGCCATGCCGCGAATGCCGGCGACGCATTCGGCGTAGGCTTCCCCGCCCTCAAGTCCGGCCGCCGTACAGGCGGCGGCGATTTTTAGCGCGGGCGCCTCGGTGTTTTTCGCGTAACGGCGCCAGGAGGTCACGTCCGGCAGATCGCGCGTATCGGCGCGCAGCAGGGCGGCGTCCACCGCCTCGAACAACCTTTCCTGTTCCATGGCGTAGGGATAGCGCTTAATCAGCGGCTTTATCTGACGCAAGAGGTCGTAATTGCGCGCGGGGCCGCGATATAGCTCGCCGAGCGCCTCGCGCCACCATTCCAGACGAATATGCGCGGCGACCGGTTCGGTCGTGCGTGAGGGGACGCGCGCGAGTTCGGCTTGCAGTCGATAAAGCGCAAGATAGGCGTCCGCCACCCCTTTAGGGGCGAACATGGCCGAAAAATAGAGGGACGGATCGACGTCGCGCAATTGGGATAAGGACGACGGTGACGTCATGCCGAAGTGTTTCCAAACAAGTCGCCGTTCCCCGAAGCGGATTCCGGCAACGGCAGGTTAAGATGCGCGAAGGCGAGCCTGGTAAGGACGCGTCCGCGCGGGGTGCGTTTAACGAAGCCTTGTTGCAGCAAGTACGGCTCGAGCGTTTCTTCGATGGAGTCGCGTTGCTCGGCCAAGCCGGCCGCGATCGTTTCCACTCCCACCGGTCCGCCGTCGTATTTTTCGGCGATGAACCGCAAGTAACGGTAATCTCCCTTGTCCAACCCGACGGCGTCGACGTCCAGCCGCGTGAGGGCGTAGTCGGCCAGCGCGGCGCCGACGCTCGTCGCCCCTTCGCAATCGGCGAAATCGCGAATGCGGCGAAGCAATCGCAGCGCGATGCGGGGAGTGCCGCGCGAACGCTTGGCCACGCCGAGCGCCACGCCTTCTTCCATGCGCGTCCCCATAATGGCGGCGGCGCGCTCGAGCACGCGTGCAAGCTCTTCGGGCGTATAAAACGAGAGCCGCAACGGAATGCCGAAGCGGTCGCGCAGCGGACCGGAAATTAGCCCCATGCGCGTCGTCGCGCCGATTAGGGTGAAGGGCGGAAGTGGAATGCGCACCGTCCGCGCGGCAGGACCTTCTCCGATAATTAAATCAAGCGAAAAATCTTCCATGGCGGAGTACAGCACCTCTTCCACGTGGGCGCCGAGGCGATGAATTTCATCGATGAACAATACATCGCGCGGCTGCAAGTTGGTCAGAATGGCCGCCAGATCTCCCGCCTTGGTTAGAAGCGGCGCGGCGGTGGCGCGAAAACCCACGCCAAGTTCGGCGGCGACGATATGGGCGACGGTGGTTTTTCCCAGTCCGGGAGGGCCGTGCAATACGACGTGGTCCATCGCCTCTTGCCGCGCGGCGGCGGCTTTAATAAAGACGCGCAGATTGTCCTTCATGTGCTCTTGCCCGGCGAAATGCTCCAGGCGGTCCGGACGCAGGCGCGCTTCCTGGCCGTCTTCGGGCGCAGGCAGGGGAGAAAGTGCGGAATTGCGTTCGTTCATGGGCATATCGCGTGGAGTCTAAGGACGTATAGTATAACGGCGGCGGCGTTTTTTGAACAAAAAAATTTTTCCATGTTAGATTATGTAATTTTACATACATATAAATGCATTAACGCAATGCACATCATTTCCCGGTAGAGTATCCGACTAAGAAAAGCGCGTAAAAGTTATATACGCATCGCGCGAACCCTAAGGAGAATCTATGCTGTTCATTATCGGAGTGGTGATTGTTTTCGGGTGCGTGGCCGGCGGATTCGCCATGCATCACGGCAATTTCGCCGTGTTGTGGCAGCCGAACGAAATCATCATCATTTTCGGCGCGGCCATCGGCGCCACGGTCATCTCCAACCCGGGCAGCGTGCTGAAGGAATTGCTCGCGGGCATCGTAGGGGTGCTGAAAGGCCCTCCCCACGCGAAGAAAGACTATATTGCCATGCTGTGCTTTATGTTCAACGCGTTTAAGCTGGTGAAAACCAAGGGCGTGCTGGCGATCGAGCCGGCGCTAGACAATCCGCACGAAGACGCATTGTTTACCGCCTATCCCGACTTCCTGAAAAAGCACCATGCCGTCGATTTCTTTTGCGATTACATGCGCATGGTGACGATGGGCATGGAAAATCCCTACCACTTGGAAGATTTGATGGAAAAAGAAATAGAGGGCATCAACCACGAAAAACATACGGCGGCGTCGGCGCTGACGGCGGCGGCGGACGGACTGCCGGCGCTCGGCATCGTGGCGGCGGTGCTGGGCGTCATTCAAACCATGGGCAGCATCGCCGAACCGCCGGAGGTGCTCGGCGGGTTGATCGCGGCGGCGTTGGTCGGCACGTTTTTGGGCATTTTGATCGGGTACGGCGTGGTCGGTCCGTTGGCGAACAACATGGCCAAGCGCGGCGAGGCCAACACCGAATTTTTCATGACGCTAAAAACAGGCATATTGGCGCACGTGCAAGGCAACGCGCCGGTGGTGACGGTGGAATTCGCCCGCAAGCTCGTTCCCGAACATTGTCGCCCCTCGTTTAAGGAGCTGGACGAAATATTGAATAGCGGCGGCGGCGAACAAGCGTAATTATGGCCGACAAAAACCAAACGATTATTATAAAGAAAATCAAGAAAGGCGGACACGGTCACCACGGCGGCGCATGGAAGGTGGCCTATGCCGACTTCGTGACGGCGATGATGGCGTTCTTTTTGCTGTTGTGGCTGCTGACCTCCACGCCGGTGGAAAATCTGCAAGGTCTGGCCGATTATTTTAGCCCGACCATGGGGATGCAGGGGAAGCTCGGCATCGGATTTAAGGGAGGAAGGGCGCCCAACACCGAAGGATACAGCACCGGAGACTGGGCGAGCAAGGGATTGATTTTCGGTGCGCCTCCCTCCGGCCCGATCATTCGCCTGCCGGGCAAGCCGGAAGAGGCGGCGGAAGACAATCCGCGCGTCGATTTTAACGTGCTGAACCAAAGCAGCGCCAAGGGCGAGCTGGAAAGCGCGTTTAAATCGTACCAAAACATCACGGTAAGCGTCACGCCGGACGGCATGGAGATACAAATTTACGATCTGGACAACAAGCCGCTCTTCGGCGATCGCGACGCCGTGTTGACCGACGCCGCCAAAAACATTCTGGGAAAGGCGACGTCCATCATGGCGGGCATTCCGAATTACATACGCATCGCCGCCTATACGCCGGTGACGAAGGAAATACCGACCGATCCGTACCCCACCGGGTGGGAGCTGTCGAGCGCGCGCGCGAACGCGGTGCGCCGGCAAATGACAGCGTCGGGCATGGACGCGCAGCAATTCGCCGAAATGTCGGGGATGGCCGACCATGAGTTAAAAAACGAGGAAAAACCGGACTCGCCGGAAAATTCCCGCATCGTCATTACGCTGCTCAAAAAGATCGCGACCGGCCTGCATAAGAAATCCGCGCCGGAAGCGCTGCTCATGCGCGGGAGGAGATAAATATAGGACTTACGCGAAACGTCGTTTTTTCGGTAATTTTGTCGTCATCTCCGTCCTCGAATGCTCACGTACCTAATGTACGCTGCGCTTCTGTGGGCGTGTGACTCCTAAAACTTCCTCGAAAACTCTCGTTTCGCGTAAGCCCTAAAATAAAGCGACCTACGTTCCCGTCGGAAGCAATCCGCCCAGTTTCTTGCCCGCCAGAACATGCACGTGAAAATGCGGCACTTCTTGCGACGCGTCCCTGCCGGTGTTGGCGATAATCCGATATCCTCCGGAACGCAGGGAGAGGACGTCTTCCGCGACGAGGCGGACCGCCGCCCAAAAATCGGCGATTTCCTTCGGCGTCGCCTTTGCGGTGAAGTCGCCGAAATCGACGTAATTTCCCTTAGGAATAACCAACGCGTGTACCGGCGCCATGGGCGCAATATCGTCGAACGCAAGCGCCGCGTCGTTTTCAAAGAGAATTTTGGCGGGTATTTCCTTGCGCAAAATACGGGCGAATATGTTGACGTCGTCGTAATCAGGCATGGCCGACCTCCTCTTCTTCCTCGTCCGGCTTGCGCTTCGCGTATAAGCGGCTAAAATCTATGGGTTCGAGCATTAAGGCGGGGAAGCCGCCTTGGGACACGGCGTCGGCGATAATTTGCCGGGCGAACGGAAACAACAGCGACGGGCAATACATCGCCAGCAATTGATCGCGCCGCTCCTTGTCCGTCGAATCGACGGTAAATACGCCGGCATAGGCCAATTCCACCAAAAATACCGGCTCCTTCTTCGCGTTTTCCGCGCCGGCGCGAATGGTGAGGGTCACTTCAAAGCTATGGTCCGCCACTTGCCGCACGTCGACGCCGACGTCGATGCTAATTTTAGGGGCGGATTCCGAACGTGCGAGCGAGGCGGGCGCGTGAGGATTTTCAAACGACAAATCCTTAACGTATTGGGCGTTCACCCTCAATTGGGGACGATCGTCGGTTTTTGGCGCGTCGGACATCGTTTATCCTTGATTAATGAAGTGTGGGCAAGTATTCTATGGCGACGTTCTTTTTCGCCGGCTGTAGGCTGTCGGCAAAAAGCGGTTTTGTCAAGCGCGAACTTGACGCCAACGCAACGGGTAAAGGTAACAATGCTTAAGGCGGGAACGACATGAACGGGTTTGCGGACGTCATCCTTCTCGCCGTCATAGCGGGCGCGATCATCGTGCAGCTTATTCGGGCGCTGGGAAATACGAAATACGACAACGGCGCGCGGCCGGCGGAAGACTCGGCGGAACAACAAGCTCGCCCGGACGCAAGCGATGCCGTCTCCGCGACGACGCAAGCCGTTGCGCCGGAGGAGGAGCCTTTCGCAGACGAAATCGAAAAAATACGCAAGCATGATCCCCGCTTTAGCTTAAGGCATTTTCTAGACGGCGCCGAAACGGCGTTTTCGATGATCGTCGAAGCGTTCGCCAAGGGCGACAAAGCCACGCTCGAAAGTTTAACCGGAGACGATTTGTACAAGGCGTTTTCCTCCGCCATCGACGAACGCAACGCCAAGGGGCAAACGCAGGAAACGCTGCTCGTGAAAATCGCCCAAACAAGCTGCAAACACGTCGAGCTTGATCGCCATCTCTGCCGCATCGTCGCGTCGTTTATTTCGGAGCAAATCGTGCACACCAAAGATAAAGAGGGAAATACGGCCTCGGGGCATCCCTCGCGCATCCATCACGTGCACGACGTATGGACGTTTGAGCGCAACGTGCGCAAGGCCGATCCCACATGGCGCCTCGTGCGGTCTTTTTCCGAAGAGGAAAATACCGGGTCTACGGTATGAGAGCGTTATTTTTTAGCGGCATTGCAATTTTATGCGCCGCGCTTTCCGCTTGCGCCGGCGGGGGACGCTCGTCAGCGCCTTCCGCTCCTCCGGCCTTGACGCTTTCTCCCGTCTCGTTCGACGCCTTGCCGGGATGGAAGGAGCAACCAAGGCGCGCGCGCGCCGCCGCCGTCGCGTCGTTGCGCCGTTCGTGTACGGTCTACGGCGCCCGCCCGTCCGGGGAAGACTCGCCCGCCGAACTGCAACGCGCCGCCGTCGATATGCAAGGCGCATGCGCGGCCTTGGCGACGCCAAACGTGCCGGTGACGTTTGAATCGAATTTTTGCCCCTATCGCCTGTCGGCGCAGGTCCCTGCCTTTTTTACCGGCTATTACGCGCCCGAGCTGGACATCTCCCACGAACGGACCGACGAGTTTTCCGTTCCCATTTACGGTAAGCCGACGGCTCCGTGGCGCGGCAATCCGCCTACCCGCAAAGACATAGAGGAATGGGGAGCGCTCGCGGGAAACGCTCCCGTCATCGCATGGGCGCGCGACCGGGTGGCGCTCTATTTTTTACACGTGCAGGGAAGCGGCACGGCGGTGTATCCGGACGGAGTGAAAAAAAAGCTTGTCTTCGCCGGAAAAACCGGGCTGCCATACACGTCCATCGGTTCGATACTCATTGCCCGGGGCGACGTTTCCAAGGAAAACATGAACGGCGCCACGCTTAAAAAATGGCTGTACGACCATAAAAAAGAAGGCGAGGCGTTAATGTGGGAAAACCCATCTTACGTTTTCTTTAGCATCGCGGACGAATCGGACGGCGTCGTCGGCGCATCCGGCGCCGTCCTCACGCCGGAGCACAGTTTAGCCGTCGATTCCCGCTTCATTCCCTACGGATTGCCTTTGTGGATAGATACGACCCGCAGCAAGGACGGAAAGAGCCGCGCGCCGTTCCGCACCCTTGCCGTGTCGCAAGACGGCGGGTCGGCCATCAAAGGTCCGCTGCGCGCCGATATTTTCTTCGGCGCCGGCAAAAACGCTGAGAATTTTTCTTATCGCCAGCAATTTACGGGCGACGTCTACGCATTGCTGCCGTGCGATAAAATATAAGCGCTTGCCGCTATGAGGACAGAGGGGAGGGGGCACGATTCTCTCCGGAACCTAAAATTTATCTCGCTCCCTTTCGTCCGAAAGCGTATGCTGGCCGACGACCCTAAGTCGAAGGAACGATCGAACTCCGTGGCGCTTTTTTTTTCGCAAGACCCTTTTATATGGCGCGCCGCGTTGGCGGGCGTGGGCGTGGCCGTCGCGTGCGGTCCGGTCGGATGCTTCGTCGTATGGCGGCGCATGGCCTATTTCGGGGACTCCCTCGCCCACGGATCGATGCTCGGCGTGGCGCTCGGGTTGTTCGTGGGGGTGGGGGCGCAATGGGGAACGGCCATTTCCGCCGTCGCCTTTGCGGCGCTGTTGCTGCGCTTGCAACGTAAGCGCGCGCTCGGCGCGGACGCACTGCTCGGCATTATGGCCCATTCCGCCTTGTCGTTCGGCATGATCGCGGCGGCGCTGTTGTTTCGCGGCGGCATAAACGTCGACCGCTACTTGTTCGGCGACATGTTGGCGGCGTCGAGCGCCGACCTTGTTCCCGTCTATGCGGCGGCGTTTTTGTCGGTTTTCCTGACGCTGCGCTACTGGCCGTCGCTCATGCTGTCTTCGGTGAATGAAGACCTCGCCGCCGCCGAAGGGGTGAACGTCGATCGCATGCGTTCGCTCGTGACCGTGATGGCGGCGATGGCGGTGGCCGCCGCCGTGCAAACGACGGGCATGTTGCTGGTGACGTCGCTGCTCATCGTGCCGGCCGCCTCCGCACGGCAGGTCACGCGATCGCCCGGCGCCATGGCGGCGGTCGCGACGATTATCGGATGCGCTTCAGTATTGGCGGGACTGGGATTGTCGCTGCGCTTTGACGTTCCTTCCGGTCCGGCGGTGGTGGCCGTGGGCGCCTCGGCGTTTTTTGCGTTGTTCGCTTTTGCAAGAAAAGAGTGAATTGCGCCGCAAGCCAGTGTATAGTTTTATCGCTTAATCCATCGAAGGAAACGCCTTATGCTTGCCGCCAACAAAGACGCGACGCCCGATTTTTCCCGCGCCGTCATCGACGTTGCGAAGCTCGTGGTGCAAAAAGAGATAGACGGCATTCGCGCGCTTTTGGGAACGATGGACGAAAATTTTGCGAAAGCGGCAAAGATCGTCGCCCGTTGCGACGGCAAGGTGGTCGCGTGCGGCGTGGGGAAAAGCGGGCATATCGCGCGAAAGATATCGGCGACCCTCGCCTCGACCGGCACGCCGTCGGTGTTTGTGCATCCTACCGAGGCCAGCCACGGCGACATGGGGATGATAAGCCAAAACGACGTCGCGCTGCTTCTCTCTAACTCCGGCGAAACACGGGAGATGGAAGACGTCATTGCCTATTGCAAACGCTTCGCCGTGCCCATGATAGGCGTGGTGCGCCGTCCGGGATCGATGTTGGCGAAAGCGGCGGACTTCCCCTTCATATTGCCGGAAATTCCGGAAGTCACCCCGATTAACGCGCCCACGACCTCCACCACCATGATGCTGGTGTGGGGAGACGCGCTGGCGGTGGCGCTCATGGAAATAAAAGGCTTCACCAAGCACGATTTCGGCGTGCTGCATCCCGGCGGAAAATTGGGCAGCCGCTTAAAGAAAGTGGAGGATTTAATGGCGCGCGACGCCGGCATGCCGCTCGTCAGGGAAAACGACTCCATGTCGAGCGTATTGGTGGAGATGACCAAAAAAAGCCTGGGCTGCGCCGTCGTGACGAACGATAAAGGCGCCATGACCGGACTCATCACCGACGGCGACCTGCGCCGCCACATGTCGGACGACCTGGTAACGCGCCGCGCGATTGACATTATGTACCGACCGTTTATTTACGTCGCGTCGAACGCCTTGGCTGCGGAAGCGCTGCATATCATGAGCGAAAAGAAAATTACCAACATGCCGGTAAGCGACGACGGAAAAAGGCCGCTCGGCGTCATTCACGTGCAGGCGCTGCTGTCCGCAGGGGTGTATTAACGCTTTTTTGCGCACACGTAAGCGCGGTTATTTCTTTGCGTTCGGAAGAAATATCCGTATATTCCGAGTAATTTACTTTGTGATAAATTGAGAGCGCATGGATCATTTAGACAAACTCGAAGCGCAAAGCGTGTACGTCATTCGCGAGGCGTTTAGTTCCGTTAAAAACCTCGGCATGTTTTGGTCGTTCGGCAAAGACAGCACCGTGATGCTATATTTGGTGCGCAAGGCGTTTTTAGGCAAGGTGCCGTTTCCCTTGGTGCATTGCGACACCGAATTGGAAATGCAGGAGGTGTACGACTATCGCGACAAATACGCGAAGGAATGGAACGTCGATCTCATTACCGAAATATGTCCGCCATTGGAGACGACCGATCCCACCTTGCCGTTTTCCGCACGGGTGGCGGCCAGAAAAACCGGCGGCGTAAAACAGGCGACGGCGAAATATAAGTTCGGGGGTCTTCTGGCCGGCATACGCCGCGACGAGGAAGGGACGCGCGCGAAAGAGCGGTATTTTAGTCCGCGCGACGCGAGCGGCAAATGGAACGTGGCGAACCAACCGCCGGAATTCTGGGATCAATTCAACCTTTACTTTCCTCCCGGAACGCACGTGCGGGTGCATCCCTTGCTGCATTGGACGGAATTGGACATTTGGCGCTACGTGAAGCGCGAAAACATTCCCATGGTGCCGCTTTATTACGCCAAGCCTTACGGCGAATTCGAGGGGAGAGACTTCGGCGGGAAGATCATGCGCTTTCGCTCGCTTGGCGAGCGCGGCATCACGTGGCCGGTCGAAAGCTCCGCCGCCACCATCGACGACGTTATCGCCGAATTGGAGGTAACGAAAGTCTCGGAGCGCTCCGGCAGACCGATGGGCGCCGATGAGGACGAATCGTCCTTCGAACGCCTTCGCGCGGACGGATATATGTAGTTAGTTCCGGAATACGGATTATCAGACTTTAATTATTAACTTAATTAAGTTATCATTAATATAATTTAATTTATCCTAGATGTATTGTTAAGTTAACCACACTACACTGCCAACGTCGCCCTCCCTACTAACGGTTTGAAGAAATCCTGCCTTACATTATCAAGATGTAAGTTTTTGGCAAGTCTTTCGGCTTCTTCTTGCGACGAGGCGAAGACTTTATGGGCGGTGCGGATCGATCCCACGATTTCGGCGGCGTATTCGCTCAGGTTTGCGCGGCGGCGCAAGTCCCGGGTTCGTCGGCCCATCGCGTCCATGTACGCCCCGTACGACATCGCGTCCAGCTCGCGCCACGTCCAAAATATCCCGAAACGGTCCGTCGCGCCCTCCGCGCCGGAGACGAACGCCCGCGCGTCCCTCCCGCGACGTCCTAGGACGGAGGCGCGGCGCGCAGGCGCCGCCGGAGCCGAAAGCAAAAGCGGTTGGTTGCGATCCCGCGACCGCAGGCGGCCCAAGCGCCGGTCGCGCTCCGCGAAATGCGCCGCCATCTTCCGACGCACCTCCGCGTGTTCCAGTCCCGCCATCGCGCAGACCTGCAAAAAATCGGGGTCGCGCGACGTCAGCCACGCCCGCGCGTGTATCCCCGCCGCGAGCCTCTCCGACGACCGCACCCTCGATATCGCGTCCATATAGGCTTGCAGCAGCACCTTCTGCCATAGCCGGCGGTGTTTTTCTCCTTCTTCCGATCCCCGCATGATCCTTTCGCGCCTCGCCTTCCGTGTTTGCCGCGTTCGTTTTTCCTTTCGCCGCGCCGCCCTTCGTCCGGGCGAGCGCAACGCTCTTTTAACCGTTATAACGAAATCGTGAATTTTTTGCGAAGATTCGGTAAGATTTTTGGATTTTCTTGGATTTTTTTGGGGAAATATCCCTTCCCTGACGGCGGGCGGTCACACTCTGTTAGCGAACCATCCGTTGACGAACTCCTCGTCCTTGGAGCGTTTTTCGGAGAGCGCGATGTAATGCTCGCCTTGCATGCAGGTGACGGCCTTTCGGAGGGATTCGAGTCCCGGCGTTCCGCGCTTGGCCGCGAGGCTTTTTAAGGCAAAGACGGTGGCGGGGCCGACGTCGCCGTCGACTTGTACGTCGGGGTAGTCCTTGCCTTGGCGGTTGAAGGCGTTGAGGGCGCGTTGCAGCCATTCCGCCGCTTTGGCCGTGCCGCAATTGGCGCCTATGTCGAACAGCTTCTCGGCCAGCTTCTGCGACAGGAAGCACGCCTCGTCAAGACGCAGCGCGTCCCAATATTGCGCCGCGTAGATTTCGACCGCCTTCGCGCGGGGCATGCCGCGCATGTCGCCCCGGTAGCCGTGTCGCCGCGCGACGCGCTCCGTGATCCCGTAATTCGTCTTGCCGCCGCTATCGTTTTTATCGTCCACGTAGCCGCCCTCCCGGGCGATCAACTCGTCTATCAGGCGGTCGCGGAGCTTATGGGTCGGGGCGGTCACGGCGTCTCTCTCCTTAGGCGTTATTTCTCGTAGTCCGATTTTTCTTTCGACGTCACGCGGACTTTCTTTTTTTCCTCGGCGGCGCGGCCTCGGCGTTCTTTTCGGGGCGGGAGAGGTTTTCGAGGTGGGTCATGACGCGGTTGAGGATTTGAAGCATTTCGCCGGTTTGGCGCGCCTGCTCCTCG
>JBEVNR010000016.1:0-101112 GCA_040507985.1 Rickettsiales bacterium | reverse complement strand
ATATAAGGACGCTCGTTACCGGCAGGGCAAGCGAATAAAGCGTAAGCCTTGACGAAGCGCCGCGCCGGCGATATAGTTCCCGCAACCAAAAGCAGCGGGACGTTCATGAAAAAAGCCTTGCCCATATTATTTTGCTTAACCGCCTTACCGTTGACCTCGTCATGCATTGCGGCGGTCGGCGGCGCGGCGGCCGCCACCGGCGTCGTGCTGGCGCAAGAGAGAACCGCCGGCGGCACGGTGGACGATTACGCAATTTGGACGAAAATCAAAAGCCTGTATTTACAATCGTCTAAAAAAGGCTTGCTTAACGACGTCAACGTCGAAGTGTCGCAAGGACACGTCTTGCTGACCGGCAACGTCATTTCTCCCGAGGTGCGGGTAGAGGCGGTAAAATTGGCGTGGGAGCCTCACGGCGTCGTCGACGTGGCCAACGAACTTAAGATAAGCGACACGATAGACGGGCGCAGCTACGCCGCCGACAAGGTGATTTTCGCCAACGTGCGGTCGCGCTTGCTGCTGGAAAAAGGCGTGCGTTCCGTCAATTATTCCATCGAAGTGGTGGACGGCGTCGTATACGTCATGGGCATCGCCCAAAATCAAGACGAATTAAGCCGCGTGATAGAAATTTGTCGCAAGGCCAAAAACGTCAAGAAAGTGACGAGTTTCGTGCGCATCAAATCGGCGGAACCGGCGGCGGCGCGGTAACGTTTACGTATGACGCACAATTTTAGCCATATCGGCACCTTACTTACCCACGAGGGTACGATACGCTCCGAATTCGGAGAAATGAGCGAAGCGCTGTACCTTAACTCCGCCTACCGCTTTCCCACCGCCGAAGCGGCGGAGGCACGTTTTAACCGCACCGACCCGGGCTACACTTATTCGCGCTACAGCAACCCGAACATCGACATGCTGGAGAGGCGCTTATGCGCGCTGGAAGGCGCCGAGTCGTGCGTCGCGGTCGGCAGCGGCATGGCCGGAATATTTTCGACGCTTATGTGTTTCCTGCGCCCCGGCGACAATATCGTCGCCAATAAAGTGTTGTTCGGGTCGTGCTATTACATCGTCACGCAGATTCTGCCGCGCTACGGCATAGGCGTCGCTTTGGTGGACGGAGGTAACGAAAACGCATGGGATCGCGCCTTTAGCGACAAAAAAATCGCGGCGGCCTTCATCGAAACGCCCTCCAACCCGAATTTGGGATTAACCGACGTGACGGCGCTGTCCGAACACTGCCGTTCGGTCGGAGCGAAATTAATCGTCGACAATATCTTTGCCGGTCCGCTTTCGCAACAACCGCTTTCCCTCGGCGCCGACGCCGTCGTGTATTCCACCACCAAACATATCGACGGACAAGGCAGGTGTCTCGGCGGAGCGGTACTTGGCGGACGCGACTTCATTATGAACGCGCTGCAACCCTTCGTGCGCCACACAGGCCCGGGAATTAGTCCTTTTAACGCTTGGCTCGCCTTTAAGTCACTTGAGACGTTGTCGGTAAGGTACGAGCGCCACGTTGCGAACGCCGCCGCCGTTGCGGAATTTTTATCGAACCATCCCGCCGTCGAAAGACTCCATTATCCGGGCCATGACAGCCATCCGCAACGCGCCTTAGCCAAAAAACAAATGCTGAACGGCGGTTCCGTCCTCTCCTTTGAGGTAAAAGGCGGAAAGGAAAAAGCGTTCGCCTTCCTCAACCGACTCAAGCTTATCAGCATCGCCAATAATTTCGGCGACTCGCGCAGCATCGCCAACCATCCGGCCTCCACTACCCACGCCAGCATCCCCAAGGCAGAGCAACGTGCCGTGGGTATTAGCGACGGACTATGCAGATTCTCCGCCGGACTGGAGCACATTGACGACATGATCGCCGATATGGACGCCGCGCTTAAAAGTTAACCGCATATTCCGCTTTCTTGGCCCTTACTTTGTTGACTCGCTTTCTCAGAAAAGCTCAATCTCCGTTCACTTGAAGGCGTTCTTGCTCCGCTGCGCAAGCTTTCAACGCTTATACGTGGCGAAATTGTTTTCGCTAATGTCCTTCCGGCGTCAAGCACCGCCCGTGGATTTCTTTCCGTTTCCGCCTGAGATAACGAAGGAACGGGTTTCCTGGGGATTGTATTCAAGAAATTCTCAGTATTCTGACGAGCGTTCTGTATTCTTTCTTGTATATCCGTCTTCGGCAACGAAGGAACGGGCCTTTCCGCTCGGGGCGTAGGCGTAGGCACTTGCGTCGTTTCCACCCTCGGCAACGGAGAAATAGGCCGCTCCGGTTGGGATGTGGATGATTGCGACAGCGGAGAATTACTTTCGTTGGATAATGTTTCTTGGGGATTGTTTTTTACCTCCGGAGAATCCGGCCGCTTTTCCTCTTGAGACGGAGCCGCCGCTTGCGGAGCTTGCTGATTATTCTCCAATCGATGATACTCGTTTGCATAGAGAGTTTCGTGGAAGGCGTCTGCATTTTGGGCCTCCGCCGCTTCCGTTCCCGCCACGGAAAACGGAGAAATGGGCCGCTTCGGTTGGGATGCAGGCGCCGCCGATTCCATTTCCGCTTCATGCACCGGAGGAACGGATGGCTTGTTGAGTAGATCCCAGACACGATTATCAGTGCTCTGCATTCTTTCTCTTATATCCGCTATATCCGTCTTCGGCACCGGAGGAACGGACCTTCCCGCTCCGGACGTAGGCGCAGGCACTTGCGTCGTTTCCGCCTCAGACAACGGAGAAATGGGCCGCTCCAGTTGGGATGCAGCATAATACACATCTTCGGGAGCAGCTGTTCTCGCAGAATCGCCGCGTCCTTCTCCTTGCTCCTGCGTATCGGGGGGTACCAATTCCGGTTGTGTGTTTTTCTGAGCTACTTCAAATTCATAAGGGGACGGTTCCGATTTTTTCGAAATATCAAGAGGCTCTTTCCGGCTGATTTCTTGTGAATCAACGCTAGCCTCGCTAAAGCTAGAAAGAGAAGAATTGCTTGCGTTGGATAATATTCCTTGAGGATTGCTTTTTTCCTCCGGGCGGCGACCGGAAGAGAATATGTTTTTAAAAGCTAATACTCCTCTAGTGAACATGTTTGCTTTAGGCGGCAAGGGTTTTAGTTCGCCGTGCCGATGTTGAGCAACGTCAGAACTTTCACTTTGCGGTAGCGTAACCGCACTATCGTGCCGGGGCGCCGTCGCAGATAAAGAATCACGGTAAGGATGTGCGCTTAATGGAGAGGGGGGGCGTACGTGCGGCGTATTGGCTTCCTGAACGCTAGTTGCAGATGAATGGGACGATTCGTTACCTGAAAAAAGAGAGGATGCGTCGTCTCTGCTGCTGTCGGAAGTCGTCGGAGATTGCGGCGGAGGAAGAAGCTGAAAGCGTACGTTTTTCCCATCAAGCCGGTTAGCGTCGGAAAACTGTTGCTGTTGCTGTTGCTGTTGCACGGCATTCCGTGAATCCCGAGTATATGGCGATGACTGATTTTCCCCTACCGGCGGCGGAGAGTAACTCTGAGATTCTTGATATGTCGGTTCTTGCGGCTGAGTCAATGTAACAACAGTTACCGGCGTCGACGCCGGAGCATAACTCTGAAGCCGTTGAGGCATTATAGATTGCTGCGACTGAACCGGTTGGGCAACGGCCACTTGTTGGGTCGACGGAGAGTAACCCTGGGGTTGTTGATATGTCAGTTGTTGCGGCTGAATCGGCTGGGCAACGGTCACGTGTTGCGGCGGTGCATAATACCTTTCTTGCGGCGGCGAAGCAAAATGTTGAGATATTATAGGTTGTTGCGGCTGAACCGGCTGGGGGGCAACGGTCACGTGTTGCGTCGGCGCATAATACCCTTGGGGCGGAGGAGCATAACTCTGAAACTGTTGAGATGTTATCGACGGTTGCGGTTGATAGTAACCCGCCATGGAATGGGGCAAATGCCGATCGGATGTTTTCCCGATTATTTTGCCTATCCTTTCGAGAATTTTGTATAATCCAGTTTCAATTCCGGAGGATATTCCTTGAGAATCAACAACGCCTTGCCTTAATTCCGATAGTTGTGAATATTTTTTATCGTTTGATAACGTATGGTCATCCCTGATATTTTCGGATAGTTTTCGTATTTGCTTGTCTTTTTCTTTTTGATCGAGGTGGGGAGCGTTTCCCGCTAAATGGCCTTTGTGATACAGGGAAGTGTTCGGCGAATTCAGCAAGGCTTTATATCCGCGCTCCGTCGCGCGCCTCGCTGCCGCTTTAGAGAGGGTCGTGCCGTCATGCATTTGGCTAAGTTGGTCCAACGCCATTTTTTTTACGCCGTAGCCAAGTTTCTCGTTCTTAACCACGTTTTCTAAATATTTTCTGGCGCCGGAACGTTCGCCTGATATCAGCCTTTCTCCGCCCGATTTCGCGTCCAAATCATGCGCTAATGTCTTCGTATGATCAGCAACCGCTCTTACGGATTCCGCCGTGGGTTGTGCGAGATTTTTTAACGCCTTGACGTAACGTTCCGTGTGCTCCGGAGACGCAACGATACTGTCATAGGCTTTATTTAAATTATCAAATTTTTGTTCGGCGGATAAATCGGGATGCTTGTCGTTCAACTCTTTTGCTACGTTTAAACGCGATTTTTCCAAATCATCCTGTTGTTTATTCGCATCTTCTCCCCTTAATTTCCGCAACATTCCTATTTTTTTTTGGCCTTTAGCCCGATTATGGGCGTTAAAGACGCTATCCCTTGCTCGTTCGACATAATGTGCATACGCCTCTTGCGCCTCTTCTTTCGTACCTGCTTTATCGATAGCTTCCTTTGCTTGGGAAAGCCTATATTCTTTTGAATGCTTATAACTTTCCAATTCTCTATAATCAACGCGATTTCCCTCGGCGTTGCGCGCTTTGCTCCTTTTCGCAACGCCAAACTGGCTTACCTTAGCGTCGGCATAATGCATTTCTCGTTCGTTTTTAGATAATTCGTTGCTTTGAGGCGGCGTTAATTGAGTCGGCGTTTGGGGTTGTTGCCGACCTGCATCATAATACGAACTGCCGAAAGGCTGATGTTGAACATGCCCGTTAACCGAGGTCGACGTCGCGCTGTATTGCTGTGAATAACCATATTGCATGGGCGGAAACCCGTGACTCGCCGGAGCCTGCATCCATCCCGGAGAAACGTTAAATGCCGCATACCCGTACCCCTGCGCGGCGCGTTGGGATTGCTGGGATACATACCCATACCCGCCTTGCTGAGCTCCATACTGCGCCATAACGACACTTACAGCCTCTTGTATGGCTGCGTGCAATTCTTGGGGAGCGTATGATTGAGGACCCGCCATATAAACATTGTCCGACTTGATTTTTTAAAATTTACTTCTTAAGTATATAATTTAATTATATGTTTTTATTAAAAATTATCAATAATTACTTTGTCATTATTTGTTTCCCGATCAGCAACCGGCACGATCTTTGCTTTACATAAAACAAGGAAAAACGATGCGGAGAAAACGATATGTACAAAACACTGGCGGCGGCATGCATATTCCTTTGCTCGGCGAGCGCGGCGGCGAGGGCGGCGGACGGCGCCCTCCCTCCCCTTCCCCCTTCCGGCAGCGCCCAAAAATATGCGCTTTTGCAAGCGTTGGGGGAAAACGACCGCATTTCGGAAAAAGAGGCGGAAAAAATTGCCGTCGGCGACATGCTGGGCGTCGGCCCGTCGCCGCTGGCGTCGTCCGTCACTGCGTCTATCGACCCTTCCATATTGGAAGATTTGCTACGTCCGCATTTTGACGAAAAAAACCTGCCGGAGCCTTACGGCATAGAGTTTTACGGCGCGGCGAAAAACGGATTTTCCGTCGAGTTGCCGTCTCCTTCCTACAAGGCCGAGGTGGAAAAATTCGATTTTGACGAAAATTCCTACCGTTTTCAGGCGGAAATCGCCTTTCGGAACGAAAACGACGCCTCTGCGAAGGAGGAAAAATTCATCGTCAAGGGCAAGGCGGAACAAATGCTGTATGTCCTCGCGCCACGTCGCGACGTGATGCGGGGCGATGCGATCGACGAACGCGACGTCGTTAAAACGGCGATTCCGCTTCGTCGCGGACGCCAAGGCGACGTCGCCGACCTGGCCGACGTGGCAGGAAAAGTCGCCAAGCGCCGCTTAAGGCAGGGAGAACCCATCTTCGCGCGCGACGTCGAAGAGGAAACGCTCGTCGCGCGAAACGCGTCGATAGACATCGAATACGTCGCTCCGTTCATTACGCTTAAAACCAGCGGAAAGGCGCTCGAAAAAGGCGTAAAAGGCGACGTGGTCCGAGCGCGCAGCGACGCGAGCGGCAAAATCGTTCAGGTGATGGTGACGGCGGAAAATTCCGCCAGATTGATTGCGGAGGCAAACTAATGAAAAATTTTTCCCTTATATCGGCGTTTTTTGCCGCCCTTCTTACCCAAAGCTGCGCATCCGAGGAAGCCTTGCGCAATATCGGCAAGGAGCCGGACTTTCGTCCCATGAGCATTTATTCCGACCCTTCCGCCATGCCGGCCCAACCGCCGTTGCCGCCGGAGTCGCAAATCGCTCCCGACGCCTCTCCGTCTTCCGACGAAGAAACGCCGAAACCTTACGCCAACTCGTTATGGCAACCCGGATCGCGCGATTTCTTTAAGGCGAAAAAAGCGCGACGCGTGGGCGACATATTGCGCGTAGCGGTAAAAATCGACGACAAAGCAAAGCTAGACAACGAAACCACCCGCCAGCGCAATTCAAAAGACAACATGCAGGCGCCTACCCTGCTGGGACTGGAAAAAGGATTTCGCCACCTTATGCCGGGCGGCGCCCTTAACCCGTCCGATCTTATTAACATGAGTAACGCCAACAGCTCGACCGGCAGCGGAACGATCGACAGAAACGAAAAAATCGCCACGGAGATCGCCGCCGTCGTCACGCGCATCTTACCGAACGGCAATCTGGTGATAAGCGGCGACCAGGAAGTGCGCGTCAATTACGAATTGCGCCGCGTCAGCGTGGAAGGCGTGGTGCGCCCGGAAGACATCGCCTCCGATAACACCGTGTCGTCGAACTTAATTGCGCAAGCCCGCATCGACTACGGCGGACGAGGCAACATCGCCCGCGCCCAGCAACCGCGCATCGGCACGCAACTGGTCGACATGCTGTATCCGTTTTAAATAATTTACCTAAAAAAATCGTCATCCCGCTGAAAGGCGGGATCTCGAGGGTAAAAACATGAATTAACGCATTAATTCATGTTTTCACCCTGGCTTCGCATCCGGATCGATCAAATAATTCTTGACATTTCGACGAAAATATTGCACAAAAATCTTTCGTTCGCCATGTCGGGTAAAAAAGCCGTCGGCGAAAAAACAACGGTAGTTACATATTATGTTTGCAGTTATCAAAACCGGCGGAAAGCAATATAAAGTTGAACCGGGAAGCATTTTAAAAACGGAAAAAATCGAAGGCGACGTGGGCGACGTCGTGGAGTTCGGCAACGTGCTCGCCACTACCGACGACGCCGGAGAAACACGCTTCGGCGCGCCGCTTCTAGAAGGCGCAAAGGTAACCGGGACGATTCTTGAGCAAAAGCGCGATCCGAAAATTTTGGTGTTCAAGAAAAAACGTCGCCATAACTATCGCCGCAAGAACGGGCATCGCCAATACGTTACGCTCGTCAAAATAGAATCCGTTAATTAATTTTTTGTCGAGAGGCATTCCCCATGGCACATAAAAAAGCGGGCGGCAGTTCAAGAAACGGTCGCGATTCCGCAGGTCGTCGTTTAGGCGTAAAGCTCTTTGGCGGCCAACAAACCAGAGCGGGTAATATTATCGTCCGCCAGCGCGGCACTAAATATCGTGCCGGTAAAAACGTATATCTTGGCAAGGACCATACGATTCATGCCGCGATAGACGGCGTGATTCAATTTACCCATTGCATTTGGGAATCAAGAAAGCGCACCGTCGTTAACGTGGCTCCGGCGTCCGCTTAACGGTCCTTCCTTGCGGTTGATCCGTATTCCGCAAGATCGTTCAATGAATGCGACGCTCAAAGTTGTTGATTTATTTGCAGGTTGCGGCGGGTTATCCTTAGGTTTTTGCCATGCGGGTTACGACGTTGTGGCTGCCTATGAGAAATGGACGGTAGCCGCACGATGCTATAGGGAAAATTTCTCCCATCCCGTTTTTGAAATCGACTTATCCGACGCCGAAAAAGCGGCGGAGCATATAAAGCCATATTCTCCGGACGTCATCGTCGGGGGACCTCCCTGTCAGGACTTTTCTGCTGCCGGAGCCAGAACCGAAGGTAGCCGCGCAAGTCTTACCTTCGCTTACGCCCATATCGTTTCCATCGCTAAACCCGCGTGGTTCGCGATGGAAAACGTCGGTCGCGCCTATGCAAGCCATGCCTATGCGGAAGCAAAAAACCTTTTCCGCTCGGCCGGGTACGGCCTCACCGAACGCATATTGGACGCCGGCCGTTGCGGCGCGCCCCAAAAAAGAAAGCGCTTCTTTTGCATAGGAAAGTTAGGCGCGGCAGATAATTTTATGGGGAAACTCATTGACGAACGCCTCTCCGTACGTCTTATGACCGTGCGCGAATATATGGGCGACGAACTCGACGTGGAATATTATTATCGCCATCCGAGAAATTATAACCGTCGCGGCGTTTTTTCCGTCGACGAGCCGGCGCCGACCGTTCGCGGGGTTAACCGCCGCGTTCCCAAGGGATATATCGGTCATGCCGGCGATCCCATAAAAATAAGCGACTCGTTACGGCCGCTGACGGTTTTCGAGCGGGCAAGGTTGCAGACGTTTCCGGCCAATTTTATCTGGAACGCTACGAAAACCGATTTGGAGCAATTAATCGGCAACGCGGTGCCCGTCAAGCTGGCGGAATTTATCGCGCGCTCCATGTCTGATTATGGCAAAAATCTTCCGTAAACGGCCTACCCTTATCCGGAAAGTTGATGCGGTTCAAAACCATCGCAATTTTTTAAAAATCCATACTTGCGCGATGATTAGCGTTGCGAGAAATCCGCAAAATATCCAGAACGCATACGGGCTGTTTGCCCCGGGCAGGCCGCCGACGTTAATGCCGAGCAGTCCGGTTAAAAATCCGAGCGGCAGGAAGATGGAGGCGATCACGGAAAGCACGTACATGTTGCGATTGAGTTTATCGGAAATCATGTTCGCCAGCTCGTCTTTTACGATTTGCGAGCGTTCGCGCACGGCGTCCAGGTCTTCTACGTAGCGCGTGACGTGGTTGTAGCTTTCCTGCAAGTGCCGCCTGTGAATCTCGTTCAGCCAGGAAAGGTCGGCCATGCGCAACTCGTCGACCGCTTCGCGCTGCGGCGCCATGTAGCGCCGAAAAAGAATGGCTTTTTTGCGTATTGCGATAATGTCCTCGCGTAATGACGTGTCCGCGCGCTCAAGAATGCGTTCTTCTATGCGGTCGGCGTCGTCGTCCAGTTGGTTTAGCGCCGGCTGCATGCGTTCAAACAATCTTAGCGCCAGCATGGCGACGAATTCTCCCGTATCCAGCGGACCGCAGCCGCCCGATAACTTTTCCTCCACGTCCTTCACCGCCGTTAGCGTGCGTCTTTGCACGCTGATGATGCGATGGCTGTCTATCCATAAGCGCACCGACACCATGTCTTCCGGGGCCGCGTTTTCGTTTAAATTCGCTCCGCGCAAAATAAGCAACGCGCCGTCGCCGATTTGCGTCATGCGGGGGCGCGTCTCGCTCGCGAGCAGCGCTTCGGCCACGTAGGGGTCCAGATACGAAATCTCCTTATGCAGCCATTCCCTTGTTTCCGGACGCGTTGCGTCTAGATGCGCCCACGCGGGACGGTCGTCGCGAATCCATTCCGACACCTCTTCGTCCCGCAATCTTTTGCCTCCGCCTTTTCCGTCAAAACCGAAGGCGATTAATATGAAGTCATGCGTCATGTCTAACGCTTCTCCGTTGTAAGGAAGGCGAAGGCCGCACGCGAAAATCGCGGTTTTACCCGGCGGCGGCGCATATTTCCGCCGGCGACGTGCCGTAATGGCGCAACCAGCGTATGTCGGCGTTGAAGAAGGCGCGCAAGTCGGCGGCGCCGTATTTTAGCATCGCCAAACGCTCGACGCCGACGCCGAAGGCGAAGCCGCGATACGCTTCCGGATCTATGCCCAGATTTTTAAGCACGTTGGGATGTATCATGCCGCAGCCCAGTATTTCCATCCAGTCGGCGCCCTCCCCGATGAACACGCCCTCTTTCGTGCGCGCGCACGACACGTCGACCTCCGCCGACGGTTCGGTGAAGGGGAAAAAGGACGGGCGAAAGCGCAACTTTAGCGCGTCGGTGCGAAAAAACCGTACTAGAGCGGAGCGTAGTAGGTATTTTACATGCCCCATATGCACGTCTTTGTCGATATACACGCCCTCGATCTGATGGAACATGGGCGTGTGCGTGGCGTCGTAGTCGCTGCGATAGACCCTCCCGGCCGAAATAACGCGCAAGGGCGGATTTTTTCCAGTCAGTTCGCGAATTTGCACCGAAGAGGTGTGCGTCCGCAAAAGCAATTCGCCAGGCGCGCCGTTTTTGTTCGCAATATAAAACGTATCTTGCATTTGCCGGGCCGGATGATCGGGCGGCATGTTTAACGCGGTAAAATTATGATGGTCGTCTTCAATCTCCGGTCCATCGGCGAAGTAAAACCCATGTTCCGCAAAAATTGCCCGCAATTCGCGAATGACGACCGTGACGGGATGTAGTCCGGATGCGCCTTCTTCGTTTGACGGCAAGGTGACGTCGGTCGCTTGCTTTATTAACGCATGCCGTTCTTCCTGCTCTTCCAAAGCGGATTGACGCGCGGTAAAAATTTCTTCGATGGCGTCGCGCGCGGCGTTTAGCTCTTGGCCTCGGGTTTTTCGTTCTTCGGGAGGCAGCGCTCCCATTGTTTTACCCAGAGAAACCAGAACGCTTTTTTTGCCGACATAGCGCGCTTTGACTTGTCCTAGATCATTAAGGGAAACGCAAGAGTCGGCGTCAAGGCGAGACTGCCTCACCAGATCATCAAGCGAAGTAAGCTCTTGCGTTGTCAAGGAAGCTTCTTGCGGGTGGGGCGCCATATTGCTTTATGCAACGGCGGCGGCTTTTTCCACAAGCGCGCGAAACATTTCTTTCTCGTTTACCGCCAATTCCGCCAAGGCTTTGCGGTCAAGTTCAATGCCAAGCGCCTTTAACGCGGACATAAAGCGGGAATAGGTAAGATCGTATTGGGCATATTCGCGCACGGCGGCGTTAATGCGGACAATCCATAATCCGCGCATGTCGCGCTTGCGATTCTTACGGTCGCGATAGGCATATTGCAAGCCTTTTTCGACGCGCTCAATGGCGGTGCGAAAACAGCTTTTGGCGCGACCACGATAGCCTTTCGCCAGTTTTAAGACTTTTTTATGCCGTTTCTTATTGACAAGACCGTTTCTTGCGCGCGTCATGACGTCTGTTCCTTAATATTTTAGATATAAATTAAGCGAAATATGCTTTTACTTTTTTTTCGTCCGCAGGACACAATAAGGCCAGGCTGCGGGCATCGCGCACGAACTTGTTGGAACGCTTTATCATGCCGTGCTTTTTTCCGGCGGGTTTATGCTTGACGTGTCCGTTGGCGGTAATTTTAAAGCGTTTTTTTACGCTGCTTTTCGTCTTTAGCTTGCCCATGGCGTGTGTTTTCCGTCTTGTTTTGCATTTGCGGCTTGGCGTGCGGCCAACGCCGCGCACATATTCTAGGCCAACCTGTATACGCGATTATTTGCCGTCCGTAAAGCGTTTTGTTCGCCTTTTGCAAGGCGCGACGTTTTTTTGCTTTCGCATGCGTCCCATGATGGTGTATAGTTAACCGGTCGTTAACTGCAGCAAAACACCCCTTATGGTTCCCTCCCCCGCCTCCGCCGCGCCCGACGCCAAAACCGTGGCGGCGCGCGAATACAAGCACGGCTTCGTCACGAACGTCGAATCGGAAAAGGCCCCTAAAGGGCTTTCCGAAGACACGGTGCGCTATATTTCCGCCAAAAAAAACGAACCGGAATGGATGCTCGAATACCGCCTAAAAGCCTACCGCGCGTGGCTTTTAATGACAAAAGAGCCGGCGTGGGCCGATGTGCGCTACCCCGCCATCGATTACCAGGACATCTATTACTACTCCGAACCGAAAAAAAAGACGCTAAACAGCCTGGACGAGGCCGATCCGGAAATATTGGAAGCCTACCGCAAGCTGGGCATTCCGCTGCACGAGCAAAAAGCGCTGGCCGGCGTGGCGGTCGACGCCGTGTTCGACAGCGTGTCCATCGCCACCACTTATAAAGACAAGCTCAAGGAAGTGGGGGTCATTTTTTGCCCAATTTCCGAAGCGCTGCGCGAATATCCCGAATTGGTGAAAAAATATTTGGGATCGGTCGTGCCGCACACCGACAATTTCTTCGCCTGCCTCAACGCCGCCGTGTTTAGCGACGGCTCCTTCGTCTATATTCCCGAAGGCGTGGCCTGTCCGATGGAACTTTCCACCTATTTTCGCATTAACGAAGCCAAAACCGGCCAGTTCGAGCGCACGCTCATCATCGCGGAAAAAAGCGCGTCGGTCAGCTATCTGGAAGGCTGCACCGCACCGATGCGCGACGAAAACCAACTGCACGCCGCCGTGGTGGAGTTGGTGGCGATGGACGACGCCTACATTAAATATTCCACCGTGCAAAACTGGTATCCGGGCGACGCGCAGGGAAAGGGCGGCATTTATAATTTCGTCACCAAACGCGGCGCCTGTCGCGGCAAGCGCTCGCGCATCTCGTGGACACAGCTGGAAACCGGGTCGGCCATCACGTGGAAATACCCAAGCTGCATTCTCCAAGGCGACGGTTCCAAGGGGGAATTTTATTCCGTCGCCGTCACCAACGGAAGACAGCAAGCCGACACCGGCACGAAGATGATCCATCTCGGCAAAAACACCACCAGCACCATTATCGCGAAGGGCATTTCCGCCGGACGCAGCCGCAACGCCTATCGCGGGCTGGTGTCGGTGGCGCCGAACGCGGAAGGCGCGCGCAACTACACCCAATGCGACTCGCTGCTGATCGGCGGGGAATGCGGGGCGACGACCGTTCCGTACATTGAGGCGAAAAACGATTCGGCCAACATCGAACACGAGGCCACCGCGTCAAAAATCAGCGACGACCAGCTTTATTACTGCATGCAGCGCGGACTGTCGGAAGAAGACGCCGTGTCGATGATCGTCAGCGGATTTTGCAGGGAGGTGCTAAGCGAACTGCCGATGGAGTTTGCCGTCGAGGCGAAGGCGCTGTTGCAAGTCAGCCTCGAAGGCGCGGTGGGGTAGGAAAAAATCGTTGATTTTTATCGTTTAAAGTATTAGAATTTTTGTCACTTACAAAAATTCGTCACCCACGCAAAGCCAATATTCCTTGGTCGCATTTGCTTGCGCGTTATTCCCTCCGATATGGACGGATCACATCTTTCCCATAACAACGTTGAAAAACTCACTTCCGTTCCCCAATTTCAATGGAATCAACTATTTACCGACGACGATCCTTACCCGGGCATATCGTACCGCGACTTTCTGGCGCGAACGCTCGAATCGAACAACCCTACGCAATGCGATATTTTTACGGGGTTTTTTGCGTATTTGCAGGAAAGATTTTCCGAAATTCCGATTGGCCCCTTACAAATAACGGGCAAATCATGGGATGAATTGCTTAATGAAATTAATCTCAACGAACGATGGAACGATAGATTGCTGATTAAAAATTTTTCCTGTCCCAAAAGGATCTGCACAAAATGCTTTTTCTATCGCCTCTATTTCATAGGGCGTCCAATAGCCGATAGGGTATGGAGTTGCCAAGGAAACAAAAATTTATATGATTTTCTAAGACGAATTGCTGCGCCGCAAGGCCCTCCGCTTCATTTTTTTGCTTCTTACCGCGACTTTACGCCGAACGGCTATTTAGGCATGCTTGCCGACATAGCGAGTTACGGGCGAAAAAATATTGACGGTTCCAAAATTTTGCATGCGGTTTTCGCTCGCGTTCGAAACGGTATACTCTCGACATTATGCGTGCCGACGAAATTGACGACGGAAAAAACCATAGAGCGAGAATATGTGCGCCTTGCCGCCTTGCGTTTCTCCGTGAAAGGCACGGAAACGACCTGCTTTATTGACGCTCGCCTTTTACGATGGCGCGATGCTATTTGGCGCTGGGATTGCGTGCACGAGACTTGCGAAAATTTCCGCCAATGGCTGCGTCCGTTTGCGGATTGCTTTTTTGCGTACATATCTCCGGATAAGCAGAGATTGCTGGATACAAGCGCGGACGATATCGAGCGCAGTGCCCGCACCAACGAAGACACGGCGCTTGCCAAATCTATGGCGGAAAATAACCGAAGGGAAAGGCTATGGAACGCGGCAAGCATTATGCTGACGCATGAATTGCTCGCGGCGCTAAACGCGAACCCGGACCTCATCCATCGCGTGAAAGAACTTAACTGGAAGGCGTTCGTGCAAAACCGGCCGCTAAAAAAACGCTATAATAAGGCATATTTAGGCATCGATGACTTAACGCACGACGTCGTCATTTTGTCGTCGCACCCAAAGACGCAAGATTGCATGCTCTCCAAGGCAGGGTCCTTAGATTAAGCACGAAAGAAGATAGCGCCGGACGTTATCGCCTTAATTCCGTATGCTCTATATTTTCCCATAAAAAAATAACTTTTCTTTCTTAGACTGTTGATGATCGGTTTTAGGCGTGGCCGCGCCGGAGTTTTTCGCGTTTTTGGCCGACGCCACCATCGTCGCCAAGTTTGATTCGCCTATCCGCCATCCCTACGGCATAGCTAAGTATGCAAGAATTCGTGAACGGACGATTGCGCGTAGACGTCCGCCCTAGATAGGGGTATGCAAGAGATATATCGAATCATTTTCATTCGGAAAACTATATCGGTTTTGCATGACGAACCGCGCCAACGTGACTAAAATCGCCCTTTTATTCTCGTGCGGCGCGCTCGCAATTTTTGCCGTCCTCGTCTTTACGGAAAAATTAACGTTGCTCGAAGGCGCAATCTGCTCCCTTGCCGCGTTCGCTTATTGTTTTCTGGCGGCAAGGCCGTGCATGGCCGACTTAAGCGCGCTGCGGCGCTACGTGAACGATCTGTCGGAAGACAAGGAGGTGGAGTGTCCTCCGCTCACCGTGCTTAGCGCCGTCGAAACCTTGCCCGACGCCGTCGAAAAACTCCGGGAAAGCCGGCAGCGGCACGCCAAGAAATTAGAGTCGACCCTGCAAAAAAACTACGTTATCTTTCACTCCCTGCCGGCGCCGGTGCTGGTGTTGTCGCCGGAGCGCATCGTGCTCGACGGCAATCGCAGCGCCCGCGCCTTGTTTCGGTCGGAACTGCTCGGCAGAAAGCTGGACTCTCTTATATCCGATCCCAGGTTGCATAAGGCGTGCGTGCAGCTAAAAGGGCGCGACGAGCACATAAGCCATATGGAAGTGGCGCTGGACGACGGAACGAAAAGGCATTTCGAGTGCATTTTGCACCCGATTTCGGCGAAGGAAATGGGCCTAAGGCAAGGCGAGCGCCTAAGCATGAGCTATGCGAGGGAAGCCGTGATCTGCTTGTTCTACGACGTGTCGAACATCGTGAAGACGCAAGAGGCGATGCGCGACTTCGTCTCCAACGCCAGCCATGAAATTCAAACGCCGCTCACGGGAATCATCGGATTTTTAGAAACCGTTCTCGACGAAGACTTTGCCAAAGACAACGGGAATGCGGCAAAATTTTTGCGCATTTGCCTTGAGCGTTCCTACGCCCTGTCGTCGCTCGCGCGCGACTTGTTGTCGCTCGCCAAAATAGAGATAAGCGCGCACGACGTGTTTAACGATAGGGTGAACGTCGCCGCGCTGGCGACGTCGGCGGCAAACGTATACCGCAACGACGCGTTGCTCATTAGCAAGGGAATGACGCTTATTTCACATGTCGCGGAAAACGTTCCCGATTTTTACGGAAACTCCACCGAATTGCAGCTGATGTTTTCCAACCTGTTAAGCAACGCGGTGAAATACGGCGCAACGGGAGGAAAAATAGAGGTCACGGTCGCGCTCTACGCCGACGCCGATCCGGAGATAAGGGAAATTGTGCTTTCCTCCGATCGCTCGGCGGAGCTGCATTACGCCGAAAATTACGTCACGTTCGCGGTGCGAAACGACGGCCAGGTCATTCCCGAGGAAAAAATACCGCGCCTGACGGAACGTTTCTATCGGGCCGACTCGTCTCGCGGCGAGGGTGCGGGCGGCAGCGGCATAGGGCTGTCGATCGTCAAAAGCATCGTGGAACATCATAACGGATTGCTTCGCATCGAAAGCTCGGAAGAAAAAGGCAATCTTTTCGAGGTGTTTTTTCCCGTGATCGACGTTCCCTCCCACGGAGCGAACGGCGAGAAAACATGACGTTTTTTTTAAAAAAGGCTAAAAAATCCGCCGTATTCCACCCTTGCGCATCACGCGTTTCCGTTGTGGAACGCAAAAAAATGCGTACTATGCGTCTAAGAGCCTGTAGTGAATTAAATTTTCGTCGATTTTCGAGGGATTTTTTGGTGGTTTTAGGAGGAATTTGACCTGCGTAGCGGACTACGGAGGTCAAATTTTGACGCGAAAACGACGAAAAAGACCCGAAAATAGGCAAGATCCTTAATTCGCTACAGGCTCTAAGCCCAATCCAGAATAGAGCCTTCCATGCCTTCACGGTCGCTAAAACTCATCGCGCCATTTCGCTGTCGTTTTGCCTTTGACAACGCGCGCGCGTTAGAAAACGAAGCGCTGCTAGACTCGCTTTTACGAAAAATGGACAAAGACTTTCACGTGGGCAGGTCTCGCTTCTTTTCGTCGGTGCCGGAAGGGGTGAATATTGCCGTCATTCCACGGCAAGAGCGCCGCATCGGCGCCGATTCGCGCTTCGTCGCCTTAAATAAGCCCGCCGACAGCTTTCATTCTCCCGAAATATTTTCCTTAACGTTCGATTCGGTCAGAAAGGAGGAAATTCGCTCCCTTGCCGGCGAAGCGTCGCGTAACGCCGACATGGTGTGCGACTACCGCCTGTCGCACTTATTGCAGCCTCAAATCGACACGCTCGCGCTCAGCGTCTGCGACGACACGATTGCGTTGCTTTCGCTTGACTTGGCCATTGAGTCCCCTTTGTCCGACGAAGACTACGCGGTGTTGGACGGATGGACCACCCATATGATATATTACGTTCTGGGAAGCGTCTATCGCGACTACGTTTCCCCCGCCGTCAACGGCGTAAACGACTATATGCAAGACATAAAGACGCCGCTGGTGAAAAATCCGCGCGACTACGTGGTGTATAAGGACCTTGCCTTGCCGAGAAAGGCGAAAAAAGACGAAGACCTTCACCAGCTGCATTTTTTGTGGGTGAACCGCACGTTCATCATATCGCAAACCGACGAAAAACGCGCCGCGACGCAACGCATCGTGAGTGCGTGTCCACGCATCGAAACGCCCGGCGCAAGCGTGTATTTGGGGTGGGGGAACAACGTGGTCGAGGTCGAAAACGAACGGGAGTGCGATCTTGAAAGCGTATGGCAAAGCATGCGACTCGCGCAGCATTGCTATGCGGTGATGGACGCCGTCAGCCGCAACCTAACGCGCTACGTCGGCTCCGCCTACGACGACAAAACCAACGCGGAGTTGCGCGAGGTCAGCCGCACCTTGGGCGAGGCGATGAATGAGGCCGCCATTTTTCAAGTGCGTTACAAAGACCTGCGCAGCGAGCTGCAAGGCGTTCCCAGGGAAATATTTAAACGTCTGGTCACGGCGTGGGATTTCGACGACCTCTATAAAAGCGTCGCGGAAAAAGCGACCATATGCCGCGCGAACGTCGAATATCTCAATCACTGCATCAACCAACGCAACAGCGTTCGGGTGCAGACGGCGCTTATCGTCGTGGCGTGCGTGGGAGCGCTCAGCCTAACCTCGGGCGCCGGCACGGAGTCGACGTTATGGCGCTTCGGCGATTTCCTCATGCCGGACGCGTTGCTGTGCGCCGGCGTCGTCATTGCGCTGGCCTTATGTTTTCTTGTGGCGGCGACGCGTCCGAGATAATCGGCGCAAAACGTTTTCGGCGGAATTGGCGACAAGGGCATATGGAAGAGTTTTTTTTAGGCGCGCTGCGTTATCTGTACGGAAGCGTGGCGCTCGTGGCGCTGACGGGATATTTGCCGCAAATATTTAAATTGTGGCGCTCTCGCGGAGAATCGGACGACGTATCGCTGTTAACCTGGTGCATTTGGCTGTCGGCGTCGACCATCAGCCTTTTTTACGGCGCCGTTTGTTTGCGCGACCTTCCGTCATGCCTCGTCGCCGCCGCCAACATCGCCGGCCAGGCCGCCATCATCGGCCTAACCCTGCATAATCGGCGGCGGCGCATAAAGAGCTACGCTAACGTCGTGAAAGAATCGGATTAAATAGCCCTACGATTTTGGAGAGCAGCGTTTTTCTTCGGTGAGGGGATTTTTTTCGCAATAAGATTTAACGGGAACGTCTTCCCCGCAATCGCCTGTTGCGCTTCCCGATTCCTTGGCGGCGGCCATGCGATATTTATTATAGGCGGCCAGCAGTTTTTCGAGGGAGGTTTCGTTGATCGACAACAACGAAATGGGGCGATAGGTTTTACAGCCCCGCTCGTCGAGCAGAATCACGGAACCGCAATCTTCGTCGCGTTCGCATTGCACGTTTTCCGTCTCTTTGTCAATGCGATGCAGCAATAGTTTTTCGTAGGGGGAAACCCCGGAACCGGACAAAATTTTGGGGGAATGAACGAACGCGCAGTTTTTCACGCAATCGGCAAAAAGGGTGCGGCAGGCGGCGGCGTCGTGGCGACGATAGCATTGCCTACGGCTTACCGGACTGTCATAGACGCCGTCCATGCACAAACGTTGCAACTCCTGCACGTTATAAGGACAAGGCGCAAGGTCGCTTTCCTGGGCGCGGGCCGAAAAACAATGCGCGCCGAAAATGATCGCCGCCACGGCGATTGCGCTGAGCGTTTGCATATATCTTCCTAAATGACGTCGGGTGCTCTTCTTACCCTAACGTAAAATTCATAATAATTTAATAACGCACGAGAAAATTATTTCGCCGTCGCGGCATGGTACATTTTTTCCAGCGCCTCGACGCCGAAAAACAAGACCGTACACGTGACGGCGAGCCCCGCCGCGCCGACGATCGTTCCAAGCAATAATTGCGCTCCGTCCCGACCGATAAGACCGAGCGCCATAAAAATGACGCCGATCCCGGGCAATAGGTGCGTGAACGGAAACGGCAACATAATCGACGCGCCAAGCGCCAGCATCATCACGCCCGCCGCACGGTCGACGGCTTTTCCGGAAAAAAGAAACGTCCATCGGGGACGAATCCATTTTTCCGCCTTACGCATCCTCGGCGCGGCTTTTTCGATTAACCTCGCCAGCAGCGCTCGCTTAATGCGCAGTTTAGACAACCATTTCGGCAACCACAAGGTTTCTTTTCCGCATGCCATTTGCGCCGCAATTAAACAAATGGGCAATCCGGGAATGACCGTCAGGCCGGGCGGCGTCACTAACGCCAACGACGCAAGCGCCAGCGCCGGCAGGGCGAAGCTGCGTTCGTGCAGGGCGAGTTTAATTTCCTCGACGGTGACGTAATCGACCGTACGATTTTCGACGACTTTTTCCAGCAGGTCGGACGGCGGCGTAAAACGGGAATCCATGACGTGCGTCCATAAAAATTCATAAAACTATAGGCAGAATACGCATAAAAAACGTAAAGACGAGATAAAATGACGCGGACTAACCAAAAATAGCAAGCCTTTCCATTACCTTAAACGATTTTCCCATGGCGTCGTCGTCGACGAGCCGCCGCAACCGCGCCTCTGCGTCGCTCGCGTCGCGCCGTGATTTCGCTAATTCCTCAATGCCGTGGCGCCGCAAGAAATCGCGCTGCGACTCTATTTTTCCGCATTCGGCATGGACAGGAAAGGCAATTTTTTCCAACGCTCCGAAATCGACGAGCGCCGTTATGTCCGATTCGCCCAACCGGTCAAAAATCGCCGTTTTTTTATGTGCGCGCACCGCCTGAAGGGTGGAAAGCAACGGCGACTCCCGATAGCCATAATCAATGAACAGCGCCGCTCCGCTTCTTTTGCGCACGGAGGAGGCGATTTTTTCCACTAGGCGCGTTTGGGCCGGGCTTTCTTCGATAACGGCGCCGTTCGTTACGTCGGGATGGCGCGCCCGAATGGCTCCCTCGGAAAGCGGCAACGGCCGGTCGCCTCGCACGAACGCGAATTCTCCGTCGCGCAGCCCTACGCCACGTTCGTAGAGCGCCCCGTTCTCATAGACATATTGCACAATGGGAAGCGCGTCTAAAAATTCGTTCCCGAAGAGAATGAAGGGAACGGCGTCGTTTACAAGAAACCGCAAATCGTCGCTATGCGTCAGGCGCGGAACGTCGCGCAATCGTTCCGCCTGTATTTTTCGCAGAGAGGGTGAGGCTTCCACTAAAGTGACCGAACGCCCTTTAGCGACGGAAGAAAAACGATCGACGGCGCGGCAGACGTCTTGCATGCAGACGCCGGAGCCGGGACCGCATTCGACAAGGCGCCATTCCTTCGGCTCCCCCAATTTATGCCATGCGTCCACGCACCATGCGCCAACCGTTTCGCCGAACAGGGAAGAAATTTCCGGCGCGGTGACGAAATCGCCGTCCTTGCCAAAAGTGGGCGCATCGGTAACGTAATAACCATATGTGGGGTGGAGCAACGCCATGTCCATAAACGCGTCTATGCGCAAAAACGTATTTTTTTGCAGATATTCACGTAGAATATTTTCTAAAGGCGCGCTCACCAACGGATGGGGTCTATTCTCCTTGGGGCTGCTCGTCTTGCTTGGCCGCGCCGGCTTTGTGGTAGTAGGTTTTTTCGCGAATGCGCGCAGCCTTGCCGGTACGTTCACGCATGTAGTAAAGCTTGGCGCGGCGGACGTCGCCTTCGCGAATGCGCTCGATTTTTTCCACGACGGGAGAATAGAGCGGGAAGGTGCGCTCGATGCCTTCGCCGTTGGAAATTTTTCTGACGGTATAGGAAGAGTTAAACCCCCGATTGCGGCGGGCGATGCACAACCCTTCGTATATTTGAATGCGGGAAGTGTTTTTATTGTTTTTATTGCTTTCGGTCGCGATCCGCACGTGAACGCGCAGGGTGTCGCCGGCCTTGAAGTCGGGAATGACTTTGTCGCCAAGCAAGCGCTCGACCTGGTTTTTTTCAAATTGTTCGACGTAATTGGTCATGGCGCACCTACTCGCTTCCGGGAAAATTATATTTTTTCTATATATGCTTGATACAGATCGGGGCGGCGACTTTTCGTCACCTCTTCCGCCATGCGACGACGCCAGGCGCGTATTTCGGCGTGGTTGCCGGAGCGCAGCGTTTCGGGAGGCGACATTCCCTTCCATACAAGCGGTTTTGTATACAACGGATACTCCAAAAGTCCAGAAAAATTTTCGTCCCCGCCGGAGAAACTCTCTTCCTCCAGGGTTTTTTCGTTGCCGAGCGCGCCGGGAAGCAGGCGCACGACGGCGTCCACCATGGCCATCGCGGCCAAATCTCCGTTTGACAGCACATAATCGCCCAAACTAACCTCCCGGGCGCCGTAATGGACGAGCGCGCGTTCGTCCACCCCCTCGAAGCGTCCGCAAATAAACGCCGCCCCCGGTCCCGAGGCGAGCGTTTCCGCCGTTTTTTGCGTGAATCTCTCCCCGCGCGGGGAAGGATGCAGCAACGGAACGCCGGCGTAAAAATTCGCCTCGACGGCGGCGCCGAGCGCGTCCGGCTTCAGCACCATGCCCGCGCCGCCCCCGTAGGGCGCGTCGTCTATCGTGCGATGTTTGTCGGTCGCGTAGTCGCGCAAGCCGACGGCATGGCACGTCCATTGCGCGTTTAGCGCCCGGCCGACGACGGACGTTCCCAATATGCCGGGGTAAAGGCCGGGTTCGACGGTATAGAAAATTGCTTTCCACATGCTCGGCTACGACGACGTTATTTTTTTGGCTTCATTTTATCGCGGCGCAATACGCCGTAGACGTATGTCGGCCGCTTGCCCAAAATGGCGGCTACGTCCCTTGGCGTAAGTCCGCGCCCGGCAAGGTAGCGAATTTTATCGCTGGCCGTTTTCATGCGCTCCATGGTCGCCCTGGCGTCGGCGTCGAGCATCCCTTCCGCTTCGAGAGGAGAGTGTGCGACCTCTTGAACGGGAAGACCCCGTTCCCGGCGGCTGACGTCCATCGCGCCCACGTCCACTCCTTCGTAGCGTTCGTGCGCGGCCATGGCGTCGCGCTCTTCCGAAGTCATGCGAAGAGGAGGCAAAGCGTCCTCGGCGCCTTCCGTGAACGCGCGCACCTCCGCAGCGGCGGCGTCGCGCCAGTCGCGCAATTTTCGCAAGCCGGAGCGCACCGCCTTAAGCGCGGCGGGGAGTTCCTCGGGCTTTATCAGCGCGAGGGCGGTCAGCAGCGCCAGGGCGCATTCGCCCAAGGAAACGTCAAACATGGCAAGGGGCGTCATTCTATGATTTACGGCGTTTTTATCGTTTTTTTCGATTTCCATCAAGAGAATATGCGCCATTCCCGAGCCTTGGTCGCGACGGCATCCTTAGGGCCGGACGCTTTCCATAAACAATTGACGGAAACGTTTTTTCGCCTATGATACGCCCTAGTTTTGATACATATATTCAACAATGGATGCAGGATCATGAGTACCGAAATCGAAGCGAAAGTCATTGAAATCGTCGCGGACCATCTGGGCATAGAGGCCGCGCAAATCAATGCCGACTCGGAATTTATGAACGATTTGGGCGCCGACAGCTTAGACCAGGTGGAATTGGTGATGTCGTTCGAAGAAGAGTTCAACATCGAAATTCCGGACGACGCCGCCGAAAAAATCGTTACCGTCAAAGACGCGGTCGATTATATCGTAAAGCATAGCGACGAAGCGTAGAACCGCTCCCTCGCCTCATTCTATGCACGGCAAAAACATGACACATAGACGCGTGGTCGTCACCGGACTTGGCGCCGTCACCCCGCTGGCCGGCGACGTCGAGCACACATGGAAATCGTTGATCGAAGGGCGCTCCGCCGTTCGATCCATCACGCGCTTTGACGCCTCGGCGCTGCCCTGCTCGATTGCGGCGGAGGTGCGCGAGAAATCCGACGCCGTTCCGGATGGGTTCGACGTCGAGCGTTACGTCCCTAAAAAAGACGCGCGCAAGATGGACCGCTTCATCATATACGGCGTCGCCGCCGCCGCCCAGGCGGTGGAGCATGCCGGCCTTGCCGAGGGAGCGGAAGACAAGCATCGCGTCGGCGTGCTTATCGGCTCCGGCATCGGCGGGTTGCCGTGCATCGAGGAAAACTCCATCTTGGCCCACGAGAAGGGGCATCGCAAGATCAGCCCGTTCTTCATTCCCGCCAGCCTGATTAATCTGGCGTCGGGACATGTGTCGATGCGCTACGGATTTTCCGGCCCTAACCATTCGGTGGTGACGGCCTGCGCGACCGGCACCCACGCCATCGGCGACGCCTGCGAAATCATTCGCCGGGGCGACGCCGACGCGATGATCGCCGGCGGCGCGGAAGGCGCGATTTGCAATATCGGCATCGCGGGTTTCTGCGCCGCGCGGGCCTTGTCCACGTCGTACAACGATTCTCCGGAAACGGCGTCCCGTCCGTGGGACGAAGGACGCGACGGATTCGTCATGGGCGAAGGCGCAGGCGTGGTGGTGCTCGAAGAATATGAGCGAGCAAAGGAACGCGGCGCAACCATATACGGCGAGTGCGTCGGTTACGGCATGTCCGGCGACGCCTATCACATGACGGCGCCGGAGCCGAACGGCGACGGGGCCTTCCGGGCCATGCAAACGGCCTTTTCTCGCTCCGGGCTTCTGCCGAAAGACATAGGCTACGTCAACGCCCACGGCACCTCCACCCCGCTGGGCGACGAAATAGAGCTGGCGGCGGTGAAGCGCATTTTCGGCGATGCGATTTCGGGCGTCTCCATTTCTTCCACCAAGTCTTCCGTGGGGCACTTATTGGGCGCCGCCGGGGGAATTGAAGCGATTTTCGCCTTAAAAGCGATGGAAACGGGCGAATTGCCGCCCACGCTCAATTTGCGCAACCCTTCCGAATCGTGCAAGGGCGTCGACCTCGTTCCGCTGGAGGCGAAGAAAAAACGCGTCGACGCCGTGATGTCAAATTCGTTCGGCTTCGGCGGCACCAACGCCACCGTCATATTTAAGCGCGTATAAAAAAGATGCGCCGCGTTTTTTTAACGGCGGTTTTTCTTTGTTTTTCTGCGGCGCTTGCGACATGCGCATGGGTGTACGCCTATTGGACGCACCCCGGCCCCCTAACCTCTCCGCGCAACGTCGTCATCGCGCCGGGCGCCTCCGTCTCCGGCGTCGCCGCCCTTCTCTCTCGCGAGGGCGTCTTGCGCTATCCGTTCGCGTTTCGCGCGTTGATACGCATCGGCGACCTTTCCTCCCAAATAAAGGCGGGAGAATACCAATTTTCTCCCGGCGCCTCTCCGTCCGAAATATTGCGAAAACTACGCAGCGGGGACGTGCTGCGCCGTTTCGTCACCGTTCCGGAGGGATGGACGTCGGCGCAGGCGACGGTATGGCTCGACGCCATGGACGCGCTAGAGGGAGAGATACCGGAGGGAGTGAAGGAAGGGGAGTTGCTTCCCGAAACCTACGATTACGTTAAGGGCCAAACGCGCGCGTCGCTTATCGGGCGCATGCGCGGCGCGATGGCCGGCGCTTTGGCCGAGTTGTGGAAGGCGCGCGATCCGGACCTGCCGTTTTCTACCCCGGACGAGGCGCTGACGCTCGCGTCTATCGTCGAAAAGGAAACGGGAAGACCGGAGGAGCGGCGCATGGTGGCGGCGGTGTTCGTCAATCGATTGAAAAAAGGCATGCGGCTGCAATCCGACCCTACGACCATCTATGCCGTGACGCGCGGCCAATACGTGCTCGACCGTCCGCTCAGCCGAAAGGATCTGGCGAATCCCGACCCGTATAACACCTATGTCGCGCCCGGCCTGCCTCCCGGCCCTATTTGCAATCCGGGACGCCCGTCCATCGACGCCGTCTTGCACCCGGCGGACATAGACGCGGTGTTTTTCGTATCGGACGGAACCGGCGGGCATAGTTTTTCCGACAATCTGAAAGACCATAACGACAACGTCAAGCGCTTGCGCGCGGTCGAGCGGGAGCGGAGGGACGCCTCCCCTCCGGACGGAAGCGCCCAATAGCGGCAAGATTTTTTTGCGCCCGGTTTCTAAAATGACTTGAAACGTGACGCGTTTTTTTCTAAAATGTCGTACGCAGAAGCGGGTTTTTATTTAAGACGGCGGCGCCATGCTCCCACCGGAAGTACAGTTAAAATCCGACCTTGCGGCGCACGTAAGTCAACCCTTCTCCGCCGCAGCGCAAGGCATCACCGCCGCGCTTCCCACCGTTGCGACGCCCGTTTCCCCGATGCGGCTTCGCATGCTTGACGTCGATCGGGGCTTGAGCGCCAGCGCCGGCTTAATCGACGGCGTCATGGAAGCCGCCCGGACGGTTTCCTCTCCCGGGCACGGATCGTTCCGCGAAATGATCGGCTTCATGCGCACGACCAAAAGCGGCTTAAGCGATCTTATCACCCAGTTTTGCCCCGCCCTCGCGCCCGTCATGCCGTTTTTGAATGCGATGCATTTCATTCATATCTTTATGCCTAGCGAGCGCGCCGGTCCCGGCATGATTAACGCGCGCAGTTTGTCGGAACCCGCCGCCAAAAGAGACGCCCTCAAGGCCAAGGCGCTCGGTCGCATCAAGAAGAACAATTACCTTTTTTATGACCGCCAACATAGGGAACGGGAAGAGGCAAGGGAAAAAGAAGAGGAAACAAGAAAAGAAAACGAGATCGTCCTGGAGGAAAATAGACGCCGCTCCCAGGAGCGGGAACGAAAAATGCGCGAGGACGCGAAGCAAAGGAACGACTTGCTGGGATATGACCGTAATCTGGAAAGGGAGGACGAAAACGTCATCCATCTTCCGGCCTTTGCCAAGCGTTCCGCAAGCTGGTGCGAACATGTGGACAACGATCGCGCAGGGCAGACGTCCGTTATCGACGGCATTCGTAACAATCGCGCGCGACTGGCGCAAAAATGCAGTTTTTTGGAGGAAGGAAGGGAGATGTGACGGCGCAGCTTGCTTCTTTTAGGTCAAAACGCCCATCATATTTATCGATGCGTTCGATTTTTATTGATAAATAGAGCAATTAGCGAGATGACGCACATGGCGTGTTCGCGGTATGATAACGCTAACTTGTCGCTAGTCGCTATTTTTATTATTTCCTTTTTTATAAGCGTGCCGCCTGCGGCATAAAATATCCTTGAGCCGTTGCACCGAACAATTAAGAAAAACTTACCTCAGCATATCTTACGATTTCTTCTTCTCCGGACCGGTTCGATAGGTTAGGGTCGCCTACACTACACTAGGGTTTGGGCGCCGTCGGAAAAGACGCTTAGTGCGCCTTGTTGCACCGAAGATTTTTCTTGTAGACCGTCCGCGTATGCGTCTTCAAAGCCTCGATTATAACAAGCTGTATAATCGTCGGTAGGTTTACCGTAAGTATGCACCGCCTCGTTCATTCCTGATTTTATCAAGGTCTCGCGGACGTCAGAAATCCGCTCTGTTCTAAAAGTTTTAACATGGCGTGCGCAGGATTTTCCGGCCTCATAACCGGCCGAATACCAATCCGATTCGTTTCCTTGTTTCTTGTTGCCGCCCGACTGCTCGATTTCTTCAATCTCCTGACCATCGTCGTGGCGACTATCGTCTTCGCTTTTTGAATATACTTCGCAGGCTTTTTCAAAACCCTTCCGAACGAGTTGCATAACGTCATTCACGTCATAGCGCGAGGAAGGCAAAAGTCGTTTTTCCCCTAGAGATTTAACTATGATGCGATGGATGTTTTTTATCTCCCTTTCTTTTACGTCATCGGATAATGTGTCTATACTATTTTCCGCCAAGCCTTCCAATAACATTTTGGCTCCGAAAAACCCAGCGTTATGTGCATCGACTCTAATCGTACAAACATTTTGTTGACGTTTTTGCCTAACTTCTCGGCGTAAGTTAGTGAAATCGATGTCGGCTTTTTGAGGAGTATAGCTAGTCATTTTGATTGGTTCCGGCGGAGGCTGTGATTTTGGAAGAGGAGCATAGCCGGTGGCACGTGGTTGTTGCGTCGGTTCCGTCTGCGATTCTAAGGTAGGCGCGCGCTTGAGAGGGCGCTTGAAAGAAACTTTCCTCACGCAATAATACGCAACAGAGATTGCAAAGATATGAAACGCTAAAAGCGCGACGAAAACGTACCACGGAATGATGTTGGTGTAATGCGGCACTTCCGACACGGGCGCGGTGTTCGTCTTTCGCAAGGTCGCGATAATGTTATCTTCGGCGTTTTTTGCGGAAGCGACGCCGGCGGCCATGCATGGAAAGCCGATTATGCTTCCGAAAAGCGAAAGCCAACCAAAAAACCACCATGTAATCTTACCATCCAGCCAAGTAAAAAAGGTGAGCATTCCCCCAACGAATAAGGGCAATGCAAGAAGTAAGGTTATAGCCGCAAGGACGCAACTCCATGCTTTACTGTTTGCACTCACAGCGGCTTTGGCATATTTGGAAAAGTCCGAAAGGGGATCGAACTTAACGACCGGATCGCCATACTTGTCATAAGAAAAAGCAAAGGCTGTTTTGTTGGAATCTCTGTTGGAAAAGTCGTGTATTTCTCGCTTGCCTAGAAAGTCGATGTTGGCGTCGTGATATTTTACGACGTTAGAAAACTCAATCGCACACGGTATAAGCACAAGCAAGAATAATGCCAGGCATATCGCGAAGCTTGCGCGATTATGCTTCCCCATTGTCGTAACGCTATAATTGCGGAAAGAAGCAAAGCTTTCGTATGTCTTGATACGGGCTAAACGGAGAAGAGACAGCGAATTGCTATGACGTAGGTAAGGGTAAAATCTATTTTACCAAATAATTAACGTTCGTCAAGGCGTTCCTTGCCTTGGTATGGCGCATCTAAGGCAAAAACATACATTAATACGTTAATTGTTTCTTGTTCGTCATTCCCGCTGCGCCTTCGCCATCTCCGACGCGATGAACAGCGCTTTTTCCAGCCGGCCGCGCAGCGAATCGCCTTCCGGGTCGTGGGGAAAGATGAATTTGTCGCCGCTTTTAGCGCGCATTTCGTTCGGGTGGGCGGCGGCGTACTCCACCACCTTCACGGGGTTTTTCATACGGCGCACGTCAAAATCAACGGTGACGCCCTTGGGTCCGGCGTCCAGCTTCTTGATGCCGGCCTCGCGGCAATAGAGGCGTAGCACGGCGGCGCCCAACAGCGCGTCGGTTTGCTCCGGCATGGGACCGAACCGGTCGGACATTTCTTCGTGCAGCTCGAACAATTCCTCTTCCGACTCCGCGAACCCGATGCGGCGATACAGTCCCATCCGCAGCTCCGTTTCCTTGATGTAGGTTTTGGGAATGAGCAAATCGGCGCCCAGACGCAAATCGGGCATGAAGGACGGCAAGTCGTCCTCCGGCGCCTCCAATCCCCCGCTTTCCTTAATGTCTTCTATCGCCTCGCGCAGCATGTCCTGATAAAGCTCCACCCCCACTTCGCGCACTTGGCCCGACTGCTCGTCGCCCAGCAAGTTGCCGAAGCCGCGTATGTCCATGTCGTGGCTGGCGACGGTAAAGCCGGCGCCGAGCGTGTCCAGCCGGTGCAGAATGTCGAGGCGGCGCTGCGCCTCTTCCGTCACGCGACGTTTTTCGGGAAGGAACAAATAGGCGTAGGCGCGCGTCTTGCCGCGCCCGACACGCCCGCGCATCTGGTAGAGCTGCGAGAGGCCGAAACGGTCGGCGCCGTAGATCATTATCGTGTTGGCGTTGGGCATGTCGATGCCCGAGCCGACGATGTTCGTCGACAGCAGAATGTCGAAGGCGCCGTCGTAAAACGCTTCCATCACCTCTTCCAGCTCCTTGCCGGTCATTTGGCCGTGGGCGACGGCGATTTTGGATTCGGGAACCACTTCCTCGATAATTTTTTGCATGTCGGGCAGGTCCGCGATGCGCGCGCCCACGAAAAAGCAGCAACCGCCGCGATGCCGCTCGCGCAGCACGGCGTTTTTAATCAATACGCGGTCCAGCGGCGACACGAAGGTGCGAATCTCGAGCCTGTCGGTCGGGGGCGTGGTCATGAGGGTTAAGTCCTTAATGCCGCTCAGCGACATTTGCAGCGTGCGCGGAATGGGCGTCGCCGACATGGAAAGCACGTGCGCCGTGCCGCGCAGCTCTTTTAGCCGCTCTTTTTGCGCGACGCCGAACAATTGCTCCTCATCGATCACCACCAGCCCCAGACAATTAAATTCGATGCTTTTGGCCAGCAGCGCGTGGGTGCCGACGACGACGTCGACCTGCCCTTTTTTTACGTCTTCTCTAATTTTTTTTGCGTCCTTTGGGGAAGTGAGGCGCGACAACCCTTCTATCCGCACGTTCATGCGCGCGAACCTTTCCTTAAAGGTGATGAGGTGCTGGCGGGCGAGCAACGTGGTCGGCGCCACCACCGCCACCTGCATCGGGTTGTCGCCGGAGGCCGCGATAAACGTCGCGCGCAGCGCCACCTCCGTTTTGCCGAAACCCACGTCGCCGCACAGCAACCTGTCCATCGCCCGGCCGCACGCCATGTCGTGCGCCACCTCGTCGGCGGCGCGCAGTTGGTCTTCCGTTTCGACGTAAGGGAAGCGCGCGCAGAATGTGTCGTAATCGTCCGGCTTGGCGGTCAGAACGGGCGCCTCACGCAGAACGCGCTCCCCGGCCAGCTTTAGCATGCGCGCGGCGATGTCGCGGATGCGGTTTTTCACCGACGCCTTGCGTTTGCTCCAGCTATCGCGACCAAGCTTGTCGAGCAACGCGTCGCCGTCGTCCGAACCGTAGCGCGACACCAGCCCGATATGCTCGACGGGAACGAACAGCAAATCGCCGTCGCGATATTCGATTTTCAGGCAATCGCGCACGCGGTCGCCGGCCTCGATGTTCTCCAGCCCCAAAAATCGGCCCAGCCCGTTATCTTCGTGCACCACCAGATCGCCGGGCATGAGCGAGGCGGCTTCCTTCAGGAAGTTTTCCGCCCGCTTGCGCGTGCGCGCGTTCGTTTTAAAGCGCTCGCCAAGCAAATCCTGTTCGCTGAGCACCAGATAATCGTTCGCGACGAAACCGTTTTCGATGGGCAGGACGTATAGCGCCATCGTCTCCGGCGACAATTCCCGCGCGGCGGGGAAGCTATCGACGTGTACGGCCCGCAGATCGGCCTCGTGCAGCATGTGCGCCAGGCGCGCGCGCGAATTTTCCGACAGGCAGGCCACGTGGCGGCGGGTTTTTCTGTCGGATTCGACGTCTTTTTTCAGCAGGAAGATCGCGGACGCTTCTTCGCGTTCGGCCCGTTTGTCGTAATTGGGCGCCTCGCCTATCTGCGCGGCGATCGGATATTCCACCTTGCTTTCGGACGATTCCTGCCGCGCGATCACCACGTTTTCGCGCTTGCGGTAGGTTATCCAATCGTGGTGGGTGAGGTAGACGTCTTCGGCGTCCAATACCGGGGTCGAGACGGCGTTTTCCTCGCCCTCGCGGCGAATCATGGCCGATTCCCAGCGCGCCTGACAGCAATCCTTCACGGTCGCGATATGGTCGGCGAAGGCAATGTCGGATTGGGCGTCGAAAATCACTTCCGTTCCCTCCGGCAGCGCGGCGAAGAAGGTGGAGGTTTTGTCATAAAACATCGGCAGCCAATGTTCCGCTCCCGCCAACAACCGCCCTTCGGAGATATGCTCGTAGAGCGGGTCGTGGCCTTTCGGAAGGCCGAATTGCTTGCGGTAGTTGCGTAAAAACCGGTCAAAACCCTCTTTGTCGGTGGGTAGCTCCGACGCCGGGAAAAAGCGGTATTCCGCGATATGGTCGGTGGAGGTTTGCGTGGTGGGGTCGAACACGCGCAGGCTTTCTATCGCATCGCCGAAACAATCGATGCGCACGCCCGCCTCCGATCCGGGAGGCAGCACGTCGATGACGCCGCCGCGCACCGCATATTCCCCGCCCTCATAGGCCGACGGATCGCGGCGATAGCCGTTTTCGATTAAAAACGTAATGAGCGCGTCGCGGTTGAGTTTCTGCCCGGTTTTCACCAAAAAATCCCGCCCGACGAAGGCGCCGACGGGCGGCGTGCGCTGGGCGGCGGCTTGCGTGCTCGTGACGATAAAATCGGGCGCAACCTTTTCTCCCAGACGCAGCAAGACTTTAATGCGCCTTCCGACAACGTTGGCCGACGGGGACGCGCGGTCGTAGGGAAGGCAATCCCACGCCGGAAAATACAGCGTTTCCGCGTTCGGCGCAAAAAACCGCAATTGCCGATAGGCTAACTCGGCGCGCTTCTCGTCCGGCGCAACGAGCACGCGCGGCGGCGCCTTGCCTTGGTTATATGCCTCCGCCAATAAAAACGCGAAGGAACGTCCCGGATCGGGAACGAAACTACAAGAATAATAATCGGCCATCGGTGTATGCGCGCTTAGTCTTAACGTTCTTTACCATAAGCGAGCGCCACAAAAAAATAAACGTTTTTTTTATTTCCGGGGAAAGGAAGAAAAAGGAAGGACTGTCGGAGCCTGCCAAGCGGAGAGAACGTCAAGGCGCAATTTGAAAAAGCTTAATCAGGCATCCGGACGTTCTTTAATTAATAACAATTAATCGTCATTCCCGCAAAAGCGGGATATTTTGACGTATGTGTGGTCCTTTTCACAAAATACCTATCTTATTCGCCCGCCGCCGCCGAAACGGCGACGCGCCGCGCGGGGTCGTCGCGATATTCCTTAATCTTCTGCCCCACCGCGACCCAGTCGCGCACCGAGGCGACGTTGCCGTCCTCCATATATTTTCGCGCCGCGCGCACGGCCATATTGAGTGCGCCTTCGCCGTAGCGGTCCATCATCGCCAAGGCGGCGCGCTCCAGTTTCGCCTCGTCCGCTGCCATGATTTACCCGAACACCACGGTTTTGTTGCCGTCCATAATGACGCGATATTCCAGATGAAAGCGCAGCGCGTCGGCGAGGGTGCGGGTTTCGACGTCGCGCCCGGCGCGAATCAGGTCGTCGATGCTGCGCGGACGGTCGATGGCGCGCACCTCTTGGTGAATGATAGGACCCTCGTCCAGATCGTCGCTGACGTAATGCGCCGTCGCGCCGATGATCTTCACGCCTTTTTCGTAGGCTTGATGGTACGGGCGGGCGCCTTTAAACGACGGGAGGAAGGAATGGTGGATGTTGATCGCGCGGCCGGCCAGTTTTTTCGTGAGGAAGGGCGACAATATTTGCATATATTTCGCGAGCGCCACGATATCGACGCGCTCCCGTTCGATCAAATCGGCGAGGGCGCGTTCTTGGTCGGGTTTCGTGTCGGGCGAGACGGGCATGTGGTAAAAATTCACGCCGTGGCGCGCCGCAATGTAGCGCGCCTCCGGATGGTTCGACACGACGGCCACCACGTCGAGCGGCAGCAAGCCCGATTCCGCCCGATAGAGAATGTCCGACAGGCAATGCGTTTCTTTTGATACCATCAATAAGCCGCGATGGCGCCGCTCCCGCTGCTCTATTCGCCATTCCATGCGCAGCGCCTCGCCGACGGGAGCGAAATTTTTTCGTATTACGTCAACCGACGCATGCGTATCCGGCAGGGGGGAAAACTCCACCCGCATGAAGAACATGCCCACGGTTTCTTCGCCGAATTGCGCCGACTCGCGAATGAAAAACCCGTTGCCGGTTAAAAATCCCGCCACGGCGGCCACGATGCCCGCCACGTCGCCGCACCGCACCAGCAACACGAAACGCGGAGCGATTTTATCGGGAACGAGCGCGCTCTCCGTCATCTCACGCGCCCTCTTTGCCGTAAAACTCCTCGCCGAGCGCGATTTCCTCGCGTCCGTTCGCCGCGCGCCACGCGTTCGTATCGCGCAGGGAATAGATGCATCCGCAATATTCCTGCTTATAGAAATTTTCGCGCTTCGCGATTTTATACATGCGCTCCGAGCCGCCTTGCTTGCGCCAGTTATACGTCCAATAGACCGAGCCGCCCACCTCGCGCGCCGCCGACACGCCGGAGGCGTTAATTTGGTGCATGTCCTTCCACCGCGACAGCCCGAGCGAACTGGTGAACACCTTAAAGCCGTTCTTCTTCGCGTAGCGCGCCGTTTCGACGAAGCGCATGTCGAAGCACATGCTGCACCTGCGCCCGCGTTCGGGATCGTTTTCCATGCCACGGGCCTTGGCGAACCACTCCGCCGGAAAATAATCGCCGTCGACGAAGGGAATGGCGTTTTTTTCGGCAAAGCGAATGTTTTCTTCCTTCCGCATCTCGTATTCCCGCTTGGGATGGATGTTCGGGTTATAAAAAAACACCGTCAGTTCTATGCCGTTATGTAGCATCGACTCCATCAACTCGCCCGAACACGGGGCGCAGCAGGAATGCAGCAGCACTTTTTTTTCGTCCATCGGCACGCGCCAATCGAGCGCGTCTTGCAAAGGGTGCGGCATGGCGATACGATACGTTAAGGGTTATGTGCGAAAAATTATATGAAATTATTGCTGCGCCGTATATAATTTTTTGGGAATAATATCGGTTGGGGAATGCCGCCATGGAACAAGCCGTCATCGTCGCGTTCGCGCGCTCCGCTTTCACTCCCGCCCATAAAGGAGGGCTGGCGAGCGTGCGGCCGGACGACATGCTCGCCGCCGTCATGAAAGCCTCCGTCGAGAGGGCGAGGGTCGATCCCTGCCTCATCGAGGACGCGATCGTCGGGTGCGCCTTTCCCGAGGGCGAGCAAGGGCTGAACGTGGCGCGCATCGCCGTGTTTCTGGCGGGGCTTCCCGAAACGACGGCGGGGGTGACGATGAACCGATTTTGCGGCTCGTCGATGCAAGCCGTCCATATGGCGGCCGGAAATATCGCGCTGAAGGCCGGCGACGCGTATCTGGCCGGCGGCGTCGAGTCGATGACGCGCATCCCCATGGGGGGATTCGCCCCCATGCCGCACCCGGGCTTATACGAACGTTACCCGGACGCGTACGAAAGCATGGGAATCACGGCGGAAAATCTGGCGGAAAAATACGGCATATCGCGCGACGAACAAGAAAGCTTCGCGCTAGAGAGCCAGCGTCGCGCGTCGACGCCCGAGGCGCTTGAGGCGAGCGCAAAGCAAATTATTCCCATACCGAACGAAAACGGCGAAATCGTCAACAAGGACGAATGCCCGCGCCCGCGTTCCGCGAAAGCCGACATGGCAAAACTGGCGCCGGCGTTTAAGGAGGGAGGAACGGTGACGGCGGCGACGTCTTCTCCCCTAACCGACGGGGCGACGTGCATGGTCGTGTGTTCGGCGTCGTTCGCGAAAGCGCATAATCTTGTTCCCATGGCAAAAATTCGCGCGGTATCGGTGAGCGGCTGCGCGCCCGGAATCATGGGTATAGGACCGGTAGAGGCCACGCGAAAAGTCTTGAAAAGCGGAGGCGTCGCGCTTTCCGACGTCGACGTCATCGAATTAAACGAAGCCTTCGCCGCGCAATCGCTTGCGGTGATTCGCGAGCTACGTCTTGATCCGGACAAAACAAACATGCACGGCGGCGCCATCGCCCTTGGCCATCCGCTCGGCGCCTCGGGCGCGCGGATCGTCGGAAAGGCCGCCGAATTGTTGCGGAAAAAGGAAGGGCGCTTCGCCCTTTCGACCATGTGCGTCGGCGGCGGTCAAGGCGTGGCGACGCTGCTGGAGGCGTGCGAGTAAAGAAAAAATTATTTTTTTATTGTCGATTTTTTAAAAATAGCCGATATCCGTCCGTCTTCCGTCCTGCGGAAGATGCGCACCCGATTTATTAACGAATGGTTGGAAAGTTCGTAGAGAGCGTGATGTGGCGAAGAGTTAAGGACAATTGACCTAGTCAGAGTCCGAAGCGTGTTCGTAATAGCTCCAGGTGCCTTCGTCATCGAAGTCGTCGTTGTTGTCTGTCGCGTGCATCATGTCTGCCGATACATCGACGTCGTTGTTCTCTGTATCGCTGTTGTCTGTCACGTGCACCATATCATTATTGCAATTTTGCGCGCAACTATCGCAACAATTGAACCATCTTTGGTAAAGAAAACAATTGAGACCAAAATATTTTCCGGGAACGGTACGGTCAATAAGGTGTAGTCCTTCCTGAGTAAAAAGAATATGCAAGGATACTGTAATCGTTGCAACTTCAACATTGTTTATGTAGCAGGTTATGGGACACGTCATTTCCGGTATATGGCGTATCTCCTCGTCATGAGGAATTTCTTCTCCGATTATTTTGACGAGATTGATGAATTCCGAAAAATAATTGCATTTCGCAGGTTTTTCCTCACCGAAAGGCATGGCGGATTCTCGAAGAATCGCCTCCTTTCCTTGATCCGTGAGCCGCGAGATGGTGCGAGCCAGCATTTCTCCGGTAATTCCTTCCTGTTCCATACGAAGACGAAAACTATTCCAGCGTTCGAATTGCAGCGTTCCGCTCACGTAAAAAAACGCGTGGACGTCTTCGCCGATAGCCAGATGCGTAGCCCATGAGGTCGTGTCGCGAAAATAGGTTACCTGCCGAAACGATTCCTCGAACGGCATGAATTGCGCGTTGCCCGCGTGCAGCGGAAGGAAGAAGTTGGGACCAAGATCAACGACCAAACGAAATGCCTCGTCCACCCACGGAAATTTTTTGCTCGTTTGCTCGTTTTCGTGGTATCGGAAGCGATAGAGTATGTCAAGCATAACCGGAACGCGCACGCCGTAGACGGCGTTGAGAACAAAGACGAAGGGATTCTTCAGCAAACGCTCTACGTTTCCTTTCGCCTGCCAAAAAAATGGGTCGTACGCTTCGTGGCTCATTTTCGCTCCTCCCATATCCTCTAGCGTCAGGGCGTCAAGAGTTTTCATGCATGCGTAGTAGAGTTGTTCGAAACGATTAATGTCCGGGAAGTATTCCTCGAAGGTTGCAAAATGCGCTACCAACGAGATCAAGAAGCAAGCAAGCTTTTGTCGCAATGCTTCTTTTGCCCTATCGAGTTCGGATTCGCCATATTCCTTTGCTGCCTTCGACAAGGAAGGATCCTTTCGGTCCCAAATGCAGAATGCGATGGAAGGTTTCTCGAAATACCCCTGCGTTTCCATCGTGGCGCGCAAGCAATCAAGGAAGCGCGGGAAGAAGACGGGATTCGCGTGCGATTAGCGGATTTTGCAAAATCAATTTGCTAAAGACGTCAGGATGAAGTATATGTGATTATATACTAATTTCTTACGTTTGCATTAAAAATTTCGATGACGCTCGCCTATGTTTCATCGCTGGCAACGGCAAGCCTCAAAAAGGGTTTCCATGCGTGCAAGACCGTGACGCTGCTTGCCCTCGCGCTTTTCTTGCTGCCGGCCTTGTTCAGTTTCGATCCGGCCGACCCGTCGATGAATCGGGCGGCGGAAAACTCCGTCTCTAACCTCATGGGGTCGGCGGGCGCATACGTCGCCGACCCGCTGTTGCAACTCTTTGGTTTAGCGTCTTACGTGATTGCGCCGACGCTGGCCGTGCTGGCGGTGCGCATTCACGCGCAACACGGTCCGCGCCGCCTGTCGTTTCGGTTGACGTGCCTGACGGCAGCGCTGCCTTTTTTTTGCCTTGCTCTCTCCGGCCTCGAGCCGTCGGAAGATTGGGCGGTGTTTAACGTCGGTTTCGGCGGCGTCGTCGGCGACATATTGCGCGACGCCGGCGAAAACCATTATTTTCCTTATTGGGCCGCCTTGCTGCCGGCGCTGTGCCTTGCGCTTCCCTTATGCTGGACGGCGGCGGGGATGCCGCTGCGATCGCTCCGAACCGCCCTTGCCTTGCCAAAGGGCGCCGCGCTTGCGGCCCTGGCGCTGCGCGATAAATACGACAATATTTCCTCCGCCAAAAAAACCTATGCAACCGAGGAAGAGGACGAAGACGAGACCGGAGAAACGCGCGTCGACGCCAACGCGTCGTTCGACGGAGTGGATGACGAAGACGAAGGCGACAAGCCGCTGGCGAGCGCGTCCAAAAAAATAAAATTGCTCAAACGTAAGGAAAAACAAGAAAAGCTCGCCTTCAAGGGCGTCGAGCCGTCGGCCATGCAATTGCCGTCGCTGCGCTTGCTGCAAGAAATAAGCGCGCGGCGTAAATCGCTTTCCCTATCGCGCGACGCGCTCGAGCAAAACGCCAAGATGCTGGCGCAGGTGCTGGAAGATTTCGGCGTGTTCGGCACCATTTTAAAGGCGCGGCCGGGACCGGTCGTCACGCTCTACGAACTGGAGCCGGCGGCGGGAACGAAATCGTCCCGCGTGATCGGCCTGGCCGACGACATCGCGCGCTCGATGAGCGCGCTTTCGACCCGTATTTCCGTCGTACCGGGGCGCAACGTGCTGGGGATCGAGCTTCCCAATTCGGAACGCGAAACCGTGTATTTGCGCGAATTGCTCGAGGCCGACGCCTACGACGCCGACAAGGTGAAATTGCCGCTCGCGCTCGGTAAAGACATAGGCGGCGCGCCGGTGGTGGCCGATTTGTCGCGCATGCCGCATTTGCTGGTGGCGGGAACGACCGGCTCCGGCAAATCGGTGGCCGTCAACGCCATGATCTTGTCGCTGCTCTATCGATTGCGGCCGGACGAATGCAAGTTCATTTTCATCGACCCTAAAATGCTGGAATTATCCGTGTACGAAGGCATTCCGCACTTGCTGGCGCCGGTCGTGACGGAGCCGGCGAAGGCCGTCGTGGCGCTGAAATGGGCGGTGCGCGAGATGGAGGAACGCTATCGATTAATGTCAAACCTTGGCGTCAGGAACGTCGCGGGCTATAATAAGCGCATCGAAGAGGCGAGCGAGCAACACGAAGAGTTGGTGCGGCGCGTACAAACCGGATTCGACGCCGAAACGGGCGAACCGATTTACGAAGACGTGCCCATCGAGAAAAAAACCTTTCCGTTCATCGTGATTATCGTCGACGAAATGGCCGATTTGATGCTCACCGCCGGCAAAGACATCGAATGCTCGATCCAGCGTTTGGCGCAAATGGCGCGCGCGGCCGGCATTCACATCATTATGGCGACGCAGCGTCCGTCGGTGGACGTCATTACCGGCGTCATTAAAGCCAACTTCCCCACCCGCATCAGCTTTCAGGTGACGTCGCGCATCGACAGTCGCACCATTCTGGGCGAGATGGGCGCGGAGCAACTGCTCGGCATGGGCGACATGCTCTACATGGCCGGCGGCACGCGCGTGGTGCGCGTTCACGGTCCCTTCGTCGACGACGACGAGGTGCGGCGCGTGGTGGAGTTTCTGAAATCGCAAGGCTCGCCGGAATATGTGGACGACGTCACCCGCGACGACGGCGATTTCGGCGGAGGCGACGCCGGCGGCGGGGGAAGCGAGGCCGATTTATACCGGCAGGCCGTCGCCGTGGTGGTGCGCGACAAGCGGGCGTCGACCAGTTACATTCAACGCCAGCTCAAAATCGGCTATAACCGCGCCGCCGACCTGATCGACCGAATGGAAAAAGACGGCGTCGTCAGTCAGCCCAACCACGCCGGCAAACGCGAAGTGTTGCAGTAGAACGATAGGAAAAAAATACGAATTGTCACTTATTGGCTTTTAAACCAATAAGTGACGTCAAATTTAGTTGACGTATGAAATATCTAAAAACTCGTCAATTAATTTATGTTTTTCTGTCTTTGTCCTGAGTGGCGTAAAAATAAGAGATTGCATGAATTCATTAATTATATTATAATTAACAGACAATCCTTATTTTGTTTTCTGTTCTGCCGGTCTTTTGCTGACTTACCGATTGCCGTACGTCGCTCATCCTCGTGAATTCGTTTCTTTCGCCATGGCTTCCGATGACGCAGGCGCACAAACCGTCGAATGGTTCGATTTGCCGCAATCGTTCCGCATTGATCTTTCCGATTTTCGCTTTGGAAATTTCAAAGACTACAATCAGGGAGGACAGAGCGTAACGGTTGTCGACCAAGACGGCAATAAAGTAAATAAGCATGGCTTCACTTTCTCTTGGGTAAAAACAGGCACATTTCTTGTCATACATCTCGCTACCGACGCGGATTGGCATGAAGATGAAGGCAAAAAATATTGGGCGACGCGAGACGCTATTTACGTGCTGGATACATGCGCCCTTCCCGAAGAAGACAAGCTTATGGATTTTATACATGGGTTGCTAGCGGACGCCGGTTCCATTAAGGAAGAAGAGAGATTCTGTATTGTCTTCGATAACTATGGTCGCGATAAATTCCATCCCGAAAGTGTATTGAGCGAAAAAAATCTTTCCTCTCCAAGGACGTACTTCAGCCTTTTCGTTGACTGCTTCGTGTCCGACAATGGACGCGTCGCGCTACCGACGTGGGAAAAAATACAAGATTTGATCGAGCCTGCTGAAAAGCAATTCCTACAAGTTAATGAGCAAATCTCCGATGATATGAGCCAGAAATACCGCGCGGCACAAGAAGCGCACGCCATATTAATGGAAACGCCATGTGACGATCCCTGCACCGAGAACGATAAAGAATGCGACGGAAAAAAATATGTCTGCTTGATTGAACTCATGAAGGCATTGTCGCAAGTTAACCATAATCCTGTGATTACTTTAAGCATCCCCTTTATCATCAACGCGATCGAGGATTGTAACGAAGGCATGAAGAAATGCCCCGTCGCCGCTTTGGAACTTGCCGATCGCTGATTTTTGAACAAGCGTTTACGGTTGCCGGATTCAACCGTTTGCTATAAGGTGCCGCTCTTTCCGCGTTTTAAAAAAGAAAAATGAAATTGTATGCGTTGCGATCGTTTTTCCGTTTCTTCCTTTTGCTGCGCGATGCGAAAAAAAGGCGCCGCCGGCCGGTCATGCCGCGCCGCCAACCGGAAAGCGTTGCGGTAGTTCATGGAAAATCCGATCGTTTCCCCTTACCTCCGCTCGTTCGGCAGGAAGAAAAGCCGTACCTTAAGCGCCCTAAAGCAAAATGCGCTGGAGGGCAACCTCTCCGGCATAGGCATAACGGCGGAATACGCGGCAAGCGTCGACGTCATCAATCCGGCGGAGCTTTTCCCGCCGCAGATAACGCGATACGAGATGGAAATCGGCTTCGGTTCGGGAGAAAACCTTGCCGCCCGCGCCGTCGCCTATCCCCATACGGGCTTTATCGGTGCGGAGCCATATATAAACGGTGTGGCGAGTTGCGTGCTCGCGCTGCGAAAAAGCGCTTGCCGCAACGTGCGCATTTGGAACGACGACGTGCGCCCACTGCTCGCGACATGGAAAAAACGCACGCTGCGGCGTATTTTCATTCTCTATCCCGACCCGTGGCCCAAAGCGAAACACCATAAAAAACGCTTGGTTCAATCCGCGTTCTTACGTACGCTCGCGCCGTTATTGTCCGAGGACGGACGCATATGCCTCGTGACCGACCACGAAGACTACGCCCGGCATATGCAAGAGGCGATGGAAACCGCAAGCGACGTGCTTACCCTAGCCCCGCCGCTAGAGGAAGACGCGCCGCACTCGACCAAATATCGCATAAAAGCCGACGCCGCGCACCGTCCCGTTTTTCGGTTCGACCTACGGGCGCGATGAAAATAGATGGTAACGGATATGGGTATGCTGGCGGTATAATTCACGCTAACCTGTCCCTAGCCGTTATATGTTCGCGCCCTTCGTTTCCCGATAAAGCTGCAAGATGGCGGCGGCGGTTTCTTCGACCGACCTTTTGGTGACGTCGATGACGGGCCAGCCGCGACGGACGAAAAACCGCCTGGCCTCCGCCACCTCGGCTTCCACCTCGTCGAGCATGGTATACGTCGTCTCCTCCTTTTGCTCCAGCGAGAGCAGGCGGTTGCGGCGAATGTGCGCCAAGGATTCCGGACGAATCGTCAATCCCACCACGAAGGCGTTTTTCAGCGCCAGCAGCTCGGGCGGCAATTGCGCGTGGCCCACATACGGCACGTTGGCGGTGCGATAGCCCCAATGGGCGAGATACATGCTCGTCGGCGACTTGGAGGTGCGCGACACGCCCACCAAAATGATATCGGCTTCGTCGAGGTCGTGCAAAATCTGGCCGTCGTCATGCGCGATGGAATAGTTGATCGCCTCGACGCGCGAAAAATATTCCTTGTCCATCACGTAGCGCCGCCCGGGCATATTGCTCGGCTCCATGCCCAAAAACCCGGACAGATCGGACACGACGCGCGACAGCAGCGAGACGCACGGCACGTTTAATTCGGCGCACGCGTCGTGCAGCATGCGCCTATGCTCCACGCCGGCCAACGTGTGCATCACGAAACCGGGGTGCGCCCGTATGCCGTCCAACGCTTTTTTCAATTGCCCCGGAGTGCGCACCATCGACCAATTATGCTCGCGCATGTCGATATGGTCAAATTGCGCCAGCGCCGCCCGCGCCACGGCGCTGACCGTCTCGCCGGTCGAGTCGGAGATAAGGTGCAGGTGGAAGGCGGGGGAGGCGTCCATAAGCGGCGGCGCCGGGGTTACGGGGCTTTATCGTCGAGGGCCGCCGCCGTTTGCCCGTCGCGACCGTAAAAATCGTTCAAAAACACCACCTCCCCGTCGTCGTTCAGCATGTTGGTGATATATTGCATATGCACCGGAAGCGGCGTCACGAGATTCACCTGTTTTTCCTTGCCGCTTTCGACCGCCTCGTCAATTTGCTTGCGGGTACGCCCGCCGTCTTTTAGAATCCATTCCGCCAGGTCGAGCGGGTCCTTCACCCGCACGCAGCCGGAGGAAAAGGCGCGTTGCTTGCGCACGAACAGATCCCTCGCCGGGGTGTCGTGCAAATAGACGTTATACGGGTTGGGAAAAATGAACTTCACCTTGCCCAGAGCATTTAAGTCGCCCGGTTTTTGCGCAAGCCGATAGGGAAAATTGTCGGCGTCGACCGTGTTCCAGTCGATGGAGGAAAGCGGCACGTTCTTGCCGCTTCTATCCGTCACGACGAAACCCAGTTCCTCCGCTTTTTCGGGGTGTTCGCGAAAAAACGGCAACTTGTCTTCCTTTGCCAGCTTATCCGGCGCCATCCACCAGGGATTAAAAATCATATATTGCATTTTTGCGGAGAAGATCGGCGTCGGGCGCTGGTTTTGCCCCACCACCACTTCGTGAAATTCCTCGACCTTGCCGTTTGCCGCCGCCTGCAAGAAAAATCCGGGAACGTTCACCATGACGTAACGCTTCCCTAAATCTTTCGGCAACCAGCGCAACCGCTCCATGTTCACGCGCAACGTTTTTTCGCGCTCCGCCGGCGAGACGTTTATTGCGAGAAGCGCGCTTTTGCCCACCACGCCGTCGTCGATGAGGTTGGCGCTGCGTTGGAATTTTTTCACCGCGCCGATCAAATCGTCGTCAAACGTTTCTTCTGTTTCTATCTCTTTGGCGAAGTCCAGTGGCGGCACGTTCTTCGCCGGCGCGTTCGCTTTTTTTGACGTCAGCCCGAACGCGATCATTCGGGCGCGGAGTTCCGCGACGCGCGGAGCGCGCATGCCGGCGCGCAAAATTTCTCCGGGCGCCACTTTTTTGGGGAAGCTACCCGACGCCATCGCCCGATAGCGCGCATATTCCTTGCGAAACGCGCCATATTCCGCCGCCGTCGGCGCGAAGGCGCGCAAGGCGCGCTCTATCTTTCCGCTGCGCAGCGCGTCGTGCAAGGCGGCGAGGTAGTCGGGAGACTCTTTCGGCAAGTTCCACGTATCGACCAGCGCCTTCACGTCCGTACGTCCGTTCGCCAAATGCGAGGCCAGCAAGAAAAAGGCGTCCGACGACAACAGCTCGACGGCCGGTTGGTCGTTGGCTTCCCGGGCTTTTTCCAGCGCGTTGAGATGGTAGTCGCCCGGCGTCAATCCGTCGTTTTTCGCCTCTTTTATTGCCTTGGCCAAGGCGTCGGAAGCGCGATAGTCCCACCCCGGCGCATAGGCGCGTTCGCGATAAAAACGCTGCGCCAACGAAAAGCGCCGTATCGGCTCGCCGTAAAAAGAGACGGAGGCGCGGCCTTCCAGCGCTCCCTTAATTTTTGCCGACGCCTCTTGGGCGCGCGCCCCGTGCGCGAACGTCATAACCAAAGAAAAAACAGCGATGACGCGAAAGAGGGCGTAAGGATGCATATAACGGAAAAAAGAGAATTATCGGTTTAAGGCAGTAAAGAAGAAAAAGCGCGCGCCTTACAACGTGCGCTTTTCTTCCACCATTTCAAAGGCTTCGATGTAATCGCCGATTTTAATGTCGTCGTAGCGCTCGAACGCCATGCCGCATTCGTAACCGGACGCCACTTCCTGCACGTCGTCCTTGAAGCGGCGCAGGGTTTTCAGCTTGCCTTGGTGGATGACCACGTTGTCGCGCAGCAGGCGCACGTGCGCCCCGCGCTTCACCGTGCCGTCCGTCACGTAGCACCCCGCCACCTTGCCGGCGCGCGTAATCACGAACACGTCGCGAATTTCGGCGTTGCCCAGCATGTTTTCGCGCACCGACGGTTTCAGCATGTCGGAAAGCATGGCCTTCACGTCGTCTATTAAATCGTAGATGACGGAATAATATTGCACGTCCACCCTGTCGCGGGTCGCCAGGTCGCGGGCGGCCTTCTCGGCGCGCACGTTGAAGCCCAGCACCATCGCCGACGAGGCCGCCGCCAGGGAAACGTCCGATTCGGTGATTCCCCCGACGCCTTTATGCAGCACCCGCACCGCCACTTCGTCGTTGTTGAACTTAAGCAGGCTTTGCTCAATCGCTTCCAACGATCCTTGTACGTCGGTTTTAATCACCACGGGAAGCTCGCGTATGCCCGAACCTTTAAACTGCTCGAGCAATAAATCCATCGACGACTTGCCGCCGGTGTTCATCGCGGCCGCTTTAGCCCGCGCGCGTTGGTCGGTCAGCAACGCCACGTCGCGCGCCATGCGCTCGTTTTCCGCCACGGCGGCCGGAGAGCCGGCGTGCGGCGCGTCGCTTAACCCCAGCACCTCCACCGCGTCGGAAGGACCGGCCGATTGCAGGCGGTTGCCCGCCGCGTCCGTCATGGCCCGCACCCGTCCGTAAGCCGTACCGCTCACCAGCACGTCGCCGATATTCAGGGTGCCGCGCTGCACGAGTATCGTCGCCACCGCGCCGCGCGCCTTGTCAATGCGCGATTCGATCACCACCCCCACCGCCGGACGGTCCGGATTGGCGCCAAGCTCCATCACCTCGGCTTGCAGCAAAATACATTCCAGCAGCCTGTCCAACCCCGCGCCCGTTTTTGCGGAGACTTCCGCCGTCATCACGTCGCCGCCCAGTTCTTCGGGAATAAGCTCGTAATGCAACAATTTGTCGCGCACCTTTTGCGGGTTGGCCTCGGGCTTATCCACCTTGTTGATGGCGACGATGATCGGCGCGCCGGCCGCCCTCGCGTGGCTGATCGCCTCTTCGGTTTGTTGCATGATGCCGTCGTCCGCCGCCACCACCAGCACGACGATATCGGTCGCGCCGGCGCCGCGCTGCCGCATGGCGGTAAAGGCCGCGTGGCCGGGCGTGTCTAAAAACGTGATCGATCCCTTAGGCGTCGTCACCTGATAGGCGCCGATATGCTGGGTGATGCCGCCGGCCTCGCCCGCCGCCACCTTGCTTTCGCGAATCGCGTCGAGCAACGACGTCTTGCCGTGATCGACGTGGCCCATGAACGTCACCACCGGAGAGCGCTCCTCAAGCGTGTCCGGCGCGTCCGCCGGGGGGTGATATAAAAACTCCGCCGGGTCTTCGTTTTGCACCCGGTACGGACGATGCCCCATTTCCTGCGCGGCGAGTTCCGCCGTGTCGGCGTCGATCGTTTGCGACGGCGCGGCCATCACGCCCATTTTCATGAGCACGCGCACCACGTCCGTCGCGCGCTCGGCCATGCGCAGCGCCAGATCCTGGACGGAAATCGAATCGGGAATCGCCACGTCGCGCAGCACTTTTTCTTGCTGTCCTCGCCGTTTTGCGTCGTTTGATCGGCGCTTCACCCGACGGCGCGGCGCGTCCGATCCCAAACTGGCCTGATCGTCGGAAAAGCTCGCCTCTTCCCTCAGCACTTGAGAGACGGTGATGCGTCCGGAACGCTTCTTGGAAGCGGTTCCCGGCGTCGGGGTTTTCGTGCGTCCGGAGGGTTTTTCAGCCACCTCCTCGTCTTTTTCCGCGCGAAGTTGTTCTAACAACTTGCGGTTTTTCTTGGTAAGCTCGAACGGAGCCGACTCGTCGGCGGTTTTTTCTTCTACGCGAGGATTTTCTTCGCGCGACGCCTCTTTTTCGATCCCGGCGACGGGCGCCGCCGCCCTTTTAGCCTGCTCCGCCGCCTCTTGCGCGACGCGCGCCTCCTCTTCCTTGCGAACGCGCTCCTCTTCGGAACGCCGCACCGCCTCTTCGGCCTCGCGGACGGCACGTTCCTTCGCTTCGATTTCCTCGCGCTCCTTGCGGCGGCGATCCTCCTCTTCCGCGAGCTTAAGCGCGCGCATGCGCGTTTCTTGTTCCTGACGCGTCAACCCGCCGGCCGGAGTCGCCCCCGTCAGCGGAACGGACCGGCGCTTGGCCCCGACCACTTCCACTTGTACCCCAAGGGCGCCGCGCTTTTTGGGCGCGGGGGTTTTTTTGAGGTCTACCGACAGATGTAAGGTGGACGCGCCGCCGCCGAGCGTCAGCTTGGGCGTCGTCGCGTTTTTTTTATCGTCGGGCATGTTCTTGTCGGCCATTCTAACCATCGATATATGTTTTATAGAGTTCGTAACGCTCGCGCCATAGATTTTCGCCGCCTCGCAGCACCGCCACGTGACAACAGGACGGGCGACCGACGGCGGTCCCCAGCTCGGCGGAGGTAAAGCAGCCCACCGCCTCCGCGCTTCTTTGGCCGGCGAGCCGCCGGCGCTCTCGCGGAGAGGAATCGCACGCCTGCAAGAGCGCCGCCACCTTTCCCGCTTTTTTCAGCAGCGGTTTTATCGTTTCAAAACCAGAGACGAGCTTTCCCGATTTTTTAACGAAATGCAAGCATTGTAGCGCCTCTTCCCGCAGGTCGCACGCCGTTTTTTCCGCCAGGTCGTGCGCCAAAGACGCAGTTTCGCCGAAAATTTTCCTTGCCTCGTCCGACGTCGCCCACGCCCTTAACGCGTTCATCCCGCACGGAACCTCCGCCGTCTTCACGAACGGCAAGGGCTTCGTCACGCGCCGCACGACGCCGTCTTCCGGAGAGGCCGCAAGAAAAATTTTTTTATCCATCGCTACGACGTCGCCTTTTGCTCGTCGGCGGAGGCGTCGAACCACGATTCCCGCGCCTTCATGATAAGGGCGTCGGCCCGGTCGAAGCTAATCGCGCCCTCGCCGATAATTTCAAACAATTCGTCGCGCGACAAATCCGCGAAGTCGTGGATCGTCTTGACGTCCGCCTCCGCCAAGGCGATCAGGACGGTGCGCTCCGCTTCCTCGCCCATGAGCGCGACAAGCCCTTCCTCCATGCCGTAAGAGGCGAATTTCTCCTCTTCCTCGCGAATGCAGTTTTCTCGCCAGGCCAAGGCGCGGCGCTGCAATTCCGCCGCGATGTTTTCGTCGAACCCTTCGATGGCCACCAGCTCAGACAAATCGGAAAAAGCGATTTCGGAAGGCGAGGTAAATCCTTCGCCGGCCAGCAAATGCGCAATGATGTCGTCAACGTCGAGCGCCGCGATAAGCGACGAGGTAATGGCCGAAAAATCTTCCGAGCGCTTCGCCGCCTCGGCCTCTTCGCTCATGACGTTGATGCGCCAGCCGATTAAGTCGGAGGCCAGGCGCACGTTTTGCCCGCGCCGCCCGATGGCGATGCTCAGCTCTTCCTCCGCTACCGCCACGTCCATGGTGCGGGTTTCTTCGTTGATGATGACTTTCGACACCTTAGCGGGAGCGATGGCGTTCACCAGAAACGTCGCCGGATCCGACGACCATTGCACGATATCGATTTTTTCCCCTAAAATTTCGTTGCTCACCGCTTGCACGCGGCTTCCCCGCACGCCTACGCACGACCCCACCGGATCAATGTTCGGATCGACGGAATAAATCGCGAATTTCGCCCGGGAGCCGGGATCGCGCGCCACCGACTTTATTTGAATGATGCCTTCGTAAATTTCCGGCACCTCAAGGCTAAACAATTTGGCCATGAATTCCGGAGCGGTGCGCGACAACAATATCTGCGGCAGAATGTTTTCGCGCCGCACCTTGGCGATGAGGGCGCGCACCCGGTCGCCCACGTTATAGTTTTCGCCGCGAATCACGTGGTCGCGCGCCAGCATGGCTTCCACGCCGCCGCCCAGATCGACCACGACGTTGCCGAACTCCACCCGCTTGACCGAACCGTGCGCGATTTCGCCCATGCGCTCGATAAAGGCGTTATATTCGCGCTCGCGCTCAGCCTCCTTAATTTTTTGAATGATGACTTGCTTGGCGATTTGCGCCGTTACGCGCCGCAGGTCGATGGGGGGAAGCTCTTCGCGGATGACGTCGCCGGGAACGTAGGGAACGCTTTCGCCGCCCTCGGTCTTTTTGGCGTTGCCGTAAAGATCGAACGCGTCTTTTTGGCGAATGACTTTTTCGGCGTTTTCGTCCTCCACCTCGGCGCCGTCTTCCACAACCGTCAGCAGCCGATAGGTTTTTATGTCGCCGCTTCGGCGATTGATGTGCACGGATATGTCCTTGTCGCCGCCATACTGGCGCGCGGCCGGGCGAACGAGGGCCTGCTCGATGGCGTCGACCACCAAATCTTTAGGAATGCCTTTCTCGCGGGCGACCACGTCGGCGACTTGAATAATTTCGGCGCTACCGGCATAAAGCGACATGAGTTCTCCTTGTGTTGCGTCTTATTGTTCGTTTCGTTCTTCTTCTTTCGTTTGGCCTTGCGCGGCAGCGGCAAGCAGCGCGTCGGTCAGCACGAGGTGCGCGTTCCCGACGGCGGCAAAAGGTATGGCCACGTCCTCCGTTCCTCCCGCCGCAGCGCACCGCAGCGTCACGCCTTCCTCCGTCGCCTCAAGCAGCGTTCCCTTAAAGCGCCGACGTCCTCCCACGGGCGAGCGGGTTTCGATTTTCGCCTCATGTCCGACGTTCGCGGCGAAATGCTTCGGGCGGGTGAGCGGACGATCGACTCCGGGAGAGCTAACCTCCAGATGGTACGCGCCGCTTATCGGATCGTGCACGTCGAGCGTCGCCGAAATTTGTATGCTGGCCTTTTCGCAATCGTCAATGTTCACGTTTTTGCCGTCGACGCGGTCGATCATGATTTGCAAGGTTTTGTCGCGCGCGCCGGAGCTAAGCCGCACGCGCGCAATTTCATACCCCATATGAGCGAGAGAGTCTACCGTCAATTCCTCCACGCGTTGTTCGGAAGGCAATAGCGCCACGGTGTTCGTCATGCGACGTTTCCCACGTTATGCGCCGCCGCTAAAAGTCGGCGACGTCCGTATAAAAAAAATCGGGCGCCCTTGACTGCCAAGAGCGCCCGACCACGTTACCGAAGATTATAACGTTTTTTGCGCTTAAAGCAAGCGTCGTTTTTGCCTTGCGGCGCCGCATTGAGCGATTGAGCTTTGCGCGGCTTTTAGTTATGGTAGCGCGAGTTATTCTCCATAAGGGCGCCGACTTTATGACCTCCCGCTTTATTTCCACCCCCATTTATTACGTCAACGACGCGCCGCATATCGGCCATGCCTATACCACCGTTGCCGCCGACGCCATGGCGCGGTTTTGGCGACTGGACGGCGACGCCGTTTTTTTCTTGACCGGATGCGACGAACACGGACAAAAGGTCGCCCGGGCGGCGGAGGCCAAGAACATGCCAACGCAAAACTTCGTCGACGGCGTGGCGGAGCGCTTCCGACGTCTCGTCGCCGGAGGGGAAAACGTGCTGAACGTCACCAACGACGATTTCATCCGCACCACCGAAGAACGGCATAAGACGTCGGCGCAAGCCTTGTGGAAACGGCTGGAGGAGCGCGGACACATCTATAAGGGCAGCTACGCCGGATGGTACGCGGTGCGCGACGAGGCGTTTTACGACGCGTCGGAATTGGTGAGCGGCAAGGCCCCCACCGGCGCCGACGTCGATTGGGTGGAGGAGGAAAGCTATTTCTTCCGTCTTTCCTCGATGCAGGACGCGTTGTTGAAACTTTACGAGGAGCGGCCGGATTTCGTGCGACCGGCGTCGCGATTAAACGAAGTGGCGGCGTTTGTACGCGGCGGAAAGGAGAAAAAAGAGGGCGCGCTGAAAGATTTGTCGATTTCGCGCACCGCATGCACATGGGGCGTGCCCGTTCCCGGCGACGCAAGCCACGTGATGTACGTGTGGGTAGACGCGCTCGCGAACTATCTGTCCGCCCTGGGCTTTCCCGACGAAAGCGCCCCGAACTATCAAAAATTTTGGCGTGGCGGCGACCGGACGCACGTCGTCGGCAAAGACATCCTGCGGTTTCACGCCGTCTATTGGCCGGCGATGCTGATGGCCGCCGACATTCCCTTGCCGCATCGCGTCGTCGCCCACGGCTGGTGGACGGTGGAAGGAGAAAAAATGTCGAAGTCGCTCGGCAACGTCGTCTCGCCCGACGATCTGGCGGAAAAATACGGGCAGGAGCGCGCGCGGTATTTTCTGTTGCGCGAAATGCCGTTCGGCAACGACGGAAATTTTAGCAGCGAGCGCGTGGCGGAACTGGCGAACGCCGAGCTTTCCAATAAAATCGGCAATCTGGCGCAGCGTAGCCTGTCTATGATCGCCAAAAATGACGAAGGCGCATTGCCCATGCCCGGAATCGATCCGGCGGCGAACGCGTTGCTCGCGCAATGCTACGCCTTGCCCGACGCAATGCGCGAGGCGATGCGCGACTTCGCCTTCCATAAGGCGATCGGGGAAATTATCGCCCTCGCCAACGCCGCCAACGAATATTTCGACGCCGCCGCGCCGTGGGCCTTAAGGAAGACCGATCCCGCCGGCGCCGGCGCCGTTCTCTACGTGGCCGCCGAATGCGTGCGCTGCATCGCCGTCGCCTTGCTTCCCTTCGCTCCCGTCGGAGCGGGGGCGTTGCTGGACGCGCTGAACGTTCCCGAAAGCGCGCGCGGCCTTAGCGCGATACGCGCCGAACGCGCCTTGACGCCCGGCGAAAAAATTGAGGTCCCAAAAGCGGCGTTTCCGCGCCTTAGCTAAGAGATTGTAGCGATGCGCTTGCGCACTTCCTCCGCCGCCTTTTCCACCAGCGCGGCGTCGACGCCCCGCACGACGATGGTCGCAAATTTTTCGCCGTCCTTCGTCGCGGGATAGCTTCCGAGATCGACGTGCGGCGCAAACTCTTCCTGTATGCGCGTCAATTCCTCCGCAAACAGGCTTTCGGCCTTGGTGACGCGCACCTCTGCGGACAACACCGGATCGCCCCTCTCAAGCAACGGCAGCGCGGCGTCGAGCATCGCCCGCATAATGCGGGGAATGCCGGCCATGACGAACACGTTTTCGACGAAAAATCCGGGCGCGCCGCTTGCCGAGTTGCGAATCAATCCGGCGCCCTTCGGAAAAATCGCCATGCGGCGTCGGCCTTCGTTCAGATTTTCTTCGCCTCCGTATTCTTCGATCAGCGCGCGGAGCGCGTCCGGATGCGTCTCTAACGTTCTTCCGAACGCCTTGGCGACGCAGGCGGCGGTGACGTCGTCGTGCGTCGGGCCGATGCCGCCGGTGGTAAAGACGTAGTCATACGCCGCCCGGAGCGCGTTCAGCGCGTCTACGATGCGCCCCTCGACGTCCGGAACGACGCGACATTCCTGTAACCGGACGCCGATTGTCGCGAGCGAAACGGCGATATGGCGTAAATTAAGGTCTTGCGTACGGCCGGAAAGCAGTTCGTTTCCGATAAGCAAGACGGCGGCGGTAGGCGAACGGGATTCGGACATCGGGCGCTCCGTGCGTATGGCGTTGGAAGAAAGCATTTTATCCGCGTTGGTTATTGGACGTCAAAAAAAACTTGCGGATAACGGCGATTTTTATTATAAGCATGTGCACGCGCGTTTTAATAGTTTTAATATAAATGCGCGTCAGGCATATGTTGGGATGTAGCCAAGCGGTAAGGCAGCGGTTTTTGGTACCGCCATGCGCAGGTTCGAATCCTGCCATCCCAGCCACTTTAAATTTCCTGCATCGTTCCTCTTCATACGTTTTGATTTCCTTATGAATGTGTCGGCGGCGAAAAAACCCGTTCTGCTCTGTATTTTAGACGGCTGGGGAGAGCGCCCGGCCGCCCCGGACAACGCCATCGCCCATGCGGCGACGCCGTTTTACGACGCCTTGCTGGCGACTTATCCGCATAGCTCGCTAGAGACGTCGGGCGCGGCGGTCGGCTTGCCCGATGGGCAAATGGGCAATTCCGAAGTCGGCCATATGAATATCGGCGCCGGGCGCATCGTGATGCAGAATCTTCCGCGCATCGACGCCGCGTTTAAAAACGGGGGGGCGGCGCGGTTACCGGCCCTCGTCGCCGCGATAGACGCCCTCAGGGCGTCCGGCGGCCGCCTGCATCTTTTCGGCATGGCGTCGCGCGGAGGAGTGCATTCGCACCGCGACCATATCATCGCCTTGGTAAAAATTTTCGCCGACGCCGGCGTTTCGACGAGCCTGCATATCGTCACCGACGGGCGCGACGTGCCGCCAAAAAGCGCATTGGACGAATTAGAAGGGTTTTTGGAAGAATTGCTCCCCTACGGCGACGCCGTTTCCGTCGATAGCGTCTGCGGTCGTTATTACGCCATGGATCGCGACAACCGCCACGAACGCACAGAGGCAGCGTATAATGCCGTCGTGGCGGCGCAATCCAAAACCCGTTTCGACGATCCGCTCGACTATGTGCGCGACTGTTACGCCCAAGGCACGTATGACGAGTTCATTCCCCCCGCCGCGCGGCGCGGCGCGCCCGGAGCGAAGAACGGCGACGCGTTTCTCTCCGCAAACTTTCGGTCCGACCGCATGCGGCAAACGTTCGACGCCGTCTCCGCCGGACAATATAAAGGCTTCGTCCGAAAACATGCCCCGAAATGGGCTTGCCTTATCTCGATGACGGAGTACGACGCCGCCTTCAACGACAGAGCGCACGTCTTGTTCCCTCCGCAAAATTACGCCAACCTGTTAAGCGAAGTCATCTCCGGCGCCGGAAAAACGCAACTTCACGTCGCCGAAACGGAAAAATACGCCCACGTTACGTTTTTCTTTAACGGAGGTCGGGAAGACCCGTTCCCCGGTGAAGATCGCGTGATGGCGCCCTCCCCGAACGTGGCCACCTACGACCTCAAGCCCGAAATGTCGGCGTTCGACGTGACGGAAAAACTGATCGAACGTATGGGCGCATACGATTTTATCGTCGTCAACTACGCCAACGCCGACATGGTCGGGCATACGGGAAATTTCGCCGCCGCCGTCAAGGCCGCCGAGGCCGTCGACGCCTGCCTTGCCCGCATCGTACCGAAAGCGCTGGCCCTCGGCGGAGCGGTCGTCGTCACCGCCGACCACGGCAATGCCGAGCAAATGACCGACGGCAAGGGGGGCGCCCATACCGCCCATACCGTGTTGCCCGTGCCGTTCGTGCTGGCGTCGGCGGAAAAATTCGACCTTGCGGACGGACGTCTGTGCGACGTCGCCCCTACCGTCCTGCAATTGATGGGGTTGCCCGTTCCCGCCGAAATGACGGGGCGTTCGTTGATTCAAGGCGGCGCCGGGCGATAAAGACCTTCATGATTCGCTTCGCTTTGGTAACGGTCACGTTCGCGGCGCTTTTCGCCCGGCAAAACGCGCGCGCCGGCGCGTGGCCGGTGGAGGACGGCAAGGGGCAAGCGATGTATAAGACGTATTTCTACGCCGCCGACCGCGCGTACGATCCCTATTACGGATGGAAGAGCTACGCCGTGGAGCGCTACCGAAAAATCGGGGGCGAAATATTCGCGGAATACGGCGTCGGCGACGGGTTTACGCTCGGCACGAAACAGCGTTTCGCCTACGCCAGGCAAGACGGATTGCGCCATCAAACCGCGTTCGACGCCACGGCGCACGAAGAGCAAACCTATTTCGTGCGCAAGACGGTCTTCGATCCCGCCTCGAAAAACGTTATCGGCGCGGTGCAGCTTGATGCATTGTTGCCCGGGTTTCGGTCCGGCGGAGACGACGAAGCGCGCACGTTCGGACCGAAAACCTACGGCTGGACGCTAAAGGGAATATACGGGAAAAAACTGCCGACGAAACGCTTTCGCCGGTGCGCCGCGTGCGGCGACATAGCCATCGATCGCTTCTACAACGCGGAATTCGGCGTCGGGGAACGTTTTTTCGACGAAAAATTTACCATAAATGCGAGCAGGTTCCGCTACGTCGCGGAGTTTACCGAAGGGTTCGAGGTCCATCCCTATTTTTTATGGTCGCAAACTTTTTTTGACTTCACTGCCGGAGGCGCAACAGGGAAGGAGGAAAAACCGCTCGACGGCGACTATGACCTTATCACGCAACGCTTCACTCTGGGGCGACACGTCAGCGAGTCGCTTTCCCTCGCCGTCGGCGCCGCGTTTCCGCTGGGCGGCAGGGACGTCCTGAAGGGAGAGGAGGTAAACCTCATGCTATGGCGGCGATTTTAGAGCCTGTAGCGATTTAACTTCTCGCCTCTTGTCCGACGCTTTTTTTCGTTTATGTTAATAGCGATACGCCACGCTTCCATCCCTTTCCCGCTTATGATCGACCCTCCTTCCGGCCAACGCTACAAAAAAAGCGGATTTAGCGGATTCGTCAACCTGCGCGCGGTGCGCGCTCGGCTGCGCAGGCATGCGCTCGCCTTTTTCCCCTTTGCGGCGAAGCGCCTAAATTACTATCCGGAATTGCAAAACGCGAGAATAACATCGACGGAAATTTTATACCGAGAGTTTCGGTCGGCGCCGCCTGAGGCGTTCGGCATAGATTTTGACCGCGATGCGCGTCGTTACATGGAGTTTCGTCGAGAGCCGGTCCCAAAAGAATTGGGCGTTGAATTTACCGTCACGCTGCATCGCAACGCGACGTTGCTCGGCCACACGGGCACGGCGATAGACGGCGGCGCCGTCGTCGCTCCCACCGCATGGGGAGCGGCGGAACGGAATTACTCGAAAATAGCGACGCTAAAATCGGTAAAAGGCGACCCTGAAACGCTGTATCTGCCTATGCTTGGCGTGCGTCGAGGCCATCGGCAATATTTCCATTTTCTTGCGGAATATATGACGACGTTGCATCTTTTCCTCACGAGAACGCATCGTCCGAAGCGGCCGGTCGTCATCGTGACGCGCACCGATCTCAGCGCCGTCCAAGAAGAAATCTACGACGAAATTATTAAGGCATTTCCGGAAACGTCCCTGTTACGCCTGTCGCCGCGCGAAAAATTGCTGTGCCCTTCCATGGCCGTGCCGGACTATAGCACGACGGGAAAAACGGGCGCGTTTTTTTCGCCGGAATACGTCGCCTTCATTGACGGCTTGCTGGCGAGGCGCTACGGCGCAATTGACGCCGCGCCCGATAAAGATTTTTATGTGTCGCGGCGCGACGCGAAGTTGCGGCACTTAGAAAACGAGGGCGAAATAGAGTCCGTGTTGCGCGAACGCGGTTTTGAAACGATCGTTCCCGGCGAAATGAGTTTAAGGGAACAATTCTTCGCCTTTCGACGTGCCCGCACCCTCGTCGCCACCCACGGAGCCGGCCTGACGAACCTGTTGTTCGTTCCCCGGGGAGGGAAAATCGTCGAATGCGCCTCGCAAGATTTCGGCGGCTGCGCGTTTATGTGGATAAGCGCCGCCAAAGGATTGCGCCACCGCCTCGCCGTGGGAGGAAAAGAGGGAAAGAGACAACGTTATTCCATCGCCGTAGAAACGCTGCTTGACGCATTGGATGCGCCTTAGGCGAAGGGAAAAACACAAACCTATGCGGCGCCGAATTTTAACGTTGCGCCTCCGTCGTTTCCGGGCGTACAATTCGCCGGATGTTTCATAACGGAGTTCCCGCATGTTCGCCTTATTTCGGTACGTGTTGCTGACGGCGTCGCGCGACTGGTTGCTGCTCGGCGTGCTGGCGTCGGTCGGCGCGTGCTATGGCCTTGGGGTGTTTACCGGATCCGCCGCCCTGACGGAAAAGTTGCAAACGTCCGTCGTCATTTTTGCCGGTACGGCGCGCATGGCCACCGCCCTTGGCATGATCGTCTTTACCTGTTATCACGTTCGCCGCTCCTTCGACAATCGCGAGGTGGAATCTTTTCTCTCCAAGCCGCTCTCGCGTTTCGGGTATGTGTTTGGATGCTGGACGGGATACGTCGCGCTTGCCCTTCCCCCCGTTATTTTTATCGGGGCAATGCTGCTTCTCGGAAACGCCGATCCCGCCGGAACGGCGCTATGGTGCGCGTCGGTCTTTTGCGAACTGGCGCTGCTTACCGCCTTTGCGACGCTCGCCGCGTTAATTTTAAACGGCGCGGTCGCCTCGACGCTCGCCTGCGCCGTGTTCTACGTGATGTCGCGGCTATTGGGTTATTTCGTCTCCGTGATGCAAGATTCCTCCCACGGCGGCGGAAAACTTAGCTCCGGCGCCGAAGGATGGCTGGAGGGCGCGATGCAGGCCACGTCTTCCTTGCTTCCCCGACTGGATTTATTTGGTCGCACCTCATGGCTTATCTACGGACCGAAGGGCGACGCGGCCGGGTGGTATTTTTTCGCCTTGCAAGCGGCGATATACGCGACGCTCTTGCTTTTCATGGCGCAATTTGATATTAAGCGCAAACAGTTTTAAAAATTTCCAAGGCGCGCTACGTTATGTCGACCATGAGAGAACGCATAGGCATCACTTTCGACGACGTATTGCTGGCGCCCGGCTATTCCGAGGTGCATCCGGCGGACGCCGACACTTCGTCGCGCCTGACGCGTTCCATCACCCTGCGCATTCCGATCGTGTCGTCGGCGATGGATACCGTGACGGACGCACGGCTGGCGATCGCCATGGCGCAGTCCGGCGGCGTCGGGTGCATCCATCGCAACATGACGGTCGACGAGCAGCACGCGGCGGTAAAAAGAGTGAAGAAATTCGAGTCCGGCATGGTGGTCGACCCCATCGCCATTCGCGCCGACGCAACGCTGCGCGAGGCGCTGGAGCTGCGCGACAAGCACTCCATCACCGGTTTTCCCGTGATGGACGACGCCGGAAAGTTAGTCGGCATTTTAAGCAACCGCGACGTGCGTTTCGCCGTGGATTTATCGCGCCCCGTATCCGATTTTATGGGAAAAGAGCTGGTGACGGTAAAGGAATCCGTCACGCGCGACGAGGCCATGCGCCTGTTGCACCAACATCGCATCGAAAAATTGCTGGTGGTCGACGACGCCTATCGTTGCATCGGCCTGATTACGGTGCGCGACATCGAAAAGGCCAGCCGCTACCCGAACGCTGCCAAAGACGCCAAAGGACGCCTGCGCGTCGTCGCCGCCATCGGTACCGGAGCCGATAGCATGGCGCGGGCGCACGCCCTGATCGACGCCGGCGTCGACGCCATCGTCATCGACACGGCCCACGGCCATTCGCGCAAGGTCATCGACACGTTAGCTAAGGTTAAATCGTTAAAAAATATTCCCGACGTCATCGTCGGCAACATCGCCACGAAGGCGGCGGCAAAAATTCTGATCGACGAGGGCGCCGACGCGGTGAAAGTCGGCATCGGCCCCGGCTCGATCTGCACCACGCGCGTCGTGGCGGGCGTCGGCGTGCCGCAGGTGACGGCCATTATGGACGTCGCCGAAGAATGCTTAAGCCGCGACGTGCCGCTTATCGCCGACGGCGGCATAAAATATTCCGGCGACGTGGCGAAGGCGATAGCGGCCGGGGCGTCGTGCGTGATGCTCGGCTCCATTTTCGCCGGGACGGAAGAAAGCCCGGGCGAAACGATCTTATACCAAGGCCGTTCGTTTAAAACCTATCGCGGCATGGGGTCGGTCGGCGCGATGGCGGCCGGTTCGGCGGATCGCTATTTCCAGCAAGACGTGGAGGAGCAAGTAAAGCTCGTGCCGGAAGGGGTGGAAGGCATGGTGCCGTTTAAAGGCCCGGTCAGCGACGTATTGCACCAGCTTGTCGGGGGATTAAAGGCCGCCATGGGCTACACCGGAAACGCGACGATTCCCGATATGCAAAAAAATTGCGACTTCGTGCGTATCTCCGGCGCGTCCTTAAAGGAAAGCCATCCGCACGACGTGACCATCACGCGAGAGGCGCCAAATTACGCGCAGGGAAAATAGGGATGGGAACTCCGCCAACGCCGGTTGCGGCGAGGCCGGAGGCGAATGTTCCCCGTAATGACGAATATAAAAAACATTGAAATGTATTAGGTGGAAATACTAGGCTGTGTGCACTTTTTAAAATGAGACGATTTTCAGGAATTTTTTAGCGAAAATGCCTTTAAAAACCTACTGCTTAAAATCTCCGTCATCCGAAAAATAAAGGAGTACGTGCCGTTTTTCTTCGGCGGAGGAAAGTAAGCGACAAACGGCGGTAGTCCCGAAAATGTGCTTTAAGAGACGATTGCTTATAGAACATATCGGCGCAGGTCTTTGGTAAGGATGAACAGGTGCAAAGAGTCTGACGGTGACGGTATAAAATTGAAATGCGTATAGAAATCTTTTGCATCTTCGTCTTTTGCGTGGACGATGAAAGCGCGTATTCCTGCAATGTCGGCTGCTTGCATCGTGCGACGCATGGCGTCTTTCAGCAAACCGGAGCCAAGTCTTTTCCCTTGCCATGAGATGCTTACTGTCAGACGCGCCAATATCATGACAGGCACGGGATGTTTCGCCAACCCTTTTGTGAGGCGTTCCGGAGCGTCGTCGTAAGAAATTTCTCCAACAGTTAGGGTGTAGAATCCCACAACCTCATCTTCCATAAGGGCAACGTATGTTTGCGAGGCGTTCGCCTGTTGGTTAGGAAAGGCGAATCGTTCAATGAATCGGTTAAGCGCTTGTTGTCCGCAATCGAATCCATCGACTTGATGAATCCGTGCAAGTTTTTCAATCCGAAACATGCTCATGAAACGGGACGCTCAAAAACGCTTGGCTCATTAAGAAGTTTTTCCAGGCGCGGCATGTCCCGAGGAGGGGCATCAAGCGCGGCTATGAAGTTTTGCCATTGCGTCGCATTCAGTCCGAACGTTTGTCGATCAGGCAACGTTTCTTCCGCACGGGATAATGCGCTTTCAAGCACAAATTCTGATACGGAACGGTGCGTTGCCATTGCCGCTTGATAAAGCATCCGTTTGGCTATCGGAGTGAGTCGCAAATCAATTTTTTCTGAACGGGTCGCTTGCATAGCTTGTCTCCATGACTACGTACAGCGTAGCATAAAAAACAGACAATGTCATGACAAAATTGTATGTTGAGTTTTTGTCAATGAAAAGTCTCAAAACGTGCGTTTTCAAGACTATCCCGCACCCGGCATTCACGCGGAAAAGGCATATTGAGGAATAGAGAAAAAAAACGTCGATCCTTTCCCGGGAGTGGATTCGTACCATATCTTTCCCCCATGCGCCGCCAGAATTTTATCGCAGGTTGCGAGTCCCAGACCGGCGCCGTCGGATTGGGACGAGGCGCGTTTGAAGGGTAAAAATATTTCCGCCCTGCACTTTTCTTCGACGCCGACGCCGTTGTCTTCCACCCGAAACACCCATATCCCTTCCTGCTCTTCCGCCGAAATGCGCACTTCCGGAACGCGATCGTTATAACGCACGGCGTTTACAATCAGGTTTCTCCATAAACGGACGATAAAGGAGCGGTTGGCGCATACGTTCGGCAGGGGATCGGAAGAGACGAGGGCTTTTTTATCGTTTATAATCTCAGAAACGCTGTCGGTCGCTTCCTTAAGCGCGTCGTTCATGTCAATATTTTCTTTATTCGGCGCTTCCTTGGAGGCGTCCGCCTGCATATACGCCGACACGGCTTCGATAAGCGCCAACATGCGTTTTCCGGCGGAACGAATGTGCGAAAAATATTCCTTCGCGTCGACGGAAATTCCGCCTTCTTCCTCAATGACGTCGGCAAAAGAATTAACGACGTGGGCAGGTTCCTTCAAGTCGTGCGCCAGGGCGCGGGTAAATACCTTTAGCGTCTCGTGTTGGTCGCGGATGCGCGCCTCCCGCTCTTGAATGACGAAGAGGTTGCGCTTCAAGTCGGTATAAAGCTGAGCGTTCTCAAGCGCCACCGACGTGGTGTCCGCCAGCGCCTGTAAAATATGTATTTCTTCCGCAGAAGGATTCCGGTTCGCGGCCCAATAATTCCCTATGGCCCCGATCGGATTGTTTTTACGAATGGGCACCATGGCCAGGCTTTTGACGAAGGTGGGCCGATAGGCGTCGTGGGGAATGCGGGAGTCTTTGTAAATGTCTTCGATAACCGTCGATTCGCCGTGCAGCATCGCCCACCCGCTAATGCACGCATGAATCGGAAAGCGCTTGCCTTTCCATAGCGGACTAATCGCGTTTTCTTCGACGTAATAGCATTGGTCGCCGTCGCGCAATACGAACGTCGCGCCGTCCGCTCCCGTCAATTCGCGCGCGGCGATGCGCACGATGGCGACCACCTCTTCCGCGCTTCGCGTTTGGGAGAGGTCTTGCACGACCTTTATTAACCGCTCCATGGCGGACACGTAGCGATGGAGCGGCGTCGCGAGGGAGGCGGGAGACAAATGACGCTCGTCGACGAAAGAAGCGGCGCGCATGAGATTTACCGATTAATATGTATGCCTTGCCGAGCTTCCGCCGCCGGCACATATATGGTATCGTATCGCGCCATTATTAACATTTCCTCTCCGTAGCTGCGCCGTCGGAATTTTTTAGAGGTTTTTTTTCGGATTATCTCCTTGGATAATTAACGCATGCTTCACTCTGCGCCCGCCCGGTCCTTTCCTTCCAGCACGTCCCATAAGGTGGTGTTGTCTAAAATGCCGGACGTGCTGTTACGCACTTGCAGCATCACCTTGCGCACCGCGCAGGTGGCTTCGTCCACGCAATCGTCGCAGCGGCGATAGGCGGTTTTGCTGACGCACGGAAGCAGGGCGAGCGGTCCGTCCACGATGCGCAGCACCTGCCCGAACGTCACCTCTTCGGCGGATTTCGCCAATTGGTATCCCCCGTATTTCCCTCGTTCGCTGGTGACGACGTTGGCGGTTTTAAGCAATTGCAGGATGTTGTCGAGAAATTTTTTGGGAATGTCCTCGCGCTTGGCTATCTCGGCGCATTGCATCGTTTCGCCTTTCTTCAAGGTCGCCAGCAGCACCAGCGCCTTGAGGGCGTATTTCGCTTTTTGTGATAGCATGTCTCAATAATTCGCGATGTTTTATAACGGTCCGTGCGTCCATTTCATAGCATATTGCCGGCAATACTCATAGCCTTTTTCCCATCCGTTCTGGTATAGGGCATCGTCCGCCGCGTCGAAACGCTTGGTGAAGCGGTAAAAACTTTTATAATAGCTGTTGCCGAAGGCGGATAACCCCGAGTTGCAACCGTCTTCGTAGCCGGAGACGAAATCCGGCGGACCGGGCGGACGGCGCGTCAATCCCAGAGGCGTCGGCGCGCAGGCGGAAAGCAGGACGACGGCGATGCATAACGGGCGTTTCATGTCAATTCGAGAAGCTCTTGCGGTGATATTGGTATAAATAGCGATGGCAATACCGAAACGCCCGACGCCAGGCGTCGTAATATTCGTCGTTATTCACGAGACTTTCCTCCATACGGAACCCGTGAAAAAGCCGTTGTTCGTAACGCGCGGCGGTGGCGGATCCGGAGGCGCAGCCGTCTCTCCATCCCGCGTTAAAAACCGGCGACGCGCCTTCTATGCCTCGATCTATCATGCGTTGCCTCCATATCGGCAGCATGAGCGGTTGCGCCCCGCCGCAACCGGCGAGCGCCCATGCCATCGCTAAAAACGCCGCCATTTTTATCATTCCATAAACCAAAAGGGCTTGTCGTAGCGTTGAAATTCCTCGTTTTGCAGATGCTCGTCGCCCGTAAACAAAAACAAGCGGCAATAATCGTTCGAGGCGTTCCACGTACGGTTATAGGTTTGGTCGTTCGCCATGCGCGTATCGTAGGAAAAATGGTGGAACATCTTGATGAACGGATTCCCCATGCCGGAGAGGGCGCTTTCGCACCCGTCTTTATACGCTTGGCGGAAGGGGGGCGAGCCGGGCGGCGGCGTCGGGTCAAGCGCGAACGGACGCCCGAGCGACAGACTTCTTCCTCCCGCGCACGACGTCGCGAAGAGCGACGCGACAAGCGTCCATGCCAACGTTTTCATGCGTCATCCGGAGTTGTAGTCCAAAAAATGCGCGCAGTAATTGCCGCCCATTTCCGCGCCCTTTTCATACGCGGAATCAGTCGAAAGGCGTCGCGCGTAAGAGGCGTTCGTCTTGTCCCCCACCAGTCGCAGCGTTCCGGAGCCGACGATGGCCAGCGCCGTGTCGCAGCCGTCGCGCCAGCCCCGGGAAAACGCGTCGCCTCCGGTCGGCGCGCCGTACAGCAATACCCGTCGATAGCCGAGCGGACTGCCCGGCGGCAGCGAGCACGACGCCACGGAGGACGCCGCCCACAACCCTATGGCCGCGCGAAAAAATAAGGCGTTCATCATGCGAATATTTATTGGTATTGCGTAAAAATCGCGCCCATCACGTTGCTTTCGCCGCGCACGTTTTGAAAATCGATCAACGACGGAGCTCCCCATTTGGCCATGACCGCGAACACGCCGTCGGTCTCCGGAAGCAACGACTTCTCTTGCGACGGCGTCGTCGGCAGCACGCCGGACTCCCACTGCACCGCCATGGTGTAGTGGGCGCAATAGGTTTCGCCCTCTTTTCTTCCGCGATAATATTGCATGTCGTTCAACATCGCCCTATCCACCCGGTAGCGATAGGCGGCTTTATACGCGAAGTTGCCCGTCATCGCCATGCCGCTTTCGCATCCGTCGCGCCACCCCTGCTTATAGGCGACCGGCGCCGATGTGGGCGCGCCGTTTAACAGTTTCGCGTTAGGGCGCGCGTGAGAGCAGGCGGACAACCCCAACGCGACTAAGGCGAATATGGCATAGCGTTTCATGGCTTCTCCTACGCGTCGCGAATCCTTAAGGTTAAGATTCATTATATATACCGAATTAGTGTATATAAAGCAACAAAAAAATAGGGAGTAAACACTCTTTTTACGTCCTATTTATTCTTTTTTTCTTTTTTTTATCCGAAAAACTCCCGAAATCGAGCCTGCTCGATTGACGCGAACGAAAATCAGAAATCACAGAAAGCAACCGTTAGGAGTGCGAAAACATAGAGCGAAATACGGGCAAAACGCGCTAAAAAACAGAATTCTCGACGCGTATGTCAAGCTGATTTTTTAGGATCAGTATCACTGCCAGCGCTTCATTGCAAACTTGAATGGCAGCTTCGTCAGAAGTTTGTTTGATTTTGCTTCTGACGAAGGCTTCAGCGCAGCCTAGCCATTTCAATACGCTATCGTTGCAACAGACGATGTTTTTTGTACTCGCATCTAAATAGGCGACAACTTGCGCGCTATGTTCGGTCACCTTGTCTACGACGACGATTCCGGACATATATCGCCATAGCAGAGGGTGCACGCATAGCATGTTATGCGCCATACTGCCCGGAGTAAGTGCATCGGCATTCATATTCTCGGGAAGCGCAACGATAAGATTCAGTGGACGGCTATTTTGCCGGTATGGGTTAAACATATTGTCGGACATGGCTTCCTCGAAGCCGGGGGTAAGGCTAGAGGCGTCGAAGCTGAAATGTTCTTGCTGAAGCCCTACGTCCCTAATTGCCTCGGCAAGCTTCCGGACATGTAAGTGAAACGCCAACCCTTGCGAAAGACTTCTGCCGTCAGGAAGGGTGAGCAGGGCTTCCCATGTCGGGTTGTCTCGGTGATTCGGGTTGTTTTGGTGATACGTCTCAAAATGAACCAGCTCGCTCAGCGGTTCCGTCACGCATGTGCTCGATTCTTGAGGATAGAATACGTCGCCCTGCCGGTTTTTAAGCGCACGGCAAAAGTCATCACGGCGAGGCAGCTTCTGTTCTCCTTTTCTTACTTTCTCAAAGAAATGTACGAAAGGAGCAAGCGCGCCGTTGGATTGATCGTCATGTTGGATCAAATAGCCTGCCGGAGATTGCGTCAACCCCTTTCTGAGCATCTCTTGTTCCTCCGGATTGGCGGAACACACGAAAAAGACGGGATCGAGGACGGAATCTTCGCTTTTCGCGACGGCGTCGCCGTAAAGCGTGACCATGGCGCTAAGAATGGCATCCATAAGATTACGCCTTTTATCACCCATCAGATCATCAATGCTTTGCGTGTTTATCGCGTTTAGCAGCGCGTTTGCAGCCTCTAATTGGTCATCTATGGCCAGAGCTTTATAATGTTGCGGATCGCACTGCTGCTTCATATCCTCAAAAAACTTCTGCCACTTCTGGATTTTGAGTAGTGATTTAGACTGATTCGACCGGCCGTCCGTGGAAGTGGAAGCTGCGATTTGACCGGCTTCCACTTTACAGTTTTGGATAATTTCGTCCAATCTGCCGCATATGCCTATGTCCTTGTCGTTGCCGTTCCATGCGAGGCGGTATTCTTCTTCATGACGCGCAGCGGGGGCAGCGTTGTCGTTGTTCGCAACACCCTTTCCAAGATACCATAGGTAGCGGTTGAGGATAGATTGCATCTCCAGAGATTCATTCGGCCATACTTGTAAAGTATCGCTATGGTCATCAAAAGCGTGCACCGAAGGTATTTCCGGCAGCGGCGGCTGCTCGACAAGCGAAGCAGGTTGGGGGAATGAATGTTTATGGTGCCTGTTTTCCTCATCTTCTTCGGGGCGGCGGCGGCTGAACAGAGAACTCAGGACGCAACCCATCGCAAAGGCCACGCTAGATCAAGATATCGATAAATGGGAAGGAACTGATAGGGATAAGTTTCTGAAAACAACCTGAAGGTTAACGCTTAACATACGAAATTTCTGGTTACATGTAAAGAAGAAATTTTCTCATTTTTTAATAAGAACGCGCCGTTATGCCGCATTTTTTTCCCGTCTTGCGAAAATAGTTTGATATTCGCTTGAGCGTTCCTTTATAGTAACGCTGCGATTTACTCGAAATTTACGCTATCTATGCAATTTTTTAATGGACGCGCGCGATTATTCGCCGCACAATTTAGCTTCGCGGCCTTGGCGTCGCTACTGTTAAGCGCATGCCTTATGCCTCCGTATAAAAATCCGTACTACGATCCGTATAAAACACACCATACTCCGACGGGGTTTCGCAACGTGCACGTGGCGGAACGCGTGAAGAAGCGCGGCCTCATGTATTGGGCGGCGCACGAGCTTTTTACGCCGGAAGAGCCTTTCGCTCCCGTAACCGTTCCCGTCGACATGACGCGCATAATGCGTCCGGATCCCCATCTGGCGCAAGCGACGTGGATAGGCCACGCCACGTTTTTATTGCAATATGCGGGGGTGAACGTCTTAACCGATCCCGTGTTTAGCGACCGCGCGTCGCCCCTGTCGTTTTTAGGGCCGAAACGCAAGGTTCCCCCGGCCATTGCGTTAAAAGACTTGCCCCCGATAGACTACGTGCTCATTAGCCATAACCATTACGACCATTTAGACGCGAAAAGCGTGGAAGGTCTGCGCGACGCCGTGTTTTACGTGCCGCTTGGGCTAAAACATTGGGTGCGCAAGCACGGAGTGAAGGAAGCGCACGAAATGGATTGGTACGACACCGACAAAACCATGTATGGCGCCGCCGACCCGTCTTGCGTCACGTTTTTGCCGGCGCAGCATTTCTCCCGCCGCATGCCGTGGGACGGAAACAAGTCGCTATGGGGAAGCTGGACGGCGCGCATCGGCGACTTCCGCTTTTTCTTCGGCGGAGACACCGGATACATGCCGGAGTTTGCCGGCGTGGGCGCGCGGGTGGGCGAGGTTGATTTGGCGCTGGTTCCGGTGGGGGCATACGAGCCGCGTGAGGTGCTGGCCGGCATTCACGCGACGCCGGAGGAAGCGGTCAAGATCGCGAAGGACGTCGGCGCCAAGCGCGTGTTGCCGATGCATTGGTCGACCTTTCGCCTAACGATAGAGCCGATGGCCGAGCCGGGCGCGCGCTTCCGCAAGGCCGTCGATAAGGCGGGGTACGACGCCGCGACCGCTCCCGTGTTACGCATAGGCGAAACCTATGCGTTTACGCCGGAGAAAAAACCGCCCGGCTGCGGGACGTAAGCGATGGTTAGGATGTTGCGTTTATGCGTTTTTTTGGTTGGCGCGACGTTTTTCTGTCGGGCTTCCTCCGCCTACGCCTTGTGCCTAGGAGTACAACTCTCCGGCGTGCCGTCCACCGCCACGTTTCAGGGGGGGAGCGGCGAATATAACGTGTACGATCCGGCGGAATACGTGCAAACCCTGTCTTTTTCCGTGGGGGGGGGAGCCTCGGTGGCGAATTGCAATTATTTCGTCACCCTGTCGGCGGGACAATCCGGCGGATTTACCACGCGGAAAATGGCGCAATCGACGAATAACCTAAATTATAACGTGTATATCGACGCCGCGAAAAGCAAGGTCATTAAAAGCGTGACGACGGCGACGGCAAGCGAGGTGTTGACCGGATCGTTTCCGGTATTGCTCGGCACGAACCAAACGAATCCCCACCGGCTGTATTGGACGGCCTCGCCGGGGCAAGTCGTGCCCGCGTCCGCCTCGCGCTACGTGGATTCCAACCTCACCCTTAGCCTGTATACTGGGCTGCTGCTCGGCATCTATGTGCTGGCGGACTCTAAAACCGTTACGTTTCAAGCCAAGGCGGAAAGCTCGATCGACCTGTCGCTGGTCGATACGGGAAGCGCGTTCGCCCTAGGCGACGCCACGCAATTGGTGGATTTCGGCAATTTGGAAAGCGGAAAGAAGAAAAGTTTCGACCTTGTCGTGCGCAGCAACGCCGGCTATCGCGTTTCGCTTTCGTCGCAAAACGGGCAAAAATTGAAACGGCAAAACGCCTCCGACCTTATCCCCTACTCCTTAAAACTGGGAGGCTCGACGGTGAACCTGTCGTCCGCCGGCGTCGCCGTCCAGGCGCTGGCGAATTCCGCCCTTACCTCAAACGCGGGAAGCGCCTTTCCCTTCGAGGTGACGATAGGAACGCTCGGCGCCCACGAGCGCGCGGGCAGCTATTCCGACGTCGTCACCGCCACCGTGTCGGCCTATTAGGCGAATATTACGCAAAATCGGTTTTCGCGCCGAAGTAAAACCATTCCTCGCCGAAAGCGGCGTCTTTTTTTGGCAGGATGACGAATCCGTCTTCGGGCGCGGCGATCGTTTTTCCGTCCGGCAGCGTTGCAAGAACCTCTTCCGCGCGCACCTCGTCAAAATGGCGGAAATCGCGCGTCCATGCGGTGCCCTCTTGGCGATAGAACACGGTTTTCATGCGAACGACGCGCTGCTCTTTCGTCTCCGGCTTTTGCGGCAAAGCGCGTTTGGCGGGACAATCCTCCCGTAACATGCCCAAATAATCCAGGGCGCGCAAGGCGGCGGCATATCCCACGTCGGCCGCGTCCGCGTTGTGGTGGTGGCCGCATTCGAGCGTAACGGCGACGGCGCCGCCGAGGCGGGCATATTCGGTGGTGCCTTGTCCTTCGCGATCGCCTTTTTTGCCGGCGACGCCGTAGGCTTCGGACCAGCCGGTCACGAAATCCCTTACGCCCAACGCGCGGGCGAAGCGTTTTTCTTCCGGATTGGTTCCGGAGAGGAAAATAAACGGCCCGCCCTCCGAGGCGTAAGAATGCAAGTCGAGAAGCGCGTCCGCCCGGTCCAGCAACGCGCATAGCGCGGGGTCGATGGAGTCTTCGTAAAATCGTTTTTCTTCCTTAGGGAAAAGATGGCGATTAAGGTTGCGCTCCACAAACCTCACTCCTTGCCGACATGCCTCCGGATTGCATATCGGCGCACACTCCAATACGCCTTTTTTTAGGACGACCTCGCCGGAGTCGACGGCTTGCATCAGTCGATTAATGGCGGCGGGTCCACAATATTCGTTGCCGTGGATGCCGCCGGTCACAACCAGTCGGGGACCGGCGGCCAGACTATCGAACGCGACCGTTTTAAACATATCGTTCCCTTCTCACGTGAAAAAAGTGGAAGTATAGCGCCGAAGCGGAACGTTTCAAGAAACGAATTGCCTGCGACACGTGACCTGCAGCACGGCTTTTTGTTACAAATCCTAACAAATCATTAACGATTATAATAAAACGGCGCTATAATGACTGTGCATGCGACACGATAAAAAATAAAAAGACGCGATGGACAATAAAATATTTTTAGGAGAGGGGGAGCATTACCCCATTTACGGCTGGACGAAACATGTCGGCATAGACGACGCCGCGCTGGAAAAACTTAAAAAAATGGCGTCGCTCGCCTTCGTGCACGAACATATCGCCTGCATGCCCGACGTACATATGGGGCGTGACGCAGTGGTGGGAGCGGTGCTGGCGACGAAGGGGGCGATCATCCCATCGGTGGTGGGATGCGACATCGGGTGCGGCATGCTGGCGCTCAAAACAAACCTGAAGGCCGACCGGCTTCCCGACGATTTGCGCGCCATTCGCTCCGACATAGAGGCGGCGGTGCCGCACGGCAACGGCGCAGGCGCGGTGTTCGCCGACCCTTCCGAACTGGGAGCGGATCGCTTTAAGGCGGAACTGCGCATGCCGCTCACCGGCGTCGTGAACAAAACGCGCGGCGCGTTCGCTCCGTCCGCCGCGAAAGCCGCCTGCCAGTTGGGAACGCTGGGCGCGGGCAACCATTTTATCGAAATGTCGCTGGACGAACATAACGACGTGTGGCTGGTGTTTCATAGCGGCTCTCGCGGAATAGGGGCGGCCATCGGCGGCTATTTCATCACCCGCGCGCGCGAACTGGCGGAAGAATTCGCCCTCAACCTGCCCGACAAGGATTTGGCGTTCTTTCCGGAGGGCGTAAAGGAATATGACGATTACGTGGCGGCGGTGGAATGGGCGCAGGAATTTGCCCGGATTAACCGCGAGGTGATGGCGGCGCACGTCTTGTCGGCCTTGTCGCGCCATTTTCCCGACATAGAAATTAGCGAAATGGCCATCGATTGCCACCATAATTACGTGGCGATGGAAAAACACTTCGACGAAAACGTGTGGGTGGCGAGAAAAGGCGCGGTGCGCGCCCGCAAGGACGATCTCGGCATTATCCCCGGCAGCATGGGCGCGCGCTCCTTCATCGTGCGCGGACTCGGGAACGCGGACTCCTTTCACTCGTGCAGCCACGGCGCCGGCCGCATCATGAGCAGGGAAGAGGCGCGCGACGCCATTAACAAGGAAGAGCACGCCGCCGCCGTCAAAGGAGTGGAGTGCCGCATCGACGACGAGATATTGGAAGAATCGCCCAAAGCCTATAAAAACATTGACGACGTGATGCGCTCGCAATCCGACTTGGTGGAAGTGCTTTTTACCCTAAAACAAGTGTTGTGCGTGAAGGGGTAAGGCGCGCGCGGCAATACCAAGGGAATTTATTTTTTGGAAGATGACGTTGGGATCTTTCCCCGATGCGACGGCGTATCTCCCTTATCTTTCTTACCTTCGCATTGACGATCAGCGGACGCGTGGCGCGTGCATGTCTCGGAGGCACGTTTGAGCCCGACGTTGGAGCGCGACGTTGCGCAGGATTGGGTTTGACCTTCCTTGTGTTGGGCGTCAAAGAGCGAGCATATTTCGCCCATGCGGCGCGCGTGGGCATAAAATTGCGGTTTCCTGCTTGAGCCGCCGCTTATGGCCGCTTCGCGCATGCAGGCTTTCATTAACAACGCATGCCGCTCCGCCGGCGGCGCGGCCTTCCATTGTTGCGTTAACGACGCCGGCGGAACGCAAGCCGAGAGAAGCGCCGCCGACGTCGCAAGCGCCGGCAGGAAAGTACGTTTCATAATATTACCTTAAAAGCTAAGAGCCGACATCGATAAAATACAGCATAGATTTTGACATGACAAACCGAATTTACATAGTAACGCAGGATTTTTCATAATAGACCTTACATAACTAAGAATTGAATAGGACTTACGCAGCACGCATCTTTTTGGCGCTTTCTGCGGTAAAAATCGTCTAAAAATGCTCACGTACGTTGAGTACGCTGCGCTTTTTATCCGATTTTAACCTATAAATCGCTCAAAAATCTACGCACTGCGTAAGTCCTATTGAACTCAAAGTTATACGTTCCTGCAATGAGGTTAGGCTGTGCGCACTTTTTGAGCCATAGGCCGGCGTAGCTACACGAGACGATTTTTAGGGATTTTTTTAGCGAGCCACCGGCCGGCGAAGCTAAAATTTCATTCGTTTTTGCAGGAATAGTGAACTATTTAAAAAAAAACGAATTGACGATTTAGCCCTGCGCTCTCAATTTTTATTCGATCGCATCGCACCCCATATAAGGGCGTAACGCGCGCGGCATTTCGACGGAACCATCTTCCCGTTGGTAATTTTCCGCGACGGCGGCGAGGCAGCGCCCGACCGCCAGCGCCGATCCGTTCAACGTATGCACGAAAGCCGTTTCGTTCTCTGCCATACGGTATCGCGCTTGCATGCGCCTCGCTTGAAACGCCTCGCAATTCGAACAGCTCGAAATTTCGCGATACGTGTTTTCCGACGGAAACCACACCTCTAAATCGTAGGTTTTCGCGGCGGAGAATCCCATGTCGCCGCCGCATAGCAACAACCGGCGATAGGGCAACTCTAACCGCTCTAAAATCGTTTCCGCGCAGCGCGTCATGCGTTCGTGTTCGATATAGGAATTTTCCGGCGCAACGACGCTCACCAATTCCACCTTGCGAAACTGGTGCTGGCGCAGCATGCCGCGCGTGTCGCGTCCGGCGGCGCCGGCTTCGGAGCGGAAACATAACGTGTCGGCGCAAAAACGGAGCGGCAACGCGGCTTTCGGTATAATGGACTCGCGCACCAGATTGGTGAGCGGCACTTCCGCCGTCGGAACCAATCGACGCCCGTCGGTCGTGGCAAAACATTCCGCCTCGAATTTCGGCAATTGCCCGGTGCCGAACATGGCGGCGTCGCGCACCAGCAAGGGTGGAGACACTTCGGTGTAGCCGTGTTCGGACGTATGGACGTCGAGCATAAATTGCGCGAGGGTGCGTTCCAATTTTGCCCATGCGCCTTTTAGCGCCGTAAAACGGCTTCCGGAGATCAGCGCCGCCTGCGCAAAATCCATGCCGCCGCTTGGCTCGCCTAATTCCCAATGGGGTTTGGGAGCGAATGAAAACGCGCGCGGCGTTCCCCATCTGGCCATTTCGACGTTGCTTTTTTCGTCCGCTCCTTCCGGAACGGAATGATGCGGCGCATTCGGCAACAGGCACAGCATCTCGACGAGCGCCGCGCCGTCGTCCGCCGCATCGGTTGTCCCGTCGTTGGTTGCGGCAGATTTCGCGTCGGCGATGCGTTGTTTCACCTCTTTCGATTCCGCGATTTCGTCGTCGGCGGATTCTCCCTTCGCCCTAAGCGTTCCGATCGTCTTGGCGAGCGCGTTCGCGCGCGCCTGCAATTCCTGCACGCTTGTTTGCGCGCCGCGCCGCGCTTTGTCCATCTCTAAAATGCGGGCGGAAACGGAGGATTCGCCGCGTTTTTCCATCGCGCGGTCAAACGCGTCCGGGTCTTGCCGAATGGCGCGAATGTCGTGCATGCTATCTCCTTACGCCAGTTTTTCGCAGGCGCGCGTGATGCGCGCGCAGGCTTCGCGCAATATGTCTTCCGACGTGGCGTACGAAATGCGGAAATGCGGCGACAACCCGAACGCGCCGCCGTGGACGGCGGCGACCTGCGCGTCGTCGAGAAAATAATTCACCACGTCTTCGTCGTTTTTTAGCACAAGGCCCGATGGCGTTTTTTTGCCGATGAGTCCGGCGCAGGACGGATAGAGATAAAACGCGCCTTCGGGTTTGATGCATTCGACGCCGGAAATGCCGGAGAGCAGTTCCATCACCATGTTACGGCGCGCCTCGAACGCCTTGTTGCGTTCGGGAAGAAAATTTTGCGGCCCAAGCAACGCCTCCACGGCGGCCGCCTGGCTGACGGAACACGGATTGCTGGTGGATTGCGATTGCACGATCGCCATCATTTTAATGAGCGTCGCGTCGCCGGCGGCGTAGCCGATGCGCCAGCCGGTCATGGCGTAGGATTTCGACACGCCGTTGACGGTAAGCGTACGGTCTTTCAGGCGCGGCTCCACTTGCGCAAAGGTGTAAAATTGGAAGCCGCCATATACCAAATGCTCATAAATATCGTCGGTCATGACGTAGACGTGCGGAAAGTCAAGCAGCGCCTTGCCCAAGGCGGCGATTTCCTCTTTGGTATAGGCGGCTCCGGTCGGATTGCTCGGCGAGTTGAAGATAAACCATTTCGTTTTCGGCGTAATCGCGGCGCGAAGCTGGTCGGGCGTAATTTTAAACCCGTATTCCTGCTTGCACTCGACGATCACGGGAACGCCGTCGCATAATTCGACGATGTCCGGATACGACACCCAATAGGGCGCGGGAATAATCACCTCGTCGCCCTCGCCGACCGTGGCCGTAAGCGCGTTGTAAATCACTTGCTTTCCGCCGTTGCCCACCGTCACGTTGGCCGGTTCGTAGTTGAGCCCGTTTTCGCGGCGGAATTTTTCACAAATGGCTTTCTTTAAGGCAGGCGTGCCGTCGACGGCGGTATATTTCGTGTCGCCCTTGTTGATGGCGATGATGGCGGCAGCCTTAATGTTGTCGGGAGTGTCGAAGTCCGGCTCGCCGGCGCCTAAGCCGATGACGTTATGGCCTTCCGACTTCAGCTTGGCCGCCTTCATGGCCGCCGCAATGGTGGGGGATGGCTTAATTTTGGCAAGGCGAGGAGCCTGAAGGGCGTACATGCGACATTTTCCTTAGTGAAATTTACGCTAAGCGACTGATGAAAGCCCCCGTTACGGTAAGCGACCCGATTTTTACCGGACATTCCGCAAAATCGCTATCGGAAAATGATTAAGGCGTTGAATTTATCAGGGCAAGGGCAATGTCATAAATTAAGCGCTAACCATATGTCGAAGAGTTGGGGCGAAAGCGAGACGACGACAAGGCGGACGATAAGAAGGGCGGAGGAAACAATCCGGACATGAGCCTTTTCGTCGAATCCGGAGTCCGATTGGCCAAACGGACTTTCGTCCCGCTCGATTCGGGCTGCCGGGGAATCCAAAAAGTGCATACAGACTAAAACGCCGGATTCGTAAACCTGCGCTACGCGGGGAACATTCATATCTTTAGCACAAACCGTTAATGCTTTAATTTATGAAATTACCCTGACTCACCTCCCCTCCCACCACGACTCGATCTCCACCTGCGCGGCGCGTTCGTTCGCCGGCTTGCCGACGATGAGGTTGCCCGTTTTGACGAATCCGGCCGGTAGGGCGACGCTAGACTCCGAATCGGAAATGCCCAGATAGACTTTGTTGTTGTACACGACGGCGCGGGTCGACACGCCGCCGCCGAGGTCGGTTTCCTTCACCTTCGCGCCGCATCCGAGCGCTATTTCCAGCAATTTGCTGCCGCCGCCCGAACAAACGTTGAGCGGGTTAGGGTAGTACACCGGCGCCAACACTTCGTGGTTGAAGACGGTGACGGGCGAGAGAATCTTGCCGGAGTCAGCAAGCTTTATATGCCACCCTGCCGCCGCCTGCGCGTCGCAGCGTTGCCCCGCGAATCCCCCGACGTTCAATTGCGACAAACTATAGGGAGAGCGTTCGGCCTCTAGCGTGCCGCCGTTATGCGGGATTTGCTGCAATAGGTTCGGGAAATCCTCGTCCGCGACGGCAAACAGGCGGTTGTCGACGGAAGAGGACATGGCGTCCGGATCGACCGCGTCGCCGGTGCCGGCCAAATGGTAGAGCTTTCCTTCCGAAAACGCCGAAACGAGCTGCTGGAACGGAAAACGCACGTTCGCGCGCGTCGTGCCGAGGTCAAGCACCCGCCGCGCCTCCATGAAATGGCCGCGATTGGTGGCGTCCAGCTTCCATACCTGCCCTTGCAGGTCGGTCACGTACAGCATCGCGCCTTGGTAGGGAAATTTCGACGTCGTGTCGGCGTTCACGACGGTGAGGGGCGGCGGAGCGGCGTTCGCTATGCCGTCCGTAGCGTATAAATCGGGCAGCGACGTTTGCGCGGCCACGGGCGAGGCGCCGAACAAATCGAACGCGAACACGGCGTTGCCGTAGGCGCTATTCGTTCCGGAATTATATCCGCCGGCGGCGACGAAATTCCACGCGAGCGCGCCGTCCTCGCCGGAGGGAAGCAACAATATCGCGGGGTCGGACCAGCCCTCGCCCAGCTTTCGCGCGTCGAATCCCGCCGGAACGGCGCCGCTCGCGCGAAATTTCGCGGTCGTGCCGTCTTTATCCCAATAGACCACCTCGCCGTTATAATTATCGTAGGTAATGCTGTAGATATGCGACGGGTGCGTGGGATCGGTGACGTCGAGCACGGAATAGCCGCTGCCGCCTTGGCGCAATCCCACGACTAACACGGTATGCCACGCCGCGCCGTCATAGACGTCCTTCACGGCCGGCGAGCCGTCCACCCCAAAAATGCCATAGCTGGAGCCGTTTGAGGGCGCCCGCATGTCCTTAAACGCGCCCAGCAGCATGGGAGGGATGAATCCCCACAGTTCGTCGCCCGTTCCCTGATCGAAGGCATGAACCATTCCCCCGTTCGATCCGACATACACCACCCCTTTTCGTGCGGCGCAAGACCCCCCGCACGCGGCGCTTTTCACGAAATCGCCGTAGCCCCGGGCATAGCGGTAATAGGCTTCGCTCGCCGCGTTCGCCTCCGCCGCGTATCTCGCCGCCGGCACCCCCACCGCCAGCGCGCGCGAATGGTAGACGTCGGCCAGCTTCCATCGGTCGCCGGGATAAATTTTGTCGCCCTCGTCGTCGGCCCCGCTTGCGAATTCGCCGTAGACGTCTTTTCCCCGCACGAATTGAATGAGATTGACCGCGTCCGTCTCCGCCATGGTTTTCGTCAGGCGCGACTCAAGTGCCGGTTGCAGCAGCTTGACGTTGGCGGCGATGAAGTTGTTCGTGCCGGAAGGAAGCCCCGGCGCCGCCGTCCATAGCTTACGCGCGTCGGCGGAGATCACATTCAGCCGCTCGCCCGCGTCCCATTGCAGGGCGCCGATATAGCCGTCGTCGGTGAGCAGGTATTTTTTCAGCCGCCCCTTCCATTGGTGATAGGCCTTATAGCGGAAGGTCGCTTGCAAAATATGGTCGTCGCCCACGACGTCGGGCATAATGGTCGGCGCGGCGAAGGTGAGGTCGGCGCTAATGGCGGCGCGAACGGCGCCGGCGATTTTCTCGTATAAATCCGTCCAATCCTCCGCAAAAAGGGGCGATTCGGGATAGGTGCCGCCGGCTTTCGCCATATCGACGTAATTATTGTCCCCCGTCACCTGAAAACCGATCACGTGGGTAAGAATATCGTAATCTTTCGATAGGGTTTTGGCGGTCGTCGTTGCGGTTTTGTTCTCCCAATATCCGTCGCTCACCACGATGAGGATATTTTTTTGGCAGGGAATGCGCGAATCGCGCGGGCTGTCCTTGCCCAGAAAATATTGCGACGCCAGCGTCATCGCCCCGTCGAGATAGGTGTTGCCGCTCGCCTTCAGATTATCCACCGTGGAATAAATGTCCGCCGCGCCTTGCGACGCCACTTTCACGCGCATGGTCGCCGAGCTGTTCCAATCCGCCAGCCCGAAATAGGCGCCGTCGGTGAGCGAACTGTCGGAGACGATTTTCTTGATCACTTTTTTCATGACGTCGAGCCGCGTTTCCCCTAGCCCTGAAAAATAGCTCGCGCCGGTATAGGATTGTACCCGATGATTGCCGTTGTCGGCGATAAGCACGTCGTTTCTGTATTTATCGAAATGAACGCCGTATGGCGTGCGGAAATAGCCTTTCGTCGACGAGCGCGACCCGCCGATATAGCTTGTGGAGGCCACGTCGGTATCGTCGTTAATATAGGAGACGGTCGATTTTTTCGTGATTTTAAAGACTTTGCTGGTGTAATAATCGGCGTCGCTGACGTAAATGGAATAATTATTATCCACCGCGAGCGAGACGGGCGAAATGGCGTACGGTTGTTTTTTTTCGATTTGCACGTAATCTTCGAGCGTCATGCTTTTGTTATACACGTAAATGCGATAGGCGTTGCTGACCAACCGCAACACGTAGTGCCGCCCGTCTTTGTCGAACGCGACGGCCAGCGCGCTGCCGCTCATGTTCCATTTGCCGAGACTTGTGCCGGTTGAGCTAAAACGGTAAATATTGCCGTCCGATTGGGTGACGTAGAGCGTGTCGTCGGGAGATATTTCGACGCCGTAGCAATAATTCCCCAGTGAAATAGAGCTTTTAAACGTGAGGTCGCTTTTGAATATTTGCACGCGCTTGTGGTAGACGTCGCACACATAGACGTTGTCGCTGCTATCCGTCGCCACGCCGAACACGTAATAAAATTCGTCTGACTTCGCGCGGCTTACGCTCGCGCTGCTATATGACCCGATTCGGCTCACATAGTTGCCGTCTTTGTCGAACACGGCTATGCCTCCGTATTCTTCGGCGATATAGACGTTGCCCTTCGAGTCGCTCGCCACGTCGTAAGGGTAGGAAAAGCTTTCCGTATCCGAGACGTATTCGTCCATGCTGCCGGAGGTGTCGAGCAAAAAAAACACGTTCGCCGGCACGTCCCCCACCCCTGCCCCCGGCGGCGGCGACTTGGCGTAAGCAAGCGACGAAAACGAAAGCGCCAAGACGGCGACAAAAACAACGAATCGGCCGAACATAAGGCGATTTCCCGCATACTTGGGAGAAAACCTTTATTATAGCGCGGCAATGGTTGGCGGTTGGTTAACGGAGAAAAACGCGAAAAATTTTAAAGAGATTTATATTTTTATCTTGTAAGGCATGCACCTTTGGCGTTCCCACGAATTGACCGACGGCGAACGGCGTCGTATAGTATTTTTATAAAGAGGCGTCAATTCTGGTGTATTCGCGTATGAAACGTTATCCGCTTCCCCCCGCCGGCGTAAAGGAGAGCGACGCCTTTCCGGTCGATTACGCGACTTTTTCGCAGCGCTTGCTCGCCTCGGCGCTCGATTCGGCGATTTCGTTTTTCGTCATTGCCCCTTTCCTTATGGCGGCGCAGCATTTCTTTCATTTTGCCGACGCCATTCCCGCGCATTCCGACGCCGCCGCAATCTATCAAAAAGCTCTGGCGGGAACGGAAAAAATAGACCTAAAAACCGCCCTCCCCTTATTGTCGAGCGTCGCTGCGCTGCAAGGAAAGTTATTGGCCCTACAATCTGCCATATTGATCCCCCTCGTGCTATGGTGTTGGATGAAGTTCGATACCACTCCCGGCAAGTGGGTGATGCGACTGCGCATTGCGGACGCGACCTCGGGAAGCTCCTTATCCGCCTCCCAATGCATCACGCGCCTTTTGGGGTACGTGCCTTCCGTTTTATTTTTAGGGCTAGGATTCGTATGGATAATTTTTAGTTCGCGCCGGCAAGGGTGGCATGATATGATGGCCGGCGCCGTGGTGCTTCGCATCAAAAATTCGGCATGGATTGAAACGATTCCGGGATGAAACGTCGAAAACGTTTCGGAGAGATTCAATTAAGTTTATTATTTAATTTATTTTTCATAGTCGTCATGGTATGATGAGCGCCGTAAAGATGCGAAATAATGACGGGCGGCGCATGTCGAGACGAATGCCAATAAGTAGCGGATCGTAAGCCTAATGAAGAAAAACGCGCGTTCCGGCGGCGGCGCCGGCATGTTTTCCACCCCTCGCGAGAAAAACGGCGCGGAGGCTCCCGCTTCCTCCGCCGCCAACCGCAAAAACATGAACAACTGGTACGGCGACCGCTATAACGGCATATTGATGCAACGCAACTTCATGGCGGTGATATCGCTCGTGTGTTTGGGCGCCGTCATCGTTTCGGTGTTGGTGGTGGCGGAAATCACCTCGCAAAAAACAATCGAACCCTTCGTCATTCAGGTGGAGGAAAAATCGGGGATGACGCAAGTGGTGCGCCCGATCGCCAAAACCTATATCGACGAAAACAAGGCGCTCAACAATTATTTTATCGTGCGCTACTTGCGCGCGAGGGAGGAATATTTCCCGCCCACTTATGAATATGACTACCAAACCGTGACGCGATTGCTGTCTAGCGAAGAGGTGTTTCGCGCGTTTCGGCGCGACGTGTCGCCGGCCAACGAAACGTCTCCCGTCAGATGGGGCGAACAAGGCACCCGCGACATACGCATCTTAAGCGTTTTAGACATGGAAACGCCGGAAGGGCTAAAGGGGCATACGGTACAGGTGCGGTTTTTGGTGACGGACAAAATGTTACAATCGGGAGCTGCGGAAAAAACGACCCAGTACGCCAAGGTCGCGCGCATACGCTACGATTATATCGACATGGAGTTGACGGACGAAGAACTGTACGTCAATCCGGTCGGGTTTCAAGTGCTACAATACAAGACGACGCAAGAATATGTCGAAAAACCTCAAGAATAATCGGAGCATTGCGTTATCCGCCTTTTTTTGGGCGTTGGCGTCGTTCGTCGCAGGCACGGCGGCCACCCCTTGCGCGCTTGCCTATAGCGCCGCCGAAAACGTTACCGTTGCGGTGGACAGCCGCATTAAAACCTTCGTGTATAATCCCAACGAAGTCTATCGGGTTAACTTTCAATTCGGCTACCAATCGTACGTTGAGTTTGCGAAGTACGAAAAAATAGAGACGATTTCCATCGGCAACCCTTTCTCGTGGAAAATTTCTCCATCGGACAACCGCGTGTTCATTAAACCGCTCGAAGGCGCGGGCCGCACCAACATGACCGTGTTCACCAACCACCATACGTACCAATTTGAAATTCAGTCCGCGCCGCCGTCCAACGACGAACCGGACGAAAAGCTCGCCTTCGTGGTGCGTTTCTTCTATCCGAGCGAAAATTACGACGTGCCGCCGAAATCGGTGGACAGGGCCTCGCTGCTTCCTTCCGACACGATTCGCCCGTTATTATATAATTTCGACTACACGCTGGCCGGTCCGGATAGCATCGCGCCGGTGGAGGTGTTCGACGACGGCAACAGAACTTACATGAAATTTCCGGCCAACAACGCCGTGGTGCCGGTTATCTTTATGAAGGAACCTTCAGGCGCGCTGCAAAAAGCCCCGTATACGCGCGAAGGACCGTACGTGGTCGTGACCGCCCTTGCCAACGAGTTTCAATTGCGCATGGGCGCGGACATGGTGCAGGTGTTTAACGAAAAATTTTCGGCGCGCCAATGGTAGCGCGCATCGGATAAAAATATGGCGGACAACGAGTTTAGCGACGATTTTGACGGCGAGCTGCAATCGCAAACGCCCGGAGCGGCGAAGCCGGGCGGCGCAAAAAACGTGTACGTTCCTCCCGGATCGCGCGCGGATCCGGGCATGGACTTCGCCCCGGAGGCGCCGGAGGTGGAAGAACAAGGCGTTTCCATCGGCGGACCGAAAGCTAAAAACATTCTGGTCGTCGGCGTCGCGGCGGTGGTAGGATTATATTTCGTCTATAAAATGACGTTCGGCGCCGAAAAAAAAGAGGAAAAAGAAGCGCCGCAAGTGGTGTCCGAAAAAACGAAGGCGGAAAAACCCCCCGTCTCCGGCGACGCCGACGAAAATATCGGCGTCGTCAAGGCGCCGGAGTTGCCTAAATTTTCCTCCATTTTTAACGAGGAAGAACCGGCCTCCGAATCCGCGCCGACAATCAACGCTCCGGCCGCGCCGGAATCCGACGATTTGTTCGGCGGCATTCTCCTCGACGAGAACGCCAAGGCCGAAGCGCCGAAAATAGACAAGGAGGAAGAGCCGGAAAAAGAAAATTTAGAGATATTCCGTCCGGAGCCGGTGAACGTCGTGGCGAACGACCTGCCTTCCGACGCCCCGAACAACGAAGACTCGAAGCGCCGCCAGCAAGAGCAGGACGAAGAGCAACGGCAAAGAATGCTAAAAGATTTCTACGACCAGCCGCTGGTCAGCGAATATAACGGCGCCACCCCGACCAATCCGGTGGACGCGTCCGGCAATCCCATGCCCGAGCACACGAAAAGCCTGCAAATCGCCGCGACGGATATGGGCGACGCCAACTTGGTGGTGGGCCAAGGCCGCATGATCGAAGCCGTATTGGAAAGCGCCATCAACACCGACTTGCCCGGCTACGTTCGCGCGGTGGTCAGCCGCGACGTGTATTCAGAAACGGGGCGCAATATCCTTATTCCCAAAGGCTCGCGCCTGGTCGGGTTGTACAGCACGCAAGACCTGTCCAACTTGCTGGGATTTTTGGACGCCAAGGAGATGGGTTCGGACAAGGACCGCCTCGCCATCGCATGGACGCGCATCATCCTGCCGAACGGGATGGACGTGAATCTTGAAGAAAAAATGTTCCCCGGCACCGATCAGCTAGGCCGCGCCGGCGTACATGCGCTCGTCGACAGAAAATACCTCGAACTATTTTCGACGAGCGCCCTTCTGAGCGTGCTGACGGTCGGCGGAGCCATCATCGCGGAGAAAATTTCGGACGAAGACACGCCGCAAACAAGTTCCACCACCACCAACACCGACGGCAGCATCACCAGCACCACCAACCGTTCGGCGTCGGACGAGGCCATTTTGTCGGCGGTCGAGCGCATGGGTTCCTCCGTCGGCGGCGCCATCAACGGAGCGTTCGGCAAAGGTCCCACCATGATCGTCGGGCAAGGCACGCGCGTGCGCGTGTTCGTGCGCCAGGACGTCGTTTTTCCGAAAGGAAACTTGCGGTACATGAATTAATCCAATAGGACTGACGCGATACGAGAGTTTTCGCCGGCTACGCCGGCCTATGGCTGAAAAAGTGTGCGCAGCTATAGTAACGGCAGGATTTTTACCACACGAACCCTTCCTTCGGTCGCAGATCCCAATGCATGACGTCGTACATGCCGCCGCCGATCGCATATCCGTCGGAAAAATCCCAATTCATGTGTCCGCCGTCGCCGATGTCGGAGTCGCCGGCGATTTGCCCGAAATTCTCGAGCAACTGGCCGTCGGTACCGGGTCCCCACATGTTCAGCAATCCGCGCGTGTTCCAGTTATGCGCGCCCATCACGGTGCCAAGAGTGGTGGGAACGTTGTTTGGCAAGGTGGTGCGTTCGTCCGCCTCGCGCACCCGGCCGTAGGCGTAGGCGCGACAATATTCGTAGGCGTCCTTCCACGCCTTGTAATATTCGGGCGCGTCGCTGCGGCGTCCGGCGGGATCGGTGACAAGGGCGTGATGGCGCATCGCCGGATCTATCTTAAACCGATAGGTGCTATGGTACAAGCTGTTGGTCATCGTCGCCAGGCCGGATTCGCACCCGTGCTTCCAGCCGTATTGGTAGGTGGGGGTCGTGTCTTTCGGCATTTGGTCGAATATCCACGGCAGAGGCTTTGCGAAAGCCGGCAAGCCGTATAACTTGTTTTTCGTGCAGCCGCCGCCCGCGCCAAGCGCGGCAAGCAGCAACGGGACCACGATGGAAAGGCGAGGCGTCACGTCATTCTCCCTGCGTTAATCTTCCGGACATATCAGGCATAGATTGCCCGGATTGTAATATTTTCTGTCCCACGGCTCCCACGACCATTTAAACGCGCGTTGCCGGCAATAGGTGTAGGCATCCTTCCACACGTTATAATACATGGGGTCGCCGTACAGTTCGGAATGGACGGTAAATTTATAAAACGCCTTATAGGCGCCCGTCACCATCGTTCCCATGCCGGTTTTGCATCCGTCGTTCCACCCCAATTTATAGACTTCCGGCGCGTCGTCGGGAGGGCCGCCCAAATTCGGCGGCTTGGGCGCATGCATTTGCTTGACGGAAAGGCTGTCCAGCCCCGCCGGCTTGCTTAAAAACGCGCCGTAGCATCCGCTAAGCGCAAGCGGCGCGAGCGTCGCCACCATCGCCTTCGCCCTCACATGTACCTCCGACGTAAATACTGGAAGATGTAGCGGTGGCAATAGGTGAAGGCTTGCTTCCACCCTAAGTAATATTGCGTGCGTTTCGTCGGGTCCGGCTGTTCGTGCAATAGGTAATAATCCTGCTTATAGTCGTAAAACATGCGCTGAAACGAGTTGGCGGTGGCGCTTGTCGCCGTCTGGCAACCGTCGTGCCATCCTTGCCGAAACATGGTGGGCGAGTTAGGAGGCCCGTTTTCCAAAAAATCGGCGTGCCACGGGCTGGACACGCGAGGCTTGAACCCTCCGTTGCATCCGGCGGCGAGCGCGCATAAAACGAAAATAACCGTGAAGCGTTGCATGGCGTTACCTATGGTTGCCCCACGTATGCTGGTTAAACATCAATCCCATGGCCGAGCAATAGGCGTAGGCGTCCTTCCAGCTTTTATAATAGGTTCCGTAGCCTTGCCCGTTGGCCAGCCGCCAGTCTTGCTTCCAGGTATTTAGCGTCATGTAAAATTGGGGAGAGTAGGCGGAAAATCCGCTTTCGCATCCGTCTTCGTAACCTTTTCGGTATTCGTCGTATTTCTCGCCGTAAGCGTCTTCCCATTCCCGCACGACGGGCAATTTTCCCCCGTGCAAATGCGGGGGCATTTTTACGCCGGGAATGCGCGAGCAGGCCGCCGAAAATATAAGCGCGACATAGGCGGCGAAACGGAACGAAAGACGCATCAATGCGGATCCCAATCCGTTCTAAAGGTGCAGAACGACGCGGCGTCGTTAAAGCCGCGCACATATTCCACGTTCATTTTTTCTCCCATAAGGTTCATGTTGTAGCGAGGCTTCAGCAACCGCCACGTTCCCGCGCCGACGGCGCCCATATAGGTTTTACATCCGTCCTCAAACCCCATGCCGTACGGGCTGGCGCGCGGATTGTCGCTGCTGACGTCATATTTTCCGCGCGGCTGCGGCGCCATGGCCTGCGGGGCGGTTTCGTAGCGGTTGGTATATAAATCTTGCGCGCCGCCGCGTGGCGGGGGATAATATTGGCCCGGATAGGGCTGTTCCGCGCTATAGCCCGGGCCTCCGTAGGCATAGGCTTGGGGGCGTTGCGGAGCCGTCTCGTAGCGTCCGGTCGCGGGGTCGATCACGGCGCCCGCCGCTCCGTTTTGGTAGCCGGAGCCGACGTCCGCGTCGTCGTCCGTCGAATCGTCTTCGCCCTTATTTTGGCGCTTCTTTCGTTCGATAAGCTCGTAGCGGTGCGATTCCAGCGTGCCGTTGCGCATCCAGCGCATGCTGTCGGAAAATTTCTCGTTTTCAAACCCTTGGTTTACGCTGCTGGGCGCTCCGAACAGGGTCGTTTTCAGCGGACGGGCGGTAAGGCGTTCCTTGACGTATTTCCACGGAGAGTCGCGAAAATTATCGTCGCGCACCAGAAACGAATCCGGCGTGGTGTCGCATCCCGCCACAAAAAACAACGCGCAGAGAAACGCTCGCGCGCCATAGATGATTTTCATACGTTTCTACCGTGTCAACGCATCGAATCATAACAAAAAATTAACGGAATTTCAAGATATTATGAAAAAGGAAATATTTTTCCGTCGATTAAAATCCGGCGCGAGGCGCGGGGGGCGGATGGCGCTCCCGTTTTGGCCGAACGACGTCGCGCATCCATTCGTTTAAGCGGCGCCTGCAACGTTCCGCGATTTTCCCGCCCGTCATCATGCCCACGTGACCACCCGGATAAAGATGGAGTTGTGCGTTCCCGCACGCTTTTGCCGCCGGAAGCGACGCCGACAAAGGCACGACGGCGTCGCGTTTTCCGGCGCATATGAAGAGGGGGAAACGCATGCCGCGCGGAGACGCGGGGCTTTCGCCCACGTACCATTTTCCGTTTTCGGGCGCGTTTTTCCCAAGCCATTCGCAAACGGTTTGCTTTGCTAACGGCATGGAAACGTCAATTCCGTCGTTCAACCATGCGTTCAAACGGCCGGCGCGTTCCTTATCTTGCGAGCGATCGCGACGGCGGACGACGGACGGCCAATAGACGGCATAAAATAACGCGGCCACCCACGCGCCCGGAACGGGACCGTCGGCGCCGCGCGCGGCAACGGCGTCGGTCGCCGATTGCAACGCGTCGTGAAAGGCGGGCGCGACGCGCGAGAAATTCCACGGCACGCCGAACAACGCCACCCCCGCCACGCGTTTTTGCGGAAGGCGTTGCGCCAGCGCCAGCGCCATCCAGCCGCCCACGCAATATCCGCCCAGAAAAAACGCCGGCGCCCCGGAATGGCGCCATGCGTGCAACGCGGCGGGAAGCAATCGTCGTAACACGTACTCTTCGTAGCGAAAGTCGCGCTCCTCGTTTTTCGGCTCCGAAAAATCGACGAGATAACAGGCGTGGCCGCGTTCGGTCAGGCGGCGCACCAGCCCGTCTTCCGAAAAATCCATAATATAAGAACGATTAATCAGCGACGGCACGAGAAAGCAGGGAAGGGATTTTTTATAACGGCGCGCGGGAGCGTAATACAACACGCGCGTGCCGCCCGAGGTAAAAATAACGGCGCCGTCCGTCGCGTGTTTTCCATGATCTTGCGTCGGCAAGGCGGCGCAATCTTGGGTAAAATTTGTCGCCAGACGTGACATGTACGTCACAAAGGCGGATTCGGCGCGTTCGGGGGAAATATTTTGCATGCGACGCCGCAATTCCGCCGGCATCAAGTGCAAGCGCGCGCGCCAGAAGGGGGAAAGGCGGGAGAGGTCAGGCGTCGGTTGCGTCAACGCCTCCCAGAGGGGATAGGAAGACGCGCTCCATAGCCTTTCCGCCCATAAGGCGTGAAGCAACGGCAAATTCATCCGGCGTCCCCTTCCATAATCTGCCGCCCTTAGGCGCAAGGTCACATAATTCCCGCCACAACGACAATCCGTCCTTCCGGTTCGCCGCGATCGTATATTCTCGTTGCCACCAGCGCATGAAATCGCGCAAGACGTCATCTTCGGCGTTGTTGTTGCGCTTTTCCATCGCATCCTCGCATGAGAGGGGAAAGGATACTCCCGCTCGTTTTTTCGTCAAGCGATTAAACACACCGGAAGACGTATGTTTATTCTTGAAAGAACGCGAATTCAGGTTTACCTTTATATTCGGACCGGAGCACTTCCTAATACCGAAGCTAACGCATGACTGAAAATCTTCCATCAACTTCTTCCGATAACCTGACGCAATGCGCCTATGTCGGCGTTTTCGGCCTGCCTAACGCCGGCAAGTCGACCCTCGTAAACCGCATGGTGGGGGAGAAGGTGGCCATCGTCTCGCCAAAGCCGCAAACGACGCGGCGGCGAGTGCGCGGGGTGTGGACCGAGGGCGACACGCAGATTATTTTCGCCGACACGCCGGGGTTATTCCAGCCGAACGCGAAGAACCCCCTCGAAAAATTCATCGTGGCCAACGCGACGGAAGAGTTGTCTAGCGTGGACGTGCGCCTGCTGGCCATAGACGCGCAAAAGGGATTAACCGACGAGGCGCTCGCCTTGGTGGACAAAGTGGGCGCGCTACGCGGCGAAAATATTGCGGTCTTAAATAAAATCGACGCCATCCCCGACAAAACGACGCTGCTCGCCCAGGCGAAAATCTTGTCGGAACGGGCAAATTTCTCGCGCATCTTCATGACGTCGGCGCGAAAAGGCCATGGCGCGGACGACATTGTCGCCTATTTGCGCTCCGTCGCGCCGAAAGGACCGTTTATGTTCGACCCCGAACGCGTCACCGACGCCCCGCTTTTCTTCGACATGGCGGAAACCACGCGAGAATGTTTGTTCCACGCGCTTCGCCAGGAACTTCCTTACGGCGTGGCGGTGCTGACGGAAAAAGTCGAGCGACGCGAAGACGCCGGCGCGATGATCGTCCATCAAACCGTGTATACGGTACGAGAGGCGCATAAAAAAGTGATTCTCGGCGCCGGAGGCGCGGTAATAAAGCGCGTAGGGAGCAAAAGCCGCGAGTTGCTAAAAAAACAACTCGACGTTGACGTGCATCTTTATCTGCACGTGAAGGTCAAGGAAAACTGGCAGCATAATCCGCTATTTCTGGCGGAATGTTCTTAGAGCCTGTTCACGATCTCTACTCCGGTTTGCTGCGAAGTCTGTATTTGCTGCGTTTCCGTGCTCACGTACGTCTAGTACGCTGCGCTCCGATACTCGGAAAACAGCCTTCTCGCTTACGCCGGAGCGAGATCGTGAACAGGCTCTTAGAGGCTGTGTGCACTTTTTGGAAACGACCGGTTTCTCAATCGCTTGCGATCTTCACCTCTACGCCTAATTTTTTACCTGCGCCTACCAGTTCCTCGGCTAATCGCTGAAGCGTCGCCACCAATTCCTCGGCATGTTTTCTGCCTTCGCTCTCTTTTGGCGCCGCAAGAATTTCCCTGTCGACGGGGTGCGGAAGAGTGTCGACCAAGTTCTGCGCCTTACGGAGGTCGTTTTCAATGTGGGTTGCCAGCTTCTCGTCCGTCTCCTTTAGCAACGCATGGAGGCTTGCGCCTTTTTCTTCTTTATACCGGCCGAAATACACGTTGCTGATGCCTTTGACGTTGGCGATGAAATCGTTGTGCGTGTTGTCGCTGAAGCAAGAATGCTCGTCTTCCTGATCGCCGGAGTCCAGCGCCGTGGCGATGCGTTCCGACGCCAATTCAAAACCGCTTAGCGTCGCGACGCCGGTCAGCATGTCTCCGAGCGATTTCTTTGGGTCTTGGGCAAGAAATTCCTTTGCGTAATCGCCTTTTTTAGGTTCCCACGCGTCGGTCAGCGATCCGAGGTCGTCTACGAGCAATTCCGCCGCGATTTTTACGTAATCGCGTCGGCGGGCGTTTTGCGCCGTGTCTTCGTAGTCGGAGGCAGGGCGATTCCCCGCAGAGTCAAGGCGTAAATCTTGTCCCCACAATAAAAACTCGATGGCGTGGTAGCCCGTCGCCACGTCGGCCTCGTCGCGCTCCTGATTCTTTTCGGACAAGATTTTTTTGGTGATATCCACGTCGTTACGTTGCACGATGCCCGCGTTGACGTCGCCTTTTACGTAATCGATATATGCCTCGTTCACCGGCCAGGAATTAAGGCGAGCTTCCGGTCCGCCCTCTTTATCGATAGGCCCTTCATAAAAACGAAACGCCTCCGTCGTGCCATAAGAGTCGCGCGACGCCAGCCACGCTTGTTTCGCCTCGGCGAGCGATTCGTCGCCCGGACGCGCCAACAGGGCGGAGATCTTTTCCCGTAATTTTTTCGCGTCGTTATAGGCGTCCGCATAATTCGCGTAAACAATTTTGGCGTATTGCTCCGCCGCATCCCCGGCGGTAACCGAGGCCGCCGCATGGGAGCCATACAATAAAAAAGAAATAAAAAGCGCTGTTTTCTTCATGATATATCATTCCTTACGCTAAAAACTTTTTGTGTAACGGGCCAATCCGCCGACAACGTTATTGTCGACGCCGGCCTCTTCGGTTTGCTTCCATCCCCCTTCGACGGTAAGGCCGTTGCCGAAATCATACCCGCCCGTGGCTTGAAACAAATGGTCGCGGCTGTCTTGCGCTCCGCGCACCCGAACGTCGCGCTTGGTATAGGCAAGGGTGACGTTCCATCGTTCGTCAATTTTGTTAATGACGCTGGCGGTATAGTAACGGGCGTCGTCGGGCGAGCCGTCTACGCTGTCTATCCCCGCAAACTCCAGCAATATGTCGCTTTGAATGCGTTTGGTTAAGGGAACGGTATAGTTCACGTTCACCGCCACCCCGTTTTCGTCGCTGGCGCCGACATTGACGTCGCCCGCCGCCACATGGCGATAGCCCAGATGATAGGAGAAATTTTCAACGCCCGCCGCCTGATCGCCGTCCAGCGACAAGGTGAAAGAAGAAAAATCGTCCGAGTTGCTCGCCCCTCCATCGGCGCGCCTGGTTCTGCCGCGCGAGGTGATGGCCGATTCGCTTAAAAACGAGGTGTCCGCCACGAAAGAGGTTCCCGTAACGGTATGTTGCCCGACGTCGTCGCTGCCAAACGTCGCCGACGCGCCGGCGCCGAGTTTTTCGGTCATTTCGTAATCTTGCGCAAAATCTTCCCCCCACACGCCGCGTCCGTAATCCCATGCGATACCGAAGCCGGGATTAAACTTACCGACGAAAATATGGTACGGGCCGTTCACGTAATTGAGCTTCAACTCTTCGATGAAGGCGCCTTCGCTTTCCATGAACGCGTCCTCCCCGGGCGGGGGAGCGAGAATAGGCTCCAACACGCCGACGCCGTCGACATAAAAATGATCGTTGATCGTCACGGTCGGCGCCACTTCGGTGCGACCGAAAATGTTTGTACGCTCGTCGCCGGGATTGTCGGAACGTTGGCCGCTTTCCAATTGAAATTCAAATACGGCCTCCCCTCCTACGGAAGGCGCGGCAAACGCAACGGGAGGGTATGCCAGCGCCGATAAAAGGCATAACCGTATTGCAAAAGGATTCTTTAATAAGGAAGTAAGCATCGTATCAATAATCTATTCGTTATCGCCTTGGATTCCAATTGATTATCATTATCAATAGCCGACGTCAAAAGATTTTTTAGGCAAACTTAGGACTTACGCGAAAGGAGGCGACGATAAAATTCTCGAAAAAACGACGTATCGCGTCCGTCCTAATTATATAGGTGCGTCAAGTCGCTTTGACCCTGTTAAAATATAGTTAAGAACTTTTTGCTTCATACCGACCGAATTCCGTCTTTAAAGAATCTCGTCATTCCGACGGAGCGGAATACAAACAGAGGGAATGTTTTTATTTTTTTCTTTTTTTATGCGGGACCGGCCGGCGAGATATAAAAGGGAGGCGAAACTAACGAAAAAACGACGTCGCTATCCTAATAAGGATAGGAGGGTTGTCTTAAGAGAGAGAAAGAGCGGTCGATTGATCGGAATTTACTTTTTCTCCATCGCCATCTCTCTGCGGCTCTCCGGCGAGAACAATTTTATCGTTTTCGCATTCCAGCTTCGGAAGCGGTTTGTCGGAAGCGTCTTTAGTTATCGCGTACCATTTGCCATCGAATTTTTCATAGAAAAAATGGCAACCAAACGTGCTTTTAATTTCCTCTACGCATTCAGAGGAAATCCAAGGAGAGGCTCCCTGATTTGTTGTGCTCGATGTATGTCCAAAAGAAACGTAAAAATCGGACGATCGCAAAGAATCGATACAATAACCCGATTTGTCCGGCGATCCATACGATCCCCCATATACAGAAGGCGTCAATGTAATAACCGCTCCTCCTTCGGGAACCTCAGGACTCTTCATATTATCCCAGAATGGATACGATGCATCGTATATGCTCAATGTCACCGTTATTCCATGCGAATGATATTCGTACTTAGACATAATGATTTCTTTAATTCCGTTAGTTATCCCTTCTATGGTCGCTCGATCAATTGATTGTTGTGCACCCATCATAAAAAATGGCGTTATCCACGAACGTAAAAAATGGGGTAAACTACGGAGAACAATGCCGATAGTACAGATCGAAAAAATTTTGATTATAATACCATGCCGCGTCCGCGCGACGCAAGCCGCTTATTAACGATTTATTATTTTTCCGCATCGTATCGTCAGTTAAGATTACGCAAATCCGAAGGCTAACGTGTTTTTAACGACGGAAGGCAGGTCTAAGTAGATATTTTCGGCGTAGCGCGCCGCTTCGGCGTGGCGGCGCCATAACTCCTCGCGCAGAAAAGACGGCATGTCCGGCGCGGAGGCGGGGTCGGAAAACTCCGCGACCAACGCACCGATTAAATACAGCGCGTCGGACTTACCTTCCGTCGCCGCATCGCGAAGGCGCTTCGTCAATCCGGCGCATTCTTCCGTAAACGCGACGTAATCGCCTTTTAGCGACGCCATGGCCGCCTTTCTCATTGAGGCATAGGTTTCCGCCGCGCCGGTTTCCAGCAGCGCCAAGGCGCGCCCCGGCGAACGCCGGGCGAGCGTAATCGCCGTCGAGATTTCTTCCTTGGCGTTGTCGATCGCATGCGACGCCATGGCGCGCATGCAATCAATTTCGGACGGGGACGGAAGAAAAATTTTTCTGCAACGCGAGACGATCGTCGGCAACAGCGCCGAGAGGCGATGGCACACGAGAATGAAGCCTCCGCTTCCCGTCGGCTGTTCCAGCATTTTCAGCAAGGCGTTCTGCGCGTTGCGGTTCATGGCGTCCGCCCCGTCGATAATGACGCATTTGGGAGCGTCGTTTAAGGACGTATGGTAAAAAAACGTTACCGCCTCGCGGATCGCGTCTACCGATATGGAGGCGCTCGCTCCTTCTTTCGAGGGTTCGACGACGTATAAATTGGGGCAGCTTCCTTCCGCGATTTGCGCGAAAACGGGGTCGTGCGGAGAGAAGGAAAACGGCGCGTCCCCCTCCGTTGGATCACCCGGCGCCGTTGCGCCAAGATAGGCGCGCGCGATGCGATAGGCCAGCGTCGCCTTGCCGACGCCCTTGTCTCCGTGCAGGATTAACCCCGAGGCGCGAGAGGTTCCGGCGGATTCGACGGCGCAGGCGGCGGCGCGTTGTCCGAACAATCGGTTATGTTGGCGCGGAGAAGAACGATCGGGCAAGCGCGTAAGCGGTTTAACGGTTGTGGAGCGAGGCCAGATAGCGTTCCGCGTCAAGCGCGGCGATGCAACCGGTGCCGGCGGCGGTCACGGCCTGGCGATAGGTTTTGTCGGCCACGTCTCCCGCCGCGAACACGCCTTCGATTTTCGTAAAGGCGGTGCCGGGCTTGACGACGAGATAGCCTTCGGCGTCCATGTCCAGCTGCCCCTTAAATAGGTCGGTGTTCGGTTTGTGGCCAATGGCGATGAACACGCCGTGCGCGGGAACGTCAACGGTTTTTCCCGTTTCCGCATGTTTAAGGCGCGCGCCCGTCACGCCCAACGGATTGTCGTCGCCAAGTACTTCGTCCACCACGTGGTTCCATTGCACCGACACTTTTTTATGGTTAAGCAATCGGTCTTGCAGAATTTTTTCGGCCCGAAGGGAGTCGCGGCGATGCACGAGCGTCACCTTAGAGGCATGGTTGGTGAGGTATAGCGCCTCCTCGACGGCGGTGTTTCCTCCCCCGACGACGATCACCTCTTTATTTTTAAAGAAAAATCCGTCGCAGGTGGCGCAGCCGGAGACGCCGTACCCCTGAAATTTTTTCTCGCTGGGCAAGCCGAGCCATTTTGCCTGCGCGCCGGTGGCGACGATCACCGCGTCGGCCATATATACGCCGTTCGCGTCGGTTTCCAGGCGAAACGGACGCGCGCTAAAATCAACCTTGCTAACGGCGTCGAAGATAATCGTCGTCCCGACGTGCCTCGCCTGCGCCTCCATTTGCTCCATCAGCCACGGGCCTTGCACCGCTTCGGCAAAACCGGGATAATTCTCTACGTCGGTGGTGATGGTAAGCTGGCCGCCCGGTTGCATGCCCTGAAATATCACCGGCTCCATATTCGCGCGCGCCGCATAAATGGCGGCGGTGTAGCCGGCCGGGCCGGCGCCGACAATCGCCACCCGCACTTTTTTATGTTCGCCGTGATTTTTCGCCATGTTTGCGCTCTCTTTATGCCATTCTTCAACGTTGTAGCGTTGGCTATCTTTTTTCTATTTGCTTTTCGCCCGGTTCGTCGTCTTCCTTCAACGATTTACGCAAATTTCGTATGCCCTTGCCTAAATCGCCCATGACGGACGGAAGCTTGCCGGCGCCGAACAAAATGAGTACAAGCAGCAAGATGACGCATACTTCCCATATTCCGATAGACATAGAATAAAATCCTTTTACTTGATGGAAGACGCCGAAAAAATACTGCGTCGCAACACGCTTTTTCGCATGCCGTATGCCGCGTACACGACGACGCCGGCCGCTAAATACATGCCCGTAAAATGCACGACCCGATGGCCGCTTTCGGTTAAGACGTAAGATCCGGCGGCGTCGCGCCCAAAAAAGATCGAAAAAATCAGATAGCCGCACGCCGCCATGCCTAAAAGAGGCAAAACGGGAACGAAGGGGGCGCGGAACGGGCGATGCAGTTCGGGATGGGTCCTGCGCATATACATCACGCTAAAGCAGGCGACGATAAAGGCGACGAGCGTGCCTAAACTTACCAAATCGCCCAATACGCCGATGGGCGTCAAACCGCTGATGAGCGCCACCGCCGCGCCGACGAAGGCGGTATTGACATAGGGCGTGCAGAATTTCGGATGAATCTTACAAAACGCCGGGGGAATCAACCCGTCGTGACTCATGACGTAAAAAATGCGCGTTTGTCCGTACATGAGCGCCATCATGACCGAACTTAAGCCAAAAATGGCGCCGATTTTAATGACGAAGGCGAACCACCCTAAGCCGATGGAATCGACCGCCACGGCCATGGGATCCGCAACCGCTAATTGGCGGAACGGCACCACGCCCGTCATGACGGCGGAAACGGCGATATATAAGGCGGTGCAGACGAAAAGCGACCCCAAAATGCCGAAAGGCATGTCTTTTTGCGGATTTCTGGCCTCTTGCGCGGCGGTGGACACCGCCTCAAATCCTATATAGGCGAAGAAAATGATGGAGGACGCGCGAAACACGCCGTCCCATCCGTACACGCCCGGCGCCTCGTTCGCGGGAATGAAGGGCTTCCAATTGTCCGTATTCACGTAAAACGCGCCGATGGCGACGAACAGCACGACGACCGCCACCTTGACGAACACGATGGCGTCGTTCGCCTTGGCGGCCTTGCTCACGCCGGAAATAAGCAGGGCGGCCACCGCGCACGAGGCGATCGCGGCGGGAAGGTTGAACATCGCCCTTACCGTCTCTCCGGAGGCGGCAAGAAGCTGTCCCGCCTGGTTAAATCCGTACCCTTTGGCGACGAATAAGTCGCGGTAGCTTTCGCCGACCTTTATCGCCTCGCCGTAAGGCATGGTAAATTCGGGGGGGATGACGACGTGTAGGCTCAGCAGGAAACTGTTCACGTAGCCGGACCATCCGGCCGCGACCGTCGCGGCAGCCACCCCGTATTCCAGCAGCATGAGCCACCCTACGCCCCATGCGGGCGCCTCGCCGAGCGTGGCGTAGGCATAACTATAGGCGCTGCCGGAGACGGGAAGGGTTGACGCCAATTCCGCGTAACAGAATCCCACCAACGCGCAGGCAATTCCGGTGAAAATAAAGCTCACCATCACCGCCGGGCCGGCGTGGTTCGCCGCCGCCGTTCCCGTCATGACGAATATTCCCGCGCCGATGATGCACCCGACGCCGAGCGCCACGAGATTCCATTTTCCGAGCGGTCTTTTCAACTCCGATGCGGCCACTTCGGCTTGTATCAGTTCAATCGCTTTTTTTGCAAAAAAATGTCCGATCACTAAAACGGTCCTTTTTTATATTCGGTTAGATTCAATGAATGCGACCGGAACGAAGGTATCACCGGATACCATACCGGCAAAAAATAATCTTTCACCTGTTTTTTGTCGGTCCCCACAATTTTGCCCTGACTTTGAAATAGGACTTACGCACTGCGTAAGTCCTATTTAATTGTAGCCGGGGAACGTTTCCCTCCTTGTCATTTAGGGACGAACGTTTTATATTCCGGGTGCGTTAACTTTAACGTACAACGATAAAGGGTGAGTATGGTCGAACCATTTATTGCCGTGCGCGGCGTCGTCAAATCTTTCGGCCATAAAAAAGCCGTGGACGGCGTAAGTTTTTCCGTGAATAAAGGCGACGTGCTGGGCGTGCTTGGGCCGAACGGCGCAGGAAAGACCACCACCATGCGCATGCTCGTCGGAGTGCTTCGTCCCGACGCGGGAGACGTGGCCGTGTGCGGACATTCCCTCGGCTCGCATCGCCGCCGGGCGCAAGCCCATATCGGGTACCTGCCCGAAGGCGCCCCCCTCTACGGCGACCTTTCCCCCCGTCTTTTTCTGCAATTTTGCGGCCGCGCGCGCGGCATGGGCAAGGCCGTTCTAAAAAAACGGTTGGAATATGTCGAGGAGCGCCTGCATTTGGGCGACGTGCGCCATCAGGCCATCGACACGTTGTCGAAAGGCTATCGCCGCCGCGTGGGATTGGCGCAGGCCATTTTACACGATCCCGACGCGCTTATCCTCGACGAACCGACCGACGGGCTTGACCCGATGCAAAAACACGACGTGCGCGAGCTGATCTCGGCGCTTTCGTCGGAAAAGGCGATCGTTATCTCCACGCACATCTTGGAGGAAGTCGACGCCGTCTGCACGCGCGCCGCCGTCATCGCGAAGGGAAAAATGCTGTTCGACGGCACGCCGGGCGAGTTTATCGGGCGTCATCCCCATCACGGCGCGGTGCGCTTGCTGCTCGGCGCAAGCGCCCGGGAGGAAGGCGTGGTCGAACGCTTGAAGGAATTGGCCGGCGTGACGAGGGTGGAGCGCGAAACCGACGACAAGGGACGTCCGGAATATTGGGTGTTTTCCTCCGACGCCGCCCGGACCGTCTCGCGCGTCGCAGGCTGCGCCCATGACGAAAAATGGGAGGTGCGGGGCGTAACGGTAGAAAAAGGCTCGGCGGACGAAGTATTCCGCAGCGTCGTGTCCAAGGCGGCATAACTGACCGCTCAAGGACGGATGAATCAACCTAGACGTTCGCGGCCTTTCGCCGGCTTAGGCGGGCACGCGAGCCAAAAATACAACCGACAAACCGCTTGCATGCCAATCGACAGCAATACATATCCAATAACAGTTTTTGACCTATATAGTATTTCCCCTTAATTATAGCCATATGCGAGAGGTTAGCGTCATGTTAAGGGGGCGGATTTAAGGAACAATTAATCATTTAGGGATAGGGAAGGAGGATGTGAGGGGATTTGGGAGCCGAAAGCCTACGGGGAGGATTTACGGCTACGCGTGGTAGAGTCGTATCGCTCGGGAGAAGCTGCGGAATCGGTTGCGGATCGGTTCGAAGTTTCGTCCGGTTGCGTGTATGGACGGAACAAGACATTGAAAGAAACGGGAGAGCTGAAACCGCTTTATAAGGCGGGCGACCGCAGCGCGATGAAGGACGACGAGAGATTTTTGGAATTTGCGGAGGAGAGAGAGAGAGAGAGAGAGAGAGAGAGAGAGAGAGAGAGAGAGACGCTTAAGCAAACGGCGGCGGCATGGGACGGCGCGGCAAGCGTCCGTGCGTTCGGCCGGTACCCGTAAATATGTTCTTATGCAAGCGATTTGACGCCTATGCCGACTTAGCGTTGACCGCAAGCAATAACGCAAGTATGGTGCAGAAAACAACGCAACGGAGTGAAGAAATGCGCGTATTGCTGGTCGGCTCGGGCGGAAGGGAACACGCGCTCGCGTGGAAAATCGCGCAATCTCCGCTGTGCGATGCGCTCTACGTCGCGCCCGGCAACGCGGGAACGCACGACATTGCCGAAAACGTGGAGATGGACATACAAAACCATCCCTTGGTCATTGATTTTTGCCGCAACCGCGCCGTCGACCTTATCGTCATCGGCCCGGAGGCCCCATTGGCCGCCGGAATGAGCGACGCGCTGCGTGCCGAAGGTTTTGCGGTTTTCGGGGCAGGAAAAAACGCAGCGCAGCTTGAGACGTCGAAAGCCTTCATGAAACGCGCGTGCGACGAGGCCGGAATTATAACGGCGGCGTACAGAGTATTTCATTCTCCCGGCGACGCGCGAGCGTATTTAGACGCGTGCGACGTTTTTCCCGTCGTCGTCAAGGCCGATGGGTTGGCGCAAGGCAAGGGCGTCGTCATCGCGGAAACGCGGCAGGAGGCCGTCGCCGCCGTTGCCGACATGATGGAAAAATGCGTCTTCGGTCCCGAAGCGGGGAAAAAAATTGTGATCGAAGAATTTTTGCGCGGCGAGGAGATTAGTTTCTTCGCCTTCGTCTCCGGAGATAAGGTCGTTCCCATTGGGGCGGCGCAAGACCATAAACGCATCGGCGACGGCGACGTCGGGCCGAACACGGGCGGCATGGGAACCTATTCCCCGGCCCCGTGTTGCCCGAAGGAAACGGAGCGCGACGTCGTCCGGCGTTTCGTGCGCCCCGTCGTCGCATGGTTGGCGGAACGGGGATTTCGATATGACGGCGTCATATTCGCGGGGTTGATGCTAACGCCGACAGGTCCCGTATTGCTGGAGTATAACGTGCGTTTCGGCGATCCGGAAACGCAATCGCTGATGGCGCTGATGGAGTCGGACATATTGCCGTTGCTGCACAAAACCGCCTTAGGGGAGTTAACCGAATCGGACGCGCCCGTCATGAAGGACGGCACCGCCGTGTGCGTGGTCATGGCCGCCAAGGGCTACCCCGGCGCGTACCGCAAGGGCGACGTCATCGGGGGATTGGGAAAAGCGCAAAAGCGCCCGGGCGTCACGGTGTTTCACGCCGGCACCTTGCGCGGCGAAAAAGGAGAAACCGTGTCGTGCGGGGGACGCGTGCTCGGCGTAACGGCCATAGGGAAAGACGTCCGCGCCGCGCGCGACGCCGCTTATGAGGCCGTTGCGGACGTGGAATGGGAAGGCGCGGTCTATCGCCGCGACGTAGCCGACAGAGCCTTCCGCCATCCATAGATCTGTTGCATAACTTAGCATTCGGCTTATCAATAGCTAAGTTATGCAAGAGGTCTAATGCGTAAGTCTTATTTAGGATACGTCTTCCTGCACGAAGAATTCCTTAAGAACGACGCGCCTGCCGGATACGTCAACGTTATCAACGAAATCCATGGAAAAAGGGTACATTTTCTTTTCGCCGTTCACGGTAACCGCTTCGATTACGTCTCCGGCGCCAAAATTATGCACGGCGAAAACTTCCCCTACCGCTTGCCCGTCGCTATCGTATAGCGTGGCGCCGATGATATCGGTAACGTACCAACTATTTTCTTCAGCTTTGGGTAAGGCGGAACGCAAGGTATAAAGAACGTTTCCCGTTAACAAGCCGACCGCCTCTCTGGTCATTATTCCCTCGACGCGTACGATAAACGCGTTATTCACGACGTTTTCACACGCTATCTTTATTTCCGAAGACATTTTTTTGCAGTATAAAGGGTACGTAAAAATGCTTTGCGGATCTTCCGTATAGGAAAAAAGCCGTATTAACCCCCTTATGCCGTGAGGCGCGCCAAATTTTCCGACGTCTACGTCAAACGTTTCTGCGTTGCCTAGCGTCATCAGGGCAGTCGCTAGGCCGCATTTGCAGATACCGCGTCGGCGTCCGCTTTATGTTTTATTTCTTCCGCGCGCTTTTTGCGATCTTCGTTTAGGGCCGCTTTCTTTTTGCTTAGCTCGATAATATTGGCGTTTACAAGAAATTTTTCGACGCGCTCGGTCGGCAAGGCGCCATTTTTTATCCAATAGGCGATGCGTTCGGCGTTAAGGACGATGCGCTCGTTGTCGTCGGAAGATAGCAACGGATTGTAATGGCCAACTTTCTCAATAAAGCGACCGTTTCGAGGAGCGCGGCTATCGGCGACGACAATACGGTAAAAAGGCTTCTTCTTTGCGCCGTGGCGGGCGAGACGAATTTTTAACGGCATGAAACTTCCATAGCTTGATATTTAGTAATCGGGCGGCGCGTACGAAACGGGACCAATAGCCGTTTCACGGATGAAATCACGAGGCAACGCATTTGAACCTTAGCGCAACCCTCCGTCCGTTGTCAATGATTTTTGAGCGGATTCTAAAAAATTGGTTTTGCTTGCGGAATTATTTTTACGTCGCGCCAACGACGTCGGTTGATTTTTCACGCAAAGAGAGTATGATTATATCGTGAAAAAAACGTTTACCGTGAGTTCGCCGCCATGACCGCACCCGCCGCCGCAAAGTCCGCCGCCAACGACCCTCGCGCGTACAGCTACGACACGTCGTCTTACGTCGTGCTGCAAATGAAGGTGAAGCGCGATCCGGCGACCGGGCGGCTTCGCCAGAAGGAAGAGCGTAGCGACGCGGAAAAATCCGCCAAGCGCGCTTAAGCGTACGGTTTCGCGCTCATGTCAGACGTCGCCATCGTATGGGACTTCGACGGCACCCTCACGCCCCAATGCTCCACCACTAAAGTGATTGAAACGCTGGGCGGGGAAGGCGCGGGCGAAGAGTTCTGGGACGTTATCCATAAACTATGCTATCCCGAGGAAAACGTCTCGAAGTGGGAATACGTGCTTGCCGCCCACGCCCCTGCATGGATGTATTCCATGTCGCGCCTGGCCGCCAAAAACAAGGTGCCGCTCAACGCCGAGTTCTTTCGGGAGTTCATCCTTCCGAAAATTCGGCTTTATCCGAATGCGATAGGCTTCCTTCAGCGCATAAAGGCGCTGGAGGAGAGGGAGGACTTTAAGCGCGTCGGCGTAAATATCTGCCATTTCATCATTAGCGCCGGCCTTAAGGAACTGATTGAACAAGTCTTTCCTCCGGGATTAATCACGTGGACGTTCGGTTGCCGATACGTCATCGTCGCCGACGAAGGCCACGAAGACGAGCCGGAAAGCGTGCCGGTGTTCTGCATGGACGAGACGACGAAAACCCGTTCGCTTTACGAGATAAGCAAAGGCGTGTTTCGCAACCCGGAGGTGCGCCTCAACACCCGGGTGCAGCGCCACCCCTTCCCCTTTAGAAACATGATTTATATCGGCGACGGCGCGACCGACGTTCCTGCCTTGGCCATGATGCGCAACAACGCGGGAGCGGGGGTATTGGTGTATAACCCGGAAAAAACGCGGGAGGAAGGGGAGGCGCAACTGCGAAACATGCGCGCCGATTGCCGCGCCGATTTCGTCACTCCGGCCAATTTTGCCTTCGACGGCGACCTGTATGGTTATATCGAAGCGCATTGCGTGCGTATAAAGCAACGCTGCGAGGCGGAAGCGATATAAGTAGCGAGACTGATCTTTATTCGACTTTCCTCCTTTCTCGCTGCCTAATGCGTTCGTCGCTTTCGATTTCTTCCTTGAGCGTTGCGGCATGTTTCGCTTTTTCGCGCATTTGTTCGAGCAAGAGGCGATATTTTTCCTTTTCGCCGAACAGTCCGCGAATTTCTTCCAAATGATTTTCGATGCGCGCCTCCTGCGTGCGCATCGCGTGCAGCAAGACGTCGATGCGCTCCTCCTGTCCCGCGAAAAAAGCCGCGCCGAACGAGGCAAAATGCAGGGTTTCCTTAGAAATGTTCGCCAGCGCTTCGCGTTCGTCCCGTAGCGTCATACGCGCTTGCGTTAGCGCCGCCTCCAATTTTTCCACCTCTTGCCTGCCCTTCGCGACCGCGGCGGTATGGCCGTCCATTTCTCTTTCGATAGAAGCTATTTTCGTGCGCAACGTTTTTTGCATAAGCCATGGCCCTTCTTTCGTCGCGCGGAGCGATGGCGACAGGGAGCGAAATTTCCGCCTTCCCTCGCAACGACCCGTTTAGCGCGGCTATTTTAGGCTACAGGCGAAGGGTTAAATTTCCACAAATTTATGCCGAGCGAACAAATCAAGAAACCTTGGAGTCATTCTGCCGACGAGCGGTCTTTTGATTGTTGAATTTTATATTCCGACTCTCTATCCTTAATTTTATCTTCCCTTCTGACGCTTCGCCATAGTCAGTGCTGCTCTATGCAACTTTTAACGTAATACCGACTTTTGACGCAATTTTTTCGTCATGGGCGGCGACGATAATGATGATAATGGCGGGTTTTGGCGGTTCTTCTGTTTCCCCGGAGGCGCGAACGCCGAAAATACAGGTGAAAAAGTCACACATTTTTCCTCCATAGGGGAGCCGCTGGCGGGAGATGGGATGGTCGTGTCCACACAACCGCCCAAATCAAGCGTGGGCGTGTCGGATATGGGAGCGTTTTTAAGCGGAAATCCAAGCCGGCATGATCTCTCAGCGATAGGAGCCAATAACGCAACGTCCCTTACGTTACCTGAGCCGGTGCATTTTAACGATCCCAAGACCGGTTTCCAGCCCACAACAATAAAAACGCCGATCCGGCTTACTTCCCTTCCCAATTCGCAATCAAGCGCACCTTTATCGCAAGGCAAGTTGAAGAAAGGCGATGAAAAGAATGGCAGCGATACCGACACTTCGCCCGAAACGGCCCCGAATGAAAAAGAAGTGAACGTCGACGCTCCGAACGACGCCGCTTCTCCGCCAAAAACGGAGCATGAAAAGGATGGCGCCGATTCTTCGACGTCAACTTCCTTCGACCAAGAAAAGGCCGTTTCCGCAAGCGCAACGTCCGATTCGCCGTCCAACGCTTCTCCGACGACAACGAAGGCGGGGAAGGATGGCGCCGATTCTAAAACGGCAACGGACGGTAATGGTCCAACAAAAACCAAAAGCGGAAAAAGGTCCGCGACCTCGTCGACCCCTTCCTCCGCAGAAGGCGGCACGACTGCAACGCGACGACTGCCGAAGGATCCATATCTGGTGGGTTTTTTTGCAGAGCAAGCTGAAAGGAATAAGAGAAAGGCTTTCTTAATGGGAGCCTTAAATTCCGGTTATATTTTACCCCAAAGCCCTGACGCAGCGATGCGCACGCATCAACGCAATTACTCCATGCCGCTGCTAGCAACAACAGCATCATCCGATCCTCGACAATCGTCCGTTCCGCAAGGGCGCATGCCTCCGCGTCCTCGCCCTAACACGCGGAACGGCATTCCGACGTCGCCATCCAATACCAACGAAGGGCATCCTCAAAGTTCGCCGAACAAAATCAGTTCCCCTTCCCCTCCGCCAAACGCACATACGATGCCACCACGCAACCACAGGCAACATGCTCAAAGAGGAGGGTTTTCGCATCAAAGAGGAGGGCGTCCGCCTCAAAGAGGAGGGTTTCCGCCTCAAAGAGGAGGGTTTCCGCGTCCCCAAACGTCAAAACCGAGTCTGCCTAACTGGACGTGCGAGACCGATTATTCCAGCCGCCGATACGACGGAAGCTACGGAACAAGAAAGCAACTCTTATGCTTTGACGTAAGCGCCGGCAAACAGAAAAAATTAATGATGCAAGCCGTCGTTTCTGGTTTTGTATTACACAACACCGTATGGCAGTACATTGCCGGACAATATGCGTTACCCTTACATTCCCCTAACGAAAGTTCGTTAAGTACGTATGATCTAAGCAAAAATGCTCCGACCGTGCAACTCATCCACCGCCATGTCTCCGTTCCAAACAACAAAACGGAGAGCGAGAAGACGGAAGTCCGTCTCTATATCGGCCGACCTATCGACGTCGATAATGTATCCAAACCTGAAAACGCCTTGTTTTTTGAGCAATGGAACACGCACCAAGATTACGCCGCTCGCACCTTAGCGGAAAATTCCGTCACGGAACCGGCGCTTATCGTCCATATCGGAGCTGCGCTGAAAAAAGAATGCGTGGTGAAGGCTTCCACGGCACAGGAGTTTTGTAGTATGGCGGCGCAGGAACTGGAAAAGTTATTGGGCGTTTCATCTTCTTAGTCGTCACACATATTCGCGCGGCGCAGGTCGTCCGGTAATAATCAGCGTACTGATTTTTATTAAAAAAAGAAAAATCGATTTTTAATCTTTCGACACGCTTAGCGCCCACCATCTTGCTGGATTGATTCGAGATTTACTTGTTCTTATCCTCACGCGGACTTTCTTTTTTTCCTCGGCGGCGCGGCCTCGGCGTTCTTTTCGGGGCGGGAGAGGTTTTCGAGGTGGGTCATGACGCGGTTGAGGATTTGAAGCATTTCGCCGGTTTGGCGCGCCTGCTCCTCG
>JBEVNR010000055.1:0-55930 GCA_040507985.1 Rickettsiales bacterium | reverse complement strand
ATTCCCGCGAAAGCGGGAATCTAGGCAAAAAACAAAATTTGCGTGCGTAGCACGCTCATTTTTTCTTTAAAACAAGAGCGCGCTTCGCGCGCAAGTTTAAAAAATGCTGGATTCCCGCTTTCGCGGGAATGACGAAGGAGGAAAGTGGTTAATGCGTTAATTCATGTTTTTGCCTTGTATCCCTTGCATAATGCGGTATGTTCGCGGCATAATACGCTAACCTACAGATATCCTCCATACGTCAGGATTAAAAATGGGCATGACAACGCAGGCGCCCGTTACACAGGGAGGATATGCAAGGTCTAATTTTAATAGAACTTACGCAGCACGCATCTTTTCGGCGCTTTCTGCGATAAAAATCTACGCACTGCGTAAATCCTATTTAACTATGCGGAAATTTGCGCGCTTCCCTCGGCCCTGCCGTAATCGTCTTCCAGCCGCATGACGTCCTCCTCGTCAAGAACTTCTCCGAATTGAATTTCTAAAACGCAAACGGTTGTCTGCGTTTCGTTGCGAATGCGATGGGCAAGCCCCTTAGGTACGAGAAGATTTTGCCCTTGGCGAAAGTCTTGCGTTTTATCTTTTATCGTGACGGAGGAAACGCCGATTTCCATATGCCATATCTCATGCCGATGCGCATGAAGCTGCAAGGAGCACGCTTGCCCCGGATCAACGTATAAGCGCTTGATTTTGTACGGAAGGCATTGAGGAAGCAGCCATCCGGACTCAAGGACGCCGTACCCTCCCCACGGACAAGAAAACTCGCGATGCGAACGAAGGTCCGATTGCAACGTTCGGGAATAGCGCGCCACCTGAATAAAATGCAGGAGACGCTTTTCCGCCAATAAAACCAAGTGCGAAGATACTGTCGACACCGAAGCGCCCTTAAACTACTTTCTATCAAAAATACTTCCGATATTACGGAATATTATGATAGATTTTCTCAAAAAAGCAAGTTTTTTTAGATTTTTCGTATCCGCTCGATCCGTGTAAAAACATAAAATCATGCTATTTCGCCTTGAAAACGCGACGTTTCGTTTCTATGATGCGTGAATTGAGTGACGCGCTATAGGATCGACCGCCATGAACGACGCCATGCAATATATGACGCTACGGGCCGAAAGCCTTGCGCCGCTTTTGGGATATTACGCCATACGGCTGGTGGCCGCCGCCGCTATATTTTTCATCGGAAAGTGGGTGGCGAAAAAAATCGTTAACGTGCTAAGGCGCTCTTTCGTCAAAAGCCGCATCGACGCCACCTTGGCGGGATTTATTTGCAACATTCTGTATTTCGTCCTTCTCGCCTTCATCGTTATCGCCGCGCTGGGGCAACTCGGCATAGAAACGGCAACGTTCGCCGCCGCCGTAGCCGCCGCCGGCCTGGCGGTGGGGCTTGCCTTGCAAGGCTCGTTATCGAACTTCGCCTCGGGCGTGCTCATCATCGTTTTTCGGCCCTTTAAAGTGGGCGACTGGATAGAATGCGGCAGCATTAGCGGCGAGGTGCGCGACATTTCCATATTTACCGCCACCTTGCATAGCGTCGACAAAAAAACCATCATCGTCCCGAACGCCAAGCTGACCTCCGACGCCGTCATCAATTATACGATGGAGCCGCATCGCCGCGTCGAGCTTAAATTCGGCGTCGCCTATACCGAGGACGTCGCCCTTGCCCGCAAGGCGATATTAGACGTGCTGGCGAAAGACAAGCGCGTGTTGTCGGAGCCGGCGCCCGTCGTCCTGCTGGCGGAACTCGGCGCAAGCAGCGTTAACCTAAGCGTAAGGCTATGGGTAAATAACGCCGACTATTGGGGCGTGTTCTTCGATAACATGGAAGCCATTAAAAACGCTTTTGACAAAGAGGGAATCACCATTCCCTTTACGCAAACCGACGTTCATTTTATTCGCCCGCCAACGAAAGTCGCCGTCAAATCCGCTCCCGAATCGACCGAAAAAACGGCGCCGCTATGACGGTGACGACGGACGGCGAGGAAGCCCTTTTCGCATACGTTCGATTCGCGGGCGAAAGGGGATGGGGAGAGGACGTGCTGAACCACGCGGCGGCAAACTTGGGAACAACCGAATTTGACGTCAGACGCGCCATCGGACACACTCCGGAATTGCGGCAACGCTTCTTTTTTCGTTGGCTGCAAGAAGAAATGGCGCGTCGGGTCGGTCGTATTTCCGACTTTGACCGATTGCCCGTCCGCGAGAAAATTCGCGCCGCCGTCCTGGAGTGGATAAACGCCGCCGAGTCGTGCAAAGGGGGTAAAAAAGCGGTGCGCCGGGTCGTGGTCGCACATATGGCGCGCGGGCGCATCGCGTCCGCAACGCTGCGCCAGTGGGGAATTGCCGACGCCGTCTGGCGCCTGTGCGGCGATCGCGCGACCGATTTCAACCATTATTCCAAGCGAGCGATTTTATCCGCCGTGTTGGCGGCGACGATTATATATTGGTTGAACGACGCTTCCTTGGAACATGCCAATACCAATCGCTTTCTCGACAAGCGGATTGCCGACGCCCTTGTCGTCGGAGGCGCGCTTGGCCGTGCCTTGGCTCGGCTCGCGCAAAAACGTTAATGCCGTAATTATCGGGCATGGACGATATGGATGAAAATTTTCCCTCCTCACCCGACAAACCCGCCTTGCGCGCTTTTTTTCTGGCGCGGCGCAACGCCGTTCCCATTAGAGAACGCCTTGAAAAAAGCGTCGCCATACGAAAGGTTGCGATAGATTTTTTACGAAAAACCTCCGGAATCGTCGCATTTTACCTGCCCATGCGCGGCGAGGCGGACATATCGGACCTTGCGAACGCCTTGCCGAACCGCATGTTTGCGTTGCCGTCGCTTGACGATAGCGGCTTCCCCTCTTTTCGCCTCTATGAAAAAGAGGGTGAAATCATGCGCATAAACGGTTTCCCGGCAAAAGATAGTTGCGCGCCCTTATGCGTTCCGGACGTCGTGTTGTGTCCGCTCGTCGCCTTCGACGACGAAGGAGGGCGGCTTGGCTATGGAAAAGGCTTTTACGACCGCGCCCTTGTGGCCTTACCGAAAGCGACGGCAATCGGCGTAGCGTTTGAAAGCCAGCGCTACCCCTTTGCCTTGCCGCACGAACCTCACGACGTAAGGCTTCAGGCCGTAATGACCGAATGCGGTTATTTTTTAAACCGACGACGCTCCGCTTGAATGGTGCGGATGAAGTGGGCGAAAACGAAAATAATAAAAAACCCTTAAGCTTTTTGCATTTCTTCTCTTTCCGATTGCAAGTTTTTCCGGTAATAGCCCTTTATAAATTACCTCTTGTTTTCAGGCATTCTTGTTAGACCTTATTTCATAAGGATAGGCTTTTTGCATAAAGCGCCCACGTTATTTTCACGATGCCATCTCCCCCCTCCTCCACGTCTTGCGTCCGAAATGATTGCAACGGAACGGTAAATGAGAAAGGAACGTGTACTAACACTGCCAACCATTGTAATGTGTGGGGTTGCGATATGGGAATTATCGTCACGTACAACAACGAAATATCTTGGTGCAACAACGTTAACTGCCCTTCCAACAAATAAGTACAGCCAATTCTCTCATGAAGCGACGAAACAATTCACGCCGAGATGGATTGCTGCATTGCGACCACGGCTTGTCCCCGGACAAACCGGAAGCCTTCGCTCGCAACAACGGCGCATTTGATCATTTTAAGTTGGATAGTTTCTTTAAAAAAGAAAAAATCAATTTTTCTTGATTTTTCTCCCTTGTCGATTGCGTTTTTTCATGGTAATTGCAATTGAATTTCATTTTTTCTTGAGGAGAAGGATATGCCCGCCAACGTGGGAACGGCCGCCGAATTATTGACCTTGGTCCGCACCGAATATCGTAACCTGCCGCTGCGCGAGTTGCTGAACAAATCCCCCCACGTATTGCTTGGCGTAAGCCCCAAAGCGGCAGAGGCGTTAGAGCTTCTCGAAATAGACACGGTGTTCGATTTCGGCACCTCCGCCGCGTTCGACGCCGCGACGAAGCTGCTGCGCGCGGGGACGGAAGTCGGCGACGCCCTTCGCCAACACGGCGCCGCGACGGCGGATCTGGTGCGCGAGTCCGTCACCGCCGGGGTGAAGGTGGACGAGCTGCAATATCTTGGGATAAACGCCCTGCAATCGGTGCCGGAAGAACATGCGGACGCAGTCAAAGACGCGCTGGACGTGCAGACCGTCCGCGACATGGCGCTCTACCCTCCCTATCGCGCCGCCGCGAAAATTTTAGAGGCGCTCTTCTTCCCCGAAAACGTCGAGGGGTTCGATCCGGAACGTCCCGCCGATTTGATCCCGAAAACGGGGGAATACCCCACGGAGCGCGTGCAATACACCACGCTATTGATGGACGAAATTAAATTAGGGCGCGGAGATACCATCGTCGACGTGGCCAGCCCGAACTTCAAGCCGCTGGACGTCACCAAACTCGCCTTAGGCGACGCCGGCTTTAAGAAAATCGCCTATGGCGCATTGCTGACGCTCAACCAGTCCTGGTACGCGCAAGGCGTGACGCTGGGGCAATTGCTGCACAGCACCTCGCTTGCGCCGGGCGAAAGCACCCGCGTCGCCGTCATCGACTGGTCGCGCAAAAGTCGAGCCGGCGAGACGGAAGTCATTTCCGAGACCGACGACCTCACCAACGACGCCTCGCATAACCGCTCCATCAACGAAGTGACGCAGGCGGTGGCGAACGAGTCGCAAAGCGGATTCTCCCAATCAAACAGCAATAGCCATTCGTCGCAGTCCGGCACCTCGTCCGCCGCCGAAATGTCTGCGCCGCTGGGCGGATTGTTCGGCGGTCCGAGCGGCTCCATCGGCCACACCAGCAGCGAGGCGGATACGTCGTCGCACGCCGACAGCTACTCCACCTCGTTCGGGCATCGCGATATCGGCAGCACGATGATGCAGAACGTGAACGACCGCACGCACCAGCACGCGCATAGCAGCCGCAACCGCCGCGCGTCGGTGGTGAAGGAAGTGGCGCAATCGGAGCATGAAGGCGTCAGCACGCGCGTGCTCGCCAACTACAACCACATGCACGCGCTCACGATTCAATATTATGAAGTGGTGCAGATTTACCGCATCGAAACGGCGATCGTGAAGGCCGATAAGGTGGTGTTCATTCCCGTCCAGCTTATCGACTTCAATAACGATACGCTGATTCGCCGCTTTCAGAACATCTTAGCACGCAAAGCGCTTACCTACGCCATTCGCGAGGCGTTGCAAAACCTTGATGTGCTCGAAATTTCGCCCGACAAGGACGCGCATTTCACCGTACTCGGCAGCCCTTTAAGCATCTTCCTGCAAAACGCTTTCGTGATGAAGCCGGAGGTGATGAACGCCGCCGGCTTGCAGTCGGCGGTCGGCGCCAAGGCGAGCGACGCGGCCAAGGACAAAGAGGACAAGCCGGCCTCTACAGCGCCGAACGCCGAAAAGCCGATGCTGATGACGGCGGCGATGATGGCCTCGCCGGTGCAGCTTTCGAGCGCGATGCCGGTGTTCCAGCAGATAAACGATTATTTGTGGACGTCCGACCAAACGGCGCGCATCTCCGGCTTGCTGAATCGCGGCATTTTGCGAAAAAACAGCAACGCCATCTATCTGCCGACGGACGTGTCGATCGAAGGCAGCGTCATTGCCGGCGCGGGCAACACGGCGCTTTCCGTCGTCTACCACAAGCAAAGCGGCAGCGCGACGACGGTGGCCTCGTCCGACAATCCGGTGCATATGAGCGACTTGACCCGCATCGGCATTAAAGGACACAACCCCGAGCGCAACCTCACCGTGGCGGTGACGCTCACGCTAAACCGCAACGGCGTGCGCTTTCCGCTAGAATTGCCGACCGTGACGGTGCACGGCGGCATTTCCACCGAAGAAACCAAGCTGGTGCGCGTCAAGCCGGGCGGCGTCAACGCCAACCTGAAGCAGCATTTGAACGACAACCGCATGTATTACAGCCAGGCGGTGTTCCGTGCGCTGGATTCCACGCAAATCGCGCTGCTCCTCTCCGGCTACGGCGTGGAAATCGGCGGAAAGCTCGTGCCGGTGGCGCAAGTGGTGGAGCCGAAGCCCATCCGCTATATCGGCAACTACCTCGCCTTTAAGATGAACACCGATTCTTCCGCCGACGAACAATGGGCGGGGTGGCTGGAAGACCACGGCATACGCCTTGGCAGCGCGAAGGAAGAGATCGTGCCGCTTCCCTCCGGAGGCACGTTCGCCGAAGCGGTGCTTGGGCGCTCCAACTGCGCCGAGAAGCTGGACATCACCCGCTTTTGGAACTGGCAAGATTCGCCCATCCCCTTACAGCCTACCGAGATCGCGGCGATCCAGACCGGCAGCCGCGCGACGAACGAGGACGTCAAACCCGGCCAGCTCAGCAACCCGATCATCAACATCACGCAGCCAAGCAGCCTGCCCGACCCGTCGGGAACGGCGGCGGTGCTGGCGGCGATCCAGAACGGCAACATGTTCCGCGACATGAGCGGGCTGCAAGCCACCATCGGACTGGCGCAGGCGGCGCTGCAAGCGACGTCGGCGGGCGCCTCCACGGCGGGGCAGCAAGCCGGCGAGAACATGAACAATTTGCTGAAGGCCAACACCGAACGCCAGCGCATCGCGGCGGAGATGATATCCAGCCTCGCGCAGACGGCGGCGTCGGCTTACACCGGCGGCGCGGCCGGCGGAGGCAAGGGCGTGAGCGGCGGAGGCAGCCACTCGCAGGACGGCGCGAAGATCAACTATTTCGACAAGGCGCCGGCGAAAACGCCCTCCGCGCCTTCCGGAGGCGACTCTAAAGGCGGCGCGGCTCCGGTTGCGCCTTCGGGAAGCTCCTCCGGCGGCGGCGGCGGCTTTAGCGACTCAGGGATAATGACGGCGGCCTATAACCCCTCCGGTTATTCGCAGAACCCGGCGGCGCTGGCGGCCACGTGGGGCGACGCGGAGCCGCGTTCCTCGCTCATGCGCAGCGTGTTGGACTTTGCGGACAACGGATTGACGGCGGAAGAATTGGAGGCCGCCGGCGGCGGGGGAAAGCCTAAAAACGTTCAGACGAAAGAGCTGAACGTCGCGGGCGAATTCGAGTGGGATCCCTCCATCACCGATGCGGAGGAGATCGCGGAACTGACCGCCGGTCGCTGGAGCCCGAGCACGCAAGACTTCGTCGCGGTGCCGGGCGGCACCGTGGCCATCGCGCCGACCTTGGGGCATTTGCTGGGGGCGATATTGCAAGAAGCCGACGGCAGCGTCAGCCGCATTAACCTCTTCACCCACGCCAATAAAGGCATGGTGGCGTTCGGCGGCCATATCGAGCAACGGGCGATCGGACGCGCCGATGTGTTCTTGAACACGAACGGCCCGAACGATAGCCTCACGGCGATGGACAAGACGGGCATGCAGGCGCTCAACGCGCCCGGCGTGTTCTTCACCGCGCCCAAGGCGATCAAAGGCAAAACCGACTTCACCGTCGCCGACGTGCAGAAGAAATTCGCGGAAGGCGCCGTGTTCGTGCTCTATGCCTGCCACTCCGGCCAGGACGCCGCCTTTATGAAAGAGATCGCGAAATTCTTCAACATTAAGGTGATCGGCTTCAAACCCGAAATCGGCTACTACCCGCCCAACCAAACCACGCCGAACAAGTTTAAGCGCGCGGGCGAAAAAATCGGCCTCGGCTTCGGCGGCTCGCCCGTCACCGACTGGCGGGGGCTGATTAGCGATGCGCAGGCTATTGTGGCGGTGCCGTAGGGATACGGTATTTATTGGCTTTATCGCCGATCCGGAGGATTGGGAGCTTCTTGCCCGGGCCGAAGCGAAGACAAATCCGCGCATATGGGAGGAAATCGGCGATATTTCCCTTATTCCCGTAGAGCGTAGTATAAGCGGAAACGGATCGGGGCGGAATGTCATAAATTAGCGAGTTAATAACTCAAAAGAGCTTGACATTAAGGTTTTTTAATATATATTTAGCTCTCAGAGTTTAAAGAAAATTTCTTTAACACAATATTGGCGTTAATTAGCGACACTTATTCATTAATACCGTTGCAAATCTTGCTGCATTCCGGAAAAAGCCATTCCATTGGTTTTTTATCTTCAGGGTTTTCACACCGTTAATGTTTCCGTTAGGCGATGCCTTTATGAGATTAACATAACATTCGCCCAAAACGTTCCGGCGTATGGTTATGTTGCTCGACAAGTGCGAGGCGCATTTTTTTATACGCTTTATCGTGCTTAGTCGCTGTTTATGAAAAAGTCTATGGCCTTTTCGCTTTTTTAAACTCCCCACGTCGGCGATTCGCGCTCACCCCTTTGCGACATTTCGCTTTTTATTGTTTTTTATGATGACGCTTAACCGTATACAAAGCGCAAACCAAAGGTTTATATTTTTATGTCACATCATGACGCCACCGAGATTCTTTCCCTTAATGCGTCGCCCGTTGACGACGAGAGCGTTTCGTCGTCGGACGATTCTTCCGAAGCAACGCTTTTCTCCTCCTTCGATTTGCCGAAAAAACTGGCGGAAGCGTTGGAGAAAATGGAATATTCCTCGCCCACGCCCATTCAACGCCAAGCCATTCCGGAAGCGTTGGCGGGGCGCGACATTCTAGGTTCGGCGCAAACCGGAACGGGCAAAACCGGCGCCTTCGCCATTCCCCTCGTAGCGAAGCTGCTCGCCAATCCGCGCGGATCGGCGCTGGTTCTCACCCCTACGCGCGAGTTGGCGGTGCAAGTTATTTCCATCATCCATAAAATGCTCGGAGCGAAAAGCCTGATTAAAGCGGCGCTGCTGATCGGCGGCGAGTCTATGCCAAAGCAGATCGCCCAGCTGCGCGAGCGCCCGCGCATCATCGTCGGCACGCCGGGGCGCATTAACGACCATTTGACGCGCGGCAACCTCATGCTGCACGACGCCGGTTTCTTGGTGTTGGACGAAACGGACCGCATGCTCGACATGGGATTTGGCGTACAGATCGACGCCATTTTAAAATACGTTCCCGCCCAGCGCCAAACGCTCATGTTTTCGGCGACGTTGCCCGATGAGATCGTGCGCATGTCGAAAAACTACTTAAAGGATCCGGTGCGTATTGCCGTAGGCGACGCCAACGCCCCCGCCCAAAACGTGAAGCAAGAGACGATCAACGTGTCTGAGGCGGAAAAATACGATCTGCTTCTTGAGCAGCTCGACAAGCGCACCGGTTCGATCATTGTTTTCGTGAAAACAAAATACGGCGCGGATAAAATGGCGCACCGCCTGCGCGGCGCCGGCCACGACGCGGAGGCGATTCACGGCGACTTGCAGCAAAACAAGCGCGATCGCATCATCCGCGCCTTCCGCAACAATAAATATCGCATCATGGTGGCCACCGACGTGGCGGCGCGAGGACTGGACATTCCCCACATCGAGCACGTCATCAACTACGATTTGCCGCAGGCGCCCGAAGATTACATCCACCGCATCGGACGAACCGCCCGTGCCGGCGCGCACGGAGAGGCCGTTAGCTTCGTCTCGCACGAAGACCGCTTAAAATGGCAGGCCATCGACGATTTGTTGAATCCGGAAGAGGCGAAGGCGCGTAAGGCGGCGCGCATGAAACAAGGATCGCCTAAAGGAAGGGGCGGCTTCTCTCGTCGCGGAGGTAACGGCAATCGTCGCGGATTTTCCGAAAGCGACGGCAATCGCAACGAATCCCGCCCTTACGCTCCGCGCCGCGAAGACAAGGCGCCAAGAAATGCGGGAAGCGAACGGCAGGGAGAAGAAAATCGTCGCGGCGACCGTTTCGGCGACGACTCCCGAGGCAACGGGCGGTTTAGCGGCGAACGTCGAAACGATCGTTTTAACGGCGAAGAACGGTATAGCGGCGAACACACCGGAAACCGTCGCGGCGCAAACCGTTTCGGCGACGACGCGGGAGCCCATTCCCGATTTAAAGGCGAGGGCGGATCGCATAACGGAGAGCGTCGCAACGACCGTTTCAAAGACGAAGGACGGCAAAACGACGAGCGACGCGGCAATCGCTTTAACGAAGAACGTCGCGACAATAACAAAGGATCGGACGCTTTTTTTTCTGACGTAAAACGCCCCCAAGGCAATAAAGGTCCGCGACGCCAAAACGACGGCCATCAGTCGCCCCGAGGCGACGCTTTCGGCGATCGTCCCGCTAAAAGCTTCGATCGATTTGAGAAGAAGGAAGGGTTTTCAAAGGGCGGATTTAAAAAAGACGACGCGTCAAAGCCCGACGGAGCGCGTCGCTTCCGCAATAAAAACGCCGCCAGCGCGTTTTAACGAACGGATGCTCACGGGGGGCGCGGAGAAGAAGCGAAATTAACGCTTCTTCTCCGCCGCTGCCCGCGACTGTAGCGACCTTTTGATAAGGTTCACTCCCACATGGCATAGAAGCGCCACGACCGTTGACGCGGCCAAGCCGCTAAGGAATGTGAGCATGGGCTTAACGTAGCGCTCTCGGCGGAAATATTCGTCCGTTGGTGACGCGCGAAAAGACCAACGCCGTTGGTGAATCTGCGTTTCGCTCGTTAAGTTATAGGCGGGATCAACAGTGAGGGGCGGAGTTTCCGTTTGAAGTTTTTGGTTGAAATAGGCCGTATAAAACAGATCGTCGTCAATAAACGCATCCACGCGGTAATTGGCGTCGAAGCGCTTGGCCACCACGGTTTCGGCAAGTTTTTTTATGTCGAATATGGCAATGACGAATCCGTTAAACTGATTAAACACATAGATCGGCATATATAAAATCATGCCTTTATAGCCCTGCACCAAATCAAGCGGCGGGGTAAGGGTCGGCGTGCGGCGCTGCCCCGCGCTTTCCAGGGCTTTTTCCCTTGCGTCGTCAAAAATAATGGACATCCCCAACACGTTTTGGTTTTCTTTTTCGGGTTCCGCCCAACGAACGTGAAAACTTTTGTCCGCCCATTCCATCGCCCGCAATCCGGACGACGGGTCCAGCGTTTTTTGGGCTTTTTGTCGCCACGCGTCGTAGTCGTCGGCGTCCAGGCGCGTCCATTGCCCGGATATGTCTTGCAATTGCGACGTCTTTTGCGCAATGAAATCATTTAGCTCCGCCGTTACCTTCTCGACGTTGTCGCGAGCCGTTTGTTGCATCCGCGCGGAATTGGCGTCTTGCGCGTATTTCGCGTAAAAAAAGGACAATGCCGTTCCTATGGCGAAGGCCGCGCCCGCCAAGGCGCCGGCATAAAAACGAAAACGACGGAAACTCTCGATGGAAAGCATAACGACGCAAGAAAGCACTCAAAAACTTCGCCACAGATAAATAGTACGGTTTAAGCCTTAATTTTTGTTTAAACGCATGGCGCGCCTGCGAAAAATTTACCGAAAATTAAGGCGTTCGACGTTACCTATAGAAATATGAATTCGCGCCTCGCCTTATTGCCGCTCTCTTTCCTCGCCGCGCTGTTTGCGACCGCGGCGCCCCGGCCTGCCGTCTCCGGATCGAGTCCGCTTGAAACGCTGCTGGCGGAGAAACTGAAACATTTAGGGGAGCGCCAAACGGTGTATGCGCGCAATCTGGCCAACGCCGACACGCCGAAATATAGAACGATGACGATGGAAAGCTTTTCCGAAAGAACGGCCCGGCGAAGCCGCGTGCCTTTGCCGACGCTCGCGCGCACGCATGTCGCGCATTTACGCATGAAACCTGCATACGATTCCCGGGTTTACGCAGACAAGGACGCGGAAGACTTCAAGCCAAACGGCAATAACGTGTCGCCCGAACGCGAGTCGCTGCTGCTGGGAGAAAACGCGCGCGAGCAACAAGAAACGGTTGCCGTCATGCGAAAATTGCGCGAGTTGAATAAAATCGCGATCGGAGGTTCGCCGTGAGAACGATATGGGCGTTTATGTTATGCGTCTTGGCGGCGACGCCTCCGCACGCGGGGGCGGGAGGATTGGAGTCGGCCATGGCGCAATCGGCGGCAGGGCTTAAGGCGCAATCCGCGCGCATCAACGTCGCCTCCCAAAACGTCGCCAACGCCGAATCCGTGGCGCTTACTCCTGCGGGAGAGCCGTATCGCCGCAAACGCATTTTTTTCGGAGAAAAATACGACCCGAAAACGGACGCGACCCTCGTCGTCGTCAAAAAAATTGACCGAGACTACGTCTCTCCGCTAGAACCCAGATTCGACCCCTCGCATCCGGCCGCCAATACGGAAGGTTACGTGCTCTACCCGAACGTTGATTCCGAAATAGAGTCCGCCGACATACGCGAGGCGGAGCGCAGCTACGAGGCGAACATGACCGCGCTTGAAGCCTCGCGCACCATGTATACGAGAACGATAGATTTATTAAGGTAAAAAGGAGTCCGTTCCATGCCCTTTCCCGTCGCCGGCGGCGCCTCCGCCGTGTACGAAGCGGTGAGCAAAGCCACGGCGTCGATAAACGCCGGGCCGAGCGCCTCGCCGAAAGGCGGTTTGTCCTTCGCGGACATATTGGAAAACGTCGCGCGCGAGGGGGAGTCCTCCCTGCGCGGAGCGGAACGCGGATCGTTCGCCTCCGCCGCAGACGCCATAGACGCCTCAGACCTGGTGGCGACGCTGAGCGACGCCGAGCAAAAATTGCGCGCCATCGTCGCCGTCCGCGATCGCTTGGTGTCGGCGTTGCAGGAAATTTTCCGTATGCCGATTTAGGCGGTATGCGCTTTCCTTGGGTACCGATTGCCGTTTTGTTCCGTAAAAATTTCACGCTTTTATGACGTTTTGCAAAAAACTATTTCTGATATTCGCCAATCGGCGCCTATAATAATTATTGTAACACTTCTTACCTTCGCACCGCTTCACGCCGTCGCAAACCCTTACCTCCGCTAACCCGCTCGCCCACTTACGCCTCGACACGTTTGTATCCTTCCGTCTCCTGCCGATCGTCTCGTCATGGGGTGGCTCTCTTTTCTCTCCGTTCGTGTAGACCCTGCCGAACATTGGTGGACGCGCACCTTACCCGAATTTGGATTCGCCATGGCGTTTAACCGCACAAAGTTGATAAGTATCAGAAGAGTCATCCTCTCTTATGCCGGAATGATCGTCGCTCTTGGCATATTTATCGGACATTTGGTCACCATCAATGGCAAATTCGATATTTCGCAAGAAAACTTTCGCCTCTTCGTGCTCGGCGCATGGACACTTAATATCGTGTTCTGCATCGTCTATGTCGGATCTATCGTGCTATGCGCCACTCCTTGGGTCCGCCACTTCGCGGATTGCTTTCTCTCTCTTATGCACAAGCGTTTTTTTATGGCGTCATGGTATTTTTTTGTCTTCGCTTGTATCGTCTCCATAGCGGTTTTTTCCCTTCTTGGAATAAACTACAGCACAATGACGTTCTTCCTTTTGATTGCGCCTCTTACATATTACCTTGTCTCGTTCAGCACGTGGTATTGGATTGAAGGTTCCGCCACGGAACAAACATGGCCTTCCGAACGTCTTCCGAACGAGGAGGATATGATTGCACACAAATCAATAGAGTTAGACGTCAGAGGTGCTTTCGCTAATCCGGATGCACATGCTAAGGCAAAAGCTTCTTTTGCCTTAGCAGAGCAGGCACGTATCGCTACGCTTACGAAACGTCATTTCCCTCAATCGATGAACGTAACGATAGGCAACGAAATAGTTGCCATGATCGAAGCGCATAGCACGAACTATTACGTCAAGAAGAGCAAAGAAAATAATTATGACGTGATGTCCGGAAATAATAACGTAGTTACGTTACTCACTTCAATGCAACCATCAACAGCAACTGACGACGATATTTGTGCCTATGATCAGACCGGGCGTCTACTTTACCTCATGTATCCAGCGTTTGGTTACACGATCCAAGAAATATCGCAAGAAGAGCCATCTTCCGACCCAAACGCATCGACGATCAGCGGATGGTACGTCTTTGATACGACAAACGGAACCATCGTCGCCACCTTCCGGACGATATGTGATACCTACGCTTCTCCTCCGGGATCCTTCTAGTGCGGTTTGCCTTTACTCCTTGCGGCGCGGGTTCGTCGCTAAATAGAAAATAAAAAAATAAAGCGCAACGTCGTGTGCGCGAAAATAAAGGGGTAAGGGAAAAAGCGACGCGCGCGCCGTTTTCTTCCTTGCTTCATTTCGTTCCGCCGTCGCGACGATTGATTTATTGCGCCGCCCCCTCTATAGTTTGCCCGTCTGCTTTTTTATCCATCATCACATACTACGGGCATTATGGGGCTTTCCTGCGGCATCGTCGGCCTGCCGAACGTCGGCAAATCCACCTTGTTTAACGCGCTGACGCAATCGGCGCTGGCGGAGGCGGCGAACTATCCGTTTTGCACCATTGAGCCGAACAAAGGCTCCGTTCCCGTTCCCGACGCCCGGCTGCACGCGCTGGCGGCGCTGGCGCAGTCGCAACAGGTCATTCCCGCCGCCGTGGATTTCGTCGACGTCGCCGGACTCGTGAAGGGCGCGGGAGAAGGCGAAGGACTGGGCAACAAGTTTCTCGGCCATATTCGCGAAACCGACGCCGTGTGCCACGTGGTGCGGTGTTTCGACGACGGCGACGTGACGCACGTGGAAGGCGGCGTCGATCCGCTTCGCGACGTTGAGATCATCGAAACGGAGCTTATGCTCTCCGATTTGGCGTCGACGGAAAAACGCGTCGCCGGATGCGAAAAAAAAGCCAAGTCCGGAGACAAGGAATCTAAAGCCTTGTTGTCGCTGCTCGAGCGCGTCCACGCGCAACTTGCGGCCGGCCTTCCCGCTTCGACCGCCGAACGCGCGCCGGAAGAGGCGGCGCTGTTCAAAAGCCTGGGGCTGATCACCTCGAAGCCGCTTATGTATATTTGCAACGTGAGCGAACGCGACGTTGGCGGCGGAAACGCCCACACCGCCAAGGTGGAGGCGCTGGCCGAGAGGCGCGGGGCGAAATGCGTGCGCATTTGCGCAAAGGCCGAAGAGGAAATCGCGGCGCTCGATTCCGACGAAGAGAAAAAAGAATTCCTTTCCGCGTTAGGGCTGGAGGAGGCCGGACTGGCGCGGGTCATTCGCGCGGGATACGGCCTGCTTGACCTTATCACCTATTTTACCGTCGGACCGAAAGAGGCGCGGGCGTGGACGGTGAAAAGCGGCTCTAGGGCGCCCGCCGCCGCCGGGGTGATTCATACCGACTTCGAAAAGGGATTCATCCGCGCCGAAACCATCGCCTACGACGACTATATCGCCGGCGGGGGAGAAAAAGGCGCGAAAGAGGCCGGGAAACTTCGCCTCGAAGGAAAGGACTATGTCGTGCAAGACGGCGACGTGCTGCATTTTCGGTTTAACGTATGACTTTCCCGCATCCTCATTGACGCGCATGCCCTTTCCATGATTTTTCCTTCCTTTCGCCGCGCCGCTTCCCGCCTCGTTTTTTCCCTGGAAGAAAAGGCGTCGTTTCTGCGCTTGCTAGCATTGGGCGGGCCGGTGATGGGCGGAATATTCTTCGCCGTGTCGCTCAGCGCGATGGATATTTGGTATATCTCGCTCTTAGGGAGCGAACCTCTGGAAGCCGTCAGTTTTGCCCTGCCGGTGATGCTCGCCGTCTCCCACGGATTAATGGGACTGGGAACGGGCGTGACGGTGACGATCGCCCATTATTTAGGCGCCGGCAGACGGGCGCGGGCCTCGCGCGCGGCACGCAACGTCGTATTGATGGCGGTCGCGCTTTCCGCATTGCTGGCGTGGGCGGGAATTGTCTCCATCGGCCCGCTATTCTCCGCGCTGGGAGCGCAAGAACGGCATATGGGCTATCTCTCGGATTTTATGGTCCCCTGGTATTCGCTCTGCGTGCCGGCGCTTGCCGGCATGACGCTGGCCAACGCCGTGTTGCGCGGCTGCGAAAACACCGCGACGCCCGCCCGCGCGATGGGCGTCGCCGCGCTGATTAACGGCGTCGCCGACCCGCTGTTTATTTTCGGATGGGGCCCGATCCCCGGCCACGGCGTGCAAGGGGCCGCGCTGGCGACGGCGTTTGCGCTGATGGTCGGGTGCTTATGGGCGCTGGCGGCGGCGCGCGTTGCGTTGCCGAAACCCGACAAGGCGTTCGGCACGCGCCTTCGCGACGTCCGGGACGTGTTTTTCGTCGGTTTCCCCGCCATGACGTCGCAATTATTCCCTCCGCTCGCGCAGTTATTCGTCACCTCCCTGCTGGGAAGGGGCGTCGGGGGCGCGGCGGTGGCCGGGTATGGGCTAGCGATGCGCGTCGAAACGCTGGCGCTGGTGTTTTTTATGGGATTATCCGTTGCCGTGAACATCGACGCGGCGCGAAAATTCGGCGCGAACGACGTCGACGGGCTTGCTACGCTGCGGCGCACCTTCCTTAAGGCGTCGTTTTGGGCGGGCGGCGCGATATTGGCGCTGCTATGGCTCTGCGCGTGGCTGCTTATGCCGCACATGGCGCCAAACGAAAATATTACCCAAGCGGCGCGAGACTATTTGTGTATCGGCTCGCTCGGCGTGGGCGCGGTGGGGGCGTGCATTTGCTCGTCGTCCTTCTTAAACGCCGCACGACGGCCCGGCCCGGCGCTCGGCCTCTATGCGCTGCGCTGCGCCGTTCTGCTCTGGCCGCTCGCCTGCCTGGGAAAATACTACGCTGGCCACGAAGGCGCTTTTGCGGGAATGGCGGCGGCGAATTTTCTCACCGCTATCGTCGCCGTCAGATGGATGCGCTAATGACAGGAATATTTTTTATTGCCTTTTTTTTCGAGACGGACAGATATGATATTCTTGGCAATCGGACGAACGTTTGAGACCTGCTCAAGAAGCGACCGGCCTGCGGCGCCTATGGGGACGATACAATGGAGTATAAAGAAAATACGGAAAGGAAAACGTCATTCACTCCGTTGGCGGCTTAGTCTCTATGGAGAGCGGAGAGAAGGCGCCTTCTAGACATTCAACGGCGTCTTCCCCGCTTTCGATCTTTGGCGTTACGCCGTTCTCCCGGATTTTTTCAGCATTTACGACAAACCTTTCCAATCCAATATCGTTCGCGACTTTTCGTAGGTTCGCGAGGGTAGCGGGAATTTTATACAAAACGAGCGCTTGACAAGCGTCAAAGAATAATTTCTGCAGACCTTGCTCATTAAACTCTAGCCAAGTTTCGTATAACGTCGAGTGAATCGGGGCGTTATGCTCCTTGCACGCTTCAACGAATTCGTTAAAGAGGGTCAACCAACTATCCATTTCGTTGAGAATAACAACGTTGGGTGGAAGGAGTGCCAAGAGTGCGCTGAAATTATAAGATGATGACGATTTCATTCGCTCTTTAACGATTTCAATATTGTCTAGAGTGGCGCTAAAACCATGTTGTATAAGCGTGCGTCTATGTTGGGTTGCGATGCCGGGCGTAATTTTTGCAACATACTCAATATTGCTTGCGTCCCGATGATTGCAGCCATTCGCTTTGAGCCATAGCACCGCAGGAAGGAACTTGTCACCGAGCCTATCCTTTAATGCAACGTTGTCGGAATTGACGGGAATAGCATTAGCAATCAAGCAGCGTGCCGCAGGAAGGAAATTGTGACCGAGCCTATGCCCTAATCCAACGTTTACGGAAGTGACGTGAATGGCATTAGCAATCAACCAGTTCGCCGTAGGACGGAACGCGGTCCAGCCAAGGCATGAAATACACGTTATGTCCTCCGAGGTGACGCACAGCAAAGAATCCGGAGAGCGTGTCAGCATATTGACGGCATTCCAGAAATTCGGAACGGTACGAATGGCATGGACGCATTCCACGGTAGGGAGTATTTGGTAATGCAGCAATATATTTGCATATAGTTGAAAAGTGAGAAAACCTACATGCGCATCCCACGTCGAATCACACCCATTAACATATAAATAATGTAAGCGTATATTCAGCAATGTGCCGTATTGGTTATAAAATTTGGCGTAGAAATTATAGGTAGTGCAATCATATGCCGGATTGTTGGGGTCGCCGGTAAAGCAAAAATGCTTCATGTAATCGTCCATCGATAATATCGGCAGATTCGCGACGTACATAAGGTCTTCTTTCGTCGGTATTGTACCGGTCCGCTTGAGAAGATATTGCGCTATCTGCGTCAAGATGAACGCGCTGTCGTCAACGACTTCCGTCCTCCCATAGGGTATCGGTTGAGCGCCGTGATAGGCGACGAGGGCATTCATGATGCGTTCGCTTATGCGTCAAAGCGCCAGACTATATGAGGTTGCGTAATGCAAACAAATACTATGAAGGTAAATGATTGATTAATCATATCGCCAAGCCATTAATTAAGAAAGATAAATCATCATGTATAGAAATATAAATAACGGTATTGCGCCTAAGCTACTCCGCGTCAATAACCCTCACGCGCTTGTCGGAGAACACCACGTACACTTTCCTTCCTTTCGGCAAAACCACGTCGGCGCCTTGCACGACGGTCACCAGCCCGTTGGTGGTGGCGGCGGAAATGGCGTTGCACATTGCGCCCGTGCCCTCGTAATAGTCGCTTTTTAGGCCGGACGTATCCAGTTTAATGATATATTCAAACCCGTCTTGTTGCCCAAGACGCGATTCCGCCAAGGCGCCAAGGGCCGCACCCGCGACCGCGCCCCCAACGGCTGCGGCGGCTTGCCCCGTCCCTTTGCCGACCCCGGCCCCGGCAATCCCTCCGAACGCCCCTCCGGCCAACATGCCGGTTCCGTTTTCGGACAACCTGTCGGCATTTTTAATTTTTACGGGACGAGCCGACTTCACGACGCCCTCTAGCGTTAAGCTAAGCGTATCGTTAGAGGTATAGGTGGCGTTGGAAAGGTCGCGCGCGCACCCCCCGGCCATTACGGAAAAAACCAATGCCGTCGCCGTTGCGACATTTTTTCCGAAAAAAGAACGCATGACGCCGCACTCCTCGCTTATCGTTGCCATAACGCAAATATTAACGGTTTTTTTGTTTTCGTCAATTATTTCGACGCAGCGTCAATAAACGCGCTTTCGGTTATTTTTCTTGACCGGGCAAGGCGTCGGCCTGTTGTAAAACGCGGCGCGTCCGGTATGTTCCCTTAGACTTAAGCGGAACATGACTATGCTATACATTACGCGAAAGCCGGGCGAAAGCGTCGTGATCGGCGACGCCATCGAGGTGCGGATCGTCGAGGTGAAGGGAAATTCGGTGCGGCTCGGCGTCACTTTCCCGCCGGACGCGCCCGCCTTGCGTAAAGAGCTGTACAACCGCATCGTGGAACAAAATAAAAAGGCCGCGACGGGCGAGGCGTTGCCGGAAAAAGAGTAGAATCACTCGTTGCGCAGAATTTCGGCCGGCCTTCTCCCCGACGCCCTCCAGGCCGGATAGAACGTGGCGAGGAACGAGCATCCCAGCCCCACCGACACGGCGGCGATAACGTCGCCGGCCATTAATTTTGCGGGAAGCTCCGAGAGAAAATAAATGACGGGATCGAAGAGCGCCACGCCGGTGAGGCTTTCTAAAAACAAGCGAATTGATTCGATGTTCAAGGCGAAGGCGACGCCCAGCGCCACGCCCAGTCCGGTGCCGACGACGCCGATAAACGCCCCGCAGAGAAAAAAAATCGCCAGAATTTGGCCGCGCGTGGCGCCGAACGTTTTCAGCACCGCCACGTCGTAATATTTGTCGCGCACGAGAATCATCAATCCCGATACGATGTTGAAGGCCGCGACGCACACGATAAGCGAAAGAATCAGAAACATGACCGAACGCTCCACCTTCAGCGCGTTGAACAGGCCGGAGTTGGCGTCCGTCCAATCGCTCGCCTCCAAAGGTTCGTCGGACAAGAGGTCGTTAATTTGGTTTTTCGTCGCCGTCGCCGTTTCCGGCGAAAGGGCGCGCACCTCGATTTCCGTCACCGAGTCGGCATAACCGAAAAATTTTTGCGCGTCTTCCAGCCGCATCGCCGCCATGTTCGCGTCGTAATCGTACATCCCCGTCTCAAACGTGCCGGCGACGACGAAGTTTTTCATGCGGGGAAGCGTTCCCACGGCGGTGCGCTGCACGCGAGACGATATGAACGTGACGGCGTCGCCCGTTCTTGCCCCGAGCGCTGCCGCCAGACGCGCGCCTAGCAACACCGACCACGGCTTGGCAAAGGCGCGCCTCTCTTGATCGAACATGTCCGCCCCCAGCAACGGCAGGGAGGATAAGTCTTTGGGAGCGACGGCTTTTATCGCGACGCCCCGGGCCACGTCGCCTTCCAAAATCATCGCCTGCCCTTCGACGGCGGGAACGGCGGACCGCACGGACGGCAGCGCCTCAAGCCTGGCCCTCACGGCCGGATCGTACAAGAAATATCCCCCGATCTTGGGCGTCACCCGCACGTCGCCGTTGACGCCGAGTATCTTGCCGGTAATTTCGGCGCGGAAACCGTTCATCACGGCCATCACCACGATAAGCGCGCCCACCCCCAGCGCCACCCCAAGCAGCGAAAACAGCCCGATGACGGAAACGGCCTTTTCCTTCTTTTGGGAAAAAAGAAATCGACGCGCGATGAATAAAGGGAATGCGTTCATATTATTTATTATACGTGTAGTGCGCTGTGCTTATGCGAGCGGATGATCGCATCATATTGACCTCGCCGTTAACTAACCGTTAACTACGTTATGTAAGGGGCATTAAAAAAGGCGCGCCTTATAAGACGCGCCTTTTTTGTCTACTCGGCAAATATTAGTTATTGCCGTCGGCGTCGTCCGAATAGACGACTTCAACTTCTACGCGGCGGTCGGGAGCAAGGCAGGAGATGCGTTTGCTGCGCTCCTTAATGTTTTTGCAGCGCGGAGACGCGGCCAACTCGCCCAGCGCACGCACGTCGGTCACTTCGGCGTAGCGAATGCCTTGGGATTCCATGTAGCTCGCGACGCTATTAGCGCGCTTGGCGGAAAGCTTTTGGTTGTATCCGTCGGTTCCGATTTCGTCGGCGTAGCCCACGATGTCAACGCGTTCTACGTCTTTAGAGCGCTTAAGTTCATGAATGACGGTTTTCAAGCGACGCACCGCATCGTCGGTTAAATTATATTTGTCGAAGCGGAAATAAACGGTTTTTTGTTCGCGGGTCAGGCGACGAATGGGAGACGGGGCGGGCAGCGCCGGCTCGGCGGCGATGACCGGTTCCTTCGGATTGCATCCGCCGTCATGGGCTTGCCATTTGGTGAGAACGCATTCGTCTTTTTTATCCTTAACGAATTGGCCCTTTTTGTCGTAGCCGGGCTTAAGGTCGTCGGCTCGCGCGGCGCCGAAGGAGGAGGCCAAAGCGGCCGCCAGGCCCAAAGTAAACAGCGCGTTATGCTTCTTGCTCATCGTAATAATCCTTATATAGCATAGGTGGCGTCGGTCGGGCCGGAATTGCGGTCGGCCTTCGTGAAACTCACCCCATACCATCGGCCCTTGCGCCTAAATTTTCAATAAAAAACGAAGTAAAAATACGAGGTAGCCAAGGCAATTTGCAACGCTGTTGTTTTAATGTGACGTTTTTTGCCTCGGCGGCACGGCGCTATAGCTGCGTGGGGTTGGGAACGTCGCCGTATACGCGCGTCGGATCGAAGGTTTTTTTGGTTTCCGTGAAAGTGAGGCGCGGAGCCTCGCTCAGCGCGGCTCCGACGGGCGCGCATCGATAAAAGCAACTGCGATAGCCCACGTGGCAACTGGCTTCCTTGCCGCCGCTTTCTTCCACGCCCTGGACGTCGACGCGTATCCACACGGCGTCTTGGTCGTCGTCGACGCGCAACTCCCTCACATATTGCACCAATCCGCTGTCGCGGCCCTTATGCCATAGTTTCTTGCGGCTGCGGCTCCAGTAATGCGCCTCCCCGGTTTGAATCGTCAGGCGCAGCGCCTCTTCGTTCATATAACCGAGCATAAGCACTTCGCCGGAGGCCGCCGACGTGGTAACGCAAGGCAGCAAGCCGTCGGCGTCGAACCTGGGAGCGAGAACCTCGCCTTCCTCCACTTGCTCCACCGTTTGCCGTTTGCCGAAGAAGGAAGGATTGCTCATGCCGGGCCTTAAGGACGCTTCAGAAATAGTAAGAAAAATGGTCGGAACGACTGGATTTGAACCAGCGACCCCCGGTCCCCCAGACCGGTGCGCTAACCAGGCTGCGCTACGCTCCGACATTGAGAGCATTTATAGTGAAAAAACGCTTTTGGCGCAAGCCCTAATGCGCGCGCCGAAAGGCAAAGTCAGGGCAAAAGCATGAATTAATAAGGTTATAAAAAAATTATACATTGTCATTCCCGCGAAAGCGGTAATCTAGGCAAAAAACAAAATTTGCGTGCGTAGCACACTCATTTTTTCTTTAAAACAAGAGCGCGCTTCGCGCGCAAGTTTAAAAAAGCGCTGGATTACCGCCTTCGCGGGAATGACGAAGAAGAAAAACGGTTAATGCCTTAATTCATGCTTTTGCTCTGAAGGCAAAGTCGCGGGAGAAATATCGGAAAATCATTTGTAATTATTTTAATAATGCCGTACAATAAGCCTATGCTTTTGCATAGACCCTGATTCGTTGGTTCATCTTCGTTACGGAAAACGCCTCGTTTCCTTCCGCACGCCGCCGCTCTTCCTCCAAGCACACAGAAGACGCGCCTCCTTTAACCGCCGCGATGTTGGGAACAAGCCTATCGCTACAATACACTTCCCGCTACACGAAAGCGACGGCCACCCCAACCGCCGCCGCAACGAGCAATCCGACTTACAATTGGGGGACGACCTATAATTCGGGTTCCTCCCGCAACAATTCTCCCGCCGCTCCGTCATATGGGGGAGGGCTTTCTATGGGGTCAATTCTAGCTCTCGCAGTCGGCTTAGCAATCTTATTCTTGATTTGTGTTTGCATCGGCTGTTGCTGTTGGCGCAAAAAACGTAAGGCGAAGAAGCAAAAGCAAGCCGTCGACCTGGCATTTCGCCAAGGACAACGCAGTGCCACACAAACCGCAGCGACGACACAGCCCATTCCTATGCAGCCGCAACTCCCCTCGCAAGCTCTTCTTCCGGGACAACAACATGCTACCAATTATAATTCGCCACAAGGCTGGGGGGCTTGGAGGCAACCGCGTACGGCACCCCAGAGCGCCGATCCTGAGTCTCAGCAGCAGGTCTATGTTAATTCCTCCCGCGCATCTACCCCGACAGCACAGCCAGTATTTAATCCAAATCCCACCGGCAATACCTTTATCGGCGGAGGAAGAAACGGAGGCAATGGCGGAGGAAACGGACGTAATTCTCATTACGACGACGGCTCCCCCGGCTCTTCTTCCGGAAGACGTTACGGAGACACAGGCAACGACGACAGCAGTTAAGCAATCTTCGCCATCGCCATGCGCGCTCCGCCCTTCCGCGTATCCTCGCAGATTTCTTATGTTTTTCCTTGTCGCGCTACCTTGCGCAATTCGTTCCTTATGTCGTAAGCAACCATCCGACGCGGGTTCGTCGTAAAAAAAAGAAAAAAACGCATATATGGCGGCGCCGCACGAATTTCGGGCAGGGAGGCGCCCGATGCGTTCCGCATCCAAAATGCACGCGGAAAAGTTATAGCCCGTAATTTTTTTATACATCGAACAAAACACGCCTTGTATAGTGCGAAACGCATGGTACTATGACGGCGAACCGCCTTAGGCTGTGTGCGCCCGTCGGACAACCCTATCGTATTTTTATGCACGGCAACGACCAACCGCCTCTTTTCCCCCTGCGCGACGAGCGTCGCCCCGATCCGTCGGCCTATCCGCGCCCGTCCTTAAAGCAAGTGGGCGCATTTGACCGCGATCGCCTGGAGGAAAAATTGCTCAGCGATTATGACCGCTACGAAGCGCCGCGCGGATTTTCCCTTCCCGTTTCGCCCCGCGCGCTTGCCGTTGCCGCCGGCGCGTGCGGAGGACTGGCGTTGCTCGCCCTCCTTATTTACGTCGTCGCCTCGCATGCGGGCGGCGGCGCGCCCCATTTGGTGACGGCGGACGCATCGCCCGTGCGCGTTAAGCCGGACGATCCGGGCGGAGTGTTCGTCGACCACGAAGATAAGTCGGTCTATGAGGCGATGCGGGGAGAGTCTCCCTCCGCCTTGCCGAAAGTCTTGCATATTTTGCCGGAAACGGAAAAGCCGGCGAATATTTACGACATGCGCCCGGCGAAAGATTCCGACAAAAAAACGGAGGAGACGAAAGAAGGAGCGACGGAGAACGTTCCGCAGGAGCCGTCCGCCACGCAAACGGCGGAAGCCGCCGAACCTCAGCCAAAACGGACCGAAAAAGCGCCGGACGTCGACGCCATGCTCACCGACTATATTTACGGCAAAGATAAGCCGGCAAGCGTCGCCGGCGAGGAAGAAGCAACGCCGCCGTCCTTACGATCTACGCCGGTCTTTATGGCGAAGCCGACCGCGCCCCCGCGCCCCGCCGCCTCCGCGACGCCGGAGACGACCGCGCCGACTCCTCCCAAAAAAGAAGCCGCGCCCGACAAGCATATCATGAAAAACGTGATTCCGGGCAATTTCGTGCAGGTGGGGGCGTTTAGCGACACGGACGACGCCGGGCGGCACATCAACAAAGTGCTTGGCGCGTTTCCGGCGCTGATCGAAGGAAAAACCGATTATTACTACCAACCCGTATCGCTGGCGGATAAAAAAACCTTGTACCGGTTGAAAATCGGCCCGTTTTCGGGAGAGAAGGCGGCGCGCGACGCCTGCGCGAAAATGGCGCAAAAAAATATGGATTGCATGTATGTCCGCCACTAGACCGGTGATATTCGGCTGCTCGGGCTTGGCCTTGACGGACGAGGAAAAACGATTTTTCGCGGACGTGCGCCCGTGCGGTTTTATCGTTTTTTCCCGCAACGTCGCCGATCCCGCGCAACTGACGGCGTTAATTCGCGAATTGCGCGACGTCGCCGGCAACGTTCCCGCATTGATCGACCAGGAAGGCGGACGCGTGGCGCGCCTTCGCCCTCCGCACTGGCCGGACTCCCCCCCGGCGGCGCGCTTCCGTTTCGCCAATTTTCCTTCGGAAGAGAAAGCAAGGGAGGCGGCGTTCGCCGAGGGAAAACGCACCGGCGCCATGCTCGCGACGCTCGGCGTCAACGTCGATTGCGCGCCCGTATGCGATTTGGAATGCGACGGCGCCGACGCGATTATCGGCGACCGCAGTTTCGGTACGGCGCCGAGGGAAGCCATAACGCTTGCGAAAGCCTATGCTGACGGATTGACGGCGTCGGGCGTGATGCCGGTGATTAAACATATTCCCGGCCACGGGCGCGCCCGGTGCGACAGCCACAAGGCATTGCCGATCGTCGCGACGCCGCTCGAGGAACTGGAAGAAACGGATTTTGCGGTTTTTGCGGCGCTGGCGCATTTTCCCTGTGCCATGACGGCACATATCGTGTATAATGCATTAGACGAGACGCGTTGCGCCACGCTTTCCCCGGCCGTTATTTCCTATATTCGCGAGAAGATGGGATTTGACGGGCTGCTTATGTCCGACGACGTCGGCATGAACGCCTTGTCGGGAGATTTTGAGGCGCGCGCCAAGGAGTGCATAGCCGCCGGTTGCGACGTCGCGCTACATTGCAGCGGCGACATGCGCGAAATGCGGGCGGTTTCAGCGGGGTTGCCTCATGCCTCCGGAGCGCGGGTGGAGCGTTGGTTGCGTCGTTTTCACGAAAATAAGTATATTGGATAGGTTTCGCTTATGAAAGCAAAGCGTTTCTTCCTTCCCCGCCCGGCGCTTTTGGCAGGTTTGGCGATAAGCGCGCTGCCGTTGCAAAGCGGCCTGGCGGAAGAATACGCTTTCCCGCATGATCCGAACGAATCGGCGAAGATCGCCGTCCAAGAAACGGAGGCAAATGCCTACCGGGTGCCCAGCTATTGGCGCAGATCTCCCAGGCTCGCCCAGACGCCGCCAGAATCTCATCGCGCAAACGCCTCCGCCGGTCGCTCCGACAATTATCCTTTCGTTACGCCGGACGGTCCGTCCGCTTCTGACGAAAACGCTCCGTACGAAATGACGTCGGACGAAGACGACGCGCCGCGCCAAGCCGCGTCCGCTCCGTCTTATCGGGCCGTGGCCGCAACCGTGCGCGCCCCGGGCGCCGAAGCTGCGCACGCGAGGAAGGCCCCCGCAAAGAAAACGGCGCAATCCGCCGTCGTTACGCCGAAAAAAACGTTGCCCTTCGTGAACCCGACGCCGGAAGAAACGCCCCCGACGACGCCAAAGGCAACAATCGCCGCCGCGCCGGAAAAAAAACAAGACAAGCCTGCGCACACGGCACAAATGGCCGATGCTCCCGCCAAAACCGCACCGATAACGGTCGCGCCCGTCGCCGAAGAGGAAATCTCCCTTCCCGAGACGTCCTCCGCCGGGGAAAAAACGGAACCGGCGGAGGCGACGAACGCCGAAAAAACCGCCGTTTCCTCCGTCGCCGACCGCCGCGAGGCGTTGCGCGAGCGCTTGCGTCACATGCAAATGGAAAATGCCGTCGGCGCAACGTCCGAACCGAAAAAAACCGCCGCTGCCGCAGCGGGGGGCGTCAATGCGGACAAGGAGGAAATTTTAATTTCTTCCTTTGAGGAAAAAACGTCGGACGAAGACGCGGAACCCGAACGCGCCAATCCGCCGGTCGATCCTGACATTTATTATCGCGTCGATCCCCATGTCGTCGCCGGGAAGAGCTTTACCGTCACGGCCCTCTCCGGCGCGGCGGAAAACCCGGCGGCGCTGTTGCGTTCGCCCGAAAAATCCGATTTTTCTTACCTTAGTCCGCATCGTCCGGAGCAACGGTCGATAAAAGGCGTGGCGGCGATGAAGGCGTGCCTTAACGCGGACGCAAAAGCCGTCTCGATAAAAACGCCCTGCGCGTCCCTCAACGCTCCGGAAGGAAAGCCGTTTCTATGGAAATGGGAAGCGACGGCCTTAAAGCAAGGCGCGCAAAAAATGTCGATACAACTTTTCCGCATTGAGGACGGCGAGTCCGTTCCCGCCGGCGAACGCGCCGCCGGCTTACGCGTTTTTTCCGCCGACTATATGGATTGGAACGAGGAAGGCGGCGACGTTCGCGCCCGAATCGTCGCCTACCTAACGGATTTCGAGACGATCATCGTCACCGGCGTCATTATCGCGGCGATGATGGCCTTATGGTTGTTTAAGCCCAGGCGTCGCAAGTCTCGACTGTATCGGCGCGATGATTTTTAATTAACGCCATATGTCTTATCTTTGATATTTGAAAATTTTGGGCTGTCAGAGAAAATCTTTCCCCGGCCATTCATGGGCAGGGATTTTTTTAGCGAGAGTTCGATACGTTTTTGAAGGAATAGCCAGCTATTTTGAAAAAATATATCGAAGTTCTCAGCAAAAAAACCAAAAATCCCGCCGTTTTAGCTACGTCGGCCTATGGCTCAAAAAGTGCACACATCCTAGTAGAACTTGTGCAGCACGCATTTTTTTGGCGCTTTCTGCGGTAAAAATCGTCTAAAAATGCTCATCCCCGCTTACGCGGGGACAGGCCTTCGCGTTGAGTACGCTGCGCTTTTTATCCGATTTTATCCTATAAATCGCTCAAAAATCTACGCACTGCGTAAGTCCTACCTAGGTAAAGCAATTTTAAATTGAACGCGCTATCGCCATAACGTCATTTCGCAACTGATTGTAAATTTGCGCCCATTTTGGCCATCGTTCGTAAAAAGTCCGGAAAGCTCGTGGCGACGGCAGACACGTCGTCTACAGTTACCGGAGCATGACATGCCGTACCGAAAATAATATAAGCCATGGCGATGCGATGGTCGAGGTTGACGGAGATGTTTGCGCCGCCCTTTGGTTTGTCGCCGCCGGTTCCCTGAATGACGATATCGTTTCCTTCGCCGCGCGCAGGTACGCCGCACGCGCTTAATCCCTCTACGATGGCCGAGAAACGGTCGCTTTCCTTTGCACGCAATTCTTCCAGCCCTTGCAGCCGGCTTTCTCCCTCGGCGACGGCGGCAAGCATGGCCAGCGCCGGAAATTCGTCTATCATGGAAGGGGCGTCTTGTGGACGCGTCGCTATCGCCCGGAGCGGCGCGTTTTTCCGCACGACGACGTCCGCTATGTCCTCTCCGCCCGATTGCCTGCGGTTGCGGTACTCAACGCCGCCGCCCATTGCCTCGACGGCCCCGTAAAAACCGATGCGATGCGGATTGACGCATAGGTTCGGAAGGGTCACGGCGCTTCCCTCCTCGCCCAGCAAGGCAAACAGCGCCGGAAACGCCGCCGAGGACGGATCGGCCGGAACGGCGACGTCGACGGCGGTAAGGACGGACGGCGAAAGGTTTATCCGCCTGCGCCCTTGCGCGTCTTTATCGATAACGACGGACGCCCCGAACGCCTTCAGCATTTTTTCCGTATGGTCGCGCGTCTCCGTCGGTTCGACGACGATTGTCCCGACGGAGGAACGCAATCCCGCCAGCAATATCGCGGATTTTACCTGTGCGGACGGCGTATCCATCACGAAATCGATCGACGTGACGGCGCCGCCCTTCATGACGAGCGGAAGCTTCCCGTCTTCCTTCAGATAGCGAAACGACGCCCCCATGCGGGATAGCGGGTCGGTAACGCGACGCATCGGGCGTTTGCGTAAGCTGGCGTCGCCGGTGAATTCCGTTTCAAAATCGCATGGGGCGAGCAATCCCATCATTAGGCGCGAGGCGGTGCCGGCGTTGCCGAAATCAAGCGGTTTTTTCGGAGCGCGAAAATATTCCGCGCCCCCTACGCCGCGCACGACGCATTGGCCGTTATCTTCTAGCGCAATATCGGTTCCCAGCGTCCGCAAGGCGGCGGCGGTGGACATGACGTCTTCTCCCATGAGCAAACCGTCGATGCGGCTCTCGCCCTTCGCCACGGCGGCGAGCATAAGGGCGCGATGCGACACGGATTTATCGCCCGGAACGTTCACGTCGACGACGATGCGGCCGGCGCCGCGCTCTAAGTAATATCCCATCTATGACGCCCCTAACTAACCGATAAGACGGCGCCAAATGCCTTCGAGCACGTGCGTAAATCCGGTGGGACGGTCGTTCGCGTTCACCGCCGGAGCGGTTCTTCCCCCGCCTCCGCGTTTTTCTTCCCTTCGGTCTCCTCGATCGCCGCCTTGGAAAGAAGGTCGACGTTCCTCTTCCGGCCGGCGATTGCGAATCCGCTTGCCGCGATGGTCGCCGCGCTCGTCTTCCCTTGGTTCCTCTTCGTCGCTTTCATGGCGACGAACGCGGTTTGTGGATTGCTGCCGTTGCGCTGCGGATTCTTCGGCCTGCGCCTCGCGTTCGCCTCTTTCGGCAACCAGGCGCTCCGTGGCGGAAGACGGCGCCTCGCCCTCTTCCGAATAGGTCACGCGCTTGATCTCGAACTTATTTTTGGCGAACTGTTCGCTCGAAGTCGGAGAGATAAGCAATTTAACGCCGTAATTTTCTTCGATGCGGGAAATGCGGTCGCGCTTATGGTTGAAGATATACACCGCCACGTCGGGATGCATGGTAATTTTTAGCGCGCGCGGATCGGAACGGGCGCATTCGTGGTCGATGGCGCGCAATATTTGCACCGCGATGGCGCCGGACGACTTCACCGCGCCGGTGCCCTTGCAGAGGGAGCAGGTGGAGGTGTTCATTTCCCACAAGCTTGGACGCAAGCGCTGGCGAGACATTTCCAGCAAGCCGAAATTGCTGATGCGTCCGATTTGAATGCGCGCGCGATCGTCCGCGAAAGCGTCTTTGAGCGCCTTTTCGATTGCCTTGCGATTGCGAAAATCCATCATGTCGATAAAATCGATCACGATCAATCCGGATAAATCCCGCAACTTCATTTGCCTGGCGATCTCCTTGGCCGCCTCTAAATTGGTCGCCAGCGCCGTTTCTTCGACGTCGCGCTGCGCCGTCGCCTTGCCGGAGTTGACGTCGATGGACACCAGCGCCTCGGTGGGGTTAATGACGATGGATCCTCCCGAATCTAGCGGCGCGGTTTGGTCGAACAGCGCGTTAATTTGCTCCTCCACCCGGAAGCGGTTGAAAAGCGGCGTTTTATTTTCGTAAAATCGCACCCGACTTTTATGTTCGGGCATAATCGTTGAAATAAATTGGCGCGCCGACTCATATGCGGTCCGCCCTTCGACGAGCGCTTCGTCGAAGGCGTCGTCGTAAAGGTCGCGAATGGCGCGGCGCACCACGTCCTCTTCGGCGTGAATGAAGGCGGGGGCCTCCGACGAGAGCGTGGCCTGGCGAATGGTGTTCCACAAGCCGGCCAAATAGTCGTAATCGGCAAGAATCTGGTTTTTTTCCTTTCCCGCTCCGGCGGTGCGCACGATGACGCCGGCTTCGCGGGGGATGTTCAGCGACGCCACGATGTCGCGCAATTTGCGGCGATGTTCGTGTCCGGCGATTTTTCGGGACACGCCGCCTTTTTTGAGCGAGTTCGGCATGAGCACGCAATATTTTCCCGCCAGGGAAATGAAGGTGGTAAGGGAGGCGCCCTTGTTGCCGCGCTCTTCTTTTTCCGCCTGCACCAACAGAATTTGCCCGGGCTTAATGACGTCTTGAATTTTATAGCGTTTGTAAAATTGTAGGCGCTTCGCTTCTTCCTCCGGGTCTTCCTCGTCCGTCACCTCGTCGTCGGAGTCGTCGTCGGTTGAACGGCGCACCGCCGCGTCGTCGTCCGTTTCGTCGCCGCCCTCGTTTTCTTCGTCGGCTTCGCGTTCTTCTTTTTGGGGAGGAGATTCGCCGAACTCGCTTTCCTCGGTGAGCGCGTCGGCGAGGTCGGCGGCGCCGCTATCATGGGCGGAGGCGCCGGCGCATACCGATTCCAGCAATTTTTGCTTGTCCGCGACGGGAATTTTATAGTAATCGGGGTGAATTTCCGAAAACGGGAGAAAACCGTGACGCTTTCCGCCATACTCGATGAAAGCGGCTTGAAGCGACGGCTCGATGCGCGTTATCTTGGCGAGATAAATATTCCCGCGAATCTGTTGTTTGTGGTTCGTGGAACCGTCATATTCGACGACTTTACCGTTGTCGAGCACGACGACGCGTACCTGCTCCGCATGGGAGGCGTCGATAAGCAAACGTTTGGACATGAAAAAACTCCGTGAATCGGCGGCGCGCCTTGATTACGCAAGAGCGCCTTAGGGAAAGGCAGGAAAGCGGCCAAAACAAAGATTTGACCGCGCACAAAGAAAAAAGGAAAAAAGACGAAACCGACGCGCCCTAAGAAAGAGCGCGGCTCTAAGGAAAAGACGCACAAAAAACTTCGGCCCCATACCGATAACATCGATAAAAAGGCATGCGTCGTTAATGTCGTTTTCGTCGTATCTATAAGCATGACGTAAAATATACACATTGCCCCGGCGAAATAAACATAAAAATAAAAAGGGTCGCGGGATTTTTTGGGTATGCAAGGCGACGAACGAAATATCGCCGTCCGCACGCAAACGCGGCCATCATTCCTGACGCCATGCCGGCATAACGATGGCCGCGACGGCAGAATCGTATCGCAATTTTTTACGTATATTTTTTTTAAAAACAACCGGTACGCATATCACAAAGGAAATCTCCGGGCGCCGGGCCTTGGAGCGTTGATGGAGGGAGCGTCGAACGGTAAGGTAAGGGCGTTTATCTAATCTTACTCGTCATCACCATAGCCTGAAGTGACGTCGGTGACGGAGGCGGGGCTTTTTTCATTGGAAACGATTCTTCCGCAACACTCTGACATGGCGACGAACAGCATCTTTAGATGATCGCTCGCAGACATGTTTCCGCCATCTTCCAAGCGACAAAATTCACAAATTATCTTTTTCGTCATCGCATGTGTTTCACACGGCGAATCGCTTGCGATGCAGATCGCGCACCATAGCGTTTTCTTATAGTCGACTTCTTTCGTTATGCTTAAGAGTCTATCTAATTCTTTGCGCATTTCATCCCACTTGCATTGGCATTCCATCGTGAACGGGCCAAACAACACCATGTCTTGCGTTGCTTGCATGGGTTCAGATACTTCACGCGACGCCTTATTACGCATACAACTAAGCAAATAGAATATGCGCTCAAGATTATCGGAACCGGATGTGAAGTCGGCAAGCCCGTTTTTCTTGGCGAAATCGCAAGCGTCTAGCAAATCCGACACTGTATATTTCCGCGCGATTAATGCCTCAATCACTCCCAATCCCGTTCCCGACGAATTCAACTTGCCGCATTTGGAAAATGCGAGAAGCGCCAATTCGCCTTTCTCATTCTTCCAGTTCGCCACGTCATGTACCGTATTTTTGCCGACCCTCAGAAAAATCCTGATCAATTTGTCGGCGTCGGAAAAGGTTTCCGTATATCTGGAATACTGCCAATCCCACTTATCATAAAAGAAATGCATCAGCAGATTCATGTCCGACGGCGAAATATTCCAAAAGCAGGCAAGCAGAGCGATTTCCGGTACGCAGGCTTTTTGTTCCGTCAGCCATACATATGTCTTGATTGGCCGGTTAGCGTGTGTGCCCTTGTATTTTGGAATCACATTTTCCGCCGAAAACCAGCAGGCATCCCTATCGGAAAGTGCGGTAAGCCATGTGTTCAAGAATGTGGTCGGATCGTCTATGCCTTCGGTCATCCTGGGGATATGCGGGTACGGGGAAGCATCCTCTTGGCAGTCGTTCCACAGTGCGTTGACGGCATGGGAGAGGACGTCTTTCGGAGAAGGCAGAGCGCCGCCTTTGAGCAAGCCGTCGCAATATTCTCGCATCTCTCCTGCCGGAAAATGACGAATATACCACCCGGCCAGTTGTCGCAAGGCAAGCTTCTCCTTGTCCGTGAGCGTATCGCTGCGGCGATCTTCCCAGGTCAAACGTGTCGCCGGCCCATCAATCGCCTCGCTCAATTGTTCCGCTACGCGCGAGGACGTACCTACGGCAATGGATCTAAAGTAAAACTTCGTAAGAGCGCGAATTTGATCGTCAATCACAAGGTCGGGGCTTCCGGCGTCATTATTCAACACTGAGGGGCCGGATGAAGGGTCCATCGTGAAGGTCGGTTCGTAGCAAGCGGAGTAGCGTAAGCGAGAATGGACGCGAGGAGGGATCGGTGTAAGAAAAGGGTTAGTGAGTTATATTCAGTATAATTAACTTTTTTAAAAAATCCAATCAAATACGTCTTGCGTCCAAGGAAAAAACGTCAATCTTTACCTATAAATGTAAAAATCAATAAATTGATGCGCGCTGCGTAAGTCCTATATAAAATAAAAAACCTTTGCTTCGTCACAACGTCGCAAAAATCTTCTCCGGATCCAGTATCACCGTCAGTTCCTTGAGAGCGGGGCGGACGCCGACGGTAAGATCCTTCCATTCCGGCGAGAGATTTTCCGGCGGTTTGCGTATGTCGGCGGGGGAGAGGTCGATAATGTCCGACACTTCGTCCACGATAAAGCTGTATAATTCCGCGTCGCGGCGAAACACGATATGCCGGCAAGAGGCGCCGTCGCCGGGGTCGTCCATTCCCAGCAGCCGGCGCAGCGACAAGACGGTGACGATGCGTCCGCGTAAATTTATCATGCCGAGCACCGCGAACGGCGACAACGGGATGGGAGTGTAGCGCTGCGGCAGCAGCACGTCCTCCACGTCAAACGTCTCGAGCGCGAACGCCTGCGCGCCGATGACGGCGCGAATGTATTTTTTGGCGTCGGCGTCGGGATATTTGGAAGACGGGGTTTCTTTCGTCATGACGACGCTCTCCTTCGTCGGTTAGGGTTGCGCCGTTTGCCGGCACGCGCGCTGCAAGGCGGCGTGCAACTCGCTAAGCCGGGTTTTCGGCACGAAACATTCAAACAGCGCTTTTTCGGGAACGCCGCGCTGCTCCGCGTTCCACGACGAAAACGCCACCACGGGCAAGTGTTTATGGTTCGGGCGGGTTTTTATCGCCTCCGCCATTTTCTGGCCGGACATGACGGGCATGGTCAAGTCGGTGACGACGACGTCGACGGCGTGCCGCTCTAAATATTCGAGCGCTTTTTGTCCGTTTTCGGCCACCTGCACCTCCAGCCCCAACTGCCGCAAATCATGCGCCACCACCTTGCGGAAGAAGGGGCTGTCGTCCACCAGCAGCACGCGCTTTCCTTTAAAGGCGGAAACGTCCGGCGGCGCGGCCTTCGATTCGGGGAAGGCGACGTCAAAATAGCGGCTCACGTCGACGACGTCGCAGGTTTTACCGCCCACCACCATCGATCCGACGAATCCGTTGCCCGCGCTTTCCGAGCGGCGCGACACGGGGCACTTCACCACGTCCACGATGCGGTCGACCTTGACGCCGATCGTGTTGCCGCGATCGTTAAACACCAGCAACTCGATTTCGCCCTCCGCGAGCGATTGCGCCGACTCGCCTTCCGGAAACACTAGCCGCATCCAATCGCCGCGATATTGCACCACGGGATGGCCTTGGGAATATTCGACGCGCGCGACGTCGATCGTCTCCAGGCGCGACAGCAATTCGAGCGGCACGATTTTTGGCGCGCCGCCGCCCGATTCAAACACCACGAAACTGACGGCGCGCTCGGCCTCTTTTTCGTCGCTTTTAGTTTCGTTCGACGCTCCCGCCTCGCCGACGCCGGCGCCGACCGCGCGCGCCAGTCCGCCCACGTCTAAAATAAGGATCACCGACCCGTTGCCCAAAATGGTGCAACCGGAATAAATGTCCAGGTTTTTCAGCTTCGACGCCACCGGCTTGACGACGATTTCCTCCACGTCGTGCACTTTGTCGACCACCACGCCGAATTGCGACTCGCCCACCGCGCATACCACGATATATTTCGCCTCGCGCTTGTGGGAAGGATCGACGGGAATGCGGAGCGCGTCCTGCATGAACACGAGCGGAATTAAATTCTCCCGCAGGCGCAGCACCGGGCAATCGTCGATATATTCGATGATCGAGTCGGCGCCGGCGCGCGACTTCACCACCTCCACCACCCCGATTTGCGGCAGGGCGAAAAATTGTCCGGCGCACCCCACCTCTAAAATCGGCATAATCGCGAGGGTCAGCGGAATTTTGATGGTAAAAACGGAGCCTTTGCCCACTTCCGACTTTAGATGCACGCTGCCGCTGATTTTTTCGATGTTGGTTTTCACCACGTCCATGCCCACGCCGCGCCCGGAGACGGACGTCACCTTTTCCGCCGTCGAGAATCCCGGCATGAAAATATATTGAATGGCCTGATCGTCGCTCATCTCCGCCGCCTCCTGCGCCGTCGCCAGCCCTTTTTCGACGATTTTCAACCGGATTTTATCGGGAGGGATGCCGGCGCCGTCGTCCGATATTTCCACGATGATGTATCCCCCGCCCTGATAGGCTTTCAATCGCACCGTTCCCGTCTCCGGCTTGCCGGCGGCGAGGCGCGCGGCGGGCGACTCTATGCCGTGGTCGGCGGAGTTGCGTATCATGTGGGTGAGCGGATCGCGGATGCATTCGAGCAACTGCCGATCAAGCTCCACCTCTTCCCCCTCCATCACCAGCTCGATTTTTTTGCGCAGCTCGATGCTTAAGTCGCGAATGATGCGGGGAAGCTTGGCCCACGCGTTGCCGATGGGCTGCATGCGGGTTTTCATCACCTGTTCCTGCAAGTCGGTGGTGATGTGGTTCAGCCGCTGCAAGGCGGCGTCGAAGGCGGAATTCTCCTGCCGCCGCAAAATCTGCATCAACTGATTGCGGGTAAGCACCAATTCGCTGGCATGCTGCATGAGTTTTTCCAGCGTCTCCAAACTGACGCGAATCGCCTGGTCGCCCGCCGCCGGCTTGGCCGCGCTTGCGGTTTTGGGAACGGATTTTTCGTCCTGTTTCGCCGTCTTTTCTTCGGGCGGAGGTGGCGCGGCGAAATCGAACGCGCTCGGCGTGGCGTCGAACAAGGCTTGCAGCGCGTCGCTGTCGATGCCGGCCTCTTCATGTTTTTGACGCTCCGGCCCCTCTATCTTCGGCGCGGGAGGAGGAGGCGGAAGAGGAACCGACGCAACGCCGGCGCCGGGCCTAAGGCAGGCGTTCAGCCCCGCAATTACGTCGTCGTCCTTGCCGGACGGCTCGCCGCCCTCTTTTTCCAGCGCGTCGAGCAGTTCCTTAATGCGGTCGACCGATTGTAAGATGGCGGAGACGATCACCGGCTTGACGTGCAGCTCGTTGTTGCGAATTTTGTCCAGCACGTTTTCGCCGGCGTGGGCGACCGCCGCCAGGCGCTCCAGCCCCAGAAAGCCGCACGTGCCTTTTATCGTGTGCATCACGCGGAAAATATTGCCCACGATCTCGGGATCGTCCGGCGTTTTTTCCAGCGCCAGCACGTCGTTGTCCAGAATTTCCAGGCTCTCGCGCGTCTCCGCCAGAAAATCGGCGACGAATTCGTCCATGCTGCCCCCCTAAGCCGTTCGTCGTTGCCCTGCGTGTAAAGATAGGGGAGTATACGCGTCGTTCGATTAAAAAAGGATAAAGGGGCGACGGGGAAGCGCGCGATCTCAGTACGTTTCTTCCTTCGCCGGAAAGGCTCCGCTTTTCACGTCGGCGACGTAGCGCTCGGCGGCGGCGGATAACGTCGACGCGACGTCCGCATAGCGCCGCACGAATTTGGCGGCGGGACGGCGTTCGGCGCCGATCATGTCTTCCGTCACCAATATTTGACCGTCGCACGCGGGCGATGCGCCGATTCCTATGACGGGAACGCGCGCCGCATCGCATATTTTTCTTGCGAGCGCCTCCGGCACCGCCTCCACGACATACGCGAAGGCGCCGGCGCTTTCTATCGCTTGCGCGTCTTCGATGATGGCGGAGGCGGAGCTTTCGTCGCGTCCTTGGCAGAAAAATCCGCCGTAGCTGTTTTTATGTTGCGGCTGCATGCCGATATGGCCGATGACCGGAATGCCGCGTTCCGCGACGAACGCCACCGTGTCCGCCAGATACGCGCCGCCTTCCATTTTCACGGCGCCGCAGCCCGTCTCGCGCATTATTTTCGCGGCGGCGTCGTAGGCGGCATATTTGTCGCGCTGATAGGTTCCGAAGGGCAGGTCGACGGCGACGAAGGCGCGCTTTGCCGTTCGGGCCACCGCTTCGCCGTGCGCGACCATCATTTCTAACGTCACGCGCAGGGTCGAGTCGTAGCCGTAAAGGGCGGTGCCTACCGAGTCTCCCACCAGCAACAGATCGGCGAACGGATCGAGCAAGGTCGCCGTGGGGGCGGCATAGGCGGTAAGGCAGGCCCATTTTTCGCCGCGCTCGTACATGCGCCTTAAGCTGCGAAGGGTGATGCGTTCCGCCATACATTATCCTGCGTCGCGAATCTCTTTCAACACGCGCCTCGCCGCCGCCGCCGGATCGGCGGCACGGGTGATCGGACGGCCTATCACCAAATAGTCGGCGCCGGAACGCAAGGCGTCGACGGGGGGGAGCGAGCGCGACTGGTCGTCTCCCACCACCGCCAATCCGTTGCCCGGGCGCACGCCCGGCACGACTAAGACCAACGAGGGAACGGCGCGCTTTATCGTCTCTATTTCCAACGGGGAGCATACCACGCCTCCCAAACCGGCCTCGGCGCAATATTCCGCCATATAGGCCGCCTGATCGCCGATCGGACGGGCGTACCCTATGCCGGCCACGTCGCTTTCCGACAAGCTGGTGAGCATCGTCACGCCTAAAAGCAAGGGAGGAGGAACGCCGATGCGGTCGGCGCCCTCGGCGGTTTCCTTAGACAGCCGCGCGAGCGCCGCCATGCCGCAGGCGGCGTGCGCCGTGACCATGCTCGGCTTAAGCGGAAGCAAGGCTTTCATGGCGGAACATAGGGTTTGGGAGATGTCGTGTAACTTCAGGTCGAGAAAAATGGGTTTGCCTAGCGCTGCCGCGCGGCGCGCCACGTCCGGTCCGCCGGCGTAAAACGCCTCCATCCCGATTTTTAATACGCCCACGTGCGGAGCGACTTTCCCCGCCAACGCCAACGCTTCGTCGGGCGTCGGCGCGTCAAGCGCGCAAATCACCGGATTTCTTGCGTCGGCGCCGATGGGGGGCGTCATGGATATAGCGCTTCCCTTTTCCATTGCTCGTCCTCTTTGGTGTAACGGATGCGTTCGTGCAGACGAAATTTTCCTTCGCGCCAAAATTCTACGACCGAAGGAACAAGGCGAAAACCGCCCCAATGCGGGGGGCGCGGCACGTCTTGGCCGCGAAACCGCGCTTCGCATTCCTCCAGGCGGCGCATGAGACCGCCTTCTTCGGCAATGGGTTGCGATTGTTTGGACGCCCATGCGCCGACGCGGCTGGCGCGGGCGCGTTCTTGGAAATATCGGTCCGATTCGTCGTCCGATATCTGTTCGACCTTGCCTTCGACGCGAAGCTGCCGCCCCGTCTCCTCCCAAAAATAGCATAAGGCCGCGCAAGGATTGGCAAGCAGTTCCGCGCCTTTTCGGCTTTCTTTATTGGTAAAAAAGACGAATCCGTTTTCGTCGGCCCGCTTAACCAGCACCACGCGGGCGGACGGAACGCCGCTTGTCGAGGCGGTGGCAAGAACGGTCCAAGCAGGCTCCGGCACGTCACGCCGCATGGCGTCGTCCCGCCATTGGCGAAGCAGCGTCCAAGGATGCGGCTCGGCATTCATGAGCGACGTTCCCTCTTTTTTACGTCCATCTAATTAAGACGAACCTTACCCCGAAAGATATACCGGAAACGGATAAAAGGAGCAAATAAGAATTTACGGACGACGCGCAGGGAAAAGATGGGGCATGCAAGAGATTTAATGGATTTCTCGCGCGAAGGGCTATTCCTCCGGCGCATATTTTTCGCGCAGGTACGATAAATAAAGTTGCGGATTAAGCCCTTCGCCGCACGCTTCCTTGATAAGGCGTTCGGGATAGTAGCGCGATCCTTGCGAGTAAATATGCTCGTCCAGCCAGGCGCGCGCGGTGCGGAAATCGCCTTTTTCCAAATCCTCCGCCAAGGTTTCCACATCTTCCCGCGCTTTTGCTCCCAATTGCGCCGCGTAAATGGCGCCGATGGCGTAGCAGGGGAAATAGCCGAACGTGCCGTCCATCCAATGAATGTCCTGCAAGCAACCGACCGTATGGTTGTCGGGCTTAATGCCGAAGAATTTTTCGTAACCTTGCGCCCACGCGTCGGGGACGTCTTCGACCTCCATGTCGCCGCTAATTAAATAGCGCTCGATGTAGTACCGAATCAGCACGTGCGCGGGGTACGTCACCTCGTCGGCGTCGACGCGAATGAAGCCGGGCGTCACTTGCGTCACGTGGCGGTAGAGTTGATCGTCTTCCAATGCCTTGCTGCGGCTTCCGGTGTGCGCTTTAATCGCTTTCGACAAGTAGCGCATAAAGGGCTTAGTGCGGCAAAGTTGCATTTCGACGAACAGGGACTGGCTTTCGTGAATCGACATGCCCATGTCTTCGCACACCGGTTGGTGCGGCATGGCGGTCGGCAATCCTTGTTGGTACGAGGCGTGGCCGGATTCGTGCATCGCCGCCATAATGCCGGAAAGCACGTCGTCTTCGGCGTAACGGGCGGTGATGCGCACGTTGTTGCGGTTGCCCGCACAGAAAGGATGGGCGCTGACGTCGATGCGTCCGACCGCGTCGGAAAATCCGGTATGCTTTATCAATTGGCACACGAACTCGTGCTGCTTTGCGGCGGGAACCGTGAGTTTGAACGCTTTAATCTTGTCTTGCTTTTCTTGATGCGCGATAACGTCGGCGATCAATTGCGGCAAGGTTTCCTTAAACGAGCGGAACAAGGCGTCCAAATCGCCCTGGCGACGACCGGGGTCATAACTGTCCACCAATGATTCGTAGGGGGTGCAAAGCAAAAACTTCGATTTTGCCGCCGCCTTTTCGCGCACCAACCGTACGATTTCCTTTAAATGGGGAAGAACTTTATTAAAATCGCCTTCCTTTTTGGCGTCGCGCCAGATAAAGCAGCATTCCGCCCCTTTGCGCGCCAGTTCGGTGCGCAGGCGCGACGGGGAAGAGGCGTACTCCTTCCATTTGCGCCGCATCAGCTCTAAATTACGCTTTTGCGCCGGACGTAAATTGCCGGCGTCGCCTTCGGCGTCTTCCAGCAACGCCGCGACGCCCTTATCGGCGACGACGGCGTCCACCACCGACGAAAGCGTGGCGATTTCGTCGGCGCGATCGGAGGCGGCGGAGGACGGCATGTAGGTTTCGGAGTCCCAGTGCAGCAAACTTTGCGCTGATTGCAAATGCGATACTTTTTCAAATATTTCTTCAAGTATAAAATAGGGTTTTTTCTTTTCCATGAGACAGCTAATACGGTTTATATGACATAGTGATTGTTTTATTCCCTGCCTTCCCGTTCCATGAAAGGCCGGCCTGCGCCTACGCAGGCATTTCCTTCTCTTTTTCCGCGCGCGTCCATCTTAGCGCGATAATAATTAAAATCAAGAGAAGACTGAGCCAGGTGAGCGCATATTGCGCATGGGGCAAGGAGGGGCGAGGAGAGGCCGTCCTTGCGAGCGGATAGATCGGAGAGCTTGCTTTTTTGTTCGGAGCCGGCGTGCGCATCGCGAAGAGATTTTTTTCGGTTAAGGAAAATTGCGCGGCAAGCGCGTCCATGTCCGCCCAAAACCAGTAATTGTGGCGCACGTCGTTGTCGGGAGTGAATCGGCCCGGACGCTCGCCCGGCACGACCGTGGCCGGCAGGAGCGACGCCTTCTTCGCCCGCAGCTCGACGTCGTAATCGGACTTCAATCGATCGGGAATCCATCCGACGTTGACCAGAATTTTTTCGCCGTCCTTCGTCTCAAACGGACGCAGCACGTCGAACCCGATCTCGCCGTTTGGCGCAAGCGGCCCGACGTAAAGCAGGGCCGGACGCGCGGCGGGAAATTTTCCGCTTAAGACAATCCGGCGATATAGCTCCGGCGCCGCCCCTTTCCTCCACGGAAGCGGAGGCGCGGATTGGGCGGCGTCCACGCGTTCGCGCCTATCCTTCGCCTGAAAGTAACGGGCGACTTGCCAGGCGCCAAGCCCGGCCAATATGGCGCCGGCAAGGACGGTTAGCGCAAGCAACCGAAAACGAGAGGCGGAATCGCGCATCAGCTTCCGAACACGTATACGCCGGAGAACAAAAATAACCACACCACGTCGACGAAGTGCCAATACCACGCGGCGAACTCGAAGCCGAGATTGCCTTGGGGCGGCAGCATTTGTCCCTTGCGTATCCGCAGCCAGCACACCGTTAAAAACAACGTGCCGATAATGACGTGCGCGCCGTGAAAGCCGGTGGCCATATAGAAATTGGAGGGATAGATCCCTTCCTTAAAGCCGAACTCCGCGTGCGCGTATTCTATCGCCTGCAAGCCGGTAAAGGCGATGCCCAGTAAAATGGTTATGCCGAGCGCCCGTAGCGTTTCTTTCCTCCTGCCGTGATGCAGACAATAATGCGCCCACGTTACGGTGGTGCCGGAGAGCAGCAAAATGACGGTGTTGAGGAAAGGCACGTCCCACGCGTCCAGCGTCGGAATGTGCGCGGGGGGCCATATTCCGGGAGCCACCTTGTCGGAGGTAAAAATCGTCGCGCCGTCGAATTGCAAGACGGGCGAAAGCGCCGCCTTGAAGAACGACCAAAAAAACGCGAAAAAAAACATCACTTCCGACATGATGAACAACGCCATGCCAAGGCGCAACCCCCGTCGCACCACGGAAGTGTGGTTATGCTCCCTTACGCCTTCTCGCACGACGTCGCGCCACCAGACGAACATCATCAGCAACACCGACGCCAATCCCGCCGCTCCCAACGGAATGCCTACATGCGGTTTGCCGTTGACGAACAACGCCAACCCCGCAAACATGCCCATGGCGGCGAAAGCGGACAAAAACGGCCAAGGACTAGGGTCCACCAAATGGTAGTCGTGAAGCTTCTTGTGCGATTCCATAAGGCGCAACCCTATGATTAATTGACTTTCCCTATATATCTTTTACCCTGCATTGTGAGTTGGGGCAAGGCGAATGTGAAATGAATTTGACGCTCGTCCGGAGCCTTGCCTATTTAGCGCCCATCCAAAACATGCCGCGCCTTCGGAATAAACGGAGCGGCGGCGGCGGGAAGGCTCGGGTCGTAAAAAAGCTTTTCTCCGCGACTTAAGGGAGGAACGGAAGCGGCGTCGGATTGCACGGAAAATTCGCCGTAGGCGTAGCCGTACAACTTTTGTCCTTCCTCCGACGTCAAAAATTCGATGAACGCCTTGGCATTTCCGGGGCGCAACGATTTTTTCAACACGGCGGCGGCGGCGGCGTCTATCCACGCCCCCCCTTCCTTAGAGGAAGGCGTGCGCATAGCCAATCCCTCCACCACCGCGCGATCCTTCGCATAGCCGGAAAAGGCGAGCTTGACGTAATCGCGGCTGTCCGCTAGCCCCGCCGCTCCCTTGCCGGACGCCAAGGCCCGCAATAAGGCGGCTCCGTCTTCCGGGGAATAAGGCGCAACGTTCTTCCGTATTTTTTGCCACCATGACGCCGCTTTTTTCTCCCCCAGCGTCGCCATGGCGTCGGCGAGCATGGAGGCGCCGCCCGCCTCGTCGCCGGCGACGAGCAATAATTTTCCCTGAAATCGCTTGTCCGTTACGTCGTCGTAGGAATCCGGCGCGTTCTTTTTTTTGTCGAAACTTTCGGGAGGAAAAAAAATTGCCCTCGCGAACACGCCGGCCGCATACCACGCGCCGTCCGGATCGCGCAGTCCGGAGGGAACGTTTTTAACCAGGGCCGGCGACGAGATCAGCGCCAACTTCCCCTCTTTTTTTGCAAGAGCGAGCGGAGCGAGCCGGTCGGCGAGCATGACGTCCGCCGGGGCGTCGCCCTCTAATTCCGCAATGTCGGCCATAAAGGCGCTGACTTTTATGCCGGTGCGTTCGGTAAAGGCGTGAAAAAGAGGAAAGAGCGGCTCGACGGGGCGCGACGACGCGACGACCAGCGTCGGCTCCTCCGGAGATCGCAACGGCGCGTCGGAAGTCGGCCGAACGGTTGTTTTAGCGTCGGCCTTAGGCGGGGAAACGTCTTTATTTTTGGATATGACGGACGGATTTTTCTTTAGGACTGGCGGAACCGGAGGGCGAGAGGCAAAAAACACCGTTAAAAAAGCCGCTGCGAAAGCGCTTGCCGCACACAGCCAGGCCATGATATGAACTCTCATCGCGTCGGAACTTCACTCTTTTTGTCGAACGCCCCTTAACGGCCCGTATTAAAGCCTTATCATAGCTTCCTAAAAAAATGCGCGCAACCCTCTTCTTTTACGGAGAATACGACGAAAAAAAAATCCGCGTCGCGGAGTGGAGACCTATTGCTAGCCCCGTTTTCCCGGCCGACGATCGGGGCGTAAGGCTGGGCGACGGCGCGTTTGAAACCGTTCGCATCGAAGGCGGAGCGCCTGTATATGCCTGCGAGCACGTCGCCAGGCTGCGCATCGCCGAACGCCTGCTTCGCCTTCCTCCCTTCCCCTTCGATGTGGAAAAATTATGCCGCGAGGCGTGCGCGCGGAACGGCGCGCCGAACGCGCTGGCGCGTCTGGTCGTCACGCGCGGCGGCGGGGGATCGGGCTACGCCATGCCTTCCCGCATCGTTGCGCGCTGCGTCTTAACGTTGCGTCCGTTGCCGGCGCGAAAGATCAAGCCTTGGACGCTCCGCGTGGCGTCGTATCGCAAAATTCCCCCGGAATGCATTCCGACCGCATGCAAGACGCTGCAAGGGCTGTCGTCCATACTAGCATTGAACGAGGCGAAGCGGCGCGGCGCGGACGAATCGTTATTCCTGACCCCGGACGGATGCGTGGCGGGGTGCGCGTCGGCGAACATATTTTGGATAAAGCGCCGAACGCTTTTTACGCCTTCGCTCGATACCGGCGCGCTCGCGGGCGTCGTCCGGGCGCGCGTCATACAAACCTCGCCCTTTCCCGTGCGGGAAGGACGATTCCCCTTGCGCGCCCTATTGACGGCGGACACGGCCTTCGCCTCATCAAGCGGCATAAAAATCAAAGCGGTCCGGGCCGTCGCGCCTTACGTAATCTTTAGGGAAGATATCGGCATATGGGCGGAAAACAAGTTTTTGCGGCATATGGAAAGCGGATGAAACAATCCGACACGCTACATACGGACGCTATGCTAACCCTTCTCCTTTTTCTTGCGAAGAAGATAGCGCCGCACTTTTTTCGAAGGCGAGCTGCGCGGTATGTGCTCCCTTCACTTCTTGCGACGTGCGGTCTACGGGAAGTTTCGGAAGCGGTTTCATATCATTATTTATACGCTCAACCCAGGATATACGATTCTCAGGATTCGCTCTTTCCGAAATGGTATCAAGAGGAGACTTCTCTGCGCCCTGCATCTTCTGGGCAAATCTTGCAGAAGGCAACGCCGGCGGGAATTTTTTCTTTTTAGATGAAGGAGGCGCCGCTGTCTCTCGTTGTTGCGGCGCGCTTTCTTTTTGCGGCTGAGAGCTTTGAAGGCCGCGTCGCTGCATGGCTCTCTGTAAAGCAAATTGGGGTACTTTTTCTGCCCTTGCTTTTTCCCTTAGTATTTTATCTCGTTGAATCGCAGTGGCAACGTCTTCGCTTCTTTGCCGTTGTTCGTCGCGGGTGACGTTAAACGCCTTGTCAAAAGCCTGAATCAGCTCTTTTGAGCTATTAGCCGATACTTCGTTCCTTGCAATGTTTATCTGAGCTTCGCGCGTCGCCGCCATTCCCGCATTTCTAATATCGTCATATTTATTGTTGCTATCTTTAAAATATGCCTCATCGCTTGCCGCAATGGCAGCTTTTACCATGATATCGGCCGTTTCTTGTTGTTTTTGTTCACTTTGGACGCTAAATGTTTTGCTCATTGCCTCTACGCCTTGGTTTTGCGTAAATGCAGAAGCGGAAAACTCGCTTCCCTTCGCAAATATCTGCGTTGCTTGCGCGCTAATGTCTTGATCCAAGCCAGAATTTCGATTTAATTGTTCTATTTGACTCAATAGATCCTTCGCCATGCCTTGTTCTCGCTGAACAATTATATCAACCTGCCGATCTCTTTTGCTTTTCTCGAGCTTGCTTTTCTCGGGAGAAGAACCAAAAAAACTGTTATCAAATCTATTTATCAAATCGTTGTTTTTTTCTGCTTTGGGATTGCGCCTAACTTCCAACGCCACGTGCACGGACGCCGCCATTCCGGCATATTCCCCCGACTCGGAAATTCCGCGCTCATTTTTGGGCAATTCTTTTGACGCATTCATTGATAGGGCGACACCTACCATTGCCTTTGCGGTTTTGCCTTGGGCTTCATTGCCTTGCCCCGTATATATTTCGGCCATAGCGCTTACGCCTTCATTTCGCGTATGGGCATAACCGGCCGCGTTCTGCGCTTTTTGGAATATTTCTTCCGCCTTTACGGAAATGTCTTGGCCCGGTTGATAAGCGTCGTTTAACTTACTAATTTCATCCATGAGGCCGGCGGCTACCTGTTTTTCCTTCGCCACCGTCGTTTTGACATATTCCGCTTGCTCCGCTTTTTCTTTTTTCGTTATGGCAAAGGCATCATCAAAACTGTTTACCAGCCTATCGGCATTCTCGAGAAGCGTTTCTTTCCTTATCGGCCTATCGGCATTGTCGGGAAACGTTTCTCCCCGCTCTATCGACAAACCAACCATAATCGAAGCATTTATTCCCGTTTGTTTCACGGCCTCAAAACGGTGCTCCGTTTTTTTAAGCTCGCTTACTTCAGCTTCTTTTAAGGAACCTGCAACGCCAAGCATTTTTATGGCCGACTTTTGTTGCGTCTTTTCGTCCTGTTGCTCAAAAAGCTGTGCCATCCGGTAAGCGCGTTCCTCGCCTAAAGAGGAGAGTGAAAGCTTTTCGGCGCGCTCGAACGATGCCTTGGCCGTTTTTTCCGCCTTCCCTTTCTCTTTTGATGCTAGCTCATTTATTGCATTTACGTCGTCTTGTAATAATTCCATCTCTCTTTTGTCGGAATTTCCCGCAAGCGCGTTTAGATTGTCCGCTACGCCAATGCTCTCCGAAACGCCGGAAGCGCGAAGAACGTCCGCCACCTCCCGCGCTTCTTTTTGTAGCGTGGAGTCGTTTCGGACCTTACGCAGATTATTTTCGGCCTCTTGTCCGCTCTTTTTTTTAGCGACATTTAAGGATAATAATTTTATTTCCTTAGCAACTTCTACGACGACGTCGCCCATCGCGTCCATATGCCCATGAAGATCGCGGGCGATCTCCGTTTGTACCTTTAGATTGCGGCCTGCGGACGGATGCGTGCGTAATGTTTTGTATAGATCTGCGACGACGTCCCCCGTTCTGTCCGTCCATTCCGGAACGACGTCGGCATATTTTTTATCTATGAGGGCGCCCGCTTCCTGAAACGCCTCGCGTTTGGCAGAAAAATCGCCCTTTTCGCTAACGTCGTTAATGTGATTGATTTTATAGTCGAATTCCCTCCGCGTCGCCTCTTCCTTGGCTTCCGTCGCCTTGTCGGATACCGGCGAATGCCTAAGTTGGTCGCTTTCATGCAAGCGTTGCGCCGTATCGACGGCGGCAATCATTTTGGGCGCGTATTTTTCCTTATTGGCGTCGTTAAATTGCGCGTAGACGTTAGCATATAGGTCGACGGTCTGCCGCGCGGAATCTTTTACTTTTGCGTGGGCGTCAAATTGCAGGTATTTGTCCGCAAACTTCCATGCGTTCTCAAAAGCGGTTTGATGATTATCTTTCGCGATCTTGCCAATCCTAGTAGATGGGTCAATAAGTTGTTTTCCCGCCGAAAGCGCGGAGTCATACAGTTTTTTTCCGGGAGGAACGGGAAGAGGTCTTGTTGGCGGAGGGGAGATCGGTAGGCCAAACGACACGCCTCCCTTCCCGTCGGAAGGCGCCGGCGTGGATAACTTAGGGAGAGTCGGCATCTCTTGAAGTTGCCCGGGCAGCGGGTTACGGATAACGGATGTTAAATTTATTTTTTTGCCATTGTGGAGATATTCCTTCTTTTCTTGAATTAACAGATCATGGAAATATGCTTCCCTTTCTTGAATTAACCCATTCCTTAAGGTGAGTGACGCTCTTTCTGCGATTATGCCGGCGTCAATCTCTTTTCCAAAAAAGCGCTCTCCGACGTCTTTTGCGTTCTCTACCGCCTTCAAGCGAACGTCAAAATTCAATTTTTTATTGTCCGCAATCGTTTTGCATTGAGAAATTTGTTGGGTAAACTTTGCGATTTCGGCTTGCCGCAGCGTACGCGTTTTTGCCGCCCCGGTTTTTCTATCTACGTGAGCGAACGTTTCGGCAATCTGTTGCATTTGGTCGAAATAGGTGCGGTGCGACGTGGCGGAGGAGACAAAAGCGTTTTCGAGCGCTTCGTAGGCGGAAGAGGCATTTTGCGTCGGCTTCGATCCCTCGGCGACGCCTTTGGCGATATTAAGGTGCGCGCTCGCGCGCTCTTCCGGCGCGTGAATTTTATTGGCCTTGCGAAAAACATTCGTCATTTTAACGGAACGGATAAACCGATTGCTTTCGCTCGCTTCTTTGGCAGAGCCATAAAATTTCTCCGCCGGCCATATGGACGACGGGGCCGAAGACGAGACGCCGGCGGAGAGATTGTCGCGTGAATCGTTGCTTGCCATACCGTCAAAATATTCCGATGCTACGTATAGAAAATAGTTTCGCCTTATACATCCTAACTAAGTTTAGAAAATCTATCCACACATAAAACACGTTTTGTAATAAAACCTAAACTAACGAAAACATGCGGAATGTTTTAGGATTTACGCGAAACGAGTATTTCTTAGGGATTTTAAGAAATTTTCGCGCGCAGAACCGCAGCGTACTAGACGCGAAGGCCTGCCCCCGCGAAAGCGGGGGTGAGGATTCGAGCATGAAAATGACGACGTTTCGCGCAAGTCCTATTTACCTTATCGCCGCCTCGTCGGACAGCAGCGCCATCATCAGCATGTCGCGATATTTTCCTTCCAAAATTTTTTGATCGCGCAACACGCCCTCCTGCGCGAAACCGAGCCGCTTGAGCAACGCAACGGAGGCAAGGTTGTCCGCCGGCACGGTCGCCTCAATCCGATGCAGGCGCATGTGGCGGAATCCGTATCCGACGGCAAGCGCGACCGCGCGCGAGGCCAAGCCCTTTCCCCATAAGTCGCGGGCCAAATCATAGCTTATTTCGGCGCGGCGATGATGCTTGTTCCAGTAATTATATCCGCACGATCCGATGAGCTTATCGCCGGAGGGATCGGCAATCCCCCAATAGACGCTTTGGCGCGAGCGAAATAATTCGCGATTATAGCGAATTTCTTCGGCGGCGTGGCGAAACGAATGGGGAAAACACTCTTCCGTGATGAAGCGCCGCATGTCCGGGTGGTCATGGTAGTCGAAAAAATCCACCACGTCGTCCTCGCGCATGTTCCGAAGCGACACGACTCCGTCCGTCAATAACGGAAAGACCCGAAACACATTGGCGGAAACGGCGTCGCTCATGCCGTTTCCGGAATTTTATGCAGCGGATCGACCATTCCCGCCTTTTCAAACCCCTTTCGCCGCAGCAGGCACGAATCGCACTCGCCGCAAGGCGCGCCGGTGGCGTAAGGCGAATAGCAGCTATGCGTCAATGCGTAAGGAACGCCCAGCCGCGTGCCGTATTCAACGATTTGCGCCTTATTCATCCGGAGCAAGGGGGCGATGACGCGAATTTTCCCCCGATTTTCCACCGTGTCGGCCAGGGCGAGGTTGGCCATCGTCTCGAACGCGTCCAGATATTCGGGTCGGCAATCCGGGTAGCCGCTATAGTCGATATGGTTGGCGCCGATAAAAATATCGTAAGCCTTGCGCGTTTCCGCTAAGGCGAGGGCGTATGACAAAAATATCGTGTTGCGGGCGGGAACGTAGCTAAGGCTAATGGGGGCGCTTTCCATGTCCATTTCCCTCCGTTTGGGAACGGACAAGGAAAAATCGGTCAAGGCCGACCCGCCCAGCGCGCCCAACCCGGAGGCCATCACGGAATGTTCCTTCACGCAATCGGCGTAATGGGCGACGACGCGCCTTGCGCTTTCCAACTCGAAGGCGTCGCGCTGGCCGTAATTCAAGGAGAGTGCGTAGACTTCGTATCCGCCGGCGGCGAGATGCCCAAGCACGGTGGAAGAGTCGAGGCCCCCACTAAGCAACAAGACGGCGCGCCGGGACGAGGACATAAAAAAAACCTTGCGTTGTTCGCCTTGTCTTTTACACCGAATCGCGAGCGATGGCGAGAAAATTCGACGTTTTTCTCGTCGTATTTTTACTAATTTTACATTTTTGTTAATAGTTTTTTAATTATTATCCCCTACATCCAACAAATGCATTACTATATAAGTTGTATATTTTTATAAAAATTTTACCAATAAGTTGAATTACATTTATATTAATTTACGTAATTAAAAACCATTCATGCGTTCACGCGTCGTTCCTATGCCCGATACTCCTAGCCCTTTTTTGCCGGACGTCGACGATGAAGTGCCTCTTCCTCACGTTCCCAAGCCGTGGATGGCAACCGAAACGCCGCCCAAACACAACGAAAAAGCGCCTTCCGCACGTTCCTCAATGGATGGATGGGTTGCGGAATTAGCGCAAATCTTTGACGGCCTTCCCCGCGATCAACGGAAGCCGCCCACCTCCAGCCGCTCTTCCAATTCTTCGATGGATAGATGGGCTGATGAGATACAGCAAGTTTTTCACGAATCTTCAGGCAGGCGAGGCAACGCCCCCGCGTCGCCTATGCGATTGAGCGCAACCGACCCTTTTTATTTGGACTCCGCCGCTTCGCCCTCGCAACGCGGCTTAAATAGCTTTGTCGCGCTGCCTTTTACGAACATGAGGCCGAAGCAAAAAACTCCGCTTGGACCTAGCAATTTGCGGCACGTTCAAAAACCGTCCGACGTCTCCACCCATCGTTCATCGTCCCACTCCCCCTCTCCCTCCCTCACTTCGGCAACAACGCAAGAGACGCAGTCTGAAACCGAGGCTCCGTCGGGAGAGCGCGAGAGCATTTGTATTTCGGACGAACTCCCGAAAAGGCGCGGCGGAAAAAATCGATTTGGTATGATAAATGGAATGCATCCTCAACTTTTAGCTTCGCTTCCCATGACTAAGCAACAAAATAGCGCGCCCAATCATTTCTCCTCTCCCGCCCTTCCGAAGAAATCCGGCGAAAAAACCCTTACTTTAAAGGACGTGTTCGCAAGATTCGAGGCACAAATGGCGTTAAGCGGCGAAGAAACGCCAAAAACCTCGCGCGCTCCCATACCGACGTCGTCTTTTTTGGAGCGAATCACCCGAGAAAGGGAGGCGATTAATGCGCACCTTCCTTATTGGAGAGAAAAGGAACAACGCCTAAAGGAAACAAGGTTCGTTCCTGAAGAATTTAAGCATGCCACTAATTCAACCAAAATTAATGACCACACGCGCCTATACGATCGCTCGCGCTCCGATCATCCCCTCAATCCCGAGAATCTACGCAAGCAATCCCGAAAACCGGAAGAGCACGGACGCTAGACTTAAGGTTGAAAACGATATGGAATTTTCATGCAATTATTTCTTTTGCAGTGCAAAATAATATTGACGGGCGGGTTTTCCTCCTTTATGGTGGTGGACTAAGCGAGACGGCGGCAAAGCGCATCGTCGCTGTCGCCACGCCAAATGAACGCGCAAAAACGGAGAACGTTATGACCGCCCAAAGCCCTTTCGCCCCTTTCTTTAAAGCCTATACCGACATGGCCAACGCCTGCGCCTTTAATTCGCCGGAAAACAATCCGTTCGGATGCGCTCCCGGAGCCGCCTTGCAACAAGGCTACGAAAACGCGCGCCGCAACTATCAGGCCGCCTCTAACGCCGCCCGCGCCTTCGCCGACATGACGCAAACCGTCGCGCGCCGCCAAGCGGAATTCGCGCAGCACTTCGTCGAAGCCTGCTCCTGCTATCTGCAAGAAATTTCCGCCTGCCGCAATCCGCAGGACGCGATTCAACAAAACGCTCGCTTCGCTCGTCAATGTTGCGAAAACGCCGTATCCAACGGCCGCGAAGTCGCCGACATCGTATGCAAGTCAAACTGCGAAGTCGCCGAAATTTTAAACAACCGCTTCTCCGAAGCGTTGAGCGACGTCGCCGAAGCCGCCGATCGCGCGAGCCGTCGCGCCGCCGGCGCCTTCAATACGGCTGCGCAACAAGCGCAAAACGCGGCCACCGGAAGCAACCCTTCTTCCGAATCCAATAAAAAAAGAGCCGCCTAAGACTATAGCTTTAGGTTGAGCTTTTTTTGCCCGGCTCCCTGCGGAGTCGGGCTTTCTTTTTTAAATCGGCGTTTATCTATGGAAAATACGCGCACTAACCCCGTCCGTCTTTTGCGCGAAAGGGGATGTTGGAAACAATGCACCGACGAGCAAGGCGCGGAGGAATATTTATCGTCGCCGGGGGCGAAAGTCTATATCGGCTTTGACTGCACCGCGCCCTCGCTGCACGCGGGCAGCCTGACGCAGCTTATGGCGCTGCGTTTTATGCAGGCGGCGGGCGTGACGCCCATCGTGTTAATCGGCGGGGGAACGACGCGCATCGGCGACCCTTCCGGCAAAACGGAGGCGCGTCGCATGCTTTCCGACGAGGCGATTGCGGAAAACAAGCGCGGCATCGAGCGCGTCGTCAAGAAAATATTGCGTCCCGCACCCGAACCTATTTTCGTGGACAACGCGGATTGGCTTGACAAATTGGGATATATCGAATTATTGCGCGCCGTCGGCTCCCATTTTTCGGTGAATCGCATGCTCTCCTTCGATAGCGTGAAGTTGCGCTTGGAGCGCGAGCAAAGCCTCAGCTTTCTCGAATTTAACTACATGGTGCTGCAAGCCTACGATTTCGTAGAGCTATATAATCGTTACGGATGCCGCATGCAGATGGGCGGATCGGACCAATGGGGAAACATCGTGTGCGGCGTGGAACTTCACCGCCGCATGACCGCCGGCGCCGGAGAACCGCTTTACGGGCTAACCGCCGAATTGCTGACGACCGCCGACGGCAAGAAAATGGGCAAAACCGAAAAAGGCGCCGTATGGCTCGACGCGGAATTATGCTCTCCCTATGATTATTGGCAATATTGGCGCAACGCGCACGACGGGGACGTGAGGCGCTTTTTGTTGCTGTTTACGGAACTTTCCGAACAAGACATAGACGCCGCGCTCGGCGAAGGAGGCGCAAGGATCAACGACGCGAAAATTCTGCTGGCCACCGAGGCGACGCGCCTCTGTCACGGCCCCAAAGAAGCGGAAAAAGCCAAAGCGACGGCGGCGGCGCTGTTTGCGGGCGGCAATGCGCCGGCGGAAGGCGCGCCGGAGTGGCGCGTGGCCAAGGAGGAAATCGAAACCGTTCCCGTCTTTAAGGCGCTGGCCGCGTCGGGACTATGCGCCGGCAGCGGCGAGGCGCGGCGGCAAATCAAGGGCGGCGGCGTGAAAATGGGAGGAATGCGCGTCGAAGACGAAAACGCCTTGCTCTCGCTCTCCTTTGCCGACGCCTCCGGTCGCATTCCCCTGTCCGTCGGAAAAAAGCGCCATTGCTTCGTCGTAACGCAGTGAGGGAAATAAGGCTACATTTTCTCCAAACTTTTTTTAAGAGACGTCGCCGGCCTGCCGCAACGCCTTCGTGACGTGAAAGCAACGAACGTAAAAGAGCGCGAACGAAACAAGAAGGCAAAAGAGCGGTTGCTTGGGTTAAAGCAAATATGAATGTATTGGCCAGCTCTTGGTTTTGCTTGCGTCAAAGAATAGAGGATTAACTGCTCTATTCAGACGTACGTACTGCTTGTATCCATAACAGAAACAATGCCTTTTAATAAAATTGAGGCGTCTTTCCGGGCTTTCACGTAACGTCAGGTTGAGCAATATTCCTCGAGCGAAGTTAGACTGCTCAGAATTTATATTTTCTTCCGCAAAACCCGGGTATCGACGCTGAAGGCACGCAAGTAGGTAGCGCGCAAAATGTCGAGGCTTTTTTTCCGTATGTGGCCTAGGGTTTCGTCCCGGACTTGCCCAGAGGTCATAGGTAGAAAAATCTGCATTTTCCGGATCGTTCATCCATTTTCCAGGTTTTTCCGCCAACCGTTCCAACTGATTTTTTTTCTTTTTCGATGAGGCGCTTGCCTTTGGCTTTCCGGCTTCGCCATTCGAGTCGGAGTCTTCTGTAGTGCGGAGCTGCGGGATAAGACCTTCTTCGTCATCGCTATCGCTTTCTTCCGTAAGGATAGGCGAGGAAGCTTGGCTGCTAGATTCATTAGCCGGATCCGGCTCAGAATTGTCATGTATGCCAAGCGTTGAATTAAGTACTTCTACTGTATCGCAATCTTGTTTGCTAGATTCTGCCATGGCTGCCGTTACGCGGAAGGTATGGAGCAATATCGATGCGAAGATATAGACGACGGATGTGGCGGTAACGCTCTAAAAATCGTAAGGAATGTGCCATGAGTACCAAAATCCCGGGAAACTATCAATAATAATTTTATTTTTCGTTATTTTTTTCGTCCCGTCGCCATCTTTGCCCCAGGATAAAAAATAAATTAACAAGTTAATAAATTATGTTTTAAATATCAATTTTTGTCATTTCCGCGCAGGTGGGAATAACGAATTTTGTGACGTCATGCACACTAAAAAGCAGGATGTATATGGTTTATTGATTTTCAAATTTATAAGCAACGATTGACGTCTTTCACTCGCAAGAGCGACGGAAGCGCTTGACCCGCGCCGAATCTTGCGGCATGGTGCCCTCATCCCTCACTGCGTAAGAAAGCGGAGGACAATCGTTTCATTGGGTTTTTCCTCATGAAAGTCATTATATGCGGCGCCGGTCGGGTAGGTTCCTCCATCGCGCAACAATTGTCGCTTGAAAACCACGAAGTGACCCTCGTCGATTTTTCGGGAGAAATACTCAGCGAGGTGGCGGAACATATTGACGTGCGCATTTACGTCGGTTTTCCGTCGCACCCCGAAGTGCTGGAAGAGGTGGGCGTGCAAAACGCCGACGCGCTTATTGCCGTCACGCGGTCGGACGAAGTAAACATGACGGCCTGCCAAATGGCCCATTCGCTATATAACGTGCCGACCAAAATCGCGCGCATCCGAAACGCCGCCTATTTAAAGCCGGAATATCAGCATCTTTACCGCCACGACCACATTCCCATCGACCATATTATTTCGCCCGAACAAGAAGTGGCGCGCACCATCGTCGAGCGCCTGCACGTTCCCGGCGCCGTCGACACCATACCGCTGGCGGCCAATTCGCTTAAGGCGCTGGGCATTCGCTGTTTATACGACTGTCCGATGCTCGGCTATAAGATGCAGCGCCTGAAGTCCGCATGCAACGCCGCCGACGTGGCGCTGCTGGGAGTGGTGAGGGGCGAAAAATTTATTTTGCCAAATAAGAACGCGACGCTGCAACAAGACGACGTCGCCTACGTGGCGTGCAACCGCAACCGCATTCACGAAACGATAGAATTGTTCGGCCACGAAGAGCGCGAGGCGCGCACGCTGGTGATTATCGGGGCGGGAAATATCGGTCTGTCGTTAGTCGAATATATCGAACAATACGAACCCGACGTGCGTTTAAAACTGATAGAGAGCGACGCGAGCCGCGCCAAAATCGTCGCGGAGCGCCTCAATCGCTCGACGGTCATTAACGGCGACGCCCTTTCTCCCGCCATTTTGCGCGAAGCGAACGTCCATATGACCGAAACGGTCGTGGCCGTGACGAATAACGACGAGGTGAACATTCTCTCTTCGCTGATCGCCAAGCGCTCGGGATGCGGCCGCGTGCTTACCATCGTCAATAATTCCCTTACCTATGCGGATTTAATGAACGATCTTGGCATCGACGTCATCATCAGTCCGCGCGAAATTACCGTCTCGTCGATTTTACAGCACATTCGCCAAGGCAAGGCGCTGTCGCTCCGCTCTTTATGCAAGGGTAACGTCGAAATTATGGAAGTGGAAGTCACGGATTCGTCGCCGGTGGCCGGAAAGCATATTTATAACGTCGTGCTGCCCGAACGCGTTTCCCTTGTCGCTATTAGCCGCAGCGGACGCTTATTGATTCCCGAGCAGGAAACCGTCATTCTGCCCGGCGACTTTCTTACCGTCGTCACCGACGCCGCCTCGGTGCGCCGCGTCGAACAGATTTTTTCCGCGAAAAAAGAATTGCTGTAACAGGCTATGACGTCATAATAGCTCTTTACATCAAAAACATACTTCATATAATTCGCATTCCTTTTAATTCACGACTGCTTATACGTCATTGAAGTTAAGGATTGTTCGTTGCTGCGCAAAACGCGCAAACATCCTCCGTCACAATTAGCGGGCAAAGATGTCATTTTTTAAAGCGGGCGTGGCGAAATTGGCAGACGCACCAGATTTAGGTTCTGGCGCCGCAAGGCGTGTGGGTTCAAGTCCCTCCGCCCGCACCACTCGGGACGCTTCGGTTTTCCGAGAACAAATTGAAAGGGGAAGCCGCCGTAAATAAAGGCTCTCCTTCGTTCAAAAGAGGGTTCAAGCAAGCGATCTTCAAAATATCGCATTTTACCGCCTGACTTGAACCCTTAAAAACTTTAGGAGCCAGCGACAACAGTTTTGCCGCCGACACAAGGTTTTTGCCGAATTTGTGGGAGACGGTTTCTATTTCCTTGATTTCCGTCTCCAAGCGCGCGGCTTCTATGGCCAATGCTGCCTTTCTTTCTAAAATAATGAAAAGCCGGCGGATTCTATCCGCCGCCGCAATGTCCGGCAACGGCAAATCCCTTGGCTCTAGACTAGCGCCATGACTAGCGCTTGGTATATTTCTTGTATTTTTCCAAAACTATTGAGACGAGTTCATTGTCGGAATAATTGAACCTAAACTCGCATTCTTTGAGATGCAAGTAAAAAGTATGGG
>JBEVNR010000051.1:0-23402 GCA_040507985.1 Rickettsiales bacterium | reverse complement strand
CCCATACTTTTTACTTGCATCTCAAAGAATGCGAGTTTAGGTTCAATTATTCCGACAATGAACTCGTCTCAATAGTTTTGGAAAAATACAAGAAATATACCAAGCGCTAGTCATGGCGCTAGTCTAGAGCCATATTTGTTCAGCAATTCGCTAAGCGTGACTGCGTCTATGCGCTCTTCCCGGCCGTTTTCCCCGGGTTTAAACGGAGTCTGCCCGATAATGGAATCGTCGTAGATGACCGGGAGGTCGATGGTCGCGTCGGCGCGGGCGACGAAGGGCGCGCATAGGATAACCATGGCCAGCGACGCCCCGACGCGCATGTTTTCATCTCCTTAAACGTCGCAATGCTCGCATACTCGATTATCCTTACGCTAAGGTTACGGTTTAAAACGCGTTTTTATCGTATCCTATTTCGATCTTCGCGACGTCTTGCGGAAGGGAAGGACTCCATGGCAGTAAAAATTTTCGCGTTCCTCCGGCCGGAACGGTCTGGCCTTCCAGCTTTTCCATTAGGGCGGCGTCGGTTATCGTCGTTTTTGTTCCCGAACGGGCGTATGCCGTCACCGTCGGATCGCGGAAGAAGGCGTGGCGCAACCCGTCGTTGCGTAATTCCAGCCGAAGAAGGCGCTTGCCTCCGGCGGAGGGCGAACCAAGGGAGAAGTCCGTCACTTGTAATTTAGAATCGGCGCCGCGCGGCGTGACGAACAAGGCGCCGCGATAGGCGACGAGAAACGCCACGTTTCCGCCGTCCGGGGGATTTTTTTCGAGCGCGACCGGCAATTCCTCCGCAATCACGCGAAAGGCGAGCTCTTTGGGGATCGCGCCGCCGTTCCATTGCACCCGCACCGCGCGGGAGGTTTTCGGCTGCATGACGAATTGCGAGGGATAAACGGAAAAAGCGCCGCCGGCGTCGTCGTTCCTTTCCTGCCCGTATTCGTCTATGCTGCGCGTTTGTACCCGCACCTGCACGGCGGACATGCGGTCGGCGTTGTTCTCGACGCGAAACAGCTTTGCGGCCTCCGGTCCGGTCGGCGCGACGGAGGCGCGAAAGGGAGAGAAGCGGAAGGCGTCGGCGTCGCCGGCATATAGCGTTGCCAATGCCGAGAGGAAAAAAATCGTTTTATGCATTCGGTCGTTTTCCGCCTCCTTTATCGCGTAAAGTCTCATGGAGCGTTGCTTGCCCGCTGCGTTGAAGTATATACCATATGTATAATAAAAAGTTAATCAACCAATGGTTTATTTTACGTTTTACATATGATGGACGGCAAGCCCTGCCATATAGATTGTTCGGAGTGATCTTAGGTTGATTTTGTGCGAATGTTTATGTATGTAAATAGGCGAATGTGCCCGATTGGGTTAACGCGGTTTTGCCGACGAAAGCGTTGACGTTATTTATTTCTTGGAAAAATACGATGAACTTCATAAACACGCTGTTATATCGCATCGTTTTATTCGTCTCGAAAAGACCGAAAGCCGTCGTCTACTCCCTTCTTTTCCTCGCTTTTTTCTTGCCGTTCGTCGGCATTGTCGGGGCTAAGATATTCCAGCGGCTTGACCGCGATCCCGCTCGCGGCGCCGTCGCCGTCAAAGGCGGGGAGTTCGGCGAAGATTACGCCGCTCCGGAATATTTAAACCAAGGGTGGAAGAGTGCGGACAGTTTGTGGTTTTACAACACCACGCAAGGTTCGGCTTTGATGCCCTACGACTTCCTCTTGGCGCTGGAACAAAGCAATCCCAAAAAAAACGTCGAATGCGAACGCAACGCTAAAAAGGCGCCGTGGTTTTTGTGCGACAATAACGTCGACCGCTTTCGGTATCTTCCGCAGAAACAAACCTTGTTTAACCCGGACGCCCTGCCCGTCGGCTTTACGAAGGAAACCTATCAGGGAAAAGATTACGTGGGCCTTACCTGCGCCGCCTGCCATACCGGCCAAATAAACTTCAAGGGTAAGGCGCTGCGCATCGACGGCGGTCCCGCGATGGCGGACATGACGAATTTCCTGACGGAACTTACCCGCTCCATGCGGCAAACGAAGGAAAAACCGACGAACGGCAAAACGAATCCGAAGTTGGAACGCTTCGTGCAAACCGTCCTCACCATAGACAACGACTATAAAAACAGGGCGGAAATCGAAAAAGATTTAGAAAAATGGACCGACGTCAGAAGGTTGTACAACCATATAAATCATAGCGTGTGGAAAGACGACGACGGCAAAAAAATTCCCGTCGACTACGGATACGCCCGCCTTGACGCCTTCGGACGCATTTACAATCGCGTGTTGCAGCACACCATCAATCGCGAGCAGTTAAAAACGCGCCTCGGCAGTATCCGCGTCATGAAAAACGGTAAGAAACAAGATTTATTGACGAAGGAAGAAATAGACAAAACGCTCGAAAACGTGGGCGACGGCGTTATTTTCCTCGACAAGGATTTCTGGCAGGCGCTCGAAAACCTGCAATCTACCGCGCCGGGGTATCCGGGGCTTACCGCTAAGGAACTCAGCTACGTCTCCGACGCCGTTTTCAACAGCCCGAACGCGCCCGTCAGCTACCCGTTTTTATGGGATATCACCCATTCCGACTACGTGCAGTGGAATGCCTTGGCTAACAACGCCGAACTTGGCGCGTTGGGACGCAACACGGGAGAGGTGATCGGGGTGTTCGGCATTCTCGACTGGCACGAAGATAACGGCTTATGGGCGAAATTAGGCAAGCTTAGCCTAGCCGCCACCGTCAGCGGCCAAACCAAGCATAAAAAATACATCGATTTTCAATCTTCGATTGATTTGTTCAACTTGCAGCGGTTGGAGCGGCACCTCAACGGACTTACCTCACCAAAATGGCCGTTCTGCCGAAACAAGGAGACAGGTGAATATTACTTGTCGGAAAGAGAGTCGGATAAACCCGTCGACGAGCGGCCATGCGACGGCGACGACGTGAAAATCGACGCTGAAAAGGCGTTGGAAGGCAAGTTGGTGTATGAGAGGGAATGCCGAAGTTGCCACGACGTGATAGACCGCACCGCATGGGACAGGCTGGTCGTCGGCAAGCTGGTCGGCATAGACCATAAGCAGGCGACGGATAAGGCGATGGCCGAAAACAGCGTCTTATACTCCGGCAAGTCGGGCAATTTTAAGGACACCTATCAGGCAACGGACGTCGGAACGGTCGTCGTGCGGGAAGACGCTCCCGTGGCGCAAATCTTGACGGCCGTGACCAAAGGCGTGGTCGCCACACCCGACGCCGACAAATGGTGGCCTAGGCGCATGGTCGAATGGGTGTACGCGCTCGTCGGCTCGCTTGCGGACAACGCCATTCAGATGAGCGTCAAATCCGGACAGTACAGCCTCGATACGGCCATATCTCCGTATGACAGCCTGAAATCTTACCGCGCGCGTTCCTTAAACGGCATTTGGGCGACGGCTCCCTATCTGCATAACGGATCGGTTCCGACGCTGTACGATTTATTGCTGCCGGAGAAGAACGTCGAAGGGTGCAACAACCAAGGGGAAATCCGGCCAAAACGCTTTAAGGTCGGCTCGCGCGAGTTCGATCCGGAAAAAGTGGGATTCAAAAGCGAGGGATATGACGGGTTTACCTTCAACGCCGACATACGCGGAAACGGCAATATGGGCCACGAATACGGCGCATGCAAAATGACGAACGAAGAGCGTAAAAGTCTCGTCGAATACTTAAAGTCTCTATAAAAAACGGAGAAAATACGGAATGCCGACCATGTCCAAAGATTATTTAAAAGAATACGACGCCGCGCCGGAGAGCAAGAAATATCCGCTCGTGCAGGAGTGGATGCGTACCGAGCCGCTGCCGTTTTTTGCGCAGCTTCGCGCCGAGCGCCCCGTGTTGCGCACTCCGGAATGCGTCCTCGTAGCCAATTTCGTCGACGTTCGCGACATGCTCGCGATGCCGAAAATATTTACGGTCGATCTCTACAAGCCGAAAATGGGGGTGGAGGGACCGGATTCCGGTTATTTGATGGCGCACGACGACGACGCCCTCCATTACAGGGAAAAATCCCTCATGCAAGGGCTGCTCAATCGCGACGACTTGCCGCGCGTGCGCAAGGCGGTGGAGAAAACGGCGAAAAAACTTCTTAAAAAAGCGAACGGCACGATAGAGTTGGTGAACGAATATTGCCGTATGGTTCCCGTCGCCTTGGTGCAGGAATATTTCGGCCTGGACGGCATAGACAAAAAGGATCTGATACGCTGGTCGTACTGGAACCAATACGACGCCTTCAACAACCAGCCTTTCGACATGCGCTCCGACGCGACCTATACCGACGTCGTGAACAAACACGCGGAGGTCACGAAAGAGCTGGCCGCTTATATCGCCGTACTGATGGCGCGCAAGCTTATTCGTGTGAAGATCGCGGACCTTTTTTACATGGTTATCGATCCCCTTCGCAAGCTGCTTTACATGCTGCTCGGAAAAAAAGCGCCGGCGCGGCGCGACACGATGGTGACGCGAATGTTGCGCTGCACATTTCCCGATCAAGTCGATTTCTCTTTGGTGAGAGTCGGGGTCAACGCCGGCGGGCTTCTCATCGGAGCGATCGAAACCACCTCGCAAGCCGTGGCGCAAGTGGTGCAATATTTTCTGGACAATCCGTCCACGCTTAGAAAGGCGCGCGACCTCGCCCATCAAAACGACGACAAGGCCTTCGACGCCATGGTGTGGGAGGCGTTGCGCTTCGTGCCGATTCGCGTCGACATATTTCGCCAGGCGTCGTGCGATTACGTAATCGCCAAGGGAACGGCGCACGAGACGAAAATACAGGCCGGCGCCATCGTGCGCCTGCTCACGCAATCGGCGATGTTCGACGCATACGCCTACGATAATCCCGACGAATTTAATCCGGACAGAAACGTCTACCATAATTTCGTGTTCGGTTACGGTTCGCACCAATGCCTCGGCAAATATGTCGGCATGGAAATGATACCGGAGATGGTGAAACACGTCGTCATGCTCGACGATTTACGGAGCGACGAAAAAATCAGTTATGAAAATAAGGAAATCGGCGTAAAACATGGACCGTTCCCGGAAAGCTACCGGGTGCACTGGTCCGGAGAAACGTCGAGGAAGGCGAGATAACGCGTCTCAACGCATAATCCACGCTTGATTTCGCGCAACCCATCGGCTCCGACGTCTCGCGTAAATCCTATGATATTTTAGCACAAATTATTAAATCGTTAAGTTATGACGTGACCCTAAGATAAGCCGTAAACTAGAAACATTCTCGTTTCTTTGCCCCGGTTTTTGTGGTATGGTTATAAGATTCTTTACATATTTATTTCCCGGACGTTAATTTTTCCCACTGCATCAGGGAAAATCACGCGCTTGTTAAATAATATGAAAGAAAGCGTCTTATAAGAGCGCATTCCTCCCCAATACATGAAGGTTCGAGCATGTCCGTTATAGAATTTAAAGCAGGCGATTTGGTCGTCTACCCGTTCCACGGCGTAGGCAGGATCATGGGCGTGAAACACGCCGAAATCGCCGGATCGAAGTCAAAATTTTATGACATTCGATTCACGAAAGACAACATGACGCTAAAAATACCCGTTAACCGATCGGAAAAAGCGGGCTTGCGCGCCATCGGAGACGAGGAGATGGTCGAACGCGCAATGAAAACCATTAAAGGACGTCCGAAGCCCGGGCGTGGCATGTGGAGCCGGCGCGCGCAGGAATACCAGACGAAAATTAACTCCGGGGATTTGGTGATGGCGGCGCAAGTCGTGCGCGACCTGCATAAAAACGTGGACGATCCCGACCGTTCCTATAGCGAGCGCGTCATTTACGAAAGCGCGCTTGAACGCATCGCGTGCGAATTTGCCGCCGTTCAAAATATCGAAATGGACGTCGCCACCAAACAAATCGAAGCCATTTTAAAAACCAAGCGCGCCCTTGCCGCGAACGTCTCCGGCGACGAGTGCGACCTCGACAAGCCGGTGGCGGCGAACGACGACGAAGATCTGGACGACGCCATCGACGTTATTTTCAAGCGCAACAACGCATAGGGCAACCATGGACGCTACAGAGTTCGTTCGGCGCCGCGCTCCGGGAAACCGTTTGCTGCTGGTTGTTTTGCTGGCGGCGATGGCGTTGTTTTTTACGGTGGGGTTTATTCGCACCGGCGAGACGTTGCGTAAGGGGACGAACGCCCGCGCATCTGACGTCGAATAACACGCGGATGGCGTCTTTTTTTAAAAAAGCGTCGCGCGGCGCATTTTTTCGGCGTTTTACGGCCTATGCGATTTACGCCTATCTACGCATCGTTTTCGCGATCGCTCGCGGAGAAAACACATTTCCGCCCGACGTTGCGTCCGTCCTTCGCGGCAATCGCCCCGCGTTGGCGTTAATATGGCACGGACGCATGGTCATGCCCCTTAGGTTCGCTTCGGAAGGCGGGCGCATCTCCATGGTGGCGTCGAAACACGGCGACGGCGCGTTGGTTGCGGAGGTGATGCGGCGGTTCGGGTACGATCCCATTGCCGGCTCGTCCTCCTCCGGCGGCGCGGTCGCATTGCGGGGCATGTACGAGAAATGGGCGAACGGCGGCGTTATCGTCGTTACGCCAGACGGCCCTCGCGGACCGGCGCGAACGCTGAAAGGAAAAAGCGTCGACGTCGCGCTTAAGGCCGGAGCGACGATATTGCCGATGGGGGGCGCCGCACGTCCCGCGTTTCATGCCGGCAGTTGGGACGAATTTTGCCTTCCGTACCCTTTCGCCAAGCTTTCCGTTCGATGCGGCAGGCCGATCGACCCCGCTCGATTTTCCGCGCAGGACGTTACTTCGCTAAAGAAACAATTAGAACGAGAAATGACGCGGCTAGAAACGATAGCCGAATGCGACGTCCGTCCGACGGCGTTATGGGAGGCCGCATATGCGCTTGCCGGCCAGGCGTTGCGTCCGTTCCTTCTTGATGTCTTGAGGCGACGCGTCGCGCGAGGGAAGGAGGACCCCGCGCGGCTGTGCGAACGCCGTGGCGTCGCCACCTTGTCTCGTCCGGCCGGGGAAGTCGTGTGGATTCACGCGGCGAGCGTCGGGGAATCCATTTCGGCGCTGCCGTTCCTTGAAGCGCTCAGGCGCGCCCGTCCGCATGCGTCGATCGTCGTCACCACCGTGACGCGCAGTTCCGCCGACCTCTTGAAAACGCGCCTTCCGGATTATGCGTTTCATCAATATATGCCGCCCGACGTGCCGTCATGGATTGAGCGATTCTTACGCCATTGGCGCCCCGATGCGCTTTTCGTGCTGGAGTCGGAGTTATGGCCCACGACCCTGCGGCTGGCCTCGCGGCGTTGCCCCGTTATTTTGCTCAACGGAAGATTGTCTGACAAGTCTTACGCCGAATGGCGGCGCTTTCCTTTTGCGGCGCGCTCGGTGACGGGGCGGTTTACGCGCGTCTATGTGCAAGAACGACGCTACGCCGGCCGTTTCGCGGAATTGGGCGCACGCGACGTGCGGCATATCGGCAATTTAAAACACGCCGCTCCGCCGTTGCCGTGCGACGCGGAAGAGTTGCGACGCGTCGTTTCGGCGACGAAAGGCCGCACCGCATGGCTGGCGGCAAGTATTCATCCCGGAGAGGAAGGGGCCGTGCTGGTCGCGCACGAGGCGCTGAAAAAAGAGTTTCCCGACCTTTTAACGGTTATTGCGCCGCGCCATCCCGATTTCGGGAAAAAACTGGCGGAAAACGCATGTTCCGCCTATAAGGCGCGACTGCGCTCTTGCGGCGAGCTTCCTGACGGAGAATGCGAGATATATGTCGCCGATACGATAGGCGAAATGGGGATTTTTTACCGCGCGGTTTCGTTGGCCTTTATCGGCGGATCGCTGATTCCCCACGGGGGGCAAAACCCCATGGAGGCGGCGAGGCTCGGTTGCGGCGTGATCGTCGGTCCGCACACGGAAAATTTTTCGGACGCCGTGGAGGCGCTCCGCGACGCCGACGCCGTTATCGCGGTAAAAGACGCCCGCGCCTTGGCGGAGGCGTTGCGTGCCGCGTTAAACAATCCGGAAGGTGCCGAACGCAGGGCTAACCGCGCCCTGGCCGTCGCAAACGCCCAAGAGGGAGAGGCCGAACGGCACGTCGAAGATTGCGCCGACATTCTGCCCGTTATTTTTGAGGGAAGCGCTCCCGGATAAGGCCGGCCTCATCATGTTTTTTTCTTTTTCTCTTTTTTTATGCGCGAAAATTCATACGTAAACCAAAGAAAATCGACTTACAAAACGAAGAGCGGCACTAAAATCAGACGAGCGTACGAAAATGGACGATAAGCGAGCGTGGGTCGAGGAAATCACAAAGCAACAAATTCGCACACGGAGACGCCGCTAAACCATCGCAACCTTCCGCTGCCGGAGCGGAGGAGGCGAAGAGATTAATGGCAAGTAGGTTTTGCACTTACCATTAAGCGGTAAATGTCTTGTGGACGAGCGCTGGCAACGCGGTCGCAGCATTTTCAGCAACCATCTTCTGCATGTCAGACATCGAAGTGACTGCGACGATATCTGGATCGATACCATCGATTGTCGCACGGAATGTCTTGCTCTCCTCCTCGTTCTTAATACGATCGATGATGTGGACAGAGAATTGCGTGCGATCGTCAACTTTGGAGGCTATGCCCGAAATGGATGCGCAAAGATCGTCTTGCTGTTCCTCGCTCATTGTTTTTGGCGTGAACACAAAGTGGGCGGTCTTCGGCAATTTCGCTTGGTGCGAATGTTCGATTACTTTCGCGAACGAAACGCCTGAAAACGTGTCCCATGGAATGTTCGCGCCGGTCTGATTCGAGGAATCGGAAAGCGTCGATAAGCCATTAATTGTTCGAAGATCACCGATGATAGAGGGGATTTGCTCTGTCGTCACGACGGAATATAGAACCTTCTGCTTTTCATGGTCGTAAAGGCGGACGTGAATGCTTTGCTTTGTGGAAAGGAATCGAAGAAACGTGTCAATCAACGCAATATCACCTTCGATAAATTCACAGGCATTGACGGGTATGGTCGCAAAGATATGCTCAGCAGTTAGCTGAGCGCTGCCGTCGGCGATAGGCGCTTGGTTGGACATATCGACGTTGAGCAAAGGAAGCGTTACGGAATGAAGCTATATAGCGCAATAAGAAGGTATCACGACGGCTCAAGAGGGAGACGGAAGCGTTTTTGTGGATGTGGTGAAGTAGCTTCTACCAAGGTTTCACATGGACGTCAAGCCATAGACGCCATGGTTTTTTCTTTTTTGATGCGCGAGGCGTTATGCGCAAAACAAAGGGAGGGTACTACAAAGCGATAGATTTCTTATTAGGATTTACGCTAGCTGAGCATCTTTTTGGCGCTTTCTGCGGTAAAAATAGTCTAAAAATGCTCACGTACGTTAAGTACGCTGCGCTTTTTATCCGATTTTAACCTATAAATCGCTCAAAAATCCACGCACTGCGTAAGTCCTACTTATAAAGGCTTTCGAGATGGTGCCGCCGGGCAGGATTGAACTGCCGGCCTCGTCATTACCAATGACGCGCTCTGCCACTGAGCTACGGCGGCATACATTGTAGTTAACATATAGCCTCGATTTTTTTATGCAACAGCTTTAAAATGAGAGCTGCATAAAAAAGCGTAAAAAAGCATAGCGCTCTTACCATCCATCAGCGCCTCCTCGGCTTCGCTTAGCTTCATTATGCTCTCTTTATTATGCTTCGGTGAGGCGGGTTCTGGAGTTTTGTGATATTTAGAGCCGGGCGACGGTTAATGCCCGTTTGCCAAACGCATTAAATTATGGTTAATATGGCGCGGCAAAATATGTTTGCGCGGCCAACATAGGGACATCAAAAAAGTGACGCTTCGGGGAGTATTATTGTCGGCGGCGTGTGCGCTTCTCGCCATCTTCCGTCCGTGCGGCGCGCGCGCGGAGAATACCTATTATGCCGACGCGCAGGTGGGGGTTTTTCGCGAATATTACCGCTCCGGCGAAAAAGACGGATTTCGCAACGCCGCCAGGGACGCGGCGCAGGACGGCTATCCCATGCTTGCGCGCATGTTGCTCTGGGAACATTACCGGAGGAACGGCGCCATAAAATCGCGGGAAGACGTCGTCAACGCCGTACGGTACTTCTATGATTGGCCGGATTGGGAATCGGTGCAGCGCAACATCGAGCGTTCGTCCGACGACGTGTCGGTCGGGGTGTATGCCGCCTTGTTCGACAAGCTCGCGCCGACCTCCACCCAAGGCACGCTGCTCAAGGCGCGGCTTGAGGGAGAGGAGGCGAAAAAAAGCCACGGCAACGACGTGCGGGAGGCGTGGCGCAAAACGCCGCTCGAGCCGGCGGAGGAGAATTATTGGCTGACCCGCTATCGCGACGTGCTCACCAATGACGACGTGCGCGAAAAAATAGAGTATTTGACCTATAACGGCTATACTGACAAGGCGAATCGCCTGATCAACGCCTTAAATTCCTCGGACAAGGCGCTGTACGAAGCCTGGGCGAAATATAAGCGCGGAGAATTGTCGGTGCGCGCGGCCTTTAGCCAGGCCGGCCCGAAAGCCTCCACCCATCCTCTTTTTATGCTGGAAGCGGTAAAGGCCGACGTCGCGAACGAACGCTTCGAGTCCGCCTATCGCAAATTGGCGTCGCTGCCGGAGCGCCGGGCTGCCGTCGAACCGGACGCATGGTGGGGCGTGCGCAAACGCGTGGCAAGGGAATTATTCGACGAGCATAAATACCGGGAAGCGTACGCCATCGTTTCGGCCCACGGGTTCGACCCGGGAGGAACGGAATTCGCGGAGGCGGAATGGATGTCCGGCTGGCTGGCCCTGTCGTTCATGCGCAAATACGACCGCGCGGAAAAACATTTCCGCCGCATGGCCGAAAACGTCGAGTTTCCCATTAGCGTCGCGCGCGGCTATTATTGGCTGGGACGCAGCTATGCCGCCGAGGGAAAGACGAAGGAAGCCGCTAGCGCCTTCGACAAGGCGATCAAATACGACGCAACGTTTTACGGGCAAATCGCGCGGCTGCACGTCGGCGACAAAAAACTCGATTTTCCGCGCCGTACCGCACTAAGGCAAGGCGACAAAGAGGCGGCGGAAAAGTCCTCCTTCGTCAAAATCGCCCAGATATGGCACGATCTTGGACGACACGACCACTATAAAACCTTTATCCAGCACGCGATCGACATAGCGCGCACCGACGGCGAAAGATTATACATCGCCTCGCTTCCGCTTAAGCTGAAGGAAAATAGGGAGGCGATAGAGCTTGCCCGCTATGCGTATAAAGACGGCGCCTTCATTCCCGAAATCTCCTATCCCAGGCTTCCCTCTAAAGTCGCGGACCTGAAAAGCCGGTCGGCGATAGTGCATGCGGTCATATTGCAGGAAAGCCGCTTCGATCCCTCCGCCAAAAGCGCCGTCGGCGCCGCCGGATTGATGCAGCTTATGCCGGAGACAGCGCAACATCTTGCCAAAAAACTGGGATTGTCCGGCAACCCCGCCGGGCTGACGCTGGCGCCGGCGTCTAACGTGAAGATGGGCGCCGCCTATCTGGACGAGTTGCTTGAGCAATTTAACGGCTCTCGCGTGATGACGGCGGCGGCTTACAACGCCGGTGCGGGAAAGGTAAACGAGTGGCGCGAGCGGTTCGGCAACCCCATGAAGGCGCAATCGCTCGATCAGGTGATCAATTGGATAGAAATCATTCCGTTTTACGAAACGCGCAACTACGTGCAGCGCGTGATCGAAAACGCCAACGTCTATTCGGCGATGGAGCGCGACGAACCGATGCCCGTCTCGGCGGAGCTGTTTTTATAACGCAATTACGACGTTCGCTCCTGAGGAACGGCAAAAGCAAACGCCAGCGCCGCCACACCCATAAAAGCCATTACGGCGCACATCGGTTGGGGCGTGCCGTCGGCCAGCGCCCCCGTCAATACGGAACCAAGCACGCCGACCAAAGATTGTATCGCCCCGACCAGCGCCGACGTCGATCCGGCGTGATCGGGAAAACGTTCCATCGCCCCGGCGAGGGAGTTTGCCACGATGAATCCGTTCATCGAGACGAACAAAATGATTGGAACGACCAGTCCGGCCAATCCTCCGATCCCCGTTTCCCCCGCAAGCGCCAGCGCAAACCCGGCGGCGGCGATCACGCCGGCGCCAAGGCGCGCCAAGCGCGCTCCGCCGATTTTTGGCGCGATTCGGCTATTTACCATATTGCACGCCATGATTCCAAGCACCGCAACGCCGAACAACGTGCCGTAATATTGCGGGGGAAGCCCATAATATTCAATATAGGCGAAAGGCGTGCCGGATAAATGGGCAAACAATCCCCCGTAAAAACATCCGCTTACTCCGGCATAGGCCCACACCGCGCGGTCACCTATAATATGCCGATAGCGCGCCGGCAAGGCACGGTACGATTCGCGGTTGCGCTTTTCGACGGCCAGAGTTTCCGGCAATTTTTTTAAGGCAAAGAGCGTGACCGTTCCCACGAGCGCCAGCGTCCAGAAAATCGCCCTCCACCCGGCGATTGCCAGAATTTGTCCGCCGACGAGCGGACCGAGCAACGGCGCCACCGCCATCACCGTAATTAGTATCGACAACATTTGGGCGGCGCGAACGCCTTGGAAAAGGTCGCGCACCATCGCGCGCGCCAGAACGACGCAGGCGCAGGCGCCGATGGCCTGCACCGCCCGCCACGCAATCATGGCGCCGGCGCTTCCGGATAAGGCGCACCCGACGGAACCGACGATAAAGAGCGCAATTCCCGCCGCAACCGGACGCCTTCGGCCTACCCTATCGCCGATAGGACCCCAGATAAGTTGACCGAAACAAAATCCGGCGAGAAATCCGGACACCGTCCATTCTATCGTGCCGTCGGCGGCGTCGAATTCCTTCCCGATGGTCGGCATCGCGGGAAGATACATGTCGGTGGCGATGGACGCGAACGCCATCAGCAAACTTAGGAAGGCGAGCGTCCAACGGCTGTGGCGCACGGCCTCGCGGCGAATCTCCCTAGGCGCCCCGAACGCCTCGGAACCTTCGCCGGCGTTGGCGGGGAAGACGGGCGCGACGATCGGCGCATCCGGCGAGAAGGAGGGCGGCGCGTCGTTTTTTTCTTTTATCAAAGGGAATCCTATGTTTGCCGCCTGTATGTAAGCGCGTTGAAGAGAGTATATCCGTCAATCGCTAAAAAATCCCTCGCCTGCGACGTTGTCTTCATGTCTTCACGGATATAAAATATTATCCGGCGCTTGCGCCGGAATGGTTAATTAAGGTATAATACGTTACCTTTGGTCTATTCCCACACTTTTCGCTTCCTTAAAAGAAAATCGTTATTCTTTTCGGCAACCGACGACGTGCAATTGGAACCGCTTTGTGTATCGCCTTAGCTAACATGACGCCAAGCAACGATTCCGCTCAACCGCACCATAAGGCGTTCGACGCCATTATAGGGATAATGCTTCCTTTCTATTTCTTTATCGCCATATATAGCTGCTTTAATGGTCGTCGCCGACGCGTTGCTTCGCCTGACCCTTCCGTTTCTCACGAAGAACCGTATGTCGACGATCCTACGTTCGGCAATACGTCCGCTCCTTATAGCGACGCCCCCGTTCCTCAGTCAAGCTCGTCCGCTCCCGCTCCTCCGCTTTCGCCGCAAGGAAATGCTCCTGCGCCGAAACCCAAGAGAAACGCACCCACGCCTCCCGTCGCACCTGCGCCATCTTCCGTTACCCGAACGACGTTTGATAGGACATATGAAGGAATCGCATTGGCCTTCGGACAACCCGGAAAATGGGAGTTCCTACAATATGCGTCCATCGGGCAAATACTATTGTTGGTTACGGCGATATCCTCCCTTGTTATTTGCAGATGGAACGGAAAAAAGAAGGACACATGCAAATCGCAGCATTTATTGACGGCATACACGATCGCATTGTTTTCTCCTCTTGTCGTCGCATTCCTTCGCTACGCCCTGCGCTTTCCCTCATGGTTAGCGTTTGGTAAGGAGCTAAAGAAGCAATGGCGCCTTATATTGGAGATAGCCTTAGCGCTAACGATATTCGGCCCGCTTCCCTATAAATGGGTCAATGCGGTGAACGGATATGCCAAAGCTTACGTCGTAATCTTGTTTGCTCCCTTCATCGTTCTTGTTCGATGGCACATCTATGACGTCGATTGGAAAGGCGTATGGCGAAATTGCGTCGGCGGAGCAGGCAACTTTATTCGCCGTTCCCGCGCGCCCTCCGCAGAAAACTAACGCTTAAACATGCACGTATCACGCTCCTTATGTTGTGTAAAGGTACGAAGCGGGTCTTCGTTCCTTTATTTTTGGGTTTTTCGCATTGATTTTTGGCGTAACGGAACCGGGAACGGACGAAATTTCGTCCGTTCAAAAAAAGTAAAAAACAAAAAATTGCTTGTTCGCACGTAACGGAATTTTTTTATACCCTAGCCCCTCTCTTATATTAACTAAAATTAAATTAATGGTACGTTATTATTGCATCGCGACAACACGTTGCGGTACGATGTGAAGTAGATGCGCGCAACGGCGAAATGCCACGCAAGATCTCTTGCGGCGAACGCGGCGCCGACGGAGTCGACGGCCTTTCCGCCGAAAAACAGATAAAACTATGTAAGGTAACGGCAATGAAAAGAAGAGACAACGAACGGCTACGCGCGGCGACCCGCGTTAAAACCGCGCTGGGATTCGGCATGGCTCTTGCGACGCTCATATTTTCCGGAACCGGCGCGCGCGCGGCGGAAACGGCAAAAGGCTATTTGTTTCAACCGCCTTATAACGGCAAAAACGGTTTAAGCCGAGGCTGTGATTTGGACATGGAAAAAAACGTCACGTCGCTGAGCGCCGCCTATTTTCCCGAGGAGCAGGAATTTTGCTTCCGTACGACCGATCAGGCCATAGACATTCAAACAGGCCAGAAAACCGTCAAAACCACGCTCGGCGAAAACATGCAGAACTATTGGCTGGTGGTTAATCGCGGAGCCATTCCTAACGGCGCCATCGAATACGCCATTATTTACGTCGACATCGCCGGCAATCGCCTCACGGTCTATCCTTATTGCGAAGGGGGCGCCGGCGGCGCGGAAAGCTATCGCTGGCCGGGCTGTCCGCAAGTGCCTTTCGTCACCGTGAAAAACGCCATCGTCACCAAGAAGGCCGCGAACGGACGCGCCGTGTCTTTTTGCTTGAAAACCGATCAAATCAACAAGGCCCTGCCGGGCAAGGAATGGAAAGGCATTCAATTCGACGAAAAAATCGGCATTTGGTACCATACCGCCTTATGCGCCAAGATGGAATATGCCGACGGCACGACGACCGGCGGGTGTAGCGCAAAGGCTGCGACGCCCACGCAAGATGCAGCGAACACGGTAGGCGACGCCTTCAAGACCGGCGCCTTCGCCACCAATACGACGACCGACGCCGGTACAGGGTCGGGCGGCACCGAAACGGAAAAAAAGGTGGAAGTCATCTCTCCCGGCATACCGATTAAGAAATACGGCCCGGCTTCAAGCGATCAAGGCGCGAGCGGCGGCACGATGAACGGAGGATACTACGACACCGGCGACCCGATGACCGCCAAGCCTTTCGGCGTTACCGTCAACATTAAGGACGAATTCGATTCCGAAGACATATTCGACGGCGTGACGGACGACTCCGGCGGCTCCGGCGACGACGGCGGTCCCACAAAAAAGAAACGTTTCGCATGGTGCACCTTATCCGACGATTTGACGAACAACGAAAAACTTGGGGCGTCGAATATCGGCATGGTAAGCGTCAAGGGACCGGAATACGGCTTTATGGACGTCGACACGCTTCGCGTGGAATGCCTAAGCTCGTTCTCGCTGTTTATAGACACGTCCACCAACGTCGAGGGCATTAGCTTCTCCATGGCGGACGGATTTAACAAAGACATGAAAATCGTCGCCCAGGACGCCGCCGCGCAAGGGGCGGACGAAGACCTGGTAAAGGACGAAACAAAAAATACCGACGACACGACGAAAAAACCCCTTGCGAAGAAAAAAGGCGCGCTAGCCGTCGATGCGAAAAAAACGGATGAAACGAAGAAGACCGACACAACGAAGACAGAGGCAGATACGGAAAACGACGCGCCCGTCACCACGACGAGCACAAAAACCGACCGTTTCTATCGCGAAAACGCGGAACGCCGCTTCGAGCTTAAAAACACCGACGGCAAGGGCGGCCAAATATTCAAGTACGGCACGACCAAATTTAAGCTGACCTTTAAAATGAAGGACGGCACGAAAGTGACCGAAGACCACCAGCTTACCATTCCGCGCATGGAATGGGGCAATTAATCGCCGCTTACTTTTGCGCCATGAAAGGGAAGGCGTCCGCCTTCCCTTTCTATTTCTAAGGGTAGGTTTTAGCTGCCGAAGGGAAATCGCGCGCCTCAAGCCGCGCAATTTCGTCGCGCAGGCGAATCGCCTTCTCGAAGTCCAAGTCTTCCGCCGCCTTGAGCATGTCGGCGCGGAGCTTTTCAATCATGCGCTTCACGTTTTCGCCCGCATGTAGAGTCGATTTTTTAAGCGAGGCGACGCCTTCCCTCTCTTTCGCCGGCGCGTCCTCAAACCCGCGCAAGACGGTTTTCGCCACCGTTTTCGGCACGATCCCGTGTTTTTCGTTATGGGCTTGCTGCACGGCGCGGCGACGGTCGGTTTCGTCCAGCGCCTTTTGCATGGAACGGGTGATCGTGTCGGCATACAGAATCACCCGGCCTTCGGCGTTGCGCGCGGCGCGGCCTATCGTTTGAATGAGCGACGTCTCGGACCGCAAAAACCCTTCCTTGTCGGCGTCGAAAATGGCGACAAGCCCACATTCGGGAATGTCCAGCCCTTCGCGCAGCAGGTTCACGCCCACTAAAATATCGTGTTCGCCCGAGCGTAACCCCGCGATAATCTCTATGCGGTCGAGCGTTTCCACGTCGGAATGCAAATAGGCCACCTTCAGCCCGTTTTCCTTTAAATATTCCGACAGATGCTCCGCCATTTTTTTCGTCAGCGTCGTCACCAGCACGCGCATGTCCTTCGCGCAGACGGCGCGCGCCTCTTTCATCAGGTCGTCCACCTGCTCCGCCACGGGGCGCACGACGCACACCGGGTCAAGCAACCCCGTCGGGCGAATGACCTGCTCGATAAATTCCCCTTCCGTCAGCGCCATCTCGAACTTGCCCGGCGTGGCCGAGACGAACGTCGTTTGCGGGCGCAGTTCTTGCCATTCCTCGAATTTGAGCGGACGGTTGTCGCGAGCAGAGGGAAGGCGAAAGCCGTAATCGACCAGCGATTGCTTGCGCGCGCGGTCGCCGTTATACATGGCGCCGATTTGCGACACGGTGACGTGCGATTCGTCTACGAACAGCAAGGCGTTTTTCGGCAGATATTCAAATAATGTCGGCGGCGGCTCGCCTTCGTTGCGGCCGGAGAGATAGCGGGAATAGTTTTCGATGCCCTTGCAGCTTCCCGTTTGCTGCATCATTTCCACGTCGAAGGCGGTGCGTTGCTCAAGCCGCTGCGCCTCCACCATTTTTCCCTCTTCGCGAAAGGCGGCGACGCAGGTTTTCGCCTCTTTTTTGACGGATTCGATGGCTTGCAGCAAGGTTGGGCGCGGGGTGACGTAGTGGCTGTTGGCGTAGACGACGATCTCGTCCAGCTTGGATAATTTATCGCCGGTGAGCGCGTCGATCTCATGAATTTCTTCCAACTCGTCGCCGAAAAACGACAGGCGCCACGCCCGGTCTTCGTAGTGCGACGGAAATATGTCGAACGTATCGCCCCGCACGCGAAACGATCCGCGCGAAAAATCTATGTCGTTGCGCGTGTAGGATAGTTCCACCAGCGATTTTTTTAAGCCCTCCGGCGCCGCCCGATCGCCGGGGCGCAAGGGGATGGTCATGCGTTGGTACGACTCCGGCGAGCCGATGCCGTAAATGCACGATACCGACGCCACGACGATCACGTCTTCGCGCTCGAGCAGGCTGCGCGTGGCCGAGTGGCGCATGAGGTCGATGCGCTCGTTGATGGCGGAATCTTTTTCGATGAACGTGTCGGTTTTGGCGACGTAGGCCTCCGGTTGGTAATAATCGTAGTAAGAGACGAAATATTCGACCGCGTTGTCGGGGAAGAATCCCTTCATTTCGGAATATAATTGCGCCGCCAGCGTTTTGTTGTGCGCCAGAATAAGCGCCGGGCGTTGCAAATTATGGATGACGTGCGCCATGGTGAAGGTTTTTCCGGTGCCGGTCGCCCCCAGCAGCACTTGGTTTTTCTCGCCGTTTCGTATGCCGTCGCATAGAGCGGCGATCGCGGTCGGCTGATCGCCGGCAGGGGAATACGCCGAACGCAGCGCGAACGGCTTTTTCGCGCGCGCCATGTCGTGAGACGCAAGCGCGCCGTGCAGGGGCATAAGAATTTCTACCATAGAAAACAGGACTTACGTAAAATGTAATATTTCTCTAACAAAATAGCTGAATATTTAATTCATAGCACATACATAAATCAAGCATTACTCCTTTAAATTGATAAGGCTCTCAGGGTAAAAATATAAATTAACAAGTTAATAACTTATGTTTTACCCTGCGCGCTTTTCTTAAGAGAAATTTTTTTGCGTTTTCACGCATCAAAATAATGAAAATTATTTTTTTAAATTTTTATGCAACGCTTCCGCAACCTGAAGCATAGGCTGCATGGATACCAAAGAAACGAAAATTGATCCCAACGATCATGCCGGAGCGGAACTCTCACGTTCGGCGGCAAGAGCAAGGGATTGGCGCAATTCTTCCGTATCAAAAAGCAGGCAAATGCTACCCTTAGCCAATGCGGATTCGGCCCTGCAGCGCTTGCCGTTCGAATGGGATCCAAAACCGCCGCATAGATTGACGCTTGCCGCAATTTCCGACACGGGAAGAAACGTATATTCGCTCGCTTCGGTATAGGCTTTTAGGCAAGAAGACTCATCATGAGTTATGCCCTTGTCTTTCATTCTCTGAAACAGCGGATAGAGAATTTTTCCTATTCGGGAAGCTTTTTCTTCATATGCATTCAATTGCGAATCGCTAAATTCCCCAAGATAAAATGCGTTGCAGCGCGAATGCTCGGTTCGACCCTCGGCAAGCGCGCGCTCTTTCATCAGGTCTTTTGCCCACAAAAGCGAAAATTGCTCGTCGTTTAACATTTTAACGACGTCGGTTTGTTCAAGCGCGAGCAGAAGGGAGCGGAGTTCGCATTCTTCCTCCGGCGTCATGCAACTATTGCCACATACAGGCATTTCCTTAGCGCCGGCGTCTTGCAGAAATTGCGGCAAGGACGCCAGCGTTTCCTCCCCCAACTCGCGACGGAGAGTGTCGAGAAACGTTTTATCTTCCTCGGAGCATTTCCCGCCGATAATGTCTCGACCCCATATAGTTTTGCGAATAAGCGTGACGCATTTCTTTGTCGTGAGGTTGTATGCAATCAGAAAGGCGACCGCCGTATGCAGAACGCTTTTTTCGTGCGAAATAACGTCCGCCATTGCGGTATTGCAAAAGACGGAAACAAAATGAAGTCGGGAGCGAACGCAAAGCCGATAGGGTAAAAGGAAGTTTAGTTTTTTATCCTTAAGGCAAACCGCACGGGCGCGCAAGAAATTTATAATTCCCGTGCGTCGTTTACGAGCAGGGCAAAGACGTCAATCATTACCCATTCACGTATAGAAGCTAGCCTAGCGACAGGAGGTTAGCGTCATTATGCCCGCCACCACCCCCTATTCGTCATCTCTGCATAAGCGGGAATCTTATGATTTTTTACGCCAACCTATCGCCATCGGATATAGGAAATAGGAAATTTTATTTTTTACCTTTTTTTAAACTCCGCTCAAGGGAAGCGCAATTACAATATTTCTTCCCTATGCGCACCCCCCCTTTTTTTGTGTTTTTAGTGTGTTGGAGACGGAGTTATTTCTCGTTGCAACGCGTAACCGCGTCAAGCCTTTCGGTTAATGCGGAAGAGTTCCAATTCACGTATTGGTCGTTCCAATCAATGGCCGGAAGGCGATAGAGAATAACGTGCGACGCGACGAAAAGAACAAACAAAACCATCGCGCGCGTCCAAAATTCTTCCGGAGAATATCCGCCGAGAACAAGCGGAGGCTTGCCGGGGATAATCGTGAGATATTGGTTGAGGGCAAGAGCGTGATGGGCGGAAAGGATGGAATTTGCAATATCCATTAACAAAACATATTGGGCGAAATTAGTTATTCCTAACAGGCATACCGTGATTACGTTGGAATAAAAAGAACGCATATAGACAATCCATGAAGTTACTGTGCCAAAATTGATACAAATAAGAATTATCTGTAGAAAAACACGACCAATATTCCCGTTATGTATAAACGCTGCCTGTCGGCAGGCTTTCATAATCTCTGCATATTGGCGAATGTTTTCTTCTTTTGCTTCGCAAGCAAGGCGAGGAGGGAAAAAGCCCGTAAAAAATGAGTCAGGATTGTTCTTTGCGTCTTGGTAAACGGCAGTTGTTACGGAGGTTGACATATTGCGTAAACGATTGGCCTCGTGGAAGCAAAGCCATATAAGCAAAAATGCTAAATAAAACATTTTTGCTAACGTTCCGACATGCCAAGGATAGGTTTTTATGAATCGTCGAATTTTTCTCGTCTCATAAAGAAACGCGTCCTTACGGGCAATCATAACGAAAAGCACCAGCTGCCGGCAATAAAAAAGGAGGCAACTATGGCACTATCAAACGAGATGGACTCAACTGTACTAGAATTTCAGCATTTTTCAAGAAATTTCAAGGCTTTTTAAAGTAATTTCGCGCGTCTAAAAACAGAGGGAGCCAAGCTAAGCGCGCTTACCTTCGTCCCCTCCCTTTTTTGTGTTTTTATGGTTATTTATTCGTGCCGGATATGCCGTTACGCCTTACCTATGCAAAAATTATGACGCTACTTACCGGAGTTTTTCATGAAAGACAACCTGCGTTACTGCGTATTTTGCTTAGCTTGTCTGCGTTCTCGTTCCGCTTTCGCTTCGTTCGCCAAGGCGAGATGTTTTGGGTCTACGGCGAGGGAATCAAGGGGAGCGTTCGCTTTATCTCCCAATTCTTCTATCATAGCGTATAACGATTCCACTTGTTGCCTTAGCTTTGCATTGTCGTCGCGCAGTACCGACAGTTGCGAGTGGATAGGCACAATTTTTTGCGTTTCAAAACGCTGTAAATCGGATTGGTAGAGCCTCACTTTAGATTCGCTCGCTTGCGTGAGGGCAATTTTTATCTTCTCGTACAACAACGTCGCGTGCGCGTCGTTTTTAAGGACGTATCCCGTAATCCATGTGACGGCGGCTTCTACGTTCACGTCGTTAAAGCGCTGAAAAACGATGGCGTCGGTCGATGCGGCAAGATATTTATGCAGCATTTTTATCGCCGTTTCCCTATTTCCCGGCATGACGCGATGGCCGAGCGTGTCGTACCCGTATATTGCGCCCGGGAAAAACGTATCCAACATAAAGCATGCCGATAAGCCGGCAGCAAAATCTTTGGCGACCGGCGGAACGCGCGCGAAGCTGTTGCTTTTGTCCATCCTGATTACTTTAGCAAAGCCGCCGAAAGCTTCTGCGCTTCGTTTAGTCTCGTATGCAGCGTCAGCGTGCTCTTGCTTCATGGTGCATAAGACGGTAAGGATAGCTCCTATCGCTGCGGCAAATATAGGATTGAGTTTATTGTCGAAAGATAAAGCGCTATTTTCTTCCATAGACACCATTGCTAACCCGGCATCTAGCGTAGCGCCTCCGACGGTTCCCATTGATTCCCAGAAAAAATGCTGCGCTTTTTCTTCAAACTTCTCCACTCCAACCTTAAACATCCCGCTCGTTGCCGAGTGAGAAAGTTCAAGACAAGAAATGATCGCCCAATAGAAGTGGCAGAAGAATTCTTGCGCCATGCGCAGCGTATTCTCGTCCGCCACTATTCCTTCTATGGCTTCCTTAAAAACGTGTTGATGGCGTTCGTCGATATCTTGATGCATGACGCGAGCAAAGGTCGATTTCAGCGTATCTACGTCTTGAGAAAGCTTCATTAAGTTTTCGTACTGATCGACGCTCATCCCCGAAAGCTGCTGCAAGCGGTTGATCTGGCCGGCGTCGGCAAATTTTTGTTGCATCGTTTCCGCCCATTCGAGCGTTTTCAGAATGCGTTCGGCCTCTTCGTCGCTAAATGCGTGACGATCTGCCAATGTATTGAATTTTTCGTCTAAACTTTTTAGGAGGGCCTGCTGCGCGGGGTCGGCGTTCGCGCGAAGTTCGTTTCCCTTGCGCCATAGTTCGGCCTTGGCGAGATCGAAATCACACCCCACGTCGCCGCCGCGTTGCCTCATCTCCCATAGCGCCGCCACAAGCGGCGGGTACGTGCTCGGCATAATGCCGGTTCCGGTCACGTTCAGAACATCCAATCCGGGAACGATTTCCGTCAGTTCCCTGGCGCCGTCTTCATTGACGGGGCAATTTGCTATAAATAGCTTCAGCAACGTGCCGTCTTTAGGCAGCGCGCAGAGAATAAGCGTCGTATGGGCTTCATTTTTGGTGCAGCCGTTAATGCATAAACGCGTCAACCCTCCCGCGCGCGCGGCAAGCGCGTCGGCGCCGTCGTCGTTCAGGGGAGCGTTTTCCATGAAAAGCAATTTGAGCCGGTCGTCGGGCAAGCGCTCCAGAAAGGCGGTTACCGTCTCGGCCGGTTCGCTCTTAAAACAATCGTTTACCGTGACGTGCGTCACTCCCGCCAGGCAATCGCCATGGTTTTGAATGGTGCGACGGTGAATGGGAGCGCGGTCGATGAACAATACCGTCAAACGTCCGTCTTTAGGAAAAGCGTGGAATGCGGCATCCGTATGAGCATGCGACGTCAAACAAAAATTGAGATTCGCTTCCGTTACGCCGCTTAGGCAGTTCTTCAGATCGGAAAGCGCATTTCGAGCGACAAAGCAGTTTTCAATACAAAATATCGTGATCCTTCCGTCGTGCGACAAGTTCTGAAATAGACGCCTTAAGTGTCCGGGGTAGCCAACGTCGCTGATTTTCACGTGTTCCAATCCGTGCGCGCGGCCGATGATGGCGTCAACGCTTTCCTTGTCTTGGGGACAATCGTGGGCGCTTAACGTCGTCAGGCTACCGTCCGCAGGCAGAGGTAAAATAAGTTTCTTCGTGTGCGAAGCGTTGTCCGTACAGCCGTCAATTGCTTAGGCTCTTGACTAGCGCCTAGACTAGCCGATATAAGGAAAGTCTATGAGCAACAGGCATTTGAACGAGTACGGGATCAAAAAAATTCTGCGTTATTTTTGCTCGGATATATGCGCGAGCAAAACGGCGGAAC
>JBEVNR010000050.1:0-5589 GCA_040507985.1 Rickettsiales bacterium | reverse complement strand
CATACTTTTTACTTGCATCTCAAAGAATGCGAGTTTAGGTTCAATTATTCCGACAATGAACTCGTCTCAATAGTTTTGGAAAAATACAAGAAATATACCAAGCGCTAGTCATGGCGCTAGTCTAGAGCCTATCTTTTGCATACTCTATCGCGCTCAACGCGTGAAAGTGGCTTGCCACTTCGTTCATGACTTTCTGCGCTAGCGTTAGCATATTTTTGGTATCGTTCAAGCCTATGAACAAATTCATGAGATAGAATGCGTAATCGTCGTAAATTGCGCGATAAGTCATATTCAAGGTTGGGTGGATGGTTTCCATAGAAATCGATTGTCTACTCCACCGTATGCCACTCATCTCTAACCTTCTCAATACGTATATACCCTCGTTTGCCATTTGCACGATCGCGGCTTTATGCAATGTGTTTTTTGCGCTCATAATTTCGGGATGGGCGCTTTCTTTTGCGAATTGGAGTGCACCCGAAATCAGGCTAACGCTCAATCCGGGAGGTACGTTTTGCTGCGCAACACCGGGTATACTGAGAAATGATCGCCATGATGAAGCCAATCCCTCAATAGTGTCGGCCGGCGTTGCGGAAAAATTCGGGATGAAGGCATTCGGAAAGTCTTTGACTAACGATTGAAAATTATTGAAACGTTGTGTTTTTTTAGATTGCGATAGTATCTTATGCGCTTCGTCCGCAACAATCATGACCTCGGATGCGCCTTTCAACCACCACCTCACGATATCATTGTTATTGTCATCTTTTGCGAAGACTGTGTAACTGGTGCAAAGAATTGCAGGTGAAGGCGAGTCGGAGACTGATGATATTATACAATTTTCTTGTCCTCCCAGAACCTTCCATTCGCTCTTTAAGGCCTTGGCGAGATCGGCGTTGGCGGTCAAAAAGAGACCCCGGCACGAAGCGTTGGACGACGAAGGAGCGTTACCGTTATTCCCATAGCCAACCAGCAGGAACAACATGATCAGGGCCAAAATTTGACGCGTTTTTCCGACGCCGGTGCCGTCGGCGTTGAGTATGGCCGAGAGAATGCCGTTAGCCGTCGCGCCGCGTCGCATAGCATATGTCGCAAGCAACAAGAATTCCAATTGCAGGCTTGATAAATTATCCCATGCTTCTTGCGGAAGCGACAAGGAGATGCCGGAGAGGTCGGGCATCTCCGCACAGGCTAAGAAAAAGTCAATCTCTACCTTGCTAGGATGGTCCTTAACGCCATCAAAACTATATCTTGGAACGTAAGGAACGGAACCGCGACCCGGATCATGCTCCGGCAAATACCCGGTTGATACTGCCGTTTTGGTAACGAGAGGCGACGTGCAGACCTGCTGCCATGTCTCCGGTTGCGATAGTTCCGCCATGGCGGATTCTCGCCGGTCGCGAATGCGGTCGTAAGAGCAAAGAGGGCTTTTAGCGTAAAGACGACGATAAGCGGGAAAGAATGTCGCGCGGTAAATTTTAAGGAAACATAGGAACTATGTCATATCTTGTAAACGAACGCAACCTTATTTTTATGTTCGTCATTCCCGCGCCGGGCAAAAACATGAATTAACGCATTAATAATTTATGTTCTTGCCCTGAATCAAGAAGGTGACGGCGAAGAAATTCTATTGGAAAACCCGCCGCCGTCTGTATAGTAGCCGCATCTTAATTAACGATCATATGCGAAAGGCGTCGGGCATGAGCTTTATTTCCGTCAATCCGTTTTCCGGCGAAGTCGTCGAGCGCTACGAAGCGGACGACGCCGTCGCCGTCGAACGAAAGCTGGAGAAGCTGGAAAACGGCTTTCGCGCGCGTCGGCGTGCCTCCGTGAAATCAAAGGCGCATGCGCTGCGCCGCATGGCCGACTTGCTCGAGCGGGACGTCGACCGCTTTTCCCTCACCGTCACGCGGGAGACGGGAAAGCTGCTTGCCGAATCCCGGGCCGAAATTCATAAATGCGCCGATCTCTGCCGCTATTACGCCGACCATGCGGAAGAATTGCTCGAAGATCGCGTCATCACGTCGCATGGCATGCGCGCGCGCGCGGCGCTTCGCCCCGTCGGTGCGATATTGGCCGTCATGCCGTGGAATTTTCCGTTCTGGCAAGTGTTTCGCTGTTTGGCGCCGGCCGTCTTGCTTGGCAACGTCGTCGCGCTAAAGCATGCGCCGAACGTGCAAGGCTGCGCGGCGGAAATCGAAGGATTGGCGGACGAGGCGTCGCCGGAAGGCTGCGTATTGCAAAATTTCCGCATATCGCCGGAGGAGACGCACCGCCTGATCGCCGATTCCCGCATTGCCGCCGTGACGCTCACCGGCAGCGAGCGGGCCGGACGGGCCGTCGCGAAAACGGCCGGAGAACATTTAAAAAAAACCGTTCTCGAACTTGGCGGCAGCGACGCCTACGTCGTGCTGGAAGACGCCGACGTCGCCCTTGCCGCCTCTTCCTGCGTGCAAAGCCGCATGCTCAACGCCGGACAAAGCTGCGTCGCGGCGAAGCGCTTTATCGCGCACGAGGCGGTATACGACGCGTTCGTCGGCGCCGTTCTCGAGAAGATGCGCGCCTATCGCGTCGCCGATCCGCAAAACGCCGGCACGACGCTTGCCCCGCTCGTCTCGGCGACGGCGGCGAAGCGCTTGCATAAAATCGTGACGGAAAGCCTGGCCGACGGCGCGCGCCTGCTGCTTGGGGGCGATTATGCCGAGGACGGCGCCGCCTATCCCGCCACCGTTCTCGCCTGCGACGACTCCATTCCCGCATGCTGCGCGGAAGAGACGTTCGGTCCGGTCGCGTCCATACTGAAAGCGAAGGACGAAGGCAACGCCGTGCGCCTGGCCAATGCGTCGCGCTTCGGATTGGGCGGCGCGGTGTTTTCGCGCGACTTAGACAGGGCGCGTCGTTTCGCCGCCGATTTATACGAGGCGGGGGGGTGCGCGATCAACGACTTTTTCCGCTCCGACGCCGCCTTTCCCTTCGGGGGCATAAAATCGAGCGGCTACGGGCGGGAACTGGCGTGCGAGGGCGTAAGGGAGTTCGCGAACGTTAAAACGATTCTCGGCGCATGAGCGGAGCTGATCTCGCACGGCGGCGCGACGCACTGGACGCGCTCCCTTCCGCCGAAACGTTGTTGCGGCAAGAAGGGTGGAGGCCGCGCAAGGAGCTTGGCCAGCATTTTATCGTCGACGCGGACGTGACCGACCGCATCGTGTTCGCCCACGGCGACCTTACCGGTAAACGCGTGGCGGAGATTGGCCCGGGCGCCGGCACCCTGACGCGCTCGCTGCTGCGATGCGACGTCGCCCGCATCGACGCGATAGAGAAAGATCCGTGGGCGGCGGACGTCATGCGGCGGCGCATCGCTCCGGCGTCCCAAGGCGCGCTTATCGTGCGCGAGGAAGACGCACTCCAATATGATTACGGTGCGGACGGGGAAAAAATTCACGTCGTCGCCAACCTTCCCTATAACATATCGAGCGAATTATTGATGCGCTGGCTTGGCATGAAGGGGCGCGTCGAGGCGGCGACGGTCATGGTGCAGCGCGAAGTCGCGGAGCGTTTCTCCGCCATGCCGGGCGACAATCACTACGGCCGGCCGGCCGTGAAAGCTTATCTGTTCGCCGACGTCGAGATCGTGGCGGACGTGCCGCCGGAGACGTTCGTTCCTCCGCCGAAGGTGCTCTCTTCGGTGTTGCACATGCGCTTTAGGGAGACGCCGCGCGTTCCCGTGTCAAACGTGAATACGCTGGAGACGGTCGTTAAGGCCGCGTTCGCAACGCGCCGCAAAACCCTTCGCAACGGCCTAAGGGGGCATTTCCCGCACGACGTCGACGCGTTGCTTACCGCCTGCGGCGTCGACGGATCGCGCCGCGCCGAAACCGTCTCACCGGAAGAGTTTTGTTGCATCGCGAATGCGTGGGAGGCGAGGACGTCACATATTAAACCTCTTGCATGACCTTCTCTTCGGCAGCCGCGTGCGGCCGTAGCTAAGCGTGTCGCTCCCGGCATTGTTTACGCTTCCAGCGCGCTTAGCGCGTATTCGCTATGCTCGTCCCACGTGACGCTGAGCGCGTGGGGAACGAAGCGCCGCTTGAACGCCCTTACCACGGCTTCGGTTTTTTTGGCGTATACGCCGTCCGCCCGAATGAAATAGCCGTATTCCCGCAATCTGCGCTGCATGTCGCGCACGCCGGGATCGGAGGAATAGGGAAAGAAGAGGATTCCGTTTTCTTTGGGAAAACGATTGAGCGCCGACGGCCATTCTCCGACGCCTTCCTCCGCAAGGGTTTTCCACGGAAACAATTCGCCCGGGTCTTGCTTGCGGTTCGGGGCGACGTCGGAATGTCCCACGACGTTGCGCGCGGGGACCGCATGGCGCCGCATCACGTCGCGGCACAGCGCGATCACCGACGCAATTTGCGCGTCAGGAAAGGGGCGATAGCCGAATTCGTGGCCGGGATTGACGATTTCTATGCCGACGGAATTTTCGTTGACGTCGCTTTTTCCTCGCCAACTGCTGATGCCGGCGTGCCATGCTTTTTTATATTCCGGCGCCAGCGCGTAGACGTCGCCGTTTTCGTCCGCCAGGTAATGGGCGCTGACCTCGTAGCGCGATGCGCACAACCGGTCAAGCGCGTCTTGCGCCGTCTTCATGCCGGTGTAATGCAAGACGATCGTATCGATCGCGCACCCGGCGGGGCGATCCGATACGTTGGGGGACGGACGATAAATAACATCCATGACGTCTCCCTTATGTCTGCGAAGGGGTCGGAGGCGCGGCATTGCCCTCCGTTTTTTTCAGGGCCTTGGGCGAAGGGGAAAGCACCGTCGTGCTGACCGCGACGACGACGTCATCGTCTTCCTCCGGCGGCGGGACAACCGGCTCCGGCGTAGGTTCCGGCGTCGCCGACGTGAAATCCATGCCGGAAAAATCAAAATTTTTTAATATGTCCGCTTCCAACGCCGCAAAATCGTTTTCTTCAAACGATTCGGCAACGCCGTAAGAAAACGAAGGTATCATTTTCTGCGTATAGGGTTCCGGCTCCGTACGTTTTTTTGGAATGAATCCTCCAAACAATCCGGCTTCCAATACGGCGAGTTCTTCGTCGGTCACGTGGATGTGCGGAGCGGGCGTCGGCGGCGCTTTTGCGGGAACGTCTTTGGGCCTCACCTTATCCCTAGGCTTGGCAGGAGAAGGCGGCGGCGTTTTTTTTGCCGTTTTTTTAGGTTCGGGCAGAGGCTCGGGTTCGGGAAGAGGCTCGGGTTCGGGCAGCGGTTCCCGTTCGGGGAGAGGCTCGGGTTCGGGGAGAGGCTCCGGTTCGGGGAGAGGCTCCGGTTCGGGGAGAGGCTCGGGTTCGGGAAGAGGCTCCGGTTCGGGAAGAGTCTCGGGTTCGGGGAGAGGCTCCGGTTCGGGAAGAGTCTCGGGTTCGGGCAGAGGTACCGGTTAGGGGAGAGGCTCGGGTTCGGGAAGAGGCTCCGGTTCGGGCAGAGGCTCGGGTTCGGGCAGCGGTTCCCGTTCGGGCAGAGGCTCGGGTTCGGGAAGAGGCTCGGATTCGGGAAGAGGCTCCGGTTCGGGCAGCGGCTCCGGTTCGGGAAGAG
>JBEVNR010000044.1:2500-54545 GCA_040507985.1 Rickettsiales bacterium | reverse complement strand
TAAAAGTAAGAAAATTAAATTTAAAATAAAAAAAAATGACGATGTTGTTGTGATTTCAGGAAGCGACAAAGGAAAAAGCGGAAAAGTTCTGGATGTCAATACTCTTGCGCGAAAGGTTACGGTAGAAGCAGTCGCCGTTGCAAGGAAGCATGTGCGCCCTTCTCCCTCTCATTCCGGAGGAATTGTTTCTAAGAATCTTTTTATTGATGTTTCTAACGTAAAGAAACTTAAGCAGTAATATTTATGCAAACATTTATTCATCGAAGTTCTGTTGCAAAAGAAAAAATATGCGAAGAATTTAAAATAGCTAACCCACTGCAATTTCCATTTATCACCAAGATCGTGATAAATATGGGATTAGCTAATTATGCTGGAGATACAAAAAAAATTCAGGCTGCGGTAAAGGAATTAAGTTTAATAGCCCTTCAGCGTCCAGTTGTCACGTATGCAAAAAAATCCATAGCAGGTTTTAAGCTTCGCGAAGGGCAACAAGTGGGGTGTAAAGTCACTTTACGCAATCATAATATGCAGTCTTTTTTTGATCGTCTTGTCGTTTTTGCTCTGCCGCGCGTTCGAGATTTTAGGGGTCTTTCTCTTAACGCATTCGATGGTAATGGCAACTATTCGCTAGGTATTAAAGAGCACATAGTTTTTCCTGAAATTGATTACGATAAGATAGAGTCCATTAAAGGAATGGATATTTGCATTGTCACTTCTACTTCTTGCGATAAAGTCTCTAAGCGTTTCTTGGAGCTTATGGGATTGCCTTTTAGAAAATAATTCGGATTCTTATAACAAGGTATAATATGGCAAAAAAATCAATGATCGCTCGGGATATAAAGCGTTCCCGTCTTCATAAAAAATTTTTAACAAAGGCAGAAGAATTAAAGAAAATTCTTAAAGATGAAAACGTTCCAATTGCAGAAAAATTTTTAGCTCAATTAAAGCTTTCAAAAATTCCCAAAGATGCATCAAAGACTCGTCAGCGAAATAGGTGTTTACTTACCGGTCGTCCCAGAGGATTTTATAGAAAATTTAAGTTATCACGTATTGCATTGCGAGAGTTGGCTGCTTTTGGAAAAATTCCGGGAATTAAAAAATCAAGTTGGTAATTATGAGTTTTTCTGATCCTATATCTGATCTTATATGTCGTATTAATAACGCGCAAAGCGCAAAGTTGCGCTACGCGGACGTTCCTTACTCAAAAATTAAAAAATCTATTCTTGATGTGTTGAGTCAAGAGGGGTATGTTTCGGCCATTGAAGAAATAACGCAAAGTACTTCTCATAAGCTCATCCGTGTTTTTTTGCGGTATGATCGCGGAAAGCCGGTTATTAAAGAATTTAAACGCGTATCTACTCCTGGTCGTAGATTTTACTCTGGAATAAGCAACTTAAAAAAATATTATGGTGGTCTAGGCGTATTTATTTTAAGTACTTCAAAGGGTGTTTTGGCTGATCATGTTGCTAAATCACAAAATGTAGGCGGCGAGATTATTTGCTCGCTTTTTTAGGAGTTTTTTATGTCTCGTTTAGGTAAACGAATTATTCCCATACCTGTTGGAGTTACGTTAAAATGTGAAGAAACTCGCATTGTCGTTTCTAAAGGTAACAACGTTTTAGAAAAAAACATTTTACAAGGCGTTTCTGTATCGAATGAAAATAATGGCGTATTAGTTACCCCTTTGCGTGACGATATTTTTTGTCGTGCTATGTGGGGAACATGTCGTTCAATTATTTTCAACATGATAAAAGGAGTAACGGACGGGTTTCAAACTTCAATTGAAATTGTCGGTGTCGGATATAAAGCGGAAGTATTAGATAAGTTGTTAATATTGTCGTTAGGGTATAGTCATGATATATTTCTTACAATTCCTAAAAACATTGAATTGACGTGTGAGAAACCTACTCTTATGCATATCAAATCTTCTGATAAAGAAGCATTAGGGCAGTTTGTGGCACTTATACAATCTCTGCGTAAGAAAGATCCGTACAAAGGAAAAGGTATTTATAAAGTTGGCGAATACAGACGTCGTAAGAAAGGTAAAAATAAATAACATACGAATGTCATTTTAAATTAAAAATTTACTAACTATAAAGATTGTAAATGCAGTCAAAAATTATTTTGTTGTGGATCAAGTCATGAAGTCGCTATCTCAGCAACGTCGTTCTTACAGTAAAAAACTTCGTTCAAAAACATCTCTATTTAAGCGTGTTTTAATTAGAAAAACGGAACGGCATATTTATTTGCTTCTTATTGATGATCTTACTTCTAAAGTAATTCATAATTTTTCCACTCTTTCTTTCTCTCAAGGAGCATGTAATAAAAATTATTGCAACGTTGCTTTTGGAAAAAAACTGGCGGAAGAAGCTTCGTTGCTTTTTAAAAGTTCCCTTCAAGGTGAAAAAGTTTTGTTTGACCGTAGAAAACATAAATATCATGGAATTGTGCGTGAAGTAGCTGATGTGTTGCGTTCTCACGACATTATTTCATAACTAATTTTAATATATAGGTGTATATGTCCCCTTCTTCAGAAAATTCCGAACTGCAAACACATTTAGTAAATGTTCAGCGTGTTGCGAAAGTTGTTAAAGGAGGGCGACGTTTTGCTTTTTCTGCTCTTGTTATTATAGGAGATGGTAAGGGACGTGTGGGTTTTGGGTCCGGAAAAGCTTCTGAGGTGTTAGCTGCAAAAACAAAAGCGGCAGAAGCGGCAAAAAAAAATTTAATAAGGGTTCCTTTAAAAGAATCTCGTACCCTTCATCATGACGTTTTTGGAAAATATTGTTCCGGAAAAGTTATTATTAAGTCTGCAAAACAAGGTACGGGCGTTATTGCGGGCGGTGCTTTGCGTGCCGTTTTTGAGTGCTTGGGAGTGAAAGATGTCGTTGCAAAGTCTTTAGGCTCTACCAATCCTCATAATCTTGTGAAGGCATGTTTTTCTGCATTTGAAAATCTTTCTTCTCCTAAATTAATAGCTGCAAAACGTAATTTAAAAATATCTGCTTTGCTAGAGCGTAGAGAAGCTGCTTAATTTATAGTAATATTCGCATTTTTTTATTTGTTGGTAAGTGTATTATGGAACTTAATTCCCTTCCGTCCGTTTGTAAAAAATCACGTAAACGTATTTGTAGAGGTATTGGATCCGGTAAAGGTAAAACTGGAGGTCGTGGCGGAAAAGGTCAAACGGCTAGGTCAGGCGTTGCAATCAATGGATTTGAAGGCGGACAAATGCCTATTTATAGACGTTTGCCAAAACAAGGTTTTCGTCCTTATGATAAACAAAAATTTATCGCCTTAAATATTGAAGATTTAGATGGTTTATGCTCTAAATATTTTGAGAAAGGTCACATCGTTACCGATAAAGATGTATATAAAATTTTAGGCATTAATTCTAAGCGTATTGTTTTTAAATTGCTTGGAGGAGGTACCGTTTCTTCCGGATTAAAATATGATATAAAACTGACTTCTAAAGCAGCTAAAGAAAAAATAGCCTAACTGGCGCATGTAATGCTTTCTTCATTAAACGCTTCCGCACATAAGACTATTATTCACAATATATCCAAAAAAGTATTTTTTATTTTTTGGGCATTTATTGTTTTTCGTATCGGTTCATATATACCGATACCATTTGTGGATAGTGATGCTTTGTCTCTATTTATGAAGCAAAATGCGAATGGTTTGCTCGGCGTTTTGAATACTTTTGCCGGCGGGTCCGTCTCCCGCATGTCTTTATTTGCCCTTAGCATTATGCCATATATTACGGCATCTATTATTATTCAACTCTTGACCGTCGTCCATAAACCTTTAGGCGAATTAAGAAAAGAAGGTGAGCAAGGTCGACAAAAAATTCAAAACTATACAAGGTTTTTAGCAATATTTTTATGCATTTTTCAATCTTACGGCGTTTCTGCGGGATTGGAAAATTTGCGTATTGGCGACATGAACGTCGTTATTATGCCTGGGCTTGTTTTTCGATTGTGCGCGGTAGTGACGCTTACCGGAGGAACCGTTTTTTTAATTTGGTTAGGGGATCGCATCACCTCGAAAGGAATAGGAAATGGAATTTCCCTTATCATATTTGCCGGCATAGTGGCTGAATTTCCTAAATTTTCGGGACGTTTATTGGATATGGCCTCTTCCGGCGCCATATCGGGTTGGTTTATCGCGATTTTTTTTGCCGCATTGCTGGGCTTGGTTTTTTTCGTTACCTTTATGGAAAAAGCATATAGAAAAATTCCCATTCATTATGCTAAGCGTGCTGCAGGCCCCCAATCCTCTCAAAATACAAGTTATATACCCTTGAAAATTAATACGGCCGGCGTAATACCTCCTATATTTGCTAGTTCGTTTTTACTTTTTCCTGCTACAATTTCAGGTTTTTTAGGATCGGATAAAGAAACCGCATCGTCCAGCTTATTGCATGCGATAGTGAGATATTTATCTCATGGTCAACCGCTCTATATAATATTCTATGCTTCCATTATCGTTTTTTTTAGTTATTTTTATACTTCGATTATTTTTAACAGTCAGGAAACTGCAGAAAACCTTAGAAAAAATAGCGGGTATGTGACGGGGTTCCGCCCCGGTAAAAGCACGGCGGAATATTTTGATTATGTACTGACTCGGATGACTACCATCGGCGCTTTTTATTTGTGCGCAATATGTCTTCTTCCGGAAATATTAACCACCCGTAATTCAATCCCTTTTTATTTAGGCGGCACGAGTATTCTTATTATCGTTAACGTTACTATTGATACCTTGTCTCAAATTAACATGCAGTTTTATAGCTATAAATATAAGAGTATTTTAAGAAAAGCCGAAAAAAGGAAAAAACGATGAGAGTTGTTTTATTGGGGCCTCCGGGAGCAGGAAAGGGGACACAAGCAGACAAAATATCGGCAAAATTTTCGATACCGAAATTATCTACGGGAGATATGTTGCGGGTTGCCGCTTCAGGCGACTCTCCGCTTGCAATAAAAATTCGCGAAGTAATGGAATCCGGTGCTTTAGTCTCTGATGATTTAATGATAAACGTTATTAAAAAAGCTTTATCAGGGAATTTGGTTGCTAACGGCTTTATTCTGGACGGATTTCCTCGTACGGTTCACCAAGCAAAGCAACTTGATGTTATGCTTAAGGATTTAAAAAAACCGATTGACGTTATCATTCATATTATTGCGCCAACGGAAGATTTAATAAAACGCATTATAGGGCGCTTTTCGTGCGCTTCCTGTGGTAAGGGGTATCACCATGATTTTATGCCGCCGTTAAAACAAGGCGTATGTAATATATGTGGCGGTAAGGAGTTTATTAATCGAAGCGACGACAATCAAGAGACGCTTCGTGCTAGGTTGGATGCATATAATTCGCAAACCGGGCCCGTGGTTGACCATTATTATAATGGTCATATACCGATGTTTACTATTAACGGAGCAGCTGATGTAAAATCGGTTACTAACGATATCTTTATTGTCTTAAGTAATTTATCTGCTTAGCGCTATACCATCGGTGCCCTGGATAATCTCCTTTGTTTTTTACCTTCTAAAAAGTGGCGTTCTCCATAACAACGGTTTTTCCTTTTCTATCGCCGGCAAAGATTAAGTTTCAATCTCTGTGTTGAATTGCCCTGCGGAAGGTGGAGGCCATCGCTCCCCAAAGGCGCATAAGCGTTATAAAGGAAAGGCTCGCTGCACCTTGCTTTCAACAGCCATGCTTTCATGCGTGCGTCATCCGAAGGAAGGGCATCTAATGTGCCTGCGCTTTTAACCAATTCTTTAAATTTATGAATATTATTATCGGCTTAGCGCTCGATAGGGATTGACGTCTACGTAGAATATCTCTTGCGCACCAGATTCGCCCCAAGGTTTAGCGCGAAAAGCGCGCCTAGCAACACGACGATGGCGGCGGCGGTTTTCTCGCGGAACCCGGATTCCGGCCTGTCCGACCACATGTAAATTTGCACGGGAAGCGTTGTCGCCGGCTCAAGCAGGTTCGCGGGGGGGTGCATGATGAACGCCACCATACCGATAAGCAGTAGCGGGGCGGTTTCTCCGATGATTCTGGCCAATCCAAGGATGGCGCCGGTGGCCATGCCGGGAGCGGCGGCCGGCAAGACGTGGTGCAGCACGGTCTGCATGCGCGTCGCCCCAAGCGCAAGGGCGCCGTCGCGCACCGATTGCGGCACCGACCGCAAGGCGGCGCGCGAGGCGATGACCACCACCGGCAGCGCCATCATCACGAGGGTCAGCGCTCCGGCGAGAATGGAGGAACGCGGCGCGCCGAGATAGCCGATATATAAAGACAAGCCGAGCAACCCGAATATCACCGAGGGAATGGCCGCCAAATTATTGACGTTAATTTCGATCATGCTTGAAAAACGGCTGCGCGACGCGAATTCCTCCAAATAGACGGCGGTCATGACGCCGCAAGGGAAGGCCGCCGCCATACAGACAAGCGCCACGCCGCACACGCCGACCAACCCCGCGAGAATGCCGGCCAGCTCGGGATAGTTGGAGTCGCCGTTTTTCCAAAAATCGGCGTTGAAGCGTCGTTTGATCGTGCCGGCGTCTTGCAATTTTTTGACGTACTGGGTTTGCGACGGCGACAGCAAGTGCGCTTGGCGTTTTTCGTCGGAGACGAATAGCGCGAGTGAAGACGACGCCCTCAGCCATGCCGACGCTTCGCCCTCTTTTTTCGCGGCGTCAAATTCGGACGGCGCCGCGTTGCTGAGCAGGGCGCGCATGTCGCGGCCTCCGAGCCTTCCCTTGGGAGCGCCGACGGCTTGAGCCAACGCGCCGTAGGCGTCGGGGTATTCGGCGGAAACCGGCGCTTGCACGTAGACGGACGTAAACGCCCCGGCGCCCGAATAACATAACGACGCCACGAGCGCGACGAGAAACAGCACGTTCGCCCACAGGCCCGACGCACACATAAAAGTGAAGGCGGCGTTCTTTCGCTTGCGGCCGGCGACGTGGGATGCGGTCAGCTTAACGATTTGCCGGCGCTTTAATTTTTTCTTCAGCGCCTTTTCGCGCAGCTTCGCCCGCTTTTTCAGCGCCTCAAGATCGGGCCTGTCTTTCGGCGGAGTGACGTCCGTTACGCTCACGATGGTGTTCCCGCACGTTAAAACTGCCGTTACGGTATAATATTTACTTCTTTTCCACAACAAAAATCGATAGTATGGCGCGGCTTATCAATTAATGACGCGCGCGGAAGAACACCCTATGTACGGCAGCGTTTACGAGCGGCGCAGTTTCGTCGGCCTCACGCCTTGGATATTTTTTCTCGTGATGGCGGCGTTGGCGACGGAAGGAACGGCCTTGCTGTATTCGGCGGCCCACGGATCGTGGACGCCGTGGGCCTTGCGCCACGCCTTGCGTTTCTGCGCGTTTTCCCCCATTATGCTGGCGATTGCGGCCATGCCGACGCGGTGGCTGTATAAGCTGGCCTACCCCGCTTACGCCTTCGCCTTATTTTTATTGTTTTTAAACGACGTGGCGGGCGAAACCACCATGGGCGCGGAACGTTGGCTGCGTTTCGGCGGATTCGGACTTCAGCCCTCCGAACCCATGAAATTGGCGATGGTGATGGCGCTGGCGCGGTATTTTCAAGACATGGAGGCGGCGGCGCAAGGAAAATGGACGTCGCTGTTGCCGCCGGCGCTTATCATTGCGGCGCCGACCGCGCTTATTCTCGCGCAGCCGGATTTAGGCACCGGAACGATTCTTGCGGCCTGCGGAGTGATCGTGCTGTTCGCAGCCGGGGTGCCGTGGATATATTTCATCGTCTGCGGCGTGCTTGCCGCCTGCGCGTCGCCGTTATTATGGCATTTTTACCTCATGGACTACCAAAAAAAACGCATATTGGTGTTTCTTCATCCGGAAGAAGACCCGCTCGGCAGCGGCTATAACATCATGCAGTCGATTATCGCCATCGGATCGGGAGGCGCGACGGGAAAGGGATTTATGCAGGGCAGCCAAAGCCAGCTCGATTTCCTTCCCGAACACCAAACCGACTTTATTTTTACCCTGCTTTCGGAAGAGTTGGGAATGGTTGGCGCGCTCGGCACGCTCGCGGCCTATTTATTTTTAACGTTGCGGATGCTGTCTTTCGGCATGGAGTGCCGCCACTCCTTTGGGCGCATTTTGTCGGCGGGATCGGCCGGCTTGTTGTTTTTGCACGTCGCCATCAACGTCGCGATGGTGAGCGGCGTCATTCCCGTGGTGGGGGCGCCGCTTCCGTTGCTTTCCTACGGCGGCACCATCATGCTTACCGTCATGACGGCGGTGGGATTGACGCTGAACGGACGGTTTCATCCGGAGCGGACCAGACTTAACGATTAGAGTAATGCGACGATCATGCCCGTTATTTTTATCGTCGCCGGCGAGCCGTCGGGCGACGCCATCGGCGCCCGCTTCATGCGCGCGTGCAGGGAATTGACCGGAGGCGCCGTATCGTTCGCCGGCATAGGCGGTCCATTGATGGAAGGGGAGGGGTTGGCGTCGATTTTCCCCATGCGCGACTTGTCGGTGATGGGGTTTAGGGAAGTCATCGGGCATATACCCCTGTTGCTGCGCCGCATTTGCGAAACCGTCCGCGCGATACGCAGCGTCCGTCCGGACATGTTGCTGACGATAGATTCCCCGGGTTTTTGTTGGCGGGTGGCGGCTTCGTTTGAAAGCGACCGATCCTTTCCCAAATGGCATTACGTCGCCCCCACCGTGTGGGCCTATAAGCCGAAGCGCGCGCATACGCTCAAAAAGCTGTATGACGGATTGCTTACCGTCTTGCCGTTTGAAAAGCCCTATTTCGACGCCGTGGGCCTTCCGACCTATTATGTCGGCAATCCCGTCGTCGAAACGGAGGAAGAAATGTGCGGTTCCTTACCTTCTAGGGAAGAGTTCCGCGCGCATTTTAGCGTGGACGCAAACGAACGCGTCGTCGCGGTCATGCCGGGGAGCAGGGAAGGGGAGATTGCCGCCTTCGGCGCCGACCTCTCGGGCGCCGTCGCGTTGATGGCGAAAAAACTCCCCTGTCGCGCGTTTTTTTTGACGCTTCCGCATTTGCGCGAATCGGTGGAACGCTTGGCAAAAAAAGAGGGGTATGCCTATCGCGTCGTGACGGACGAGCGCGAGAAACGCGCCTGTCGGCAGAATGCGGACGTCGCTCTGCTGAAGTCCGGCACGTCGGCGTTGGAGCAAACGCTGTACGATTCTCCCGCGCTCGTGTGTTATAAGGCCCACCCGATAAGCGCGTTTTTGTTGCGGCGCATGATCCGCACGCCTTACGTGTCGCTTCCCAACATTATCGCAAACGCGCCCGTATTGCCGGAATTGCTGCAAGAACATTGCCGCTCCGACCTTATCGCCGAATGCGCTGCGGCGTTTTTAGAAAATCCGGAGAAAGCCCGCATCCAGCGCGAGGGCATGAAAAAAGCCTTGGAAAGCCTGCGCGTTCCGGGCGGGGATATGCCCTCCGTCGCGGCGGCGAAGATCGTGCTTGGCGCGTGCGCGTAAAGAGATATTTTTTATTTTTTTGGGGGCTGTCATAGAAGACGTATTCTTCTATGACAGCCCCTTATGTTTTTACCTTGCAAGCCGTATGCCGCTTTTAGCGGCCTTCCGCTTCTCCCAGCTTCTCTTTTAGCAGTGCGTTGACGAGCGGCGGGTTTGCCTTTCCTTGCGAACGTTTCAGCACTTGGCCGACGAAAAACCCGAAAAGCTTATCTTTTCCCGCGCGGTATTCCGCCACTTTTTCGGGATTCTCCGCCATCACCGCCTCGACCAGCGGCAAGACGGCGGAGGCGTCGCTCACTTGCCGCCATCCGTTTTCGTCCACGACGACGGATGGTGCCTTACCCGTCTCGAACATCGCGTCCAGCACGTCCTTCGCGATTTTACCGGAGATGACGTCGGTCTCAATCAGCTCCAGCAATTCCGCGAAATGCGCTTCGTCGATCGGGTTGTTTTCGAGCGCGAGGCCGCGCTTGTTTAGGCGCCCGAACAATTCGGCGGTGATCCAGCTTGAAGCGATTTTCGGCGAACGCGTGACGCATAGGCGCTCGAACATGTCGGACGACACTTTGTCCGCGACCAAAATCGCCGCGTCCGATTCCGAGACGTTCCATTCCCTTACGTACCGAGCGCGGCGCGCCTCCGGCAATTCGGGAAGCGTCTTCTTAATGGCGTCGACATAGTCTTGCGTCAGTTCCAGCGGCGGCAGGTCCGGCTCGGGAAAATAACGGTAGTCGTGCGCGTTTTCCTTGCTGCGCATGGCGCGCGTCTCGCCTTTGTCCGGATCGAACAGGCGCGTTTCCTGCCGAGGAACGCCGCCTTTTTCGTACAAGGCGATTTGCCGTTTCGCCTCGTAAATAATGGCTTGTTGCAGAAAGCGGACGGAGTTTAAGTTTTTAATTTCGCAACGGGTGCGCAGCTCGGTCGCGCCTTCGGGACGCACGGACACGTTGGCGTCGCAGCGCAGCGATCCCTTTTCCATGTCGCCGTCGCACGTGTCGATATAGCGCAAAATTGCCCGTAGCGTTTTCATATAGGCGGCGGCCTCGGCGGGAGAGCGCAAGTCCGGCTTGGAAACGATTTCCATCAGCCCCACGCCGGCGCGGTTTAAGTCGATGAGCGATTCGGACGGCAAGCGGTCGTGCATCGATTTTCCGGCGTCTTGCTCGATATGCAACCGCTCGATGCCGAAGGTTTTCTCGGCCCCGTCGTCTAGCGTGACGGTCAGTTTTCCTTCCCCGACGATAGGCTCGGCATATTGCGATATTTGATAGCCTTGAGGAAGGTCGGCGTAGAAATAATTTTTTCGGTCGAAGCGCGAGAATAAATTGATTTTCGCGTTTAGCGCGAGTCCGGTTTTCACCGCCTGATAGACGCAACGTTCGTTGAGGACGGGCAACATGCCGGGCATGGCGGCGTCGATGAACGACACGTTGGCGTTTGGCTCTGCCCCGAATCCCGTCGGCGCGCCGGAGAAGAGCTTGCTTTCGGACGTAATTTGTGCGTGGACTTCCAACCCGATGACAATTTCCCAATCGCCGGTGGCGCCTTGCAATAGATATTTGCTCATAGATACCCCTTAAAACCCGCCGCCTCTTCCAAATGCGCCGCCAAGCCGAGCATCGACGCTTCGGCGAAATGCGGGGCGATAAGCTGCATGCCCAGCGGCAATCCGTTGTCCGCGTAGCCCGTCGGCACGCTCATCGCCGGCAATCCGGCCAGGCTGGCGGGAATGGTGAACACGTCGTTCATATACATGGTAAGCGGATCGGGCTTCGTTTCCAACGAAAACGCCGGCGTGGGAGTGACGGGCGCCAATATGGCGTCGACTTTCTCGAACGCACGAGAAAAATCTTCCGCGATGCGCGCCCGGACTTTTTGCGCCTTCACGTAATAGGCGTCGTAATAACCCGACGACAACACGTAGGTGCCGATCATGATGCGGCGCTTCACCTCGTCGCCGAACCCCTCGCTGCGGGTGCGGGCATACATGGCGTCGAGCGAGGGGAAATCCCCGTCGGCGCGTTTTCCGTAGCGCACGCCGTCATACCGGGCTAGGTTCGACGAGGCTTCCGCCGGCGCCACCACGTAATAGGTCGCCAGCGCGTATTCGGTGTGGGGAAGGGAGACGTCGATAATCTCGGCTCCGGCGTCCTTATAATAGGTAACGGATTTTTCCCATAATTTTTTGATGGAATCGGGAAGGCCGGGCAAATCATATTCCTTCGGTACGCCGATGCGCTTGCCTTTCACGCCCCGCCCAAGTTCGGAGGCGAAGTCGCCCACGTCTCGTTGCGACGAGGTGGCGTCCCACGCGTCGTATCCGCAAATGGCTTGCAGCGTGATGGCCGCGTCTTCCACATTGTTCGTAAACACGCCGGCCTGGTCGAGCGAGCTGGCGAAGGCGATCATGCCTCGACGCGAGCATCGTCCGTATGTCGGCTTCAGCCCGACGATGCCGCAAAAGGCCGCCGGCTGGCGAATCGATCCGCCGGTGTCGCTGCCCAGCGAAAAGGGCGCGAGGCCGGCCGCGACCGCCGTCGCCGATCCTCCGGAAGAACCGCCCGGCGTCAGCACGTCGTCCGGATTGTCTTTGTTTTTCCACGGGTTCGCCGTCTTACCGTAGCAACTGCTGGCGGTGGAGGAACCCATGGCAAATTCGTCCATGTTCACCTTGCCCAGCATAACGGCCCCGGCGTCGCGCAATTGCTGCGTGACGGTCGATTCGTAGGGAGGGATAAATCCGCGCAAAATATTGGAGCACGATTCGGAGGTGGCGCCTTCGGTGCAAAATAAGTCCTTGACCGCTACCGGCACGCCGTCGAGCGCATGGAGGGGCGCGCCCGCTTGCAACCGCGCGTCCGCTTCGGCGGCCCGGGCGAAGGCGATATCTTCGGTCACGCAATGAAAGGCGTTCAGCGCCTTGTCGCGTTCGATGCGCTTAAGAAAAAAGCCGGTCGCCTCCGCCGCGCTCACCTCGCGCCGCGCCAGCGCGCCGGAGAGTTTTTTTACCGAAAAAAAATCCTGTTCGTTCATGCCCTGCCGCAATTACGGGTGGTGTTGTGTATGTAAAACCCATCATAGTCACAAACGTAGCGATGCGCAATAATAACGAGGACGATATGTTCGCCCGTACTAAGAGCCTGTAGCGAATTAAATTTTCGTCGATTTTCGGGTCTTTTTCGTCATCCACTATTCCGAACTCTCAGCTCGATCATAGTAAATTACCGAATTTTTAATCATGTTCGGCATACCATGTATTCATTAGGTAAATAAAATACAGAAAATTAATTTTTAGTTGCTTTTAGCCAAGCTTACATTTTAGGAACGGCGCGCATGCTAAAACGGCTTTACGCCTCGTGGATATTTTTCTCCATTCCCGCCGACGCCTTGGCAAGCGGGTTCGATACGCGGCAAAACTTCGTTAGCTTCGGGTTGTATTTTTTAATTCCTTTCGTCCTTGGCGCGATATTCGTGTTTCGCTGTCCGGCCGGGTTTACCTTTAAAAATCGCGACGTGAACGCCATGAACCGCTATTTGACGCAGCGTTACGTCATGGCGCTGTCGCTTATCGCCCTGCTTGCGGTCGTCACGTACGCCATTACCGGCGTTTCAATGCATAAAAACCGCTACGGGGACGCGGTGATACACGTTAGCTCCAAGCAGCGCTTATTGTCGCAACGCGTCGCCCTGTATGCGGTCAGGTTAAGGAACGCCTCGGGGAAAGACAGGGAAAACGTCGCGGCCACGCTGCGCGAGTTAATCGCGTCCATGCGCAGCGCCCAGCATTACCTTGCCGTTAACAGCGGCGTTTCCTTATTTGTCGCGCAGGACGTCGTCAATAATTTTCTTTCCCTTGCGGAAAGAACGATCGATCCCTCCCTTAGCGCCGAGGAGCGCGACGCCGCCGCGCGACGCCTGACGACGGAGAGCGGCAATGCGCTTAACTACCTCAACGCCGTTTTCGAGCGGCATAAAAAAGAGGCGGACGACAACGCGGAAAGCCTGCGTCGGCTGGAATTGGCGACGTTTCTGGCGTTGATCGCGGCGCTGGCGCTGGAAGGGCGATTGATTTTTTTTCCCGTTAAGGCGGCGGTATGCCGAATGCACAGGGAAATAGAGGAAAAGGAAAAACTTTTTTCCCTCTTCGTCAAATACGCTCCCGCCGCCGTGGCGATGTTCGACAAGGAATTGCGCTATTTGGCCGCCAGCGACCGCTGGTACGTCGATTACGGATTAAAAAACAAAGAAATTATCGGGCGCAGCCATTACGAGATTTTTCCGGAAATCGCGAAAAACCATCCGGAGTGGAAAAAACTGCACGACAGAACCTTGCGGGGCGAAATCATCAAGGCGGACGAAGATGCGTTCGTGCGCGAAGACGGCGCGACGGAATGGCTGAGATACGAGCTTCACCCGTGGTACGCGGCGGACGGAACCGTGGGCGGCTTGATTATGTTCACGGAAAACATTACCGAACGCAAGCGCATGGACTTAATGAAAAATGAATTCGTGTCCACCGTTAACCATGAGTTGCGCACTCCGCTTACCTCCATTCACATGTCGCTTGGCATATTGCGCGAAACGGCCAAGGAAAGCATGAACGACAACGACAAACGTTTGGTCGAGCTTTCCTATCGCAATTGCGATCGCCTCACCTCGCTGGTAAACGACATCCTCGATTTAGAAAAGATCGCCGTAGGTAAAATGGACTACCGCATGCGGCGCGTTGAAATCGTTTCTTTAGTAAAGGACGCGATAGAGCGCAACAACGCTTACGCGCAACGCTATCGCGTCGCCTTTGACGCGCGCTTCGAGAGGGACGAAGCGTATTGCGTCCTTGATTCCGGGCGCTTTATCCAGGCGCTGACGAACCTTCTGTCCAACGCGTGTAAATTTTCTTCCGAAGGCCAAAAAATCGTCGTCCGCGTGGGCGAAGCGGAAGACGGGCGCATAAAAATTTCGGTGGAGGACAAGGGGAGCGGCGTTCCCGAATCGTTTAAAAACCGCATATTTCAAAAATTCGCGCAAGCGGACGGCACGTCCACCCGTTCGCAAGGCGGCACCGGCTTGGGGTTGAGTATCACCAAATCGATTATCGAGGCGTGCGGCGGCGAAACGGGATTCGTCAGCCGGGAAGGCGTCGGCAGCACGTTTTACTTCCTGTTGCCGCGCGCGGACGAAAAAAAGGAGGAGGCGGCATGAGGGAAGCGTTGAAAAAAATACTCTACGTCGAAGACGACGAAGACATTGCGGAACTCACCGCGCTCGCCCTGAGCGCCTTAGGAAAGTTTGAGGCGCTGCATTGCCCGTCGGGAGAGGAGGCGCTTCGGGCGTTCTCGCATTTTAATCCGCAATTGGTCTTAATGGACGTGATGATGCCGGACATGGACGGGCTGGAAACGTTCGAGCGCCTGCGGCGCTTGGCCGGGGGAAAAAACGCGCCCGTCGTGTTTATGACGGCCAAGGCGCAAACGCACGAGCAACGGAAATACCGCGACATGGGCGCGGCGGGGGTCATCGTCAAGCCGTGCGATCCCGTCGAATTATGCCGCCGGCTTCGCCGGGTCTGGGAGGAACAAGGCGATGGATAGCGGCGAGCGCATTTTTCATGACGGCTTCCTAGCGATACGCGAACGGTTTCTAACGAAATTACGAGCAATGATTCCCTCGGTGCGGGCGTTCATGCGCGACGCGGCGTTCGGCGACACGCGCAACGCCGCCGACATGGGCATGAAAATGCATAAACTGGCGGGATCGGCCCACACGTTCGGTTTTCCCGAATTAAACGCACGCGCCGCTCGCGTCGAGCGCGTCATCGAGGCGGAGGCGTGGGGAGAGCTTCGCGCCGCGCTGGAGGATTTTCTGTCGCAGGCGAAAGAGGCGACGGCAGGAACGGCGTTCGCTCCCTCCGTCGCGCCGCCGGAGGCGTCGGCGCCTTCCCCGCAACGGCGGAGCGCGTTTCGGGTGCTGGCGGCGGACGACGACGAATGGGTGCGGGAGTTGCTTCGCATAGGGCTGGAAAAAGAGGGATGCGCGCTCGTGGCGTGCGAAAACGGGGCGCGGGCGATAGAATACGCCGATTCCGTAAAGGACGATCCGGAGGCGGCGCCCGATTTAATCGTGCTCGACGTCAACATGCCCGAACTGGACGGATTCGCCACGTTAAAGCGCTTACAGGCCAATCCGGCGTGGAGACATGTTCCCGTCGTCATGCTCACGCGGCGCGACGAAGACGAAAACGTCGTCAGGGCGATGGGGTCCGGGGCGATTGATTACGTCACCAAACCGTTCGATCCCGAAATCGTCGCGGCGCGCGTCATGGAGGTGTTGCGTACCCGTCGCACCAAAATTTTGATCGCCGACGACGACGCGTTCCTGTGCGATTTGCTCTCCAGACGGTTTCAACGCATGGGGCATACGGCGATTAAGGCGCAAAACGGCGCGCAGGCATTGGAGAAAATGCAAAAGGAACGCCCGGACGCGGTGGTTATGGACGTGATGATGCCGGGCATGGACGGCATCGCGGCGCTTCGTCACGCGCAGGAGGACCCGGCGCTCGCGCGCACGCCTATTTTGCTGCTAAGCGCGAAAAGCCAGAGAGAGAACGTATTAAAAGGAGGCTCTAGACTAGCGCCATGACTAGCATCGGGTATATTTTTTATACTTTTCCAAAATTATAGAAAAGAGGTTTTCTTCGGAATAATTATATCTAAACTCACATTCCTTGAGATGCAAGTAAAAAGCATGCCCTGCTATGCCGTTAAATTTTGCCAACCTTCTTTTGGCAAAAGACCAAAAGGATTCCACGCCGTTAACATGGCATTTTCCCCGCGCGAACTCATCATGGGAATGGTACACCCGATAATGATCGTACCCGTTCAAGACCAAGCCGTCATACGCCGCCCATCCGTCGGTATGCACGGTCGACCCTTCTAGGACTTGCCCTTTAATAATAGGCATTAGCTGCTCCTTCGAGCAGTTTTTGACTATCTCCACATAAATTTTTCCGTCACGTTTCAACAAGCCGAAAACCGGGGTTTTCCCGGCCGCTCCCCGGCCGCGCTTGCCGCGCACGCGCTTGGCTCCGAAATAGGATTCGTCGCACTCGAACTCTCCCGATATTTTAACCTTTTCAGAGAGGGCGCCAAAACATATGCTCTCTCTGAAAAGGTTAAAATAGCGATTCACCGTATTTCGATTTACGCCGCATAGTTCCGCCGTTTTGCTCGCGCATATATCCGAGCAAAAATAACGCAGAATTTTTTTGATCCCGTACTCGTTCAAATGCCTGTTGCTCATAGACTTTCCTTATATCGGCTAGTCTAGGCGCTAGTCAAGAGCCCTGCGCTTTGCTTGTTTTCCCGCCTGCGCGGGAATGACAAAAATTGATGTTTTAAACATAGGTTATTAATCAGTTATTTCATGTTTTTGCCCTGGTCTTTGCCTAAAAGCCTATGCAGGGTTCTTTACTTCCCTCCCTTTTCGTTATAGCATCCATGTAATTTTCCTTACTTCTATAGCTACACCGCTCGCCATTCCCCCCTCGCTGCGCTATGGATATCTTCTTTGACGAGCAAGGTTTTCTTGGTCACGTACAACGCTCCGTACCGTCCGGCGCCATCTCCTTTAGGGGAGACTACCCGGAGGAGTATGACGCCGCCTTGCTTTCTGAACTTGCGCCGCATAAGGAGAAATCCTTCGAGTTTTCCCTCACCGAATGGCATGAACCGTCCCGACTTATGGCCGCGCTCTCCATGATTGCAGCCTCCGGATGCAGGATAAAGAAATTGTTGCTGAACAAAAGCGAAACGCCGAAAATGCAAGACCCCGGCGCTCGCAAAGAGGGAACGCTCCTGATCTCCCGTTTGATGGAAATCTCTGACGAGCCGGTATGGTGGGATTTGAACGATACGAGAAGCAGCGAACATTTTATTCACGCCCATCTTGTCGAATTGGACAAAAAACGTTCCGTTGCCGGTTATGCTTGGAGCACATGCGCTATAGGCGACCACAGTACCATGCTCGCGAAACGCAACATTACCGGCGAGAACCTCGTTCCGAAATTCGTGGAAGGCGCCTTTTTTGATCTATCCCAGACGCGCGCCTCCGCTCACGTCTATCATGCGACGCTGCATGCGTTGTCTTTCGTGAAAGACATTTCGCGCGTCAATATGTACATGAGCGTTCCTTTGGTTGCCGAGCAATCCGAAAAATTTGTTCTGCCAATCACGAAAAATATGCTAGAGCCTCTCGACGCCGACTGGACGAACGCCTTTCCCCGCAAGAATTACGGCAAGCTTCCCCAAGGCAACGGAATAATGGAATTTCTGCGTGGGGTGGGCAATCGGCGCGTCGTTCATCTATATCTTGGCAGAAATTACGTTCCTGACGAAGCGGAAGGGATGTTGCAGGCGATTATTGAACGCTCTCCCGGAGCCGCCGTCGTGCTTGATAGAACGAAAGCATCCGAGAAAATTACGTTGGCCTGCGCTAAAGCCATGGCGACGCAACAATCTCCGCACGGCATTTACTTTAAAGATTGCGACGTGGGCAACGACGCCGCTCCTTTTCTAAGACAGGTTGCGCCTCAGGTGGAATGGAGTAGGATTTTCGTCTCTAACGCCGCTTTGGAAAATGAATTGCGCGCCCTCGCGCATAAAAGAACGCATCGGCGCAACGTGAGCGACCTTAACCCTTCGTCCGTTTATTCCATCCATAGCGGCGCGTCTAATTTACGCTCCATTATCTCGCTTAGAGAAGACGTTTCTCTGGAAGACGTTCCCGAAAATGTCCGCGAAGGGGTAGAGGAGGGCGTTGCATTGTGGAACGACATGGCGCGCGACCAAAGATTGTACGAAGATTTTGCCGAAGTGCAACAAAAGGTAGCCGAATCTCGCGAAGAGGCGGTGCACTATATGTTGCGCGAAAAGCTTCTGGCCGATTGCAACGGTGATTTCATGCGCGAAGTCATGACGCTGTTTTACGAGGCGGCGTTGCAAGGCGCGTGCATGGCGTTTCAATTGGTGCCCGCATGTTTAACCGGGGTTTCCGACACGACGCATAGCAATTTTTTGCAAAAGCTTTTCAGGGGGTCGCTTAAAACGTCTTCCGCCGGGCTAAAACTCGCCTCCGGCCTGACGCCGCTTGGCCCTGCCAAGATTGCGACGGGCGCCGTTGCGGGAGCGCTGGATATCGGCGACCTTGTCGCGTCATACTATATCGTCAAAAACCAGAACGGGAAATTGGCGAAAGCAGCGATGCGCCTGACCGACATTCCCAACGCCGGCGGCAAAAAAGCGCATACGATGCATGAGAAAAAGTTGCTTTATACCGAATTTTCGCACCTGATCGCGTATTTGCTGACCTCTCATTTGATGAAGAGAGATCCGCCGCCGCAAACGGAGGACGTTTCTTCGATTAACGAAGACTACGTCGTCGAGAAATGCCAAAAATATCTTCATCCTGTGTTTGATTGGATCATCGAACACAGCGGAGATACCGGCAACGAAAAATATTTCGCGTCATTGTCCGCATTGGCGAAAAAAGCGATTACGGAAGCGTTGACGTCGTTCCTTAAGGGAGATCGCGCCGAAAAGGAACGATGGGTTGGCGAATATATGGCCACTCGAGAAGCAGGTCGCACGTCCATCAATTCTCCTGACGACGCGAAAGGATTGTGGAGCCTCTATTCTACGGTGGAAAGCCATTCTCGCGCATTAAAGGCGATGAGCGATAATTTCGAGACGCTTACCAAAGATATGGACGGGATGCGGCGAGATTTATCCGTCAAAAACGCTCTCATGAAGCGTGAGCTTAACGAAGACATTACCGGTATGAAGCAACAGCTTAACGAAGACATTACCGGTATGAAGCAACAGCTTAACGAACGCATTACCGGTATGAACCAACAGCTTAACGAACGCATGGACAAAATGGAAACCATGCTTCAACAATTGCTTGACGCTAACCGAGCGAATTTGCCGACAAAGTAAAGACTCCGCCGCGCAGCGTCGTTTCGTGCCGGTCGCGGAACGACAAATTGACATATTTTTCTATGTGACGTTTTCTTTTTCGGTTTCGTTTATATCGGCGCATGGAGAAGGGAGATGTTTTTAAAAAAATAAAAAATCTTTTTTAGGCATTAGGCGGAGCGCTAGGCAATTGACGTCTTTGCAATGCAAGGCAACAAGATTTTCTATACAAGCCGCCGGGCTTGTGATATTTTTCCGAAAAAATACGCATTTACATAAATTATTGGGAGTATGCGACATGACGGCGGTCGTAGGCGGCATTTCGGCGGATCAACTGCAACAATATATCGACCGGATCGAGCGGTTGGAGGAAGAGAAAACCAATATCGGCGAAGACATTAAATCGGTGTTCGCCGAGGCCAAATCGTCCGGATTCGACGTAAAAACCATTCGCGCGATCTTGCGCATTCGTAAAATGGATAGCGGCGAACTGGAGGAGCAAGAATATTTGCTCGAACTCTATAAGCGCGCCCTCGGCATGGAAAACCTCTTGGGCGACGAAGGGCTGGACGACGACGAACGCGAGGCGGCGTAAGCGTTGTTTACCGGCGTCGTTCGAGAAAAAGGGCGCATTCTCTCGCGAGAGGCGAACGGAAGGCTCTTCGCGTTTTTCGCCCCGAACGTCATGGCGTCGGGCGTTCGGCTTGGCGATTCCGTGTCCTGTAACGGCGTCTGCTTGACCGCCTGCGCATTCACGGAGAACGGATTTTTTGCCGACCTCGTCGACGAAACCCTCTCCCGCACCACGGCCGGAAGTTGGCGCGAGGGAGATTCCGTCCATCTGGAGCCGGCGCTAAAATTAGGCGAAGCCTTGGACGGCCACATGGTGGCCGGACATGTGGACGCCGTGGCGCATATATTGTCCGTCTCTCCGACGACGAACGGCCTCGATTGGCGCGTCGAATTGCCGGAGGCGCTGGCGCCGTTAACGGCGGAAAAAGGCGGCGTATGCCTGGACGGCGTCTCGCTCACCGTCACGACGGCGTCGCGTCGCGATTTCGGCGTGTCGCTCGTCCCCCACACGCTTGAGCGCACGAATTTTGCGGATAAACGCGTAGGAGACGCGCTGAACATGGAGGCCGACATGATCGCGCGCTACCTCTATCGTATTCATTCGCTGCGCGAACGCCCTTAACAAAAGGAACATCACCCATGTCGGAATTGGCGCCCATAGAAGCCATTGTAACCGACGCCCGCGAAGGGCGCATGTTTATTTTGGTGGACGACGAAAATCGTGAAAACGAAGGCGATCTGGTCATTCCCGCCGCGCACCTGACGGCGGAGCACGTCAACTTTATGGCGAAACACGGGCGCGGCCTCATTTGCTTGGCGATGGCGTCGGAATGCGTGCGAAAACTGGGGCTAAAACCGATGGCGCAGCATAACGGTTCGCGCCACTCCACCGCCTTTACCGTCTCCATCGAAGCGAAAACCGGCGTGACGACCGGCATTTCGGCGGCGGATCGCGCGCGCACGATAGAGGCGGCCATCGCGCCGGACGCCGGTCCCGAAAGCGTCGTCTCCCCGGGCCACGTCTTTCCGCTGGAGGCGAAGGACGGCGGCGTATTGGTGCGTGCCGGCCATACGGAAGCGGCGGTCGACGTGGCGCGCATGGCGGGATTGCATCCCTCCGGCGTCATTTGCGAAATATTGAACGACGACGGCGCGATGGCGCGCCTGCCGGATTTGTTGGATTTCGCCGATCGCCACGGGCTGCGCATCGGGGCCATCGCCGATCTCATCGCCTATCGCCGCCGCTGCGAATCGCTCATCGTCAGAACGGCGACGCGGCGCGTCCATAGCGCCTTCGGGGGCGAATTCGTCATGCACGCCTACCGCAACGCGCTTACGGGCGCCGAGCACCTGGCGTTGGTCAAAGGCGATCCGACCGAGGGAAAGCTGCCGGTGCGCATGCACCCCGTCGACATACCGGAGGACGTGGCCGGAGTGACGGGCGACTTGCGTCCTCCCCGCCTGCACCGCGCCATGGCGCATATCGAAAGAGAGGGAAAGGGCGTGATCGTGCTGTTGCGCCCGGACGGGACCGCGCCTTCCTTAATAGGAGCGCAACGTTCGGAAGAAGGCGGGGCCATTCGCGATTACGGCATCGGGGCGCAAATTTTGCGCGACGTGGGCGTGTCCTCCATGGAATTGCTGACTTCCTCTCCGAAAAACGTCGTGGCGCTGCAAGGGTACGGCCTGACGATCGCCGCCTGCAAGGATTTTTAATTCTTTAAAAACCCCAAAAATTTTTTGCTGCGTTTGCACAAAAAAATGGTTATAATTTCGTTAACAGAATTTACAACGGGCAAAAGAAACCTAACCGCATGCCGCTTGTACCCATATCTTCTCTGCCCGCCGACGTCGCCGTCATCGACATAGGCTCGAACTCCATACGCTTGGTGGTCTACGAGGCCGCAGGAAGAATTTTTCACGTTCGGCACAACGAAAAAACCATGTGCGGCCTTGCCTATGGCATGGACGAGTCCGGCGGAAACATTTGCGAGGCGGCCATTGCGGAGGCTCGCGTCGCCATAGGCCGCTACGCGTCTTTATGCAAGGCGCGCGGCGTCGATCGGGTCATCGCCTTTGCCACGTCGGCGCTGCGCGACGCCGTAAACGCAAACGAGATATTGCAATGGGCGAAAGACGTTCACGGGCTTGACGTCGTTGTGTTGTCGGAGCGGGAAGAGGCGACGTACGCGGCGCGCGGCGTCGTGCAAGCCTTCGACGACCCTCGCGGCGTCGTGGCCGATTTAGGGGGCGGAAGCCTCGAAATGATAGACGTTCCCGGCGAGGGAGCGTCTTTTTCCTTGCCCGTTGGGCCGCTTCGGTTCGTGTCGGACGGCAATTATGCGCCCCACAAAAAGACGGAACTCAAAAATGTCTTGGCGAAAAACGTGCCGAAAGCGTGGGCAAAAGGAAAAACGCTTTATCTCGTGGGCGGGGCGTTCCGAAACATCGCGAAATTTCACATGCTAAGGCGGCGCTATCCGCTGCACATCATTCACCGTTACGACGTGCTTCCCTCGCGGCTGGAACGCACGCTCGAACATTTGCAGCGCGCCTCGAAGGAAATCCTGTCGAGCCAACCCGCCCTATCCAAAAAACGCGCGCCCTACCTGCCCTACGTCGCGTCGCTGCTTCACATGCTCATCGACCGCACGACGCCGGACCGCATCGTTTTTTCCGCCGCCGGCGTGCGCGAGGGGGCCTTGTTCTCGCTTCTTCCCGAAGACGCCGGGCGCCAAACCCTATTCGAGGCGTGCCTGGACGAAATGCGCGCCGACTTCCCCTCCGAAGACGGAGGAAAGGCGTTGCTCGAATGGTTGCTCCCCGTCGTCGCCAAGGCGAGGGCGCCGATGCGGCTGGCCGCCGCCGCGTGCGCGCTCAACGGGTCCGGCGACATGCGCGACGGAGAGTTTCGCGCCGAGTTCGCCTATCACCACACCATGTATTCCCCCTTGCCCGCGCTCGACCACAAGGAGCGCGTATGGCTCACCTTGGCGGTGATTTCCGGCTACGCGTCGTCTTTAACGGAATCGGCGGAGTTATTGAACAACGCGATGGAAATTTTAAGCGACGGCGATAAAAACAGTGCGGTCGCCCTCGGGCGCGCCCTCCGTTTCGCGCGCGCCTTGTCCGGAAACTGTGCGTCGATGCTGGCGCGCTATCCGTTTCGTTACGTTCCGGAAGGCGACGCATTGGAATTAACCCTTCCGCAACACGACGCCGTCTTCACGAAAATGGTGGAAAAACGCCTGCAACAGCTTTCCGACGTCTTGTCGTGCCGTTATTCGGTGGTGCGTCCATGAAAATCGTCGCGTCCGGTTTCGACGTCGTGGGCGGCGCCGCCGGAGAATTGCGTCGATCCATTTCCCGCGCGACGTCCGACGCCGAATTTCAAGCCGAGTCCGCCGTCCGCGCCGCCACGGACCCCGACGCATGGTCGACGGCCGGGCACGTGGCGCTGGTCGCCTGCATTTTTGTGGCGGCAATCATTTTTCTGTTATGCGCGTTGGTGTTTTTTCGACGAAAGTAATGCGATCAATGCAAGAGGTCTATTGCGGGATCATCGCCAGAAGCATTCCAATGCGTTCTATACGTCCAGATTCACCGCCTGCAACGCGTTTTCCTGAATAAAGTCGCGACGCGGCGGCACCACCTCGCCCATGAGGGTCTAAAATTTCATCCTATTCGCTACGGTTAGGCAATCGCTTTTTTTAGCGTATCGGCGGATGCGCTTATTTCTTCTATAAATTTTTGAACGTCGTTTCTGTTACGCGAAAGGCAAAAATCGTCTTTGAATGCTTTTCTAAAATTTAGGCGCGCATTATTTAACGATTGTTGTTGTGCGGCATTTTTCTTTAGGTATTTTTGGCACGATTGAATTTTTTCCGATAGCCCTTATGGCGATGTAACAATAATGGGATGGTCTTTGCGGCTTCGTTTACGTCCGTAAGGAGATAAAAGCTAATAATGCTTTCCGTTATTTCGTCTATTGATTTTTTGAGCGCTTTTATGTTTTCTTCTTGACGCTGCTTTTTTTGATTATGGTTATTTATCCAACATATTCCCACCGAAACAATTCCAGAAATGATCGGCGGATAGAAAACAATAAACTTATCCAAAGCGTTAGTCCTTATATTTTACCGCTTTTCCTGCGCCGCCTCTTTTACGTATTGGCGTATTTCTTCGATTAAAAGAGGGTCTTCCTTGGAGACAATAACAATTTTTGACTCAACGTCTTGTTGAGAGAAATTGTTTTTTCTTACCAACCCTCCGAAGACCTCGTCTAAAAAAGAGGAGCCATACCCGGACGTTCCGTCAAGCACGACGGTCACGGTTTCATCGGGGGCCGCTTTTTTTAGCGCCGGCAAAAGAAGGCCTTCGCGGAACGCCTCGCCGCTTGTTTTGGTATGCTCCTTTTTTCTTCCGTACGGGAAGCGGCTAAATTGATTGGCGACGTTGATTTCAATCATATTTTGTTCGTTTCCCTGTATTGATCGAGCGAGATTAACCATATTATTAGCGTACCTTCAATAGGATAGGGAAGCGACTGTTTTTCTGATAACTTGCCATTAGAAGAGTATACGCATTTTCCTCCTTTACTCAAGACGTATAAAGTGCCCTCTTTGCTTATTTTTATTAAATTTTTCATGTCTCCTGAGCCTTTCCCTTTCCCTTTTTCTAAAACCCCGCTTTCTCCTAAATTCATTGCGGCATCGATCTTATCGCAATCGTTTGTTAATTTAAATTTTTTTACTAATCCTTTTGCTATCGAAGTATGCTTACGCATAAAATGTTCAGGGATGCCTATGCCTTGATCGTACATGACAAAAAGTAGTTTTTTTTGGCTTTTTTCAAAAACGACGGAACACCACCATCGTTTTTCTGTAGAGCGATAGTTATTCTTAAAACCATTTGGATAAGCATGCTCCCTTACATTTAGCATGCTTTCAGACAAGGCGCGAAACACGCTACTACTAAACTGAGGATGTTTAGTAGTTATATCCGTATTTTTTTCTATAAAAGATTGGATTTTTCCGATTATTTCAGGGTTATCTGCACCGTTAACAATAGGAAAAACTGCAAAATCAGCATTTATTCCATAAAAAGGAGGTGAATGAGTGATCTCTAAAATCTTGAAAAATCCTAACTCATTTAATAAGCTATATAACTTCGTATCATTGGGAAAATTTCCGTTGATAACGTCTCTGCCTCCAAACCGTTGGCAACTTTGGATTTCTGCCGCCAATACGGCACAAGACTCAATGGACACATAGCGACATTTTTTTAAATCTAAAAATACTTTATTTTTTTGTACACATATTACCTTACGCAACTTATCGAAAAACGCTAATGTTTCTCGCGTGTTTTTCATTAAATCCAATCTTTCCGGGAATGCTATCCTTTTTGTTTGTTGCTGTTTTTTCTCCGGGTTGTTTTCATAAGAACGGGTGTTATGCGTACGCTCCCGTTTTGCTTTTTTTTGCGCATGAATTTTATGCCGCTTTTTAGACGAAACTTTTTGCTTTTTCATGCAAGCCCCACTACACGTCCAGATTCACCGCCTGCAACGCGTTTTCCTGAATAAAATCCCGGCGAGGCGACACCACTTCGCCCATGAGGGTGGAGAATACGCCGTCGGCCTCGTTGTCGTCGCGCACTTTTACCTGAAGAAGGGTGCGGGCGTCGGGGTCGAGCGTAGTTTCCCACAATTGGTCCGGATTCATCTCGCCCAGCCCTTTAAAGCGCTGCACCGACACGCCGCGCTTGCCCGACTCCATCACCGTGTCGTACAGACCGGAAGGGAATAAAAACGGCGTGCGCTCTTGCCGATAGACGAACGCGGCGCTGCCCGTAAACCATTCCCCGTAGACGCTCGCGAACGCGCCCAGACGCTCCTCGCCGCGCCGCAGCGAAGCCTCGTCGACGATAAAATCTTCCTTCACCCCGCGATGCGTGCGCGAGACGCACAGGCTTGCCCCTTGCGTCGCCGCCTCCCATTTTTCGCCCTCTTCGGCTTCGGCGCGTTTGGAAAGCAACCGCAAAATACGTTCCCGCGCGGCGGCGTCCGCAAGCGTGGCGGGAGAGAAGGCCCGGGCGCAGGCCAACGCCTCCAGCACGTAGAGCGGGGCGCGCAGGCGCAATCCCGCCACCTGCTGCCGAAATTCCGCGAGGGCGCGGACGGCCTCCTCCAGCGCGCGGCCGGCGTGCTGCTCGCCGTTTTCCAGCACGACCACGCTATTTTCGAGCGCGGCGGCGAGAAGATATTCCGTCAGTTCTTTTTCGTTCTGCAAATAACGGGTGCCGTTGCCGCGCTTTAAGCGGTAGAGCGGGGGCTGCGCGATGTATAAATAGCCGCCTTCGATCAATTCCCGCATTTCCCTAAAGAAAAACGTGAGAATCAGCGTGCGTATGTGCGCTCCGTCGACGTCGGCGTCGGTCATGATGACGATTTTGTGGTAGCGCAGCTTGTCGGCGTTAAACTCGTCCTTGCCGATGCCGGTGCCGAGCGCGGTGATGAGCGTGCCGATCTCTTGCGACGAGAGCATTTTATCGAAGCGGGCGCGCTCGACGTTGAGGATTTTCCCCCGCAGCGGCAATATGGCCTGCGTCCGGCGGTCGCGTCCCTGTTTGGCGGAGCCTCCGGCGGAGTCCCCTTCGACGATGAAAATCTCGCTTAGCGCCGGGTCTTTTTCCTGACAGTCGGCGAGTTTGCCGGGAAGGTTGGAAATATCCAGCGAATTTTTTCGCCGGGTCAAGTCCCGCGCCTTGCGCGCCGCCTCGCGAGCGACGGCGGCCTCGACGGCCTTGCCGATCACCAGCTTCGCTTCGTTCGGGTGCTCCTCGAACCATTTCGCCAGCCCGTCCGAGACGGCTTGCTCGACGGCGGGGCGCACTTCGGAGCTTACCAGCTTATCTTTCGTTTGCGACGAGAATTTGGGGTCGGGCACCTTCGTCGACACGATGGCCGTCAATCCCTCGCGCATGTCGTCGCCGGTAAGCGCTATTTTTTCTTTTTTAATGATGCCGGATTCGGTGGCGTAGGCATTCACTGCGCGCGTCAGACCCGCGCGAAAGCCGGCTAGGTGCGTGCCGCCGTCTTTTTGGCGGATGTTGTTGGTGAAGCACAACACGTTTTCGTGATAGGAATCGTTCCATTGCAACGCTAGGGCCACGCTCACGCCGTCTTCGCGCTCGACGTCGACGGAAATCGTGTCGTGCAGGGCCGTCTTAGTGCGGTCAAGATATTTCGTAAACGCCGCGATGCCGCCCTCATAGTGAAATTCGGTGTGGCGAGCGTCGTCCTCGCGCTTGTCGGTCAGCACGATATGCACGCCGGAATTGAGGAAACCCAACTCCCGCAAGCGATATTCCAGCGTCGAGAAATTGAAGTCGACGGAGGAAAACGTCTCTAACGACGGCTTAAACGTGACGATCGTGCCGCTTTCGCCCGGCGCCGCGTCGCCCACGCGCCTCAGCGGCGCTTCGGCCACCCCGTGAACGAAACGCACGAAATATTCGCCGCCGCCGCGCTTGATTTTCAGCTCCAGCCATTCGGACAAGGCGTTCACCACCGACACGCCGACCCCGTGCAGTCCGCCGGAGATTTTATAGGAGTTGGAGTCGAACTTGCCGCCGGCGTGCAGTTGCGTCATGATCACTTCCGCCGCCGAAATGCCCTCGCCCTCGTGAATGTCGACGGGAATGCCGCGCCCGTTGTCCGACACCGAACACGAGCCGTCTTCGTTGATTGTCACCCCCACCTTGTCGCAATGGCCGGCCAAGGCTTCGTCGATCGCGTTGTCGACCGCCTCGTACACCATGTGATGCAGGCCGGAGCCGTCTTCCGTGTCGCCGATATACATGCCCGGGCGCTTGCGCACCGCATCCAACCCTTTTAACACTTTAATGGAATCGGCGGCGTATTCTTCTTTATGTATCGGCAGGGCGGCGGCGTCGTGGGCGGCAAGCATGGCGTGTCCGAAAATGCGTTTCGAGTAAGGGCGCATTATACAAGCGGCAAGACGGGAAAGGAAGCGTTTTTCGAGAGACTCCGGGGCTGGACAAGAAAGTAACCTCAAGTAGCGACGACAAAGAATAGACCTCTTGCATAACTTAGCTAGCAGCGAGGCGGGTGCTAGGATCGCCCGCCCGCAGAAGCGCAGCGTACTCTGATGTACGTGAGCGCCGGAGAACGGACGATCTGACGGAGACGTCCGCCGCAGGTAGGGTTATGCAAGAGGTCTAATAGAAAGATAGGGAAAGCTTCACATGCGCACGAAGCCCTTCCCTCAGAGCCTGTTCATGATCTCTACTTCGGCTTGCTGCGAAGTCTGTATTTGCTGCGTTTCCGTGCTCACGTACGCCTAGTACGCTGTGCTTCGATACTTGCAAACAGCCTTCTCGCTTACGCCGGAGCGAGATCGTGAACAGGCTCTGAGGTTTTTTTATGTGATTAGCACCACCAATCGCCGTGGGAGTTATCGCTTTCTAAGTTTACCGATACCGTCGCGTTGTCGGTGTGGCCTTGGGCGTCTTTAATCGTATAGTCGAATAACTTCACCTTGCCGGTATTGCAATCTTTGAAAGCTTGGAAGTCAACCAGCCCTTTGTCGGCGTCCACGACCTTGATATAGCCGTAGCCGGTGCGGAACGTGCTGCCGTTTTGCACGTCGTAGCCGGATATTTTCGCCAAGTCGATATCGTGGCCTCCCAATCCGTCTTTATCGTTGGCAAGCAAGTCTAACCTCACGGTAGAGCCGGCCTTCACGTTAAAGCAATCGTCTACGGCGTCGGGAAGGTGCGCGCCGCCGTCGGACGAGGACGAGAGGTCGATCGTCACTTTTGCCGTATCGTAGCCGCCTTTTCCGTCGGAGACTTTATACTCGAACGAGTCGCTCAACGATTGTTCCGTTTTAGAGGTAACCGTCGCGTTGAACATCACGTCGTTAAAGTCTTTGTCGCCAAGTTTAAATAAATCTTCCCAACCGGTATTAGGATTGCCGTTCAGGCTGATTTCATGATCCAATCCGTCGGGATTAAGTTTCGGATCGCTGAAATACGCGTCTGCGCCGGCGCCTTTCAAAATCGCTCCCGAATCGGTCTTCGCCACCCATTTGCCGTTCACGTTCTCAAAATTAACGTGCATGTTGTCGCCGATGCCCCAATTGCTGCCTTTGCCGTTCGGAATAATGAAGAATCCGAGTTGCGTGGCTCCGGCGGGAATGTCTCCGGCGGCAATCGTGGCTTTCGCGCTTTTGTCGTAGTGCACGTCGTCCGCTAGAATGGCGCCGCCGATCGGTTTTCCGCTCGCGTCGGCAAAATAATAGCCTAAGCTATTATGGTATTGGGCGTCGGTGGAGATATTGCCTAAATCGATCGTCAAGCCTTTTGATCCGCTAATGTCGTACAGCGAGTCGGTTGCGCCTTTCGTCACGATTTTGTCGCCGACAAGATCGCCGCTCGGCGTGTAGACGATTTTACCGTCGACGATGGAGGCCGTGCCGTGCACCGGACCGGTCACGATGGAGTCGATGGTGAGCTTATCGCCGTCCGGATCGAGGTCGTTGGACAATACGTCGATGACGATTGCTTCTCCGGCATGGCCGGAGGCGCGGTCGTCGGACGCGACGGGGGGCGTGTTTCCTCCGCCGATATCCACCGTGACGACCGCCGTGTCGGTGGCATGTCCGTCGGTGATTTCGTAGGTGAAATGATCGACCGCCGGTTTTTCGACGGTTTGGCTGACCGTGATTTTGGCCTTCACGTCGTTGAAGTCTTTATCGCCAAGGCGGAATAAATCTTCCCAACCGGAGTTCTGGTTGCCGGAGAGGGTGATTTCGTGATCCATGCCGTCGATATTGAGCTTCGGATCGCTAAAGTAGGCGGGCGCGCCCGTGCCTTTTATGATTTGGCCCGAATCGGTTTTCGCCACCCACGCGCCGCCGATATTGGCGAAATTCACGTGCGTGTTGTCGTTAATATTGCCGTTGAGGCAATCGCCGTTCGCAATGATGAAGAATCCGAGCTGCGTCGCGCCGACCGGAATCGCGCTGCCCGGTATCGTGGAGTGCGCGTTTTTGTCCGAGTGCGCGTTGTCGGCTAAAATCATGCCGCCGAGCGGTTTTCCGCTTGCGTCGGCGAAATAATAGCCTATGGAGTTTTGGTAGGCGGCGTCGGACGTAATGTTCGCTATGTCGACGGTCAAACCTTTGGCGCCGGAGATGTTGAACAGCAAGTCCGCGCCGCTTTTGTTGAGCGTCGCCTCCTCGCGTATCACGGGAGCGTCGGCATTCGGCGTGTATTTAATTTGGCCGTTCACGATTTCCGCCGTGCCGTATTTCGGTTGGTCGACTATGCGCGTAATGGTAAGCGCGTCGTTGTCCGGATCGGTATCGTTTACCAGCACGTCGATCATGGTAGAGGCGCCGATTGTCGCGCTCGCATGGTCGTCCTGGGCAAGCGGAGGCGCGTTCGTGTCGTTGACTTTTACGTTTACGGTCGCGTCGTCGAAGCCGCCCTTGCCGTCCGCCACCCGATAAGTAAAGGCGTCGTCTCCGACGAAGCCGCTCGAAGGCGTGTAGGTGACGGTGCCGTCGGCATTCACGACCACGCCGCCGTGGGCGGGTTGTTGGACGATGGAATGCACGGAGAGCGCGTCGCCGTCAATGTCCGTATCGTTGGCAAGCACGTTAATCGTGACGGGTTTGCCTTCGTCCGTCGTCGCGGCGTCGTCCTTGGCGTCGGGCGCGTCGTTGACGGGTTTTACGTCAAAGGTAATTTTTGCCGTATCGGTTCCGCCCTTGCCGTCGCTGACCTCGTAGGTGAGCGTGTCGCCGCCGTTGTAATTGGCCGTCGGCGTGTAGGTGACGGTACCGTCGGTATTGATCGTGGCCGTTCCGTGTCCGGGACCGTTGACGATTTTGGTCACGATAAGCTTATCGCCGTCCGGATCGGTATCGTTCGTCAAGACGTTGACGGTGGCAGGAACGTCTTCGTTAGTCGTCACGCTGTCGTCGTTTGCGTTCGGACCGTCGTTGTCGTTATCCACGGTAATGGAAACGGTCGCCGTGTCCGTGCCTCCCTTGCCGTCGCTTACCTCGTAGGTGAGCGTGTCGTTGCCGTTATAGTTGGCGGTCGGCGTGTAGGTGACGGTGCCGTCGGTATTGACGGTCGCCGTGCCGTGTCCGGGACCGTTCACGATTTTGGTGACGGTGAGCGTGTCGCCGTCCGGATCGGTATCGTTGGCAAGAACGGTGATGACTTTCGCCGTGTCTTCTTTCGTCGTCGTCGTGTCGTCGTTGGCGTTCGGCGCGTCGTTCACGTCTTCGACGATCACGTTCACCGTGGCCGTATCGGAGCCGCCTTTACCGTCGCTTACTTCGTAAGTCAACACGTCGTTGCCGTGATAGTTCGAATTCGGCGTATAGGTGATGGTGCCGTCGGCATTTAATACCGCCGTACCATGCGTGGGCTGGTTGACGATTTTGGTGACGGTGAGCGTGTCGCCGTCCGGATCGGTATCGTTGGCCAGAACGGTAATGACTTTCGCCGTGTCTTCTTTTGTCGTCGTGCTATCGTCGTTGGCGTTCGGCGCGTCGTTTGTCGGTTTCACGTTAAAGGTAACGGTCGCGGTATCGGTAAATTCGCCGTCCGTGATTTCGTACACCAAACTGTCGGAGCCGTTATAGTTGGCGCCCGGAGTATAGGTGATGGTGCCGTCGGCGTTTAATATAGCCGTGCCATGGGTCGGTTGGTTAACGATTTTCGTCACGGTAAGCGGATCGTTTTCGGGATCTGTATCGTTGCCCAGAACGCCGACCGTCACGATGGTGTCCTCGTTCATGCTCACGCTGTCGTCGTTCGCCGTGGGGGCGTCGTTGCCTTGGGCGACGTCAATGGTAAATACACCGGTATCGGTCAACTTGCCGTCGCTGATTTCGTACAGCAAGCTGTCGGTGCCGACGAAATCTTTCCCGGGCGTATAGGTAATGGTGCCGTCCGCGTTGATGGTCGCCGTGCCGTAGGTCGGTGCCGTCACAATGCGGGTGACGGTGAGCGGATCGTTTTCCGGATCGGTATCGTTGGCCAGCACGTTATGGGTGACGGGCGTGTCTTCCAGCGTATTGGTGCGGTCGTCCACCGCCACGGGACGGTCGTTAACGGGCGTAACGGTAAGTTTAAGCGTTGCCGTATCGGTGAGTTTACCGTCGGTCACTTCGTATACCAAGCTGTCGGAACCGTTGTAGTTCGCGTTCGGCTGGTAGTTAATCGTGCCGTCGGCATTTAAGGTCGCCGTTCCGTGTTCCGGTCCGGTGACGATTTTCGTGACGGTAAGCTTGTCGCCGTCCGGGTCGACGTCGTTGGCCAGCACCGGAATGTTGCTGACGATATTGTCTTCCGGCAGCGTCACCGCGTCGTCGTTGGCTATCGGCGCATCGTTTTCGGGCGTGACGGTGATTTCCAGCGTCGCTTGCGCTTGGTTGCCGTGGCCGTCGGTAATTTCGTATTTTAACGTGTCCTTACCGTTAAAATCGGCGTTCGGCTTATAGGTGATGGTGCCGTCGGCGTTAAGCGTCGCCGTGCCGTGGGCGGGATTGACCGTAATTTTCGTGACGGTGATCGTATCGCCGTCCGGATCGCTGTCGTTGGCCAGCACGTTGACGGTCACGGGCTTGTCTTCGGCGGTCGTCGTTTTGTCGTCGGTTGCCACGGGAGGATCTTGCGCGTCGTTGACGGTGATCGTCACTTTCGCCGTGTCGGTGTTAGCCGCCGGATCGCTCTCGACGATTTTATACACGAAACTGTCGGTGCCGTGATAGTTGGCCGTCGGCGTATATTTCACCGTGCCGTCGGCGTTGATGGTCGCCGTGCCGTGCTTCGGTTGCTCGGTAATTTCGGCAACCTTGATCGTGTCGCCGTCAACGTCCTTATCGTTGGCAAGGACGTTAATGTTGACGGGCTTGTCTTCGTCCGTGGTCGCCACGTCGTCGTTTGCTTCGGGCGCGTCGTTGCGTCCCTGAATGTTGAAGGTGATGGCGTACACGCCGGCGGATAGCCCGCCGGAATCCTTCACTTCAAAGGGAATGGAGTCGACGCCGGTTTCGCCTTGGGCCAACTCCTTATAAGCTTGCAGTTCGGTTTCGCGCTTATAGTACACGCTACCGTCTTCCAGTACGGCGACCTTGCCGTATTTAAGCTGAATGATTTCTCCGACCTTCAAGGGAGAATTGTCGATGGACGCCACCTTAAAAGTTTCGTTGGGATCCGGATCGCTGTCCGCCGCTTCCTTAAACGTGGTTTGGGGCTGCTGAACTAAGCGTAAGCCCGCTGCAAGAATTTCGTTAACGGTAGCCACGTAAGCTCCTCCTTGGTTGAACTGCCAGTAATTCTATCTTTCTCCGCGCGCCATATCGGCGCAAAAGAAAGTATATCGCGTAATTTTCTCTTTTTTATGAAAAAATCAAAATTGATTTATTTTTTAACTAAAAAATCTTCTATATCACGGACGTATCGACAAAAATCATGTTTTGATTGGAATTAGGCGACGTACATATAACTCCGTTACCAACAATACGACGATTTTTATAAAATACAAGTAAAAAGAGGGAATGTTGCTATAAAAATTAAGAGATTAATACTGCCGACTTAATTAACAAACTAATGCGACGTCGCAAATGCGCCTCGCCTTAAGGCGTCGTGACTTCCAAATAATAGGCGAAGGAATCGCGCAGCGCGTAGTACGAGGCGTTAATCACGTTCGACGAAACGCCGACGGTGGTCCATCGCCTGCCGTCCGCGTCGGCGCTTTCTATAAGCACGCGGGTGCGGGCGCCCGCTCCGGCGCCGGGGTTGAGGATGCGCACCTTATAGTCGGTGAGGTGCACGTCGCGCAGCGCCGGATAAAAGCCGCACAGCGCTTTTTTTAGCGCGCCGTCCAGCGCCTTCACCGGGCCGTTGCCGCCGGCGACGGTAAAGGATTCGTCGTTTCCCACCCGAATTTTCGTCGTTGCCTCGGCGTAAGAGAGAATTTTATCGTTGTTTTCGCGTCGACGCTCGACGGTGCAGCGCATGATCAGCAACTCAAAAAACTTGCGGCGCGCATGCAGCTCCTCCAGCGCCAGCAAGTAAAAGCTTGCGTCGGCGGCGTCGAAGGCGTAACCGCGACTTTCTTCCTTTTTGATGCGGGCGACCAAGGCGGAAACGGCGTCCGGGGAATGTTCGCGGCCTCCCAAACCGATTTTCTCCAATCGGGAAATCACGTTCGCCCGGCCGGCCTGATCCGACACCAGCACGTCGCGCTTATTGCCGACCGTCTCGGGGGGGATATGTTCGTAACATGTCGGATTTTTCATCACCGCCGACACGTGCAACCCTCCCTTATGGGCGAAGGCCGACGCGCCGACGTAAGGGGCGTAACGGTTATACGGCCGGTTAAGGCGATCGTCGAGCGCGCGGGAGACGAGCGTCAGGCTTTGCATTCTCTCCGGCGTGATGTTGGTGCGCAGTCCCATTTTTATCGTCAGGGCGGGAATGATGGACGTGAGGTTGGCGTTTCCGCAACGCTCTCCCAGTCCGTTGAGCGTGCCTTGCACCTGCCTCGCGCCGGCGCGGACGGCGGCCAGGCTGTTGGCGACGGCCAATTCGCCGTCGTTATGGCAATGCACGCCGACATGGCTTCCCGGCACGCCGTTTTCGATGACGCTTGCGACGACGCGGAATATCTCCTCCGGCAGCGCGCCGCCGTTCGTGTCGCACAGCGCCACCCACCTCGCGCCGGCGTCGTAGGCGGCCTTCGCGCATCGCATCGCGTAGTCGGGGTTAGCTTTATGTCCGTCGAAGAAATGTTCGGCGTCAAACAAGGTTTCCCTTCCGTTTTTCACCAAATAGGCCACGCTGTCGGCGATCATGGCGAGGTTCTCTTCTTCCGTGACCCCAAGCGCTTCCCTTACCTGAAAATCCCACGCCTTCCCGACGATGCAGGCGCACGGCGTATCGAAGGCCAGCAATTTTTGCAACCCTTCGTCGCTTTCCGCAGTTTTGTCGCGTCGCCTCGTCATGCCGAAGGCGCAGAATTTCGCGTTCTCCGCATGCGGGAGCGCACCGAAAGTTTCGTCGTCGCGCGGGTTCGCCCCCGGCCATCCGGCCTCGATATAGTCGACTCCCAATCGGTCCAGCATGGCGGCGATCTCCCGCTTGTCCGCCACGGTGAAGTCGACGCCGGAGGTTTGCGCCCCGTCGCGCAGCGTGGTGTCGTAGAGATATATCTTGTCGTCCGTCATAACCAATGGATTGTACGCGTTTTATAAAACTTACCTGTAAGATAACAAATACCCCGTTGCTCCTTCAAAAACAAAAGAATTATTCTCTTGCGCGACGCGGCGGTTCGGAGGTAAAAACGACGACGTCGTTCAATTGTTGCGAATACGTTCCATGCGCCGAGACACTGCGATTATTACCGCCGGCCGCTCCCCGTTTTCCCATAAAGGCATGGTGAACGCGCCCGTCTATCGTGCCTCGACCATATTGTTCGACTCCGTCGACGCCTATCTGGCGGCGGGGGAAGGAAGCGACGTCTACGACGTCGGGTACGGCGAAGCGCTGGACTATTCGTACGGCACCTCCGGCACCCCCACGGCGCACGCCTTCGCGCATGCCATGGCCGAGCTGGAAGGCGCCGAAAGCTGCGTGTTGGCGCCCAGCGGGCTGGCCGCGCTGACCGGGGCTTTTCTGGCCTATTTGCGTCCGGGCGACGTTTTCTTGGTTCCCGACTCCGTTTATTGGCCGGTGCGCCGCTTTTGCCGGCACGTCTTGCCGCGCTATGACGTGACGACGGTTTTTTACGATCCCGCCGTCGCCCCGCGCGACTCCGGCCTGTTCGATAAAAGCGTTAGGATGATATTACTGGAGGCTCCCGGGTCGCTCACCTTCGACATGCAGGACGTCCCCGCCTACGCCGCCGCCGCCCGTGAGGCCGGCGTCGTTAGCTGCATGGACAATAGCTGGGCGTCGCCCCTGCATTTTCGCCCGTTGGATTGCGGGATCGACCTTTCCGTGCAGGCGGTCACGAAATATGTCGGCGGCCATTCCGACGTGCTGATGGGTTCCGTCTGCGGCGCGCGCGCGCGCGTCGCTCCGGTGCGGGAATATTTTCGGCATGTCGGCGTCTGCGTTTCTCCGGACGATTGTTACCTGGCGGCCCGAGGACTGCGCAGCCTCAAGGCTCGGCTGGATAGACATTCCGCCTCCGCTCTTGATATCGCGCGGCGGTGCGAAGCCCACGACAAAATCGCGAGGGTTATGTTCCCCGCCCTGCCTTCCGACCCCGGCCACGACCTATGGAAGCGTGACTTTTCCGGCGCCGGCGGCTTATTTTCCGTTGCCTTTCGTCAAAAATACGACAACCAAGCCTTGCGCGACGCCATAAACGGGTTAGAATTATTCGGCAAGGGGGCCTCGTGGGGAGGGTACGAAAGCTTGGCGCTGCCGTTCGATCCGAACGCGATAGGGCGCCGCCTGTGCTACCCGGAAGCGTCGTGCGTCCGATTCTTCGTCGGCCTGGAACACCCGAACGACCTATGGGTCGACATGGAAAAAATGTTTGCAACCCTATAATTCGCCAGCGGCGGAGACACTATGCCGGACGACGACGATATAACGATGGAATCGGCCCTGCGCGAAGAGCATATCGACCTCGGCGCCATTTCGGACATTCCCGTGGAGGTGACGGCCATTTTAGGCTCGGCCTCCATGCCGGTGAGCCGATTGCTTAAGCTTAGTCGCGGATCGGTGGTGCGGCTTGACCGCAAGGTGGGAGAGCCGGTGGACATTACCGTCAATAACCGCCTGATCGCGCGCGGCGAAATCGTCATCGTCGAAAACCGCATCGGCATTACCATGACGGAAATCATCGCCGGGCAAAAAGCCGGAAGCTAAACCTACATGTTGCGAAGCGGTGGATATCACGTCGCTGCGCAGGGTCCTAAACCTCTTCCAGCAACCCTTCGGCAAGGCTATAGCGGCGCTTGCATTGCGCGGCCAGACGGGTGTTGTGGGTGACGCATATGAGCGCGGCGCCGTAATCGGCGCAATATTCCAGCAAGGTCTCCATAATGCCGTCGGCGTTTTGGTCGTCGAGATTGCCGGTCGGCTCGTCGGCGAAAATAAGCGGAGGGCGTTTCGCCAGCGCGCGCGCGACGGCCACGCGCTGCTGTTCGCCGCCGGAGAGCTCGCCCGCCGGATGGTCGCGCCGTTTCGCCACGCCCATATGCTCGAGAAGCGCGTCGGCGCGTATTTTGGCGTCGACGTCGACGCTTCCTTCGATAAAAAACGGGACGAGGACGTTTTCGACGGCGGTAAGGTCGGGCAACAATCCGTGGAATTGGTAGACGAAGCCCATATGGTCGCGCCGCATGCACGCGCGCTTCGCCTCCGACAGGCGGCCGGCGGGACGCCCGAGAATCTCCAGCTCTCCGTCGTCCGGAGAATCGAGCAGTCCTAGCAAATACAGCAACGTGGTTTTTCCGCACCCGCTTTCGCCCGTGAGCGCGACGCTCTCTCCGGGACGCACGGTTAAGTCTATGCCTTTTAGCACCGAAACGGGACCGTTTTTCTTGGCGTAGGTTTTTTTAAGTCCTAAGGACTTTAGCGCGATTTCCGTCATGCATAGGTCTCGGAATCGTCGGTTTCGCTTTTTTTCTCGATGCGGACCCGCGCGATTAAATTGCCCCTCACTTCCAGCACGGTAAAAACATACCCATCGGCCTCGCAGCGCTGCCCTTCCGCCGGCGCCGCTTCCGTGTAATGCATCACCAGCCCGCCCAGCGTGTTGGCGTAATCGTCCGACACGCTCCAATCCATGCGCTTGTTAATTTCGTGAATGCTCGCGTCCCCTTCGGCCTCTATCATGGCGTCGGCCACGCGGATAATCGAGTCCGTTTCCATGTCGTCGGTTTCGTCGCGAATTTGCCCGACGATTTCCTCCAATATGTCCTCCAGCGTCACCAGTCCCACCAGATCGCCGTATTCGTCCACCACCAGGGCCATATGCTCGCGGCGCTTACGAAATTCCATGAGTTGGCGGCGCAGGCTGTTCGTTTCCGGGACGAACCAGGGAGCGCGCGAAATGGCGGCGAAATCGACGTCGTCCGCCTTATTGTTTTTTCGGCGTATTTCGGCCAGCAGATGCTTGGCGTGCAGAATGCCGATAATGTTTTCGGGATTGTCCCGCCATAGCGGAATGCGCGTGTACGGACCGTCCAGAACGGCGGCGCAAATCTGTTCCGCCGGCGCGTCCACGTCGACCGAGACGATGTCGCGGCGCGGCGCCATGGCCGATTCGACGCTGCGCTCCTCCAATTCCAAAATGCTCGCCAGCATGTCGCGCTCTCCCCGCGCCATGCCGCCTTGATGGTGCGACAGGGCGATGAAGCCGTGCAAGTCGGCGGCGGTGAGCGTCGTATCTTTTTTATATTCGATGCGGCAGAGAAAAAATATTCCGCGAATGATCCATTGCGTCGCCGCGACGAAGGGGGTGAGCGATATGACGATGATTTCCATGACGCGGGCGGTCGTGAGCGACACGGTTTCGGCATGGTTGATGGCGTAGGTTTTCGGCAATATTTCGGCGAAAATAATAATGACCACCGTCATCACGGCGGTGGCGACGAACACCCCGTCGTCGCCGAAATATTCGATGGAGGCCTTCGTTGCCAAGGCCGAACTGAGAATGTTCACCAGATTGTTGCCGAGCAGCACCGTGCCGATCAGCCGATCCTTATGGCCAAGCAGGCGCTCGGCAATAACGGCGGACTTGTTTTTCGCGCGGCTCAGCCCGTGCAACTGGGCGCGCGACGCCGAGGTAAGCGCCGTTTCGGCGGCGGAAAAAAACGCCGACGCCAGGGTGAGGGCAAATATGGCGGCGGATAAATAATAGAATTCGGCGTTCATGCGAGCGCGCCGCTCTCCAACGGTTAAAATTGCTGATATAAGGTTGCCGCGGCAAAGCGTAGGACTTACGGCAAGTATAGTTATCGCGAATATCCCAAAAAGCCAAGCGGTTTTATGGCGTCGCCTTGCCGGTTCGCAAAACGTCCCTTTCCGTATGGCGCGTTACGCGGTGAAAATTTTTTTATTTTCTTTTTTTATTAACCCGAAGCGATGCGCCAAAGAATATGTCCTGTTTCGCTACAATTGCGGAGGGGCCTTGCCGAAGTGAAGGCAGACTGACCCGTAATTTTTGCGCCTCAAGGAATAGGCATTGCTGTTCCATTCGAAAGTAGCGATTTCATCTTCCTCTTCTTTATTCTCCGTGATTGGTCTTAGGTGAACAAGCATAGACATGTAGACGTCAAGAGGCGGAGCGTCGGGATCGAAGAGAGATATGGCGGCGTTTTTATCCGTCAAGGAAGGCGGCGACATGCCGGTGTTTGCCATATATCGTTGAACGGCCGGATGGTAAAACGCAAAAGTTGTATCTTCATGAACCATTGGATTTTTCTCATTCAAGAGAGATACGCCGGATACCGTACCTACGGGATAGCACAACACGATATAATCAGTCAAGTCCTCCTGATCGTCTTTATCGCCGCTATCTTCGCCGCGCCACTCCTTTCTGTTCAGCCACATATCGTACTCGCTTTTTACGCTTTTCGCCTTTTTATCCGTGATGCCGTCTAACCCCAACCATGCGTCATGCGACGTCATTGTTGCCGGAGCGTTACCGGGTTTTTCCGGCACATTCGCATTCCATGCGACGGAAATGGAGAGCTTTGGATTAATTTTCCCCTCCAAATCTTTCAAGAGTTTCTGAGCATTAGGGGTAAGCGCCGCAAGTAAATTCTCGTCGGTTGCGCAGTGAGATAGGCCGTCGATATAGTTGGCGTCGCAATCTTTATCGCACTGACCTTCTTCATGATTGTCGTGGCGGTCCGGAAAAAGCATAACGGCTTTCGCCAGGTTCTGAATAGAATCCGGACCGCATTCCTTGAGCACCTCACCTTGGGTGTTATGATATACGAATAAATTTGCGCATCCGTCTCTTGGAATAATGACGGCGGGAGGAATAGCCAAAGTCATTGCAAAAACGGTACGCCTGCGTATCTAGGCAACGGAAGAATGGGTTTAGGGTGCCACTAATAAAAAATTTTATAATTTTTATTCTATTTCATTCCGCAGGACAAGCGTTATTTTAGAGAAAAAACATTAATCACGACATGTTAATGGAGGAATGCCATACCTTTCTTACCATAGCGACCGACGACAGGTTGGCGCGAATATGCTGCCAACGCACCATATTCGTTATACCTACGAAAGTAGGGATATCATGAATTTTTTACGCCAATCTATCGCTAAACGCTATAATTTCTCGTCGCATTGCGGCGAGGCGTATTATATCTTGAAGAGACGCAAACATAGTAAAAAAATATGCGAAAAATTTATTTCGTCGCCGGAAGCGGCACTGACGTCGGGAAAACTTTTCTCACATGCGCGCTTATTCGAGAATGCAGACGGCAAGGCATAGACGTCGACGCCGTAAAGCCCCTGATGACGGGATTCGATTCCGCACGCGCCGACGCGAGCGACGCAGGGCGCATCGCCTTGGCGCTAGGGGAAGGCGTCGAGCCTGAAACCATTGGGCGCATTTCCCCGCTCCGGTTTCGCGCCCCGCAATCGCCCGATATTGCCGCCGCGCGGGAAGGGAAGGGAATATCGTTGCGACGGACGCTGGAGGCGACGCGCGTGCGCGAAAGCGCGCAGATCGCATTCGTGGAAACGATCGGCGGCGCCTGCGTCCCGATAGACGCCTATTCTACCGTGACGGAATGGATAGCGGCCGCAAACCATCCCGTTATTTTCGTGGCCGGAGTTTATCTGGGAGGATTAAGCCATGCCGTGAGCGGCTGCCGTGCGCTGGGCCGGGCGGGAGCGACGATAGCCTGCGTCGTCGTCAATCCCGGCGCGGCGCCGCAAGATGACGTCATAACGGAAGAGTTTTCCGCCTCGCTCGCGCCGCACGTTGGCGCGCCCTGCATGCCCCCGGACGCGAGCGCAATACTTCGCTTTTTACGGTCTTGGCGCGCATAACTCGGAAGAGCGGGTTGATTTTGTGGCATTGCTTGTTAGCAATGCCCATTTTTTGCTAAAAATCAATAATACGAGAATCGATATTTTTTTGGTTTTTTCGGTCTTATTTTTCGCACATGGCGCGCAGCGCTTTTTTTTGCGCGGCGTTCAGCGGGCGCACCGGGGGAAGGGCGGGATTGTCGACGCCGTAAGAGGAGACGAGCGAGGCGGGATATCCCAGCGCCGTCAGGTAATCGGCCATGCCGCGCGGCGAAAATCCGCTTTTTTGCATAAGGAGGGCGGCCTCGACGTCGGTTTTGCGCGTCACGGCGCGATCGTAATTGTCGCGCACGATCTTGCCCGCCACCAGCGCAGCAGACTCGGTGGCGGCCATAAGCGGCAGGGCGGCGAAGCTGACGGCATAGGCGCCCAATTTCGCCACGGCGCGACGCAGGGGGCGTCGCTCCTTCACTTCGATCATTTCCCTCGCCAGCGCCGCGACGATAAAATCGACGCTGTTCGCCCGCTCGAGCAACGGGCTTTCCGCGACGATGACGCCCCCCGGCAACGCGACCGACTTCACTCCGTTTTCTCCCTTCACGAAAATAATCTTCACCATCCCGACGCCGTCCAGCCCGACGTTTTTTAACAAAGGTTGCATCAGGCGGCTAATAAGGCGCAAGCCGTCTTCTCCCTTGCATACCTGCCGGGCGCGAAGCTGCGACAACGCCAGGTTCGCCAGCGGTTTTTCCCAGGAGCGGGGAGTGAATTGCACGACGGCATTGGCGGCGGCGTCGGTTTTTTGCACGGCTCCCCATATAAGCGCAACCAATATCGCCGCCAATACCGCAACCAGAAGCGTAAAGGCGTAGTTGGGGTGTTTGTGCAGGCGCGTTTGCGGCCTGTACCATAGCGTTAGCTCTTCTATCTCTTGCCCGGCGTCAAAAAAAAATTCGCGGACGGCTTCGTTTTGCGGCGCGACGCGTAAAATTGTGCCGCGATTTTCGCCTTCCTTCGTGAAAGCGAGAAGGCAATCCGCTTTGGCGTAGCGGGCGGATTCGCTTCCGTCTTCCCGGGAAACGGTAATATGCCCTCCCGCCGGGTAGAGAAGAAAGATTCGCCCTTCGGAAATTCCGCATAGCATACGCAACGCTACTGTATCGCCGCTCCGGCGCCGTCCGTCGCCGGTACGTATTGCCGCGCGAGCGCGGCGTCGGCGCTGACTTCCTCCGGCGTGAGGGGCGAGAGTTTTTCGGCGAACGCGACGTCCAACATCTCGTCCACGTGCGACACGCAGAGTATTTTTAAGCCGTTGCGGACGACGTCGGGCAATTCTTCCACGTCTTTTTCGTTGTCTTTGGGAATGAGGACCGTCGTCATGCCGGCGCGCAAGGCGGCCAGTAATTTTTCCTTTAGCCCCCCGATGGCGAGAATGCGGCCCCGCAGCGTAATTTCGCCGGTCATGGCCACGTCGCGCCTGACCGGCACGCCGGACATGGCGGACGTCGCCGCGACGAACATCGCCACGCCCGCCGAGGGTCCGTCCTTGGGCGTCGCGCCTTCGGGCACGTGAACATGCACGTCGCGCTTCTTAAAGTCGCTTTCGCGAATGCCGAACTCCGCCGCGCGGGCGCGCACGTAGCTCCACGCCGCCTGCACGGATTCCTGCATGACTTCGCCCAGTTTGCCGGTGCTTTTGATTTTGCCTGAGCCGGGAACGCATATCGCTTCGATGAACAACATGTCGCCGCCGGATTGCGTATAGGCGAGGCCGTTTACGACGCCCACTAGGTTTTCGTCGTGCGCGCGGTCGTAGTCGAAGCGCCTTACGCCGCAAAAATTTTTCACGTCTTCGGGCCGCACCGTTATCTCTTTCGTATCGCCGCCGGCGACGAGTTTACGGACGGATTTTCTCGCGATCTTCGCCAATTCGCGCTCGAAGTTCCGCACGCCCGCCTCGCGCGTGTAGTAGCGCACGACGTCGAGCAGCGCGTCGTCGGTAATGCTTAGCTCATTTTTCTTGAGTCCGTGGTTGTCGATTTGCTTGGGCAGCAAGTGCCTCTTGGCAATCTCCAACTTCTCTTGCTCGGTATAGCCGGCGATGGGAATGACCTCGAGCCTGTCCAGCAAGGCGTGGGGAATCTCGCGGCTGTTGGCGGTGCAGACGAACATGACGTCCGACAAGTCGTAATCGACGTCAAGGTAATGGTCGTTGAATTTATGGTTTTGTTCGGGGTCTAGCACCTCGAGCAACGCGGCGGCGGGGTCGCCGCGATAGTCGTGACCCATCTTGTCGATTTCGTCGAGCAGGAAAAGGGGGTTCGAGGCGCCGACCTTGCGCATCGATTGGATGATTTTGCCCGGCATCGAGCCGATATAGGTGCGGCGGTGTCCGCGAATTTCGGCCTCGTCGCGCACGCCGCCCAGGGACATTTTAATGAACTTGCGGTTGGTGGCCTTGGCGATGGAGGCGGCGAGCGACGTTTTTCCCACCCCCGGAGGGCCGATCAGGCAGAGGACCGGCCCTTTCAGCTTTTTGGTGCGGCTAAGGACGGCGATATATTCGACGATGCGTTCCTTCACTTTTTCCAGCCCGTAATGCTCGTCGTCGAGCAATTTTTGCGCGGCCTCGGCGTCGTTGCGAATGCGGGTGTTTTTGTGCCAAGGAATATCAAGCAGGCAATCAAGGTAGTTACGCGTGACGGTGGCCTCGCCCGACATGGGCGTCATGGTCTTTAGGCGCTTCAATTCCTGCCTCGCCTGTTTTTCCGCCTCCGGCGACAACTTCACGGCTTTGATGCGCTCTTCGTATTGCTGTTGCTCGTTGCGTCCGTCCTCGTCTTCGTTTAGCTCCTTATGGATGGCCTTAAGCTGTTCGTTTAAATAGTATTCCTTCTGCGCGCGCTCCATTTGCGTCTTGACGCGCGCCTTTATTTTTTGTTCGGTGCTAAGCAATTCGCTTTCATCGTGCAAGAGAATGCATAACCGCTCCATCCTGTCGGGCAAATGGCGAATGGCGAGAATCTCTTGCTTTTTATTGAGCGCCAGCGGCATGTGCGAGCTGATCGTGTCGCACAAACTGACGGGATCCGCAATTTTTGCCACCGCCGCTTGAATGTCTTCGCTTATTTTTTTATTGGCCTTGGCGTATTGCTCGAATTGTTCCTGCAACATGCGCTGCAAGGCGCGATTTTGTTGCGAATTGTCGTATTCGTCGGCGTGGATGACGAACCTCGCCTCCATGTAGCCTTCCGGCATGTCGACGATGGAGGAAATGAGCGCGCGGCTTTCCCCTTCGATAAGCACTTTTACCGTGTCGTCGGGAAGCTTCATTAATTGCATGATGTGCGCGACCACGCCGACGTCGTGCAATCCGTCGACGTCCGGACTGTCTTGCTGTCCGTTTTTTTGCGCAACGGCAAGGATGCGCTTGTCGCGGTCGAGGGCGACTTCCAGCGCCTTGATCGAGCGCTTGCGCCCGACGAACAGCGGCACGATCATGCGGGGAAAGACCACTAAGTCCCTAAGCGCAAGCAGCGGCAACGTTTCCATGGCGACGTCCTTAAAGAAGAATGCTTAAAAAGCGGGCCATGCCGCGCCTTCCTCCCCATTATATCGTGATTGTTCGACCATTTACAACCCTTAACGCGTTTTTGCGGCGCCGGCCGTCGGGCGCCTTGCGCGATTCTCGTTGTCATGCCGAAGATCTTCGTGGTACACGTGGGGTTTCCGCCGCGCGCGGCGAGCCAATATTTACGCGACAGACGAGGAGCCGCCGATCCCATGACGTTTCACTACGCATTGTTAGAAAAACGCGCCGTTTTCGCCGTGCGCGGCAAAGATCGCATTCCTTACCTGCAAGGGATATTGACGCAAGACGTGGCGCCTTGCCGCTTCGGGGGCGTCGCCTACGGACTCATGTTGCAGGCACAGGGAAAATTTTTGTGCGAAGCATTCGTCGCGCCCACGGAAGAAACGTTGTGGCTTGACTGCTCGGGAAGCTATGCGGATTCGGTCGCCGCCAAACTTGGGTTATATACGCTGGGCCGGGACGCGTCGGTTGAACGCGTACGGATGAAGGTGTACGTCTGTTGGGGAACGGCGGCGCCCGAGGCGAAAAATGCCGCCATATGCTACGCCGATCCCCGTCCCGGCTCCGACTTTTTTCGCGTGTTGGTGAAAGAGGGCGACGCGTTTCCGTTTAATGAAGGGGAGAAGGCGAATTTTAGCATCTATCGACGCCGCCGCATCATGGCCGGATTGCCGGACGGCGACGAAGACTTGTCCTTCAACGCCTCGTACCCGCTTGATTTTTGCCTTGACGGCCTTGACTCCATCTCTTTCTCGAAGGGATGCTATATCGGCCAGGAGGTGACGGCCCGCATGTATTACAAGGGAAAGCGAAAAAAAGCGCCCTTTACGCTGCAAGCGGACGACGGCGACATGTTTCCCGTGGAAGGCGGGGAGGTGTTTTCAAAAACCGGAGAAAAAATCGGCGACGTCACCTCGTCGGAAGGCGACGCGGCCATGGCGCTGGCGCTTGATCGCGATCGCGTCGCCGCCGGAAACCAAGTCTTCGTCGGCGGCGTGAAGGCGTCCGTGACGCACGTTCTCAGCGGAAAGCCGTCGCGGTAAGATGCCGCTCCGGATGAATAGGGCAAACGCCGATCGTTAAAAGTGAGGCGAATTTTTTATGGGACTTACGCACTGCGTAAGCCCTATTTTATTTTTCTTTTTTTTGAAAGGAAAAAGACGCGCATAGGAAACATAAGAAACGTTCGTCCGGCGAACCAAAACAAGAAAAACGTACAAGAAGCGCACAATAATTTAATCAAAGCGCAAAGCCCTGCCCGGACAATTTTTTGTTGTCCTTAATCCATTCCCTCTTAAACGCAGCAAAGGTTTCTCGAGTTAGAGTCATTTTTTGCAAGGTATCCAACAATTCTATTGGCGTATAAGGTATTTTGTATCCTGATTGCGTTATACATATTGCGAGTTCGATTGTTTTTTTCGTGCTATCCGAGACGGTTTGCTCCAAATCGGTCTGATCGCCGGAGACGTCGTTCATCGTTTGTATGAAACGTAAGGCTTCGCCGATGATAATATTCGTCATATCTTTCTTATATGGCGGCAGTTCTTCGTCGGGAGCATAATATTCTTCTCGCCAACGGACATAGAAATCAAACGCCTCACGGCACTGGAGGAACAGTGGGGGGAAATAGGGGCTTGGCAAGAGAACCTCCGTCAAGATTGTCACATATCGCGGGGTGTTGCAGAACTCTTTCAATCGGTCGATATCCATGAGTTCTAAATTTTTCCAAATTTCTAATGAAACAGCCGTTACCATAAGATCGATGCCGGGAACCTTAAGCAAACGTTTTGCGTTGGAGAAGTTGGCGCCGCATATAGACTGAAGTAGCTCTTTATTTATTAACTCAAGAAGAAGTTCCCTATTCTCGTCGTTAAGATCAGCCGTCACCCATTCCCAAAACTCATGATATTCTTGGCAGTAGTCGCGTATTGGCGCAAACCGCTCTTCCGTCCTTAGGGCAAGGAAAGTTTCCCTATTCTCGTCGTCAAGATCAACCGTCACCCATTGCCAAAACTCATGATATTCTCGGCAGTAGTCGCGTATTGGCGCAAACCGCTTTTCCGTCCTTAGGGCAAGGAAAGTTTCCCTATTCTTGTCGTGAAGATCAACCGTCCACCAGTTGCATCGATTATAATCAGTTTGGAAATAGGGGCGTATTGGTTCGAGTTGCGGATCGGTCATTAAATCGACAAAAATTTTCAGCTTCTTTTCCTTAGGAAGCGTGACCATCACCCACTGCCAGAGAGCATCATACTGTTGGCAGAAGATGCGTATGGATGGGTATTCCGGTTCCGTCCGGAAGGCAACGAAATCTCTGATCAACGAATCGTCAAGAGCCGACACCCATTCCCATCGCTGAGTCTTGTCTCCGCAGTAGTTGCGTATCTCTTTTAGTTGTTCTTCCGTCACTCCTCGAGAGCCAAGAATTTTATGGTATTCCTCCATCGTCACGTCTAATGAATAGGTCGCTTGGAAGGAAAGTGGAAATAAATAGAGGCGGCTAATGCACAGGAAGGTGCAGCAAAAACGTTAAATTTAAAAGATTATATCACATATTGCCGTGCGGGTATAGTTATAATTCCACATTTATCAATAATAAGTTGAATTTTTTGAAAAATAAAATCGCTTGGTAGCGGTTGACGCCTTTGTCCTGCGCGTTCCGCATTAACGATGGACAAAAACGCCTGATGTATTTACATTCGTTTGTCGGGGGATAGTCGCGGGCGGCATATGGCGGACATCGTTAATTTTTCTAAGTTAAAAGGGTCGGAGAAAGTCGCCATCATGATGATGGCGCTCACCCCCGAGAATGCCGGGCGCGTGTTCGGCATGATGCACGACGACGAAATAAAGGAAGTGTCGCGCATTATGGCCAAGCTGGGAACGGTAAGCCCGGACGTCGTGAAGCAAGTGTTTCTTGAGTTCTCCAACTTTCTTTCCGAGGCGGTGTCGTTCGTGGGCAGCGTGGAAAGCACCGAGCGCCTGCTTGCCGGCACGCTGGGCAAGGACCGCAAGGAAGCCATTATGGAAGACATTCGCGGTCCGGCGGGAAGAAACACGTGGGACAAGCTGAGCAACGTGAGCGAAGAGGTGCTGTCGTCCTACCTGCGCAACGAATATCCGCAAACGGCGACGCTCATCGTCTCGAAGCTGAAGCCTCCCCACGCCGCAAAAGTGCTGGCGGCCCTGCCGGAAGACTTTACCTTTGACGTCATTACCCGCCTGCTTGAAATGGACAACGTGAAGAAAGAGGCGCTCGACAGCGTCGAAAAAGCGTTGCGCGCCGAGTTTATCAGCTCCGTCACGCGCACGCAGCGCCAGGACGGCAGCGAGGTTATCGCCGAAATTTTCAACAATTTCGACCGCGCGCGCGAAGCGCTATATATGGAAAAACTGGAGGAATACGCGCCGGAGACGGCGGAGCGCATCAAAAAGCTGATGTTCACGTTTGAAGACCTGGCAAAATCGGACGCCGCCGGCATTCAGGCGCTGCTGCGCGTGGCCGACAAAACGCAACTGGCCGTCGCCATGAAGGGCGCCTCGGAAAAAGTGCGCGACGTGTTCGTGAAAAACATGTCGGCGCGCGCCTCGAAAATCTTGCTCGAAGAAATAGAGGCCATGGGACCGGTGCGCCTAAAGGCCGTCGACGCCGCCCAAAGCTCCATCATTTCCGCGGCCAAAGGATTGATCGCCGCCGGCGAAATGACCGTAACGGACGAGGAGGCCGACAACGACGTGATGGTGTAGGGCGCGCCTTATCCTTCCGCCGCTTGGCGTAAAATCGGCTTGGCCGTTTCCAGCGCGTCGCACAGCGAAGGAATGACGCACGCGACGTCGCCTCCGTACTCGCGGAAAGTTCTGAGGTTGCGGGTGCGACGCTCAATTTCTTCGGCAAGCTCCGCCACCGCCGAGAGTCCCATGCTTTGGCTGGAGGATTTTAGCGGATGCGCGTTTTTGAACGCCTCGTCGGGAAGGTCGCGTTCGATCGCGCTGACGATGCGCCGCAAATAATTGTCGGCGTCGTAGATGTACGCTCCCACCACTTCGGAAAATTGCTCCTTCAGCAAGCGCTTCGTCTCTTGCAGGACGCGCATGTTGATCGCCGAGGCGGCGCGTTCGGCGCGGCGTTCGTATTCCGCGGCCATGGCGCCGGCGACGCCCTCGCCGAGCGATTCGATCAAATGGGGGGGCGCCTCGGTCGGCGCGCTTGCGGCGGTTTTTTGTCCTTCCTCCCCCGTCGCTTCCCCGTCGCGCGAAGGCAACCATTTTTGCAGCGTTTCCACCAGGTTTTTGCGCAGCAGGGGTTTGGAGAGGTAATCCTGCATGCCGGAGCGAATGCATTCCTCCTTGTCTTCCTTCATCGCGTTGGCCGTCAGGGCGATGACGGGAACGTCGGCAAGGGCGCCGCCTTTCTTCATGAAGTTCAGGCGGCGCGCGGCCTCGTACCCGTCCATCTCCGGCATGTTACAATCCATCAGGATGGCGTCATAAGCGTTCTCCGACGCCATTTTCAGCGCCTCGGCGCCGTTTGCCGCCATGTCGACCGCGCATCCCAGCCATTGCAGCATCTCTCCGGCGATGAGACGGTTGACGTGGTTGTCTTCCGCCACTAGGACGCGCCTTCCCTTGAAGGCGTTTTCGCCGGGCAGCGCGTCTTCCGATTTTTTTGCCTCCCGCTCTTTTTCGTAAGCTTCTACGTCGGCGGCGTCGGCGGAGGGAAGACGCATGGTGAACCAAAAGGACGACCCTTTTCCCGGCGCGCTTTCGACGCCGATTTCCCCGCCCATCATGGCGGCGAGCTGTCGACAAATGGCCAATCCCAGCCCGGTGCCCCCAAATTTTCGGGTGGTGGAGGCGTCCGCTTGCGAAAACTTGTCGAAAATAATTTCCAGCTTGTCGGCGGGAATGCCAATGCCGCTGTCTTGGACGACGACCCTAAATATGTTTTCGTCGCCTTCCGACCGGCATTCGCACGAGGCGCGCACGTAGCCGTATGAGGTGAATTTAATGGCGTTGCTGATAAGGTTGCTGAAAATTTGCTTAATGCGGACGGAGTCGCCGTTCACGTAGGCGGGCATGGACGCGTCGCAACGCAGGCTAAGGGTCGTGCGGTTGGCCTCGGCTTTCGGCACGAACAGGCGCACGACGTCGGAAAGTTCGTCCGATAGAACCAGAGTGCGCCGCTCGAGCGACATTCTCCCCGCCTCTATTTTCGAGAAATCGAGAATGTCGTTGATAATTACCATCAGGTTTGACGCGGAGTCAAAAATCGATTCGGCTCGCAGTCGTTGCTCCGGCGTCAGCGTATCGTGCAGCAGCAGTTCCGTCATGCCGATGACGCCGTTCATCGGCGTGCGGATCTCGTGGCTCATGCCGGCAAGGAACTCCGATTTAAGCTGCGCGGCGCTTTCGGCCTCTTCCTTCGCGGCAACCAATTCGCGATTATATTGGGTGAGGATGTTTTCCGCCGCCTTTGATTGAGAGACGTCCTCGAACGTCACGACGTAATTTTCTTCGCCGTCCACCCGAAACGCCCGCATTTCAAGCTTTAGGGTGAAGCGTTCCCCATTTTTTCTCGCCGTTTCCATTTCTCGGCGCACCGAAAATCCGTCTCCCCGCTCCTGGGGGAAGATAAAGTCTCCGTCGCCCGCCAGGCACGGCGCCGCCTCCGTCAGGCCGATATGGCGCATGTCGTCGGAGCGATAGCCCAAGATGCGCTCGGCGGCCCGATTGGCGCGCGAGACGCAGCCGAAGCGGTCGAGCGTCATGGCGCCCGTCGGCAAGGCGTCGTTCAGGGCGCGCCAGACGCTTTCCGATTTTCGTAAGGCGCGCGATTTTTCTTCCGCTTCCTTCGCCGCTCCCTGCCATGCTTCCGTCAGGGCGGAAAATTCCGCCGGCGCCAGCGCGAATCCTCCGTCAAACCGCGCGGCGTCGTCCACGTGCATCTCGCGGGAAAGACGGCGCATGGGCGACCACACGTAGCGAAACGCGGCGGTCGCCGCCCATGCCAGCGCCGCCGTCCATAGCGCCGTTCCCGCTAGCGTCAACATGAACGCGTTGCGTCCGGCGGTTTTTGCCCGGGCGGCAAACGCTTCCGCCCGACGCGCCGCGTTTGCCTTCATCTCCTCTAATTTCGGGGCGATGGACTCGGACGCCAGGGTGAGCGCCGACACGTAAAGCGGTTCCGCCCGCGTTTTATGCGGAATGTTTGCGGCGGATCGATCTATCTCCGCCAGCTTGCGGTATTCCGCCAGCAATTCCCGCCCGCTTTCCGTCCTCTCCGCCTCCTGAAAGAACGGCATGTACGCGGCGTCGGAAAAATAAATGGTTTCGCGGTCCGCGTAGCGGCGCATGCGGTTGGCGAGGGCGACGTCGGCTTCCTGCGCGGCGTAGAGGTCGCCGAGCGCGCTTTCGTAGGCGACGAGCGATGCGCGCGCTCCGCTCGCCGAGACGGGAAGGGCGGCGGCGGCCACCGTCACCGCGCGTTCCGCGCGGGCCTTCAAGGCGCGGCGCAGCCGTTCGGTCTCGGGCAACAAATGGCGCGCCCGATAGGCCGGCAAGGCTTGCGACGTCAGTTGTATCGCGACGTCGGCCTTTCCTTCCGCCGACGCTTTTTTTGCTTTGGAAAACACCGTTTCGTATTCCGCGTAGGCGTCCGCCAGCGGCGCGAAGCTTTTTTCCTCCGCGTCGGGCGATTCGGCGTCGTCGGAAGGTTCGTACGGCCGGTATGCCCGTTTTAACGCAAGAAAACTTGCCTTGCTCTCCGGAGCCTCCGCTTGCAGCGCGGCGTTCACGGAGGCGGCGTCGCCGAGGGCGGCGTACATGTCCGTTTCGTCCTTAAGCGCGCGCAAAAAATCGTCCAGCGATTGCGACGCGACGGGATATGCCGCCGCCGTCGCCGCCGCTTCGTCAAAGCGATGCTTGCCCAACGTCGCCGACGCGCCCACATATAGGGACGCTCCCGTCGCCGTCGCGACGCAGGCGCACAACGCCAATTTAAAGACAAAAAATTTCATTTCTCCGTTCCGCGCATATGAAGCGTTTTTCTATCGTTGGTATAAATATTAGTTCTTTATTCCAAAAAAAAAGTAAATGCCGCCAAAAATAATGTATTTTTTAGGAAATTAAAAAAACGGCAAGATGTGGACGTCAATTTTTCGTGTGGACGTACGCGCAAAACTGTTGTAATATTACAACAATATAACCTCCAACACGGGAGGGGGGACGAGGTATGATGGACGTTCACGCGCAGCCGGACGTTTCCGGCGGTCGGGTATTTGATCGCGCCGGGCGAGAGCAGGAAAAACAATCGCGACCGGAATTTGGGCGCA
>JBEVNR010000048.1:0-13845 GCA_040507985.1 Rickettsiales bacterium | reverse complement strand
GCGAGCTAGGCAACATAGTTGAGGTGGTATTGCAAGGCTTGTTTTAGCAAGCCAAAATTTGCTGAATTTTCATGCGTATCATCAATTAGTTTTTTCAACAAACCTTCGGAACCGAAAAGAATGTCCGGCATTTGCCATTGATGCGCTAGAATTTGAAGCTCTTCATCGAGATACGCTCTATTTCCTTCAAGCGTTCCGCCATATAAGCTCGAAAATCGCGTTTCCGTTTCGTGACGCAATAGCGCCAACGTACGTAGAGCGGCTTTTCTTTCGTCTGACGGAGCAAGCGAAAGCGCGTGCAATCTCTTTCCGGGACCACATAAATCGATACAAGCATCCGCATCGAAATGACCATAATAGTGAGGGTCGAGATATTGGAAACGTAATGACCTCGCTAGAGCAATCTTCTTCTGAAGATAATCATCGGAAAAATGCTTCTTCTCAAGATCAAGTAATCGCAAAAAGGCGAAATATCGTTCCGCAAACTTTTCGGCAGAGTAGGCGAAGCGGCATTCGGGAGAAACGAACCAGGGGAAGTATCTGACCGCGACGTAAGGAACGAGGCATCTCGTCAAGATTTTCCATCCCTTCCAAAGCAGCAAAACGAAATCTTTAGCCAGGTTAAAGGGAGATAATCCGGCGCAACTCAGTCCCCGTTTATGCAACATGTTGCGCGGTTTAGAACGGCGAGAGTCGAGATTGGGCGTGCGTGCGGGAACAAACGTCGATTTTCGGGATTTCGTTTAAGGCGAAAGCGTCGGTAACCAAAATATGTTCAGAATGTGGTACGGTTATTGTACGTGATATTTTTAATAAATTTTTTACAAACTTCATCTACTGAAAATTGTTGGGCGCGCTTCGCACGCAAGTGTCGTGTGATCCTGGATCCCCACCTGCGCGGGAATGACGAATACGGATACGAAAATTGATATTCTTATTGCATATTTTTCGGTCGGCCTTTATATAAAAAGCATCTTACTTAAGATTTTTTAAAAGTGTATCTTGCTACCCGTTTTTTAAGCATCTCGAACATTTTTTTGCGCACGGCCAACTCAAAGATGGTTGATTGGAGTGTCATATTTCAGGGAGCAGTTGGAGCGGTTATTGTCACGCAGGTGGTTCATTGGGCTTTTAGCCGTGAAGGAGGCATTATTGAGCGTCAATACCATCAAGATGCGCTTAAGGCAATTCAATCCGATAAATGCCCTATTCCTGTTGATAATTCTCTTTCTCTTGGTGATATAGCATCTGCATTGACCGCAAGACAGAAAATATGCAATGAACCGGGTGAAGGTACACCAAAGGTGGTTACCGTAGACGGCACAACGTTAACCTACAAAGTTTGCAAAGATCACCAAGAAGCAACCCTTACCGTCACTAAAGAAAAAGCTTCTTAAATATCGTTCCGCCCGTCGTCAATTGTTAAAAATTGCCGTGAGGCTCGTTTAGCTTCTCCCTAAAGAATGACGCTCAGGCCGTCAATCGTTCCGCTCTTTTAAAAAAAGAATTTTTCGTTACATTTTTCGGCGCATTTCGTATACTGCGCTCGCATAGCCCCAACCCATCGCGACGTTAAGGCTGACGATGACGCATTTCTTCGCCGTTCCCCCTTTCGTATTTCTGTGCCTTGCCGGCGCGATCGTTCCGCTGTGCAAGGGGCGAACCCAAAAAGCGCTTATTCTCGGCGCGCCCTTCGCGGCATGGACCCGCGCCCTTTTCGTTCAAGACGGCGCATGCCTGCCGGACGGGGGGATGCTGTCGTGCGCGTCGCACGATTTTTCGCTTATTTTCGCGAGCGCATTTTGTTTGGCGGCGTTTTTGGGAGGATTGTTCGGATTGGGACGCGCCCAAACCCGGGAAATTTCCGCCGCCTATATCTACGCCGGGGGGGCGCTCGGAGTCACGTTTTCGCGCGATCTTTCCCACTTGTTTATTTTCTGGGAAACGATGGCGATCGCCTCGACGCTGCTGATTTATTTCGGAGGAACCGAACGCTCCTCGGGCGCCGCAAAACGCTATGCCTATCTTCATGTTCTCGGCGGGGCCTTGCTGATGGCGGGTATCGCCGCGTATGCGGCGCGTACCGGAAACGACGCCGTGGCTGCGTTCGACGCCTCTCCCTTAAAGGAAGCGTGGAAAACGGGCGCATATGCGGACGCGATCCCTTATTTCTTGATGCTGGCGGGGATCGGGGTGTGCTTGGCGGCTCCTCCGTTTTCGGCATGGCTGCCCGACGCCTATCCCGCCGCGTCGCCGTTCGGCGCGGTGTTTTTATCGGCCTTCACCACCAAAACCGCCGTGTTCGCGACGCTCACCTTGTTCGCCGGATTCACCCCGCTAATTGTCGTGGGAATGGTTATGATTTTTTACGGCGTCGTCTATGCGATGCTGGAAAACGACATGCGGCGCATTTTGTCGTACAGCGTCGTCAATCAGGTGGGATTTATGGTGGTCGGCGCCGGAATCGGCACGAAATACGCCCTGCTTGGCGCCGCCGCCCACGCGTTTTGCCATATTATATATAAAGCGCTGCTTTTCATGTCGGCGGGCAGCGTGTTGTACGCGACGGGAGAATCGCGATGCAGCCGATTGGGAGGATTGCACCGCGCCATGCCGGTCGCCTGCATCGGCGGAATTGTGGGCGCGCTGGCGATTTCCGCCTTTCCGCTCACCTCCGGTTTCGTCAGCAAGTCGCTCATTCTTGAGGCGGCGGGCGAACAAGGGTTGGCGTGGACGTATTTTCTGCTCACGGCGGCCTCGGCGGGAGTGTTCCTTCATGCCGGCGTAAAGTTTCCGTGGTTCGTGTTTTTCAATCGCGACAACGGATTGCGCCCCGAGGACGCGAGCGGCGGCATGAAATGGGCCATCGTCATTGCGGCGGCGTGGTGCGTCGTGCCGGCGATTCCCGGCCTTACCCCGTATTTGCTGTACTCGATGTTGCCGGAGGCGCCGGAGGTTTCGCTCTACGGCGTCGATCACGTGACGTCGCAAATCGAACTGCTCGTTTTCTCGGGATTGGCCTTTTTTCTGCTTCTGCCTTGGCTGAAGCGCACCGAAACGGTCACGCTCGATTTTGATTGGTTTTACCGAAAGGCTTGGGCGCGCGCCGGAAAACCGGTGCTATCCGCGCTGTACGGCGCTTCTTCGTTATTGGAAGGAGCGGCAAGCGCAACGCACGAGCTATGGCGCGGAGGGGCGGATTATCTGCGCGGTCCCGACCATTATTTTGCGAGAAACTGGTCGTTTTCCGCCGTGCTTTTTATCGCCATTTTGTTGTTGCAAGCCTATATTTTGATGGCGATGATATAACTTATCATGATTTTCTTCTTCGTCATCCCTGCGAAAGCGGGAAGACATCTACCTCCACGACGACGATTCCCGATGCGGAGTCTGAAACGCAACTTTTGCTTGGGCCGCCTTAAGGGGATTTTGTTTGACCATTCTCCGAAAAATATCTCCTAACATACCCAAAACTATCGACCTTTGCGCCGCAAAACCAGAAAAATTCCTTTCCATCGCTACTTGAGGTTACTTTTTTCTCCGGAGACTGCTTCCAAAATATTTACTAAATGTATTTATTGTGTTATAGCTGCGGACGTTATAGTTTTAACTCTTTTGCCTTTTGGGCAAACGCGTACCAAGTAAGCAATTGACAGGCGCTCCATTCGTTTCGCCATCATGAATTCCCATGTTTCGGACGATTTTTTGATTGCGTTTCAGCGTTGTGTTTTACCCTATTGTTATAGAGATTATATTAACTGCATTGTAATTCTAGCGGCTTATACAAGATTTTTGCGGTTAATGCACGAATTCAGAAGGAAAGAATTGCTTCGCTTCATCGGCGAATTATGCCGGCAATGGAGCCACGTATCTTATAATGACATGTTTCATATTATCCGTTCGATCGACGGCCTGTTGCGCATGATCGAACAATGCGACGGCAACGTTCGCGACTTCATTTCCGTATTGAATGCAATTAAGAATATTCTCTCTCAGACTTTCGATTACGAAAAGAAACAAGGAAACGCTTTACTTAAGGATTGGACGCCGAAAAGCGAGGAACATCACGATCACATTCGAGACGAGATTTGCGTCATTATAGGAAATACGCGACATTTCGGTATGAACGAAGACTCGATAACCCATCTTTTTGAAAGAACGTATCCGCATTTAGCGAACGCAAATGAATGCGAAAAAATAATATTGTGGTATAAGCTTACAAGCTCTTCCGTGAGTCATGAGGATATATTTCGCTCCGTGATGGACTTGTTTTCGGGAATTTTAACGGCAAATAAACCCCGCGGAACGGAAAGCGAGCTTGTCGCCATATTGATTTCAACGATAGAGATGGTGAAATCCGCCGGATCAAGCGTCAAGAATTTCGGGGAATTTTATAATTATGCCGAAAATATCTTTAATACTTACAAGATACCGCTTGAAGAATCCTCTTTTGAGCATTTCCTTTCCATTCACAACGACGAGCATAAACGAGAAAAATTCTTAGCGACGTCTAGTTTCTGCTACGAGTACTATATCCCTAAGACGTATCATACGCTAACCATGGAAGAATTTCAAAATGACGTTGCCGATTGCGGCGATGACGAAGAACGACGGGACGCGATCGCGGTTTCTTTGCAAAAATTGTTAGAATGGGGAATCACGATTAATCAAAAAAGCTATGCATGCGTAAAATTATACGGCCTTGAGATTCTTCAAGAGGCATATAACTGTTTCTTAAAAGACCAAAATGACGCTCCTATCGTTCTTGACTCTTTGCTTGAGTACATCATAGGACATCATCCTTATCTCTTACCTTCGGATTCGGATTAGGAGGCCGCTTAATCGATATTCCCATTGTCGTTCCCTATAAGGACCTCCGGCGTGATCCGGCGATAAAAAAACCAAAAGAAAAATATTTTTTGCTTGAAGAATGGAGTATGCTGTACGTAAGGCTAGCAGCAAGGGAGGAATGTACATGACGGGCAAAAAAATTCGCGTCGCCAATCCGGTCGTCAATCTGCGGGGAGACGAAATGGCGGCGATTATGTGGGAAATCATCGAAGAAAAGCTCATCCTCCCATTTGTCGACGTTCCGTTGGAAAACTTCGATTTATCGATACGGTATCGCGACAAGACGGACGACAAGGTCACGCGCGACGCGGCGGAGGCGATCAAGCGCCATAAGGTCGGGGTGAAATGCGCCACCATTACGCCGGACGAAGCGCGCGTAACGGAATTCTCCTTAAAAAAAATGTGGAAGTCGCCCAACGGCACGCTGCGCAACGCGCTGGGAGGAACGTTGTTTCGCGAGCCTATCGTGTGCGCCAACGTGCCGTGTCTGGTGCGGTCGTGGGCTAAGCCCATCGTCATCGCGCGCCACGCCCACGCGGACCAATACGACGCCCGCAACGAAAAAGTGCCTTCCGGTAAAATTGAACTGTGCCACACCGACGCCGACGGGAAGGAAACGCGCTTTCCCGTCGCGTCATTAAAGAGCGACGGCGTCATCATGGGCATGTACAACACGCGCGATTCGGTGGAGCAATTCGCTCGGTTAAATTTCGTCTACGCGCTCGAGAACGAAAAAAATCTCTATTTTTCCACCAAAAACACTATTTTGAAAGCCTATGACGGGTTTTTCAAAGATATTTTTGCCGATCTTTTCGAGAAGGAGTTTAAACAGAAGTTCGCCGACGCCGGAGTGACGTACGAGCATCGCCTGATCGACGACATGGTGGCCTACGCCATAAAATCGGAGGGCGGATTCGTCTGGGCGTGCAAGAATTATGACGGCGACGTGCAGTCCGACATGGTGGCGCAAGGCTTCGGTTCGCTTGGCATGATGAAGTCGGTCTTGCTGGCCGAAGGCGGGGCGGTCAGATTGGCCGAAGCGGCCCACGGCACCGTCACGCGCCATTATCGCCGCCGGCAGGAAGGAAAAACCACCTCCACCAATCCGTCGGCGTCCATTTGCGCCTGGGCGGCGGCGTTGGCGTTTCGCGCGGAACTGGACGATAACGGACCTCTGCGCGCTTTCGCCGCCGCGTTAGAGAAGGACACCGTTGCCGCCATTGAATCCGGTTGCATGACGCAAGACCTGGCGGCGCTTGCCGGAGCGGATCGCCATGCCTCGACCGAGGAGTTTATCGACGCGGTGGCGTCGCGCGTGCGTTCTTCGGTTAAAACGTGAGCGGGCGCGGATCGTGCGGCATGAAAGTGTTATAGACGCGTTGATCTTCGGCAGTGACGCCTTGGCTGGGAACGATGGTCGCCTTAATGAAAATGACCGTTTCGACGACTTCCGTTTCCTTATGGGTTTTTTGCAATAATTTTCCGAACACGGGAATCGCGGAGGCGTAAGGCACGCCCTTTTCCTCGTTTTTGTTGATCTCGCGCATTAAGCCGCCGATCACCATCACTTCGCCGCTTTTTATTTTTAACACCGAATCTAACTCGCGCACCTCAATCACGGGAATGTCGCTGGTGACGCCAAGATTCGAGTTGTTGCGCGCCAGAACGATGTCCACGCCGGGGTCGCTCACCGTTCCCGATACGCGAGAGAGCGTCGGGCGAATGTTCATGGTGACTTCTTGCGTCTCTAGGTTAATGGAGGGTTGCAGCGTCATAATCACGCCGATCGGCACGGTGTTAAGCTGGCTGTCGACGGTGAGGGTTTTTCCCTCTTCGGTGGTGCCGCTATTGTTGGTTTCTTCCTCTACCTTAATGGTGAAATAGACGAAGTTTTCGGCAAAGGTGAGCACCGCCTGCTGGTTGTTCATGGCGTGCAGGCGCGGGCTTGAGAGGGTGCGCGACGTGCCGAATTCCTTCACCAGCGACACGGCGGCGTTCAAGTCGTGCAGCCCCGCTATGCGCAGCACGTTCGATCCGGCGGAGGCGTCGATGTCCATCTTGCCGCTTATCTCTATGCCGAGATTTTGGTCGCCAAGCACGCCCCAATCGATGCCCGTGTTAAATTTGTCGTTGAGCGTCACCTCCACCACCTTCGCTTCGATAAGCACTTGCGCGGATATGGATTCTTTCACCTTGCGCAGATATTGGTCGATGAGACGGTGTTGCGCGTCGGTCGCCATCACGCTGATGACGCCGGCCTGCTTGTTGACGGTATAGCCGATTTTGCCCGTGTCGGTCACAACGGCGGTCGCGCCGGCCGTCGATCCTCCCACCAGGCGCGCGGGGTTGAAGTCGAGAATGCTTTGAATCCCTTCCCCTACCGGGGCCCACACGTCGCCTTCGTATGCCGAAGTGATGGCGTTGCTGGAGCCGCCCGTCAAGCCGTCGCTTCCTCCGCCCAGCACTTGCGTGGTGATGTTTACGCTGCCTTGCGCCGAACGGGTAAGGTTTAAAAAATCGACGCCGTAGTTTTTCTGGTACGGCAAGTCGCGCTCCACCCGCAAGATGCCGTTATTATATTCGTAGCGCAATCCCGCCAGTTTCGCGATGCGGTCAACTACTTGACTGAAAGGTTTGTTTTTTACGTTAAATATCACGCCGCCGGTGATGCCGGGGTCTATCTCCATGTCGACGTCGGCTTCCGACGCCAGTTGGGTGAGCACGTCCTTGACGGGAACGTCTTCCGTCACGGAAAGCGTCACCAATTTATCGGTGCCGAACGACGGAGGCGTGGGCGCCGAGAGCATGGGCGCAATCTCCGGCACGGCATTGCTTTTAGAACGGGTATCTACGGGAAATTTATCGATGTCGCGCTCCGGCAACAATCCTTTTTTATAATCGGCGCGACTTAGCCCGTTATAATCGTCGATGATCGATTTTTCCTCTTCCGCCTTCGCTTTTGCCGACGCTTTGTCGACGCCTTTGCGCGTCGATTCAAGGAAAGCGCATCCTCCCAGCGCCGCCGACATGGCCGCTATCGCTCCGTACGCCGCATAAAGACGCGCTTTTCGTAAGGTCCGCCCTTTCTTCATAAGTATGCCACCTTTAACCTCTGCCGGCCATTTCCGGCATTTTCTCAATCGTCAGTATATAAGGGAGATATTAATTAAAAATGAAATATAAGTTTAAAAATATACTTACCACGCGCCGGTAGGAATCCGGATTGATGAAAAATAGACCTTGCATAATCCGCTTTGGCGAGGCGAATGCGTGCCTTCACGCTCCTGCGGAACCACGGCGCACATAGGGACGCACGGGCCGTTATAGCCTATTTAACACTTACGCGAAAGACTATCCAAGGCTGTAATTAGCCTGCAAATCAGGAGCATTGCTTTTGTTTCTTAAGGGTAGTAGGTTAAGATAACACATCTAATTCTATAGCAGCGCGCTCTCCGTTCATTAAAGAATCCGGAAAATTGACCAAGGCATGGCCTAAAGCTAAGGAAATGACGAAAAAATATTATGTGCCATACGTCGAGCAATACGAAGAGTTGCAAGCAAACGGCAAACCCTCCATTTTTTGGCGCGTGGCGCATGAAGTGGGCAATATTCGCCAAGACCTCAAGAAAATCATATTAAGGCAAGACAACCAAGAGCTTGCCCTGAGGATTATAGACGGGCGATTGACGACGTTGGAAAAGACCGTTCATGACGGATTTTTGCAAGTTAGGGCAGATATATCGGATTTGCAAGCCAACATGTCACAGATGCAAGCCAACATGTCGCAGTTGAACTCCATGATGAAGGAACTGTTATCCCGCACCGAAGGCAAAGCCTCTTCGTCCCGGTCGTCGTTGTTCGGCGGTAAAGGGAAAAGCAAATAAAGGCGCGCCGCTGCGGAGCCGGTTCTCCGCATGTGTGCGCGACTAAGGTACGGACGTTTTTTACTTTTTTGCTTCCGGAGGCGTTTCGGTAAAAAAAATGATTTTTTATCGCAATCGCTCCGCCTCTGTCGGCGCGTTCACGTTTTTTTAAACGCGATGCGGTAACCCTACTATGTCGGGCGTTTGCGTTGGTTCGTCCGTCTTAGCGGGTTATGCAAGAGGTCTATTCGAAAAATAACGGCGGAAAGGGCATGACCGAACGGGACGCGGCAAGCTATATCTGGACGGCGACCGCCATCTTGTCGCTCTCTTCCCTCGTTATTTTCGCGGCGCTGATCGGCCTGCGCTTTCTTTACGACAAGAGAAGAGACGAAACGCAAAAACGCAAGGAGGAAATGAAGGAGGCGCTGCTCGCGCACTTGCACCGTCCGCTCAAGAACGTAAAAACCGCGCTGGTTCGGTGCCAAAGCGACATGGACGCGCTGGCGGATATGGCGATTCCCTTACTACACGAGCTAAAGGGCAAAACCTGTGAAAGGCTGAAGGAAACGTTGCGCGGCGTCGGGGCGTACGATCGGCAATGCGAGCATTTGCGGTCGCTGCAACCGTTCCTGCAAATTCGCGCGGCGCGTTTCGTCGCTCACTGGCCGGACGACGCGCCGAAGAAAGCGTTGTGCGAAATGACGACCGATCTCCATCCCCACGTGCGCCACGCGGCGCTGGAGGCCCTCGCGCGACTGCAAGACGCGGAATATTTCGTTCCCTTCATCGAAGAAATGCGCGACGACGCCTCGTGCTCTCCCCTTTTCGTGGGCGACATGCTGTGTCTTTTCGGTCCCTTCGCCGTCTCTTCCTGCGCCGGCATATTGGCCGACCGCTCCATGCCGCCGCGCATGAAAATCGGGGCGTTGGCGGCGCTGGCGCAAAAAGGCGCGCCGGAAGACGCCGTCCTCGCGGCCCGGCCGCTATGCGGCGATGCCGATAGGGAGGTGCGCGCGGCCGCGTTTAAGGCGCTGCGCGTGGCCGGGCGGCTGCTCGACGCGGCGGCGCTTGAGGTCGGAGCGAAGGATTCCTATTGGCGGGTGCGGCAATACGTCGCCGAATGCGCGGCGCACGTCCGCCCCTTTCCCTTAGGAGTGTTAACGACGCTAACGGGCGACGCCAACTGGATGGTGGGGCTGGCGGCGGGGCGCGCCTTGTGCGAGTACGGCGCCGTCGGCAAGGAGCGCCTGCGCTCCATCGCGAACAAGAATCCGCTCGTCGCCCATAGGGCACACGCCATATTGGCGGAATGCGACGTTTTCGGAGGGCGGCGCCATGGAGTGGGTTGAGGACGCGCGCCGCTTCGCCGACGCCTACCATACCGAAATACTGTATTTTTTCTACGGGATACTGGCGCTCGGATTGCTGCAAAATTTAATCTACTTCGTGCAGATTCCCCTCGCGGCGGCGGCGCTTAGGCGCATGCGCGCGCAACGCCTGTCAGGAGACGACCGCAGGCTGCTCGGTTCGGACGAAGCCTTGCCCATTTCCGTCATCATCCCCGCCTATAACGAGGAATTGACCATCTGCCATACGGTGACGGCAACGCTGGCCACGCACTACCCCTCTTTTGACGTGGTGGTCGTGAACGACGGATCGAAGGACGGCACCCTCGCCGCGCTGATAGAGAAATTTAAGCTAAAAAAAACTCCCCGTTTTTACGAGAACGCGTTGCCGCATAAGCCCATACGCGACGTTTATTCCTCGTCGTCCTACCCCAACGTTATCGTGGTCGACAAGGAAAACGGCGGAAAGGCCGACGCGGTCAACGCCGGAATCGACGTCTCGCGCCGGCCGATTTTTTGCACGCTTGACGCCGACTCGCTGCTTGACCCGGTCGCCTTGCTCAAAACCGTTCGGCCTTTTATGGACGATCCGGAAAGAATCGTCGCCTCCGGCGGTACGGTGCGCCTGCTGAACGGGTGCGAGACGCAGCACGGCGTCATATCGCGCGTGGCCTTGCCCCGGCGCTTGTTGCCGCTGTTGCAGATCGTGGAATATGTGCGCGCTTTTTTGATGGGAAGGCTGGCCTGGAGCCGGCTTGGGCTGCTGACGCTCATTTCCGGCGCCTTCGCCGTCTTTCGCCGCGACGTCGCCATTGAGGTCGGCGGATTCAGCGTTGATACGATAGGCGAAGATTTTGAATTGGTGATGAAGCTGCACAAACATTTTCTGTCGAAAAACATTCCCTACGACATGCGTTTCGTTCCGGAGCCGGTATGCTGGACCGAGGCGCCGGAATCTTTTCGGGTGCTGGGAAGCCAGCGCAAGCGGTGGCAGCAAGGGGCGCTGGAAGTGCAATGGAGGCATCGGGACATGTTTCTCAACGCGAAATACGGACGCATCGGCTGCGTGGCCTATCCGCTCATGTTTATCGTCGACGCGCTTGGTCCCCTCGCCGAACTTCTGGGATACGTCTCCGTTCCCGTCTTCTACGCCATAGGCGCCCTTAGCCGCGATTTTATGATCGCCTATATCTGCCTGTTTTTCATGTTCGGCATCTTTATCAGCGTCATGTCGCTGGTGCTCGAGGAAATATCGCTCAAACGCTTCGCCCACGCCAAGTCGCTGGCGTTGCTGGGCGCCGTCGCCGTCGTGGAAAATTTTGGCTATCGCCAATACACCAATTTATGGCGCATCGCGGGGTGGTATCGTTTTTTGCGAAAAAAACAAGTATGGGGAAAAATGACGCGCGTCGCCGGCCACGTGCGGACTAGGCCTTAAAGCCTATTAAAGGCGTCGATAGCGTCCGGAAAAAATTTGTTTTTTAAAAAAGCATGGAAGATACCTAACGAGGGAAAAAAGGCTCCGCCTTTGTTTAATTGAAAGAGTTCAGCGTACAATCCTGACCTTTCGCGGCAGGGATGCGCCTTGTGGCGTCAAGGCATTTTCCGCGAAGAGGCGCATTTTCGGATAAATATTTTCCACTCTCGCCGCGATGGTATCTTCGTTTACTCCGCCCTGCTTTGCGTTTCGCAAAACGGCATTAGTCAAAAAAGGAGGATACACTAATCCGTGATCCGTCAAGGCTTGCACTAACCATACATATGGCGGCGCAGCGTAACCGCTTTTGTTGCCGGTAAAGGCGTTAATATTGAATTCGCGAAAGTTAAGGTTTGGGGCGGGTAAATTTTCTACGTCTTTTTCAAATTGCTTCAATATATCGGGACGTCATGATTCAGAAGATAGGTTAAATCATCAAATACAAAAAGTTGACTTTGCCTGCGCGGAATTGCTTAAAACAACAAAAGAGACGAAATTTCCTTTTCGTATTTCCGATTATAGAGTTCAATTTGACGTCGATTTAAACATAAAAAAGGCAGTGGCTGCATTAATATCAACGCATATGTTGGGAGGAGGGAGCCTTTTAACAGCGGCGGCTATGTGTGCGGGCGTTGATTGTAAGAGTAAAATTCAAGGATCCTTTGGACGAACTGGAGCAAGTCAAATAAAATCCAACCCTTATCGCTATTGTATCGGCTATCATGAACGTTTGTTTCGATAAGCCCAGCCATACAGCAATTCATAATTAAAAATTAAAATTCATGAAAACAATCGGTTTGTTAGGCAACGCGTCTTGGCCGTCCACGTTCCAATATTACGAACGTATCAACCAAGAGGCGAACCGCCGGCTGGGAGGATGGCATTCCGCAAAAATCATGCTGTACGGCATCGACTACCACCCGATAAAATCGGCGTATACGGATGCTCCGGAGCGCATCCCGGGCATGCTCGCCGCCGAATTGCGGCGCCTTATCGCGGCGGGAATAGACGGGCTGCTCATCTGCAACAATACGTTGCATCAATATTTCGACATATTGCAGCGCGATAATTTTTATGGCGGAGAAGTCTTCCACGCCCTGCGGCTGACGGCGGAGCATGCGGCACAGAAGGGGTATGCGCGCGTGCTGCTGCTCGGCACCAAAAAAACGATGCAATCGTCGTTTTTCAAAGATTATCTGGCGGAAAAAGGCGTCGTTTCCGTCGTTCCGTCGCCGGAAGAGATGGATATGGTGCAAGCCGCCCAGAGCCGGCTTTCCGTCGGGAGCGATCCGCATGCGGAAAAAGCGTATTTTTCCGCATTGATCGATAAATACCGCAACGCCGCCGACGCCGTCGTGCTGGGATGCACCGAGCTTCCGCTGGCCGTTTCGGATGGCAATGCATGCTTGCCGACGGTCAACCCCATCCTCTTGCAATGCGACGCGGCCGTGGATTTTATGCTGGCGTAATCCGTTTTACGTCATGCCCCGCGCCCGACGCTCCCGAAGGCCGTCGCGCGAACTACGCCCCCTCCGGCTAGAAACGCGAAACGCGCGTCTTTTTTCGCGGGCGAGACAGCGCGGCGGGGCTTGGCGCGCATGAAAAATTCGATCATCTGCCGCGCCCCGCCAATGAAACGGACTCGCCGGCAAAGCGGGGTCGCCAAGGCGGGCGGGCTTTAGCCCGCTCCTTCTTCGTATTGATATAAAGGCTTCAGATAGAGGACGGACACTTAAGCCGGTTATGCACGGACACTTACGCGCGCCGTCTTGATTTTATTGCCGGTTGAAACGGGCGGCACATACGCCGACCGACGATTAAAAACGCTTTCGGGCACAAAAAAGAGAAAATATATTGACAAAATCGCGCATAAGGCGATAAATCCTCGCAAAACGCGCAAGGCCGTCGGTCGGCGCGGAAGAGAATCCGCGCGATATGGCAAAAAATACGACGGGGATTTATGCCTGCGCCGCCTTGCGCGCCATTATTTCGCTTCGGAGCCGGTCGAGATACTCCGCAATGCGCTCTTGCGACTGCAAAGCGGAATCCCCCGGCTCTCGCCACGACCGCGCGGCGCCGGCCGGACGCGCCCCCTGCTTATGTTCCTCCGCCTTTCGCGCCGGCGGCGAGCCGGGCGTTGGCGCGCGCCTCCTCCGGCTCCAGCCCCGCCATATCGTCCGTCGCGTTTCCGTCCACGATAAGAAAGCTGCCGTTGGGCGCCATTCTGTTCATGGATTCGCTTTTTAGCCTCACCGCAAACAAATTTTTCTTTTCCGACGCAAAAAACACGTGTTCCGGCAATTCA
>JBEVNR010000033.1:0-54318 GCA_040507985.1 Rickettsiales bacterium | reverse complement strand
ACTCCGCCTTCCGACCCTTTCCCCCGCCCTTCGCTAAACCAGCTTGCTTCGCCCGGGGGAAACGGACTACCGCACTCTACCATAAAGGGCGGATAACTAAATTCATACCACCTTTTTTACAGACGAGACCTCTTGAATAAATTTTACGGCATGCTTACGAAATGCCGCGCATGCGGGTATCGAAAGCTTACGGCGCACAGGGCATGATGCCTCCATGTTTATTAGACCTCTTGCGTAACTCGCTTTGGCAAGCCGAATGCTAGGAGCGACACGCCCACAAAACCGCAGCGTACATAGGTACGTGAGGATTTGAGGACGGACGACACGACGCAGACGGCTGCCAAAGATAGGGTTATGCAAGAGGTCTATTAGTTAGCTTTTATGTGGAGATTAGGCCATGACCGCCCCCTTGACGACCAATTGTATTTTTTCCGCTTCGGAAATCGAAGGCACGGACGTAGTGAACGCCCAAGGCGAAAGCTTAGGCGACATTAAAGACGTGGTGTTTTGCGCTAAAACCCATCGGGTGCAATATTACGTGCTTTCGTTTGGCGGCATTTTGGGCATCGGCGATAAATTGTTCGCCATCCCGCCCGAGGCCGTTGCCGTCGACGCCGACAGCGAATGCATCGTGCTGAACGTTCCCAAGGAACGCTTAGAGAATGCCGAAGGCTTCGATCGCAACAACCGCCCGAACTTTGCCGATCCGTCCTTCCGCCAGCGCAACGACGCCCAGTACGGATACCCGCAAGCGGCGGCAACCGCGCAACCGGGAACGAAATCCCGATACGTCGCGTAGCATCGCGCTTTTTTGCGATCTTTAAGGGCTTGGGCGCCATGCGTCCAAGCCCTTTCGTTTTTCGCTTGCCGGCAGGGATGTTTAAATCGTTAACGTAAAAATATTAAATCTCTTGCATAAAACGCCACGTTAACGGAATGGATGCCTTTTTGTCCTTCGCGAAAAGGCTCTAAGTCGCCGCTCATACTTTTTACTTGCATCTCAAGGAATGGGAGTTTAGGTATAATTACTCCGAAAACGCATTTATTACTAAGATTTTACAAAAACTATATTCCGGGCGCTAGGCTCTATGCTCGCCTCCCTCAAATATTCCCTAAAACTTGCCTATTACGTTGCGTTGCTCGCGTACAAGCGGCGCTCGCCCTCTTTTCCCGACGCGCTGGCGAACGCGTTGCAAGAGTTGGGACCGAGTTTCGTCAAGTTGGGGCAAACCTTGTCGGTGCGGCCGGATATCGTCGGCGAGGCGGTGGCGGTCCGGCTTACCCTGCTGCGGGACCGGATGCCGCCCTTCTCCGGAAAAACGGCGACCCACACGCTAGAGCGCGAATTAGGCAAGCCCGTAAACGAATTATTCGCCGAATTTAACGAAACGCCCGTGGCGGCGGCGTCGATCGCGCAGGTGCATAAGGCGCGCACGCATGACGGCCACGACGTGGCGATAAAAATATTGCGCCCCGGCGTCGCCAAGGCGTTTCGGCGCGATATCGCGTTTTTCTATAAAGCCGCGCGGATGCTCGAGCGGCGAAAATCCATGCGCCGCCTGCGCTTTACCCAAGCGGTGCGGATGCTGGAAAAAACCGTCGACCACGAACTCGACATGCGCATGGAGGCGGCGGCGGCGTCGGAGCTGAAGCATAACATGCGCAACGATCCCGGAGTCTACGTGCCGCGCGTGTTCAAGCGTTTTTGCACCGAACACATCTTGGCGACCGAATGGGTGGACGGCGTCGTGATCGACGATTTGGAGGGATTGCGGCGCGAAGGCCACGATTTTGCCGACGTGGCGTCGAAACTGGCGGTGATGTTCTTCAACCAAGCCTATCGCGACGGATTTTTCCACGCCGACATCCATCCCGGCAATTTGTTCGTCAATAAGCGCGGCGAGATCGTGCCGGTCGATTTCGGGATCATGGGACGGCTGGACGACGAGACGCGCATTTTCGTGGCGGAAATTTTGCGCGGCTTCGTGAGCGGCGACTACATGCACGTAGCGCGCATCCACAAGGCGGCGGGATACGTGCCGGCCGACGCCGACGTGGGCGAATTCGCCCTAGCGTGCCGCGCCATCGGCGAACCGATTTTAGGCAAGGCCGCGAACGAGATTTCCGTCGCCAAGTTGCTTAGCCTCCTTTTTAAGATAACCGAACGCTTTAACATGGAAACGCAACCGCAATTGCTGTTGTTTCAAAAAACGTTGGTCGTGATCGAGGGGGTGGGGCATAACCTCTATCCGCAAGTGAATCTATGGCAGTTGGCCGATCCGTGGATTCGCGAATGGGCGAAGCGCAACCTTGGCCCGCGCGCCAGAATGCGCCGGCTAAGCGCGCGCATAGAAAGTTTCTCGTATCGGATGCCCCACGCGCTGGATTGCGCCTATAGGCTGCTCGAACAAACGAGCGAACGGGGCCTCAGGCTTCACCCCGATACGATGAAAGAATATGTGCGATTGCAAAAACACCTTTCTTTTATGGAAGCGCTGGCCTGCGCCGTTATCGTCGGTTGCGTTGTCGCCGTCCTGTCGTTCCATACGGGCAATATCCGATAAATACGTTAAGCGTTCAGTTCCGTCACTTGATGGGTGGGATTAATTTTAGGCTGTATGCACTTTTTGTCCGCGAATGAATGGCGGCCCGCCAAGCGGCCGTTCGTTTGACGGCAGATAATTTTTTTCGGTGCGGAAGGCTATGATCGTCGCTTCCTATCGGAATTTAACGGATGGCGTCAAAGGAAAATCCGTCCGCACGACGTTTTCTTTTTGAAAAAAGCCGCGAATTGTGCGATCATCCGCCAAGCGTTCGCCGGCGCATGGAAAAACGGCGAAAATAGCCGGAGGTTTGTACATTCGATGGAAAACGCGTCTTTTTGGACTTTGTTGGCGGAGAAAGGCGGCGTCGTCATGCTGCTGCTCATCTCGCTGTCCGTCTATACGATGGCCATTATTTTAATGAAGCTGGCTCAATTCTGGCGCGACGGGCTGCTGTTCGGCAAGGCGGAGCGCGCCGTCCACGCCCTGCTGCAAGGGCGTCCCCCGCGCGAGAGCGTGGGCTTCCTTCCTCCGCGCCATCCGGTGCGCCGCGTCGTGGAATACGCTGCCGGAGGCAAGCGCTCGCTTAATAACGTGGTTGCGTTCGGCAACGGCATATTTCGCCGCGTCGACGCGCATACGGGCGCGCTGGAAATGATCGCGGGCGCCGCGCCGCTGCTCGGGTTGCTGGGAACGGTGGTCGGCATGGTAAAGTCGTTCTCCGTCATCGGCACGCAGGGCGCCAGCGTCGATCCGTCGGTATTGGCCGGCGGCATCTGGGAGGCGCTGCTCACCACCATCGCCGGGCTGGCCGTGGCCATTCCCTCCATCGTGTTCTCGCATATTTTCGCCTCTAAGGCCGAATCGGCCCGGCAAGCCGCCGCCGACGCGCTGGGCGCCTTGCCCGTGGCGAAGGAGGAAAACGGGAAGGCAAAAAAAGACGACGACGAATTGTTGATCGCGTAGGGTTGCCATGTCCGCCGATTATTTTCCCGCTCCGCCCCGTAAAAACGTCAATTTTTACCGCCGCCACATGACGCCGCTTACCGACGTGGTGTTCCTGCTCGTGGTGTTTTTTATGATGAGCACCGAGTACGGCAAGACGTCGGCGGTGCCGATTCTGGCGAAAAAAGCCGATTCCGTCTCCGAATCCGCGCCCACGGGCGGAAAGGATCCCGCCTACGACGCCTACGTGATGAACAACGCCCCCATCACCGCCGTGTTGCTGGGCAAAAAAATGGTCAACATCAACGGCATGATCGTGCCGCTGGAACAAAGCGCCTACACGCTCAAAACCTTTCTGGCGCACCGCAAGTTTATCGGCGACGTGCGGATTTTATGCCGGCCGGAGGCACGCATTCAAGAATTGGCCGACATGATTTCGGTCGCCAAGGCCGCCGGCGCCGAAAAATTGAATATTGGGTACGTGAAACCATAACGCAAAGGAGCGCTCCATGTCTTCTTCCCCCGTTCGCCTGGGAATCGTCGGCTGTGCCGGCCGCATGGGTCGCGCGATCGTCTGCGCGGCGGAAAAAGAGCCGAGGGTGCGGATCGTCGGCGGCGTGGCGCTGCCGTCGCACGCGGCGCAAACGCTTTCGGACATGTCCGGAGTTAAAAATTCCGCGCTTAACGTCTATCCCCACACCGACGTGAAAACGCTGCTTTCGGAGAGGGAAATAGACGTGCTGATTGATTTTTCCTTGCCCGACAACGTCCCCGACACGTTAGAAGCCGCCGCACAACGCAAGACCGCCGTCGTGGTGGGCGTCACCGGCTTGTCGCCGGAGCAACGCGACGCCATGCGCGACGCCGCGCAGGCGATACCGCTGCTCTATTCCGCGACCATGAGCAAAGGCGTGAACATGTTGCTGGCGATGACGAAAAAAATCGCGGCCCTCACGGGCGAAAGTTTCGACGTCGAAATCACCGAAATGCACCACCGCCATAAAATCGACGCACCGTCCGGCGTAGCCATCGCCCTGGGAAAAGCGGCGGCGGAAGGGCGCAGCGTCGAATTTTCCAAAAAAGCGAAATTTGCGCGCGAAGGCCGGGTGGGCGCCCGCCCGGCGGGGGAAATCGGGTTTTCGGTATTGCGCGGCGGCAGCGTGTTCGGCGACCATACCGTGTTGTTCGCCGGCGAAAACGAACATATCGCGCTTAGCCATTCCGCGCGCAACCGGGACGTGTTCGCCGACGGCGCAGTGCTGGCCGCCTTGTCGCTGTTCGGCAAGCCGGCAGGGATGTATTCCATGGCCGACGTGCTGGATTTAGGGTTATGAGCGCCCCTCGCGTCGTTATCGTCGGGGGGGGAGCCTGGGGAACGGCGTTGGCTGCCGTCGCCGTCCGCGCCGGCGCATCCACAAGCGTATTGACCCGCCGCGCGCCGGAGGAATGGTTGCAAAGCGCCGCGCCGACGCTCGCAAGCGTGCGGGCGGAAGGATTAAGCGTCGCCGCCGTTTCCGATCCTCAACGCGCCAAATCCGCCGATCTCTACGTGATCGCCGTCAAGGCGCAGGAACTTCGCGAGACGCTTGTGCGCTTATCCGACCTATGGCGCGCGGACGCGCCTATCGTCGTCTGCTGCAAGGGAGTGGAAAACACGACTGCGCTGCTCATGCACGAAGTGGCGGCGGAATGTGCGCCGCACGCTCCCTGCGCCGTCCTCTCCGGCCCGAACTTCGCGGCGGAGGTCGCGCGAGGCTTGCCGGCCGCGTGCGTGTTGGCGGCGGAAAGCGAAGGCGTCGCCAATGATTGCGCCGACATGATAACGTCGCCCAATTTTCGCGTCTATCGTTCCGTCGATCGTATCGGCGTCGAAATCGGCGGCGCGCTCAAAAACATCGTCGCCGTCGCCTGCGGCATGGCGTCGGGAAAGAAATTGGGGGAAAACGCCGTCGCCGCCCTCGTCACCCGGGCGCTGGCCGAAATATCGCGCCTGGCCCTCGCCGCCGGCGCACATCCGGAGACGCTCTACGGACTCTCCGGCCTCGGCGACATGCTGCTCACCTGCACGTCGAAAACCTCGCGCAACTTCTCGTACGGCGCGCGCCTCGCGGCGGGAGAAAAACAACCGGAGAACGCCACGGCGGAAGGGGTGGCGTCGGCGAAAAGCGTGCTGGCGCTGGCCAAACGTTTCGGCGCGGAAGACATGCCGATATGTTTCGCCGTCCATCGCATTTTATACGAGGGCGCGTCCGTCGACGACGAAATCGCCGGCTTGCTGGGCCGGCCGGCCAAGACTGAGGCATAAGTCCTGCATTTTTAGCCCTGCAATTTTTTTTAAAAAAGAATCAACCGAGTGTGCGATACGTCAATAACTAAAAGCGAGCGCCTCGCGGTCCGGCCGACGAGTGGGGAACGATTGCCGCATTCATAAACGTTCAAGGAGTGGACGGGAGAGGAAAGCTGCGATCGTCTTTATGCAGTTTGTCCAATTCCCGACGAACGGCGTCGCAGAAACCGCGCGGAGGGAATCCGCTGTTTTCGGAAAAGCCAAAAAACTTCGCAAGGAGTTCCCCCGGTCGCTTGCCCGTATCGCATAAATTTTTCATGCGTCCGAGCAGAAAGAAGTAATCGTTCAAAGGAATCTTTGAGTAACGAGAAGGGTTTAAAAGAGAGGCGGAGGCGACGAAGTCATGGCACGTTCGAATTGCCGCTTTTAACGCCGCAATGTCCGCGATCGTTTTATTGAGGCGCCATTCTTTTGTTTTCGCCAAGGAAGGCGGAACGGAGTGGGATGCTATACTTGCCTGCAAATCGATTGCTTCATTCAACATAGGAACCAGAAACGGACAATCAACGTGAGAAAGAGTCACGTCTTGCGTGGGATAGTTCGCAGGCAAGCGCGCGGGGAAAAAAGTGACACGAATTAATCCGTATACAAGCAACGCCATGAATAAAAATAGCGCCGCAATCGGCACCCGTCCATATAAACATTCCTTTCTTTCTTCTTGCCGTTTTTCTTCGGCAAGCTCACATTCATGTATTCTTTCATACATGTTTGGGTCACCACCATCCGGCAAAAAAGGCGCGGTTTCTGCTGGCATGGCAGACATACGAATCGGTTGAGGTTATGTTGGGTCAGGCAGGCGCCGAAAAGAACGGGGAAGCTACGAGGCAAAAAGCGAATAAAAAAAATTTAATATATACATCTTTTTTATCAAAAGATAGTGAAATTATCTCAAGGCCAAAACGCAAATCATTACTTATAAATTTAAAAAGCAACAAACAGCATAATTCTATCGTTTAGTGTATACGCACTAAAAAGGCGACGCGATGAAATTGCATTGTTTCAATCGTTTTGCCGCTCACGCGAATTCAACCTTAAGCAGCGCATGCGCGTCGATCGTTTTCAGCGTTTTTTTAAGCAAAGGCGGCGTCACGCGACGATGGAACCTGCCGTTATCGTCAAATTCCGTCGATACGTGCAAGGGCCGCAATCCCACGCTTTTTGCGAGCCACACATAAAAGTCGCGATAACCGTTCGGCGTATAAAAAATAGCGATCGCGCATTCTTTTTTAGCGAATATCATATGGGCGAAAGCGGGCGAGTCCGGCCCGACGACGGCATCGGCGCCGGCGAAAATCTCCGCCAAACGCGACGCCGAAACGGCGTCGGCATAAACGATTTTATATCCCGCTTTATGCAACAAAGGCGCGAGCGCCGCGTCCTTCGATCGTTCGTCGCGAGAACTGCCGTAAGCCAAATAATATTTGCCGCCGGAGGCGCGCGAGGTCGTCTTCGCCGGAGGGAGCGCTTTTTGCACGAAATCCAGACAATAACCGTCCATAAAAGACGCCGGAGCGTTTTGGGTGCGTTCCATATATAATAAATGCGGGATGCGGCATCCCGCCGCATGAGAAGGGATGCGAGCGAATCGGACGAACGGATATCGCATCTTAACGTAGCGATAGGCATGGGCCCGAGCGCGGGAGACTTCCTTATCGGGAATTAATACGGTAAGCGGCTTTTCCGGAAAAGACTGGAACACGCTATAGAGATAAGGCAAGGTTTCCGAAATGAGCGCAGAGAAATCGTTTTTCTCGTCGCATTCGGGAGGAATGACGTACACCCCTTCCGGTAAGGACACGACGTTTTTCTGGTCAGGCAACGGAATATGGCGGCGCTTCGGCAAGGGAGCGATATTCGCTCCCGAGGAAAGAAGGCGATCGTTATAAATAAGGGCGCCGCGATCGGGAAGAAAAAGCACGTTGGACGGCATGTAGAACCGACTTTTTCGCACCACCCTATCGGCGCAGCGCATTTTCTCGACGTCGGGCGAGCGCAATATAAAGGCTTTCTCGTCGCGGGAAAATTCCCTGCCCGTTTTATGCAGGTTATATTCGGTTTGAAAAAATAATACGGGCGCGATTCCCAGGGAATTGACGCCGACGCATTCCACGCACCATTTTTTCTCGGAAAACGCGGCCAACAACCCTCGCCACCTTTGCGCTGCGGCAACGTTTTTCATTAAGGAAACGGTTTCTAAGGGCATTCTTACGGATACGCTACTTTAAACGTTATGATTTAGCTTTATGAGCGTTCTAACGGAATGCCCTTAGCAAAACGTTAATATGTTACGCTTTTTTAGATTTTTTCGCAAGCCGTTGGGATTTATGCGCGATTAACGTTTTCCCTGCGCAGCGAACGTTAATCATGCTTCTTCGCTTGCAACATGCCAATATCGCCCAAACGGACCGACATATCGTCGGAATAGACGTCAACCAACGAGGCGTCGCCGCTGGAGAGCACGTAGCCTCCGTCGGGCAAAGTGAGGAAATACGCCTCCCCCGGCGTCAAGCGCATCTCGTCCCGTAGCTTATCATGGTCGTCATATACTTTAACGGCGGCATACTCGCCCGAATGAATGATATAGTTTTTCGATTTACCGGCTTTTTTTCTTTTGGGCGCACTGCTTGCGTCTTTTTGCGCGCCGGTCGTTAAGGCTTTTTTATCGGAAGCGTGGCGAGACGCGCCGGGCGAAACGGAGGCGCGAACCCGCGAAGAGGGCGGTTTTTCTAAAAAATGCGAGTAGGACCAATACCCTCCCGCCAATAAAAGCGGCGCAATAAAAAGAGCGGCGGAAGCCCGAGGGATTGTTTTACCGTGGGCGACATATTCCTTGCGTTCCTTTTCCCGGCCTGCGTCGCGCACGACGAGCGTATAAGGATGCTCCTTTTCTTGCCAGCGCTTCACCGCCGCCGTTAAGGGTGCGTCGTCAAGATGTAAGTAGGAGGCGTATGTTTTGACGTATCCGATTAAATAAAGATGGGCCAAATTTTCCCATTGGTTGGTTTCCATCGCCTCGATATAACGCGACTTTACGCGAAGCGCGGCAGCGACGTCTTCGGCGGACAACCCTAAGGCGGCGCGCCGGTTTTTAAGCGCGCGAGATACCTCGGCAAGCTCTTCCTCATGCCGCTCGGGCGAATCGGGCAAGCCGGATTCGTGCATGTGTGCGCTTTTCGTAAATGCCATAGGGAAATATAAACGTTAAAAAACGGTTAACGCGCGGTTAATATAATATAACGGATTGAGAGGCGACTGTAAAGCCGGTTTAACGATTATTGCTGAAAATTAGACACATTCGCATTTTAGGGAAGGGAGCGTATCTCCGCCGCTCCCTTCCCTCGAAAAAGAAACCAAAAATGAGATGGCGTCCTCAAAACCGCGCTATGCTTTACCCAAAGCTTTCCTTTCGGCCAGTTCCATCGCCAATCGGCGAACGGCGGAGGCCAGTTTTTCCAATTCGCCTTCGCTTGCGATAAAAGGGGGCGCGACGTAAATGACGTTGCCGAACGGACGCAGGAACGTTCCGAGTTCCAGCGATTTTTGCCGGAGGAACGTCAGGTCCGCTTGGGTCATGTCGCATTCCACCACCCCGAGCGCGCCCTTGACGCGCACGTTCCTTACCGCCGGCAGGTCGCGCAAGGGGGAAAGCTCGCGGTAAAAGAAATTTTCCATCGACGCGACGGCTTCGGCGCGGTCTTCCCGCTCGAACAAGCCAAGCGAGGCGTTCGCGGCAGCGCACGCCAAGGGGTTCGCCATAAAGGTGGAGCCGCTCATCAGGGCGCAATCAACGTCGTCCCCCAGGAAGGCGTCGTAAATCTTTTCGGTTGCAAGCGTCGCCGCCAATCCGACGTGGCCGCCGGTCAGCGCCTTGCCGACGCACATAATGTCCGGCAAAATATTGGCTTCCTCGCAGGCGAAGGCGGAGCCTAAGCGGTAGAATCCCGTCATCAACTCGTCGGCGATAAACAACATCTCGTGTTTTGCGCATAATCGACGAATTTCCGCCAGCACGTCCGCCCCGTGAAACGCGAAGCCTCCCGCTCCCTGCACAAGCGGCTCGAGCGCTACGGCGGCGGTGTGGCGGGAAATGTCGGCGAACAGCCCGTCCAGCTCCGCGAAGTCGTATTCGCTCGTCGGCAAGGGAACGGCGTATTGCTTGGGCATGTAGCCGTTAAAAAAACGGTGCATCCCCTTGTCCGGATCGCATAGCGACATGCACCCCATCGTGTCGCCGTGATAGCCGTTTAAGAAGCATAAAAACTTGTTTTTTCGTGGCTTTCCGACGTTTCGCCAATATTGCGTCGCCATTTTCATCGCCGTTTCCACGGCGGTGGAGCCGGAATCGGAAAAAAAAACGCGGTCCAAGCCCGTGAGGGCGCACAGCCTCGCCGCTAATTCATAGGCCGGTTCGTGCGCGACGCCGGCAAACATGACGTGCGACATGCGGTCCGCCTGCCGCTTCATGGCGTCCACGATATGGGGATGGCTATAGCCGTGGCAGGCGCTCCACCATGACGAGAGGCCGTCCACATATTCCCGCCCGTCCTCTCCGACGATCACGCATCCCCTGGCCGACGTCACTTTCAGCGGTTCGGGCATATGGCGCATTTGCGTATAGGGATACCACACGTGCGGCCTTCCCTTTGCGTATGCGTCGCGCCGCCCGGTAAAATCGTCCATATGTGTTTTCATGAATAACGGCAATAATCGTTGCGTTTTGGGCGGCATCATATCCGGAAAGCGCCCCGCCGTCAAAAAATATGGCGAAAGCCAAGGCTGCGTGCACTTTTTGAAACGGTACGCCTTACCCCGCCCGCATCTTTATTAAAAATCCGTCCACTTGGGCGTTAAGGTTTTCGGCCATCGACGATAGGCTTTTGGACGCGTCGCATATTTCCGTCGACGACGTCGCCGCGCGTTCCGAGGCGTTGCTGACGTTTTCAAGGTTGTGGGAAATCACTCTCGTCGAATCGGCGGCGCCGCTCATGTTGCGCGAAATTTCGTTGGTGGTGGCCGATTGCTCCTCGACGGCGGCGGAAACGTTCGACGTGGCGGACGAAATGTCGATAATCGAGGTTTTAATCTCCGAGAGAGCGAAGGTAATGGCGCCGGAGGCTTTTTGCATCTGGCTGATGACGGACTGAATCTCCGCCACCGACTTGTCGGTTTGGCCCGCCAGATTCTTCACCTCTCCGGCCACGACCGCGAATCCCTTTCCGGCGTCGCCCGCGCGGGCCGATTCAATGGTGGCGTTCAGCGCGAGCAGGTTGATCTGCCCGGAAATGTTGGCGATCAGCTCCGTCACCTCGCTTACCCTGCTTGACGCGTTTTTCAGCTCTTCGGCCAGGGCGTCGGCGTTAATCGCCTTTTGGGACGATTGTTGCACCAGCATGTTGGTTTTTTGCAATTGCGAGGAAATTTCCGTCACGGACGACGACAATTCTTCCGTCGCGGCGGCCACCGACTGCACGTTGCACGTGGTCTGGCTCGCCGCCTCCGTCGCCTCTCCCGCTTTTTGGCGGTTCGCCTTCACCGTTCCCGCCATGGTTTCCGCGGAGTTCGACAGTCTCGCCGCCGACGCGACGACGGCCCCGGCGATGGTTTTGACGTCCCGCTCGAAATCGTGCGCGAGTTTTTCCTTGGCGGTGACGACGTTCCACGTCGCCATGACCGCCACGTAATCGCCTTTCTTATTGCGAACGGCGGAAAGCGTCACATCCACGATTTCGCTTCCGATGGTCGTTTTCGTTTTGTACGGCATGGCGCCCGGGTCGGAAATGACGGTTTTGAGAGCGCCGCATCCGGGATGCATCGCCGTAATCGCCGTTCCGACGATTGCTTCCGCAGAGAACGGCAAAACGCCTTGCATACGCTTGAGCGTTTCGGCCAGCGTGTCGTTCACGTAATTGACGGCAAATCCGTTCCTGACGCTCGCCGTCATGACGTTCGCGGGCATGTCTTTGACCATTTGCTTTAGCATGTAGGCGTCGGCGACGCTAACCCGCAGTTTTTCGGCGGCGTTTGCAAGCCTGCTTATTTCGTCCGTTCCCTCGCTTGTGCGAATAACGTCGTCAACGTCTCCGTCGGCGATTTTTTCGAGCGCACTCGCCATGCGCGACGCGGAACGGCTAAGCCCGTTCCCTATGACCGCAAATCCCGCAAGCGATAGCGCCACCACGAAAAAAACCGATCCCAGGGTTACGTTTCTGTCCGTCGTTAATTCGCGGACGCGCGTTTCTATAAGTTTCTTAAATTCCGACATCAGAACGTCGCCCAGTTCGCCGGTGCCGTCATGCATCACGTCTATGGTTTGCACGTAGGCGAAGGGATCGACGATTGCGCCGTCTTGAAGGCGGGACGCCACGCTTATCGCTTTTTGTGACTCGGCGGTATATTTCGCTAAAGCCGGATCTAAAATGTTTTTTAGCGGTGCGTTTTCTTGCGAAGCCGTTTCGACGTTGCGAGTGACGTTCGGCAGGTGATATTTCATGACGCCGAAGAGCGGAGAGGTAAAGGCGTTCATGGATTCCGGCGGAATTTTGCCGTCATGGGTTTTTAACAACACGTACCCGGCGGATTTTATCGCGTTGAGTTCGTATAACATTCCCGGCAATGCGTTCGTGAGGACGTAGGCTAAGGAATAGCTGTCCAATTCGGGATCGAGAATCATTCCCGAGTTTTTTGCCACGACGGAGATGTTTCTTTTGAAATCTTCCAGTAATGCCTCGTAGGTTTTTGAATTATAAGGAGAAATCCTTATTTTTTCCCACGTTTTTCGCATTTGGGCGACGGAGGAAATATTTTCCTGCCGCTCCTTCATGTCTTCTTGCGTCATTTTCAGATCGGCGCCGTACGTGCGATAATTTTTCTCCAACTCGTCGTACAGCGCGTCTATTTTCTTTTGGCCTTCCTCCATTTCGTTCGCCGCATCGGCGTCGTTCATGCTGTGCCGCAAGGAGGCGATCTGATAATCTTCCGTTTCATCCATTAAATGCAACATCGGCTCAAAATATAATAAGCCTTTTATCTCCAATGCGGAAAAATTGATGTCCTCGTTAAATTTCTTGCAAAACTGGTAGGACAGCACGCCTATGGGAATCATAAACGCCGCCAGCATTAACCCTAGGCGGGCGCGAATGGAAAGATGAAGCGTGTGCATAAGCCTCCTTGCGTGCGTTCTGTCGGGATGGAACTTCATACTGTCGAATTCGCCTTAAAATAGAATTAACGCGAAGATGCAAATCGTCTTAATAAATTTTAAAATCAACAAATAACATTTGTTCATCGTTTAGTTTATTGGAAAATAAAATTTCCGGCAGGAATTAGCGTCTTTGCCTTGCGAGAATTATAAAAAAATTGACGCAATGCCTTTTTTGGAGTACCTAAACGGCTATCTTAACGTTTCATCGATTACGCTACCGCTACAAGCCCTGCCTTGCCTATACCACGTCATCATGGAAGCGTCCGCATCTTCTGCGACGCCACTTGCCGAAGAAGTAAAAACAACCGTTGGCGCCGGCGTAATTATTATTCTTAAGGATGACTCAACCGACGCAGAATATTCTCTCTTAGGCATTTCTAAGGAGTTTGGCGCCGATACGTTCTCCGGACAACTAAATGAAGGCGAAGATCTGCATGCAGGCATGTCGCGGGAAGCTCTGGAGGAAACCAAAATCGTTCTTCCCCATATATTGGCATGTGGTCCGAAGGAAATTGAAGAATTATATCCTTCCGCGCCCCATCCCTCCGCGCCCCATCCCTTTACGCGCGACAATTTGACGAAAGCCAGGGAAGAATGGGAGCGCTTCATGGGTGATGTGCCGAACGAAAAGCAAGACGCCTTGCAATATGCACGGCTAATCGTAAAGCACCACGTCTATAAGGTACTAAAAAAGCGCCTTATGCCCGAACGTCTGGCTCACGTCCCCGTGAAAGAGAAGGAATACGCCATTCCCGCAAAGCCGGGCAGAAAGTTCTATTTTCATATGGGAGAGATAATTATTCCCCTCACGCAAGCCATACAACGCGACAGCCTTCGCTTAGAGGAAGCACTCGACTATCTTCGTATGCTAAACCCTCTTTTGAAGATACATGCCGACCGTCGCCGCTATTTTATGGATAAATATCAGCAAGAAGATCAGTTGACCTACGAGCAGGCCAAACGGCGTTTTGAAGAGGAATGGCCGCGTATCGTCGACCTCATTGAATTTTCCCGAATCGAGCTTTTTGCGATGGAGGAAGTGCAGCGCGTTGCCGAGTTGAAGAGAGGGGCCGATGCACAAGGCATTCCCGAAACAGACCAAAAGCAGCCCCGAATCAAGCCGGCCTCTTTTGCCTTTTACCCAGACGAAGAAAGCGAAGCGCCCGAATACTCGGTTGGCGCGAGAATCGGCGTCTTTTTTTGATTGCTCATGAGGCCGGACGTCATTTCTTATGTGCCGTATTGTCGTTTGCTTGTATGGGAGGTATAAAAAAAAGAAATAAAAAAACATAGCAAGGCACTTAGGCTGTGTGCGTAAGGTAGGTTAAGTGGAAGAATCCGTTTTTATTTCGCGCTTGCTGGCTCCGCTGGCAAGAAGCGCGCCAACCGCGCAGGTGGACGCGTTCGGTCTTTCCGACGACGTGGGCGTCGTGCTTCCTTCTTGCGTTCCTGTTATCGTCACGACGGATACGATCGTTGAAAACGTGCATTTTTTCGCAAGCGATCCCTTGGACATGACAATGCGTAAGGCGATCCGCACCAACGTCTCGGACGTCGTCGCCAAAGGTGCGCTACCGTTCGCCTACATGACCGCCATGACGATGCGGCGCGGCGGGGCCGGCGAAGAGGAATGGGAAAAAGCCGTCCTTGCGATGCAAGACGAGCAAAAGCGGTACGGCATGACGCTGCTTGGCGGCGATACCACCTCCCACCACGGTCCGCTCGTCATAACCGTCACGATGTTCGGAAAAAGCGCCTGTCCGGGGGTGCCGTTGCCGCTTAGGCGTAATATGCGGGCGGGAGATTTTATATACGTGACCGGAACCGTCGGCGACGCCGCCGCGCTTCCCCCAATGCGCTCTCGGCCCGAGGCGTTTAGGGGCGTAAGCGAGCCTAGCCGGCAATTTTTAACGCAGCGCTATGTATTGCCGGAGCCGCGCGTCGAGGCGGCGCCGTGGGTGGCGCGACACGCAAGCGCGTCAATGGACGTCTCCGACGGGTTGCTCGGAGATCTTGCGAACATGGCGAAAGCATCGGGCGTCGGGGTAACGTTAGACGTGGGGTCCGTTCCCAGATCGAGCGCGCTTATGGAATGTTTTCGGGCCGGAGCCTACTCGCCCGAACGCGCGGACGGCGGAGGCGACGATTACGAAATTCTTTTCGCCGCCCCTTCCTCCGCTGATTTTTCATCTTTTCCTTCCTCGGTGCGCGTCACGCGGATAGGGAAGGCAGCGGAGGGAAGCGGGGTGGAATATACCGGAGAGGGCGCGGAGCGCTACCGCGCGTTAAATGAAAAAGATAAATCTTATTCCCACGACGTATAACCCGCTACGCCACCAACGCGTTGCCGCGCGCGGGATAGCGTTCCTTCGTCACGAATTTAACGCCCTCCAGCAACTCGCTCACCGAAGGGCGGGCGAAGGGCATGTTTTGCACCGACGAGGCATATAAGGTTTCGTCGGGGTTTATCAAAAACGTCCCCGGCTCAAGAAAATGCTCCGGTTCCTGCACGGTTTCCCTTTCCACCCGAGAGGACACGAACAATCCCCAGTCTTCGGCCTTATGGAGGTCGAACGAAAACCCGACGGTTAGCGCGTCCAGCCCCCATTCCTTAACGGCGCGTTCCGCTCTGGCCTTCGTATCCGCCGATATGGCGATGAGGTTGACGCCGTTTTTTTCAAATTCAGCGCATTTTTTGTTTAGCTCCGTAAGATAGCGCCGGCATATGACGCAATGCGATCCGCGATAGAAAATAACGAGCGTAAAATGCTCGGGATTGCTTTCCTTTAGGGTCCACACGCCGCGTCCAACGGTTTCGATTTGCAGCGGCGGCACTTTTTGCGTGGGCATAATTTTCATGGCGTTCCGTTCCGTCATTATGTAAGCAGCGTATTATCTTACATAATATAGACGTCTTCCCTTAATCCTCCATCGCCTTTTATCGTCCGGCCATAAAGGCGCCGTAAGCCACGTCGCAAGGGGATTTTATATGCCGACATTATTTTTCCACTCCTCATAGCGCGACAGGTGCCGATATTCCGCGCGCCCGTCGTCGGTCGGAGAATAAGGAAAGGGCGCATCCTCGCATAAAAAGCGCCGCAGCGTGCGTTCCGTTCCCTCAAGAGCGAGAGAGACAATGTCGGGCGACACGTCGAGCGACGCCTCTTCCGACGTGCCGTCCTTCTTCGGCTTCCACGTCGCTATGCGCATTTTCGGAGGGACCACGGCTTCTTCTTCGAGCGCGCACATAAGTTGCGCCATGAGTTGCGGCGCGACCCCGTTAATCATGTCGCGCAAGACGGGCTTGCCGCCGGTTTTCAGGTCGACGACCGAGAGCGTTCCGTCCGGCGAGCGCTCCAGACGATCGAGCCGCGCCTTTAGCGTCACCTCGCCGAACTTTTTTTGCGCGATTTTTTCGGTTTCCGTAACGATTCCCTCCCGCGCACAGGCGTCTTCGCGTTCCGCTGCGGCGCGAGCGGCTCCAACCAACCGCGCCCGCCACAATTCGCGCAGCAAGAAGGCGGGCTTGTCGCCGAGGGCGCGCGCGATTTCCTCTTCCGCATACCGGAGGAAGAGATCGGCGTCGCGTTTTTGCGGCGCAGTCTTGGCGTATTTGTCCGCCGCCTTGTGGAAGGCGGAACCGTAATCGCCCGCTTCGCCCTCGCTTTCCGCGTCGTAGAGGCGGCGCAACCGTAAGATGTGCCGGGCGTAATAGTCATAGGGATTTTTCGCCAGCGTCTCCAATTCGGTGGCGTGGATGATTTTCGGGCGCGACTCCAGGGGCGGACAGGGCGATAAGGGAACGGACGCATTCTTGCGGATGGGCGCGGCGAACAAGGCGTCGGCGTCATCTTGCCACGATTGCCCGTCGTCGAATCCCTCCCCCTGCGCGGCTTGTATCGTCATCGCCAGGCGTTGCGTCCATCGCGAGGGCAATTGCGACGCGGCGAAACGTTTTTCGGCGTAGGAAACGAACAGCGCCTTCGCGCTTGACAAGGCGGCGACGTCGTGGGCAGTGCGCCCGACGTCGAATCCGGGCGCGAGCAACGGCGGCAGCGTTGAAAAATGCGAAAGCGCGCCCTCGCTTGGGGCGCGCTCCCACATTTCCGCCGAGGCCCCTCCTAATATCATAAGATCGAACGGCAGATATTTTAATTGCGTCGGTGGCGCTATCGATACGGCGCCGGGAGAGGGAAGCTCCGCCGCGCGCAGGGAACGCTCCGCCTCTTCGACTATGATCGCTTCGACGTCGGAAAGATGCAGCGTCAATCCCGAAAGCGCGCCGGAAGCGAGGACGGAGAAAGGCGCCGTTATTTTTTGGGCGAGCGCCCGGTTTCGCATAAGCGGCGAGAGCGCCGGGAAAAGCGTCGCGCGGCGCTGCGCAAACGATTTCCCTTCCCGCAACGTCGCTGCAAAAACCTCGCACGCGCGCGAAAAGGCGGCGAGGGCGGCTGCAACGGGCGTATCCAACCCCTCCGTTGCCGCGAGCAGGCGGGCGGGGGAGGAGATGTTTTTGCGTATGCCGTACCCCGCCGTGACGGCCCGTTCGACGCGCGACGCGTACGCTTCTCCCTCTTCCGGCGTGTTGCCGAACGCGGCGCAAGGAGAGGCCAAGAGGTGCAGCGTGCCGGAGGGCGTCGATTCGTCGCGCGCGAGGGAGAACAGTTCGCCCAGAAAATTTTTCACCTGCGTCAACTCTTCCGACGCGCGGTAATAGGAGCGGTAGGAGATTCTCCATGCGTCCAATAACGTTCCGGTCGCGGAGGCCAGCGCGGGATCGGGGGTGGCGAGCGCGGCGGATTTCCCCTGCGACGCCGCTTCCGCCAAGGCAATGGCCGTCGCTTGCGCCTCGCGCGATAGGTTGGAGTAAACGCGCATGCCTATATGCGCTCGCGCGGCAACGGAAAGGGGATCGCGAACGGCGGCGGCAAAGGCGTCCGTGTTCGCCGTCCATTTTTCGCAAAAAAGCGCGCGCTCGGCGTTTGCGGGAGGGACGGAGGTTTTGACGGCGTTCGGAAAGCCGGCATATAAAGGTTTTATCAGCGCGGCGGCGTAGCCGGCGACGGAGGAATCTTCCCCTTTTTCCTCCGTCGACGCCGGCAACAACACGTGGCCGCCGGGCAGCGAGGCGACGATAAAGGCGATGCGGCGCGTCGCGTAATCGGTGAAGAGAGAGGGAAGAAAAACGACGGAGCGTTCGGGGGGAAAGGACGCCCACCGTCTGCGCCAATGGCGCAACCGACGCCTTTTGCACGCGGCGGCGCTTTCGTATCCGTTATGCTCAAACAAGGCGTTCCACGACGAGAAAAGGGCGGCGAATCCGTGGCTTTCTTCGGCGCTCCGTCGCGCGGCGCGCGCTAAGGGAGCGACGCCGCCATAGCGCTCCTCTACGGTTCTTACCGCGTCGAAGGCCGCTGTCGCTTGCCGGCGCGCCGACGGCTCCCCCATGCCCGAACGCGCGATGACGGAGGTTAAAAACGCTTGCGTCGCCCCGGCCGACAAGACGGACGCACGCCCGTCTTCGGCGCTGGCGCCGTATAGCTCGAGCGCGTCTTCCATCGGACGAAAAATCGGCAACGCCGTTCCGCTCGACGGGCCGACTAGTTCGGCGTAGGCCTCCCTCGCCGCCACGCAAATGGGACCGGTCGGCAAAATCGCTTCGGATTTGTCGGCGTCGGGCAAGGAAAAAACATAACGCGCCGCCGCTTTCGCAACGTCGTCGCCTAAGGAAACGCGACAAAAAACGGGCATGGCGTTCTCGCGGCACGGTGGATACAATTCGGTAATCGTACCATACGCGAAACGACGTTTATAGTCTATTTGCTAAGGCAAAGTCTTTTATAACGGCCCGAATATCTTAAATATTGCCCTTGACTGCCATAAACGGTTAAGTTAATAAATATTTTCAGGGTGGCACATACGGATAGATTTTTCATAAAAACGCTGAGATAAAGCGCGCTCACCTATAAACGACGAGCGCGTGAAATAGGGGGGCGAGGAGATCGGCGGCATCCGCGTCAAGCCGCACGTCGTTCCCATGACCGAAGCGGTCCATTCACGCCATTTCCGCCCTGACGTCGCCGGAGCGCATCCGGCCGAACTGCGCGACGCCATTCGCACCCTAAACTCTCCGCGCACACAAAACGTGCTCAACGACCAAGTGGCTAAAGAATCGGAATCCGACCAAAATTAAGCGAAACCCTTATGAGAGTAGGGAGAAAATGGCGCACCCTGAGCGATTCGAACGCCCGACCTTTTGATTCGTAGTCAAATGCTCTATCCAGCTGAGCTAAGGGTGCGCACCGCAAACGGTAAATAAAACGCTTAACAAAGCGTTAAGCGATATGCAACAGGACTTCTACCGGCATTTCTTATAAATTCCAAGAGAAAAACTTTATGTTTGCGCTTTTTTTCTTATATAAGGAGCGAAGACGTCACGCAATCCAATAGTTAAAGCATATGAAGCCCGTCCTTTACCGCAGCACCCGTTCACAAAACTCGGAGAACCTCGTCGATTTTCGCCGCGCGGCGCTTGCGGGGCTGGCCCCGGACGGCGGGTTGTATTTTCCGACGCACATGCCGGAATGGACGAGGGAAGATTTTCTTGCGCTGCGGGGAAAGCCCTACGCCGACGTGGCGTTCGCGGTGATGCGCCCCTTCATCGGCGACGCCGTTCCGGAGGACGAGCTGCGGAGCATGGTACGCCAATCTTACGAAAGCTTCGCCCATAGCGCCGTCGCGCCGCTCACGCAGCTAAGCGAGCGGCTCTTTATGCTGGAATTGTTCCACGGTCCCACCTTGGCGTTTAAAGATTTCGCCTTACAGTTTTTAGGACGCATTTTGCATCGATTTTTAGGGGAATCGGGAGAAAAACTCGCCGTAATCGGCGCCACCTCGGGCGATACCGGCTCTGCGGCGCTCTACGGATGCTACGAAAGTCCGCACGTCTCGTTATTTATTTTACATCCCCACAAACGCGTGTCCGACGTGCAGCGCCGCCAAATGACGACGCTTATCGCCGACAACGTGCATAACGTGGCGATAGAAGGCAATTTCGACGATTGCCAGGCCATCGTGAAGAAATTATTGTACGCCGCGCCTTTCGAGGCGGCGGGGATAAGGCTCGGGGCCGTCAATTCGGTGAATTGGTGCCGCATCGTCGCGCAAATCGCCTATTACGTCTATGCCGCCCTCGCCTTGGGAGCGCCGGATCGCGCCGTTTCGTTTAGCGTTCCCACCGGAAATTTCGGCGATATTTTCGCAGGATACGTCGCCGGGCGCATGGGCCTTCCCATAAAAAAGCTTATCGTCGCCACCAACGCCAACGATATTCTCTACCGTTTCTTTAGCCGAAACGATTACCGCCGCGAAACCCTGTCGCACACGCTCGCGCCCAGTATGGACATTCAGTCCGCCAGCAATTTCGAGCGCCTGCTGTTCGATTTAAACGACCATGACGGAGCGAAAACGGCGCGGCTGATGGAAGATTTCGCGCAACGCGGCATGGTCGTACCGGAGGAGACGTTCCGAAAAACCCGGGACATATTTGCCGCCCGGCGATGCGACGACGCGCAGACCATGGCCACGATGCGCGAAACCTTGGCAAAAACGGGGCAATATATTGATCCCCATACGGCGACGGGCGTCTACGCCGCCGAACGTTACGCCGAAGAATCTGAAGAAAAAGAACCCGTCGTCGCGCTAGCCACCGCGCACCGCGCGAAATTTCCCGACGCGTGCCGCGCCGCCCTTTACCCGAACGACTTGCCCTTGCCCCCGGCGCTCGCGGCGCTGGAAGGAAAGACGGAGCGTTACGACGTGGTTTCCGCCGATTACGACGCCGTGAGGGAATATATTGCCCGAAAGTTATAGCAATGACAGCCGCCCGCCGACCGGCCTTCCCTCGCCGCAAGGACGCGATCCGGCGACGGCGCGAAAAACGTAGCGCTTTGCGGAAAAAACGGCGTCGTCGATCCCCTCCCCTTTCGCCAGAGCGGAGGCGAGCGCACAAGAAAACATGCAGCCGGTGCCGCGCACGTTCTCCCCGTTCGGAACGCGCGGAAACGCATAGGAAACGCAGCGTCCTTTCGTTATAAGATAGTCGACGGCGCGGGCGCCCTCCCCTTCCCCTCCGGTGATGACGAGCGCGGCGCCGTACCGCACGCAAAACGCCTCCGCCGCGCTTTGGGCGTCGCTTTTTCCCATAAGCGCGAGCAATTCCCCTTCGTTTGGCGTAACGACGGACGCAAGGGGAAAAAGCCGCGACGTTAGCGCCGCCCTTCCCTTTTCGTCGAGCAACGCATGACCTGACGACGAGACGCATATGGGGTCGACAACGATCGGCACGCCGGAATTGCGCCATTTTTCCAGCCACGGCGCGACGGCCCGCGCGACGGCGGCGGAGGCGATCATCCCGATTTTTATGGCGTCCGGCCGCACGTCCTCGTATAGCGCCGCCAATTGCTCGGCAACGGCGCGAGACGAGACGGAATGAACGCGGCGCACTCCCCTGCCCGTCTGTACCGTCAACGCGGTCGCGACGGCGCCGGATTCGCACCCGCTCTCCAAGGCGGTTTTTATGTCGGACTGCAACCCCGCCCCGCCGGAGGGGTCCGATCCGGCAATAATCAATACATACGGCGTCGCCTCACCGCGCGGCGACGGCGGAGCAATTGGGGGTTTCATGCACCGTCACTCGCACGCAAGCGTAAGGTTCGTTTTTAAAAAGCGCCGGACACACGTCGTGCAACAAATAGCGCGCCATATTCTCCGCCGTCGGATTATACGGCAGATAATAAAGGCGCTGAAACGGCAACGCGCCGCATATGGCGTCGCCGATGGCCTTGTCTTCCTCGCATAAGATCAGCCCGTGATCCCAATGCGCGTCGAGCCACGCGCCGAGACGCTCCTTAATCACGCCGAAATCCACGGTACGTCCTATGTTGTCAAGCGTGGGGGCGACAAAATGGGCCTCGATGCCGTAGCGATGCCCATGCAAATGCGCGCACTTGCTTTCGTGGCCCCGCAAACGATGGCCGACGTCTATGTCAAAACGTCTGGAACACTCCACCCGCTCTTGCGATGCAAAGGCGGTCATAGCGCAATGGAGTCGTGAAGCGGTACGTTCGAGGCGCGCGCCAATCGTTGGCGATATTCCTCAACGTGCGGAAGATAGCGCAATCCCTTAACGATGGACAAGGAGCGCAATGCGGCGAACAAGTGAACGTCGTCGTAGGACAAAGAAGTTTCCGTATCTTTTTTTTCCGCAAGGTACGCGTCCAATTCCCGCAGCCATCCGTTCGCTTGATCGATATAGTCGGGAGAGCGGCGTAAATTCTCGTCAAAATCGCCGATATAAGTGGTTTTCTTATTAATGAAGTAGCGACGCGCCGATTCGGAATTAAATTCCTCCAGCGGCGCCTTTACCCAGCGCGGCATGGCGAGAGGGTAGAAAAACACGTCCAGCTTCTCTAACAGCGCCGCCAAGCGCGGACAGCCGCCTTTTTCCAACGCGGAATGCTTCGGCTCCTGCAACGCCGAGCGAACGAAGGCGCTTTTATGCAGCACGGGAAAAAAGAAAAACACCACCCATCGCACAAACCCCACGGCGAGGACCCGCTTTGTGGGCGGTTGATGGGCGCCGTTTTTCATGGCGTCGACATAGGCGAGGATATCTAAGCTTTCCGGCAAAAACGTGCCGTCGTTTTTTTCTAAAATCGGCAACATTTTTTTGCCGATCATGCGTATCGGCGTTTCTTCGTCGTCGTTAGGAAGATAGACCACGTCGACCGGCGTCGACGTCAGTCCGAAAATCATGCGCGCCTTCACGCAATACGGGCAATGATCGTAAACATACAGTTTCACGGCAAGGCTGGTCCGCTCACTTCTTGGCCGGCGCCGTAATAAACGATCGCATATTTCAGCACCGATATGGCGAACAACACGATAAGCGGACTTAAATCAAGGCCGCCGAACGAGACGGGAAGAAATTGGCGCACCTTAGAGAAAATCGGCTCCACGACTCCGGAAAACATCGCGTATAATTTGGAAACAAAATTATTGCGGCGGTTGACTACGTCAAAATGAATGAGCAAATTCAAGACGACGTAAAATAAAATAAGGTATTGCAACAGGTCTAACGCCAATAAGAGCGCATATAAAATTGGATTTAGCCCCATCGCAACACCTTAATTTCTACGCTTAAACTATGCCGCCTGCGCTTCGCTTGCTTCGCGATCCACGCCTTCGCCCAGCACGAAACACGCATAACCGGTGACGGTCAACTCACCGCCGATTTCTTTTTGCGCTTCTTTGAGCGCATCCTTCACCGGCGTTTTATTGTCCATCACGAAAAGCTGTTCCAACAACACCACTTCGGAATAAAACTTACGGATACGGCCTTCGATCATTTTTTCGATCACCGCTTCCGGCTTGCCGGATTCGCGCGCTTGTTCGGTGAGCACGTTGCGCTCGCGCTCGACGAGAGATTGGTCAAGCTCTTCCGTTTTTAATGATTGGGGACGGAAGGCGGCGACGTGCATCGCCACTTTTTTCAAAAATTCGGCGGCGGCGTCTTTATTTCCCGTCGTGGTTCCGGCCACGAGCACGCCGATTTTTCCGGCGGATTCGCTGACTTTATTATGAACGTACGGCACGACGACCTGCCCGCACAACTCCGCGCAGCGGCGCACCTGCAAATTTTCGCCGATCACGCCGACGGATTCCGTCACCGCATCGGCGGCGGTTTTTCCGGAAGGCAATTTTACGGACTTTAACTTTTCGAGGTCGCCTCCGGCGGAGAAGCCGGCTTCCACCAATCCGTCGAGCAACGCGACGAAGCGATCGTTTTTTGCGGCGAAATCGGTTTCGGAGTTTAACTCCACCAACACGCCGACTTGCTGCGCGCCGTGGGTCTTTACGCCCACACCGACCATGCCTTCGGCGGACACGCGATCCGCTTTTTTGCCGGCAAGGGCCGCACTTTTTTTACGCAACCAATCAACCGCTTGCTCTAAATTGTCGTTGCATTCCGCCAAGGCTTTTTTGCAATCCATCATCGGTGCGCCGGTCTTGTCGCGCAATTCTTTCACTAACGCCGCTACGGACATATATTTCTCCTCATATTTTCCCTGACTTAACGGTTTGACTTTATTTAGACGCCGCTTTTTTTACCTCGGCTTCGCCTTCGCCGTCACCCGACGCGCCCGCCTCTTTAAATGCCGCCTCGAATTGCGGCGCATCTTGCGCGGCGCCCAGATCGACGCCGCTGGCGCGCAAGCTTTGCTCGATGCCGGCAAGCGTCGCTTCTTGAATTAAACGGCAATAAAGTTGAATGGCGCGCGTGGCGTCGTCGTTTCCGGGAATGGGATAATCAACGTCGGATGGATCGGAGTTGCTATCGAGCACCGCAATGATCGGAATGCCGAGCTTACGGGCTTCTTGCATCGCCAAGGTTTCACGATTGGAGTCGATCACGAAAATCAAGTCGGGACAACCACCCATTTCGGTGATGCCGCCTAAGGAGCGATTCAATTTTTCTTGCTGGCGACGAAAGCCGAGCACTTCTTTTTTCGTATACCCTTCAAACTCTTCTTTTTCCAGGAAGCGGTTTAATTCCTTTAGCTTTCGGATGGATCGGGAAACGGTTTTCCAGTTGGTGAGCATACCGCCGAGCCAACGGTGGTTGACGTAATATTGGCCGCAACGTTGGGCGGTTTGCGCCACCTCATCGGCGACCTGGCGCTTGGTGCCGACCATCAATATGCGCCCGTTGTCGCGCACGACCTCGAACACTTTTTGCATGGCGCGATAGGCGAGCGGCAAAGTTTGCTGCAAGTCGATGATGTGCACGCCGTTGCGTTCGCCGAAGATATACGGCGCCATGCGCGGATTCCACCGCGACGTTTTATGGCCGTAATGTACGCCCGCTTCGATAAGCTCACGCATGGACACGGAAGGTTTGTAGGACACTAATTTATAACTCCATTAAGGTTTTTTCCTCTGCGGCGCAATTTCAGGGCGAAGCCGCCCACCTTAATCATGCGCGCCGCATGTGACGTAAGCGGGCATTATACACATAATGCCGTCCTACGCAACGGCTTCCGCGCGGAATTTTAGGCTATGCCGGAAAAAAACATAAAATCTTTTTTTATTCCTTGCCTAACGCCAAAAGTCAGTTATGTCAACGAGCGGACGCATCGCAAGCGAATGCAATAGTGAAGCGGCAACCACATGCGCACGGCGTTTCAAAAGTTTCCCTAGGAAGACGAACTATCCCCAAAGGCGAATGAGATTCTGTTTTCCGCGAGCGTTATTTTCTGACTGCGGTCCGCTCCGCCTAGGGAATAGCCTCTGTTTTCAGTACAGAGCATCCACATCTGAGCGCTCGGAGAAAGCGCTTCGATCGCCTTAACTATCACAAAACTATTCCCACAGGGCGATCTGCCGTTATGGAAATCGCACAAGAAAAATAGATTGGCCTGTATTTTGCTGCCTTTTTTGACGCTGAGAGGCAAGGCGTATAAAGCGGACGCTTCCAGCGCTTTTTCCGGATTAGCAGGCGCTTCCTCTCTGTAATACGCTTCCCATCCTGCAAATGCACAAGAAAGCATATTATATCGTCCATTTTCCAAAATAAGACGGCCAAAAGAACCTGGATACGTTATCTCGGTAAGCAGCATCGTGTTGGCGGAGAATCCGGTGCCCCATCCACAAATATTTTCCGCGCTTGCGTATTTGGTTCCGTTTTGTTGTGTATCGGTGAGATAATCGAGTACCGCCTTACATATGGGCACTTGATTGAATTTATTGTCGCCTCTTCCAAGTTTCTTCCATTCCTCTCCTTTCTCGCGCCCGCCCGGCATAAAAATTTGAGCAAAAATCCCGCCGTTCATGATGAACGTATGCGTCACGGAGCTAGCAAAAAATTCGTGTATCGCTTCATTCTTTCCTTCAAATTCCACAATCATGTGCGCATATCCGTCAAGCTTTGTGTCTTTATGATAGGCCAGCATCACGGGAATGAGTAGAAAGCCTTTCTCGTCAAACAAATCTTTCGCTGCCTCCGGCTCAATTCCGTCCATGGAAAGTTGTGATTTATGAACGCGAACCGTCTCGGCCTTCACCGTAAAATCATCGCCAAGATCATATGGCGCCTGAGATTTATTCCAGAGTTGGATATTCATGTCGTCTGATAATCTATAGACGTGTGGTTTGTGTCGGCATCCGCCAATCGTAAAAAGCGGCGGATTGTTCGTCCCCGGGCTTGGAACGACAATCTCGACGTTACAGAAATCAGGAATTCCCGTAACGTCAATAACGGAGTCTGTATTGACGTCATAGACCTGAACCTTGTCACCGTCATGCTCTCCATCGTGAATACGCAGAATAACGAAAATATTGTTTTCGTATGAATCGCATACTTTGATCAAGCCGTTTTTCGGGCCGACATACAAGTCTTGCCAGTTACTTCGGTTAACGTTATTCAGGTCAATGGAAACGATTTTGCCGTGCGGCGCATTCAGGGTAGTTTTTGCCACAATACGCCCGTTTTTTACCATGAGCGGCACAAGGGCCGTTTCTTTTTGTTCAAGAACGGGCGTCCAATCCCTCCCTCCGGAAAGGCGAATGTAAGCGTCGTAATCGTAGGTTGTTCCGACGGTAACGATGCAAGCAAGGTATCCGGAAGGTTCGCCTTTCTCATTCGGCAGGTAGTAGACGTGCGACCATGCGTTAGGTTGCGTCGGCATAAACAGAGTTCCGTCGTCTTCTCCGGATTCTCTTCCGCTAACGTTAAGAATCTTCGAACATCGTCTCTTGTCATCGCCCACGGGGTAGAGATATATAACGTCCCATCCCTTCGATCCGTCGATGCGCGGCACATAATCGACGTTCAGATAGCGACAACCGTTGCGCGTCGCTATCACTTGTTTGGTGTCGACGTCATACACCCGCATCGTCGTATCTTCGACGTTGTTTTCGGTTATTTCTACGGTAACGAGCGACCCGTCAGGGCTAGGCCAATAATTGCGAATGGATCGATTCGGATTGTCGTCCGAATTTTTAGGATCGAGAAATACGCTTACCGCTCCATTTATCTCTTCGCGCATACATAGAACCTTGTGATTGGCGCCATCATCGAACAGATTGAATAGATTTGTTCTTCCATACTTGAAACTCTCAATCACGTGATGGTTGACCCACTTGTTCATCAGATCGGCCATGGGCTTGCCGTCAAGGGTGAAACCGAAGCATTTTTCGCTATGGATTTTCGCCCATTGTACGATCGGGTCTTCCGGATCCGGCGTTTTGCCGTCATCAAGCTTTTTCGAACGCGTCAGATAACGATACGGGAGAGGAATGACATGCCCGTTTACGATGACGGTTTCCGCCTTGTCGCTTTCGCGAAAAGGGTCGTCCTGTAAGGCCTCTATGATGTCGGGCACAGCCATGTTGCTTATGGCAAAGAGATGCGGTACGGTTTACGTCAGCTTAAGTAACGGAACTATGTTCTTTCGGAAAAGAATAAGGTGTAATAAACGGTGAGAGATTCATAACATAACCGTGAGTCTATTGCAATCTGTTTGGAGCTATCATAGGAAATTTGCAGGGCAAAAACATGAATTAACGCATTAACCACTTTCCTCCTTCGTCATTCCCGCGCAGGCGGGAATCTAGCGCCACACAATCTGCGCGAAGCGCTCTTTATTTTCTAAAAATCGAGCGCACTTCGTGCGCAAAATTTATTTTGCCTGGATTCCCGCTTGCGCGGGAATGACGGAGCTTTGGATAACGTATCTATTGTGGATTGGATTGAGGATAAAGACGGCATATTGATTTTTTTACTATAAGTGGTATAATGAAAATACCTTTTGGTAAATTTTGTGTACACTCGCCCCTCGTCTTCTTTCGACACGCTTTTTTCTTTAGCGCTTTCACCCCCTCACGACTTTCGCACATCCAAGTCCAATCACGCGCCTTCGCCACGATGAAGCTCTTGCGGCTAGTCTCGCTTCTTTCCCTTTTGCCGGCGTTCTGCGGGTCAGGCGCCAACGCCGCTTCATGCGACGGAATAGCAAAAGACTATACGCTGGTGATATTGCCGAATGCAACCGACGATAAGGCATTTCTCTTTCGCGGCGATTCCTTACGCTTTAGCGAAAGTTTCGTCGACCCCGAGTACCTCGGCGCGGGCCAACGCTATAACGGCACATTCTACGGCAACGTTATTTCCGGAGAAAGCAAGATAGTGGTCCAGGCAGGGTTCAAGGTGAATCCTTTGCAACGCAGAAGCGACGACATGGAGGACGCATTCATCTTGTCCCGTCTCGACTTGTCCTATCACGACCTTACCGAACGCGCGACCTCCTCCGACGCTCTTTTGGACCTGCTTCGTCTGGCTCCCTCCGCTCACAATCTAAACGACATGGCACAAATGATCGCAGGCAAAGACAAAAAACTCGTTCGCGTTCCGCTTGGCATTTACCCATTTACGCGCACCGTCGTCGTGCTTATTCCAAGCGACAAAGGCGTACCCTTCTTTACTCCCCATACCAACGAAACGCTTGGCGTCGCGCTGCTTCCGTTTGATCCGAACGGACCGTATGTCATTGCCCTTTGGGGAGAAAAGAGAGTGGATGAAGGCGCCGTTCCCCCGGGAACCAAAGCCCCTTTCGGCACATCAATCGAGATAGGAGAGCGGGAAAAGGCGCAGTTCAGAAAAGTTGTGGAAGTTACGGGCAGCACGCTCCTTTACTTTGCCTCAAATCCGGAAGTGGAAAAATGCTTTTCCGCACCTTCCTCCACCGTTTCTTCCGCGCCGCGCCCGACGTCCTCCGCCTCTCGCAACGCAACCGCCAATGCCACGACGACCGAAACCCGCATGCCTACGTCATCCTTTACGATAACAACCCCGACAGGAAGCGCCGCTCCCACTTCGGCGAACGCGCGCCCGACTTCCAGACGTAACGGCAGCTCCTCCTTCGGCGCCGCTCTCTCCCTGCGCGCTTCGGTGACGTTCGCTTTAACGCCGATATTGTGGGCGCTTCCGCTGCGCTTGCTACGGTAAGCGCGTTCTTCGTCTGCATCTTATGCTATCGTCCGGTATTTCCTCACGGGAATTTACATAAGCAACCTTTAATGACTAAAACGCAACGTCGATGCGTTGCGTTCGCTTATAATAATTCCCCTTGCTCGCCGTAAACCCTTCTTGTAAGGATTTCTTGATAACCAAACGGTGAGTAAGGGAGATTATTAAAAGCGCAGCGTAAATAGACTTTGATTAAAAAAAATAGCGGCATGACTCACGCGAGGACGAGGGCGAGGGGAAATTTAGGGGATTCGCGGTGACGCATGCGCACGGCGCGCTTAAGCAAATGGCGGCGGCACGGATTTTAATAATTTGCCGCTCATTCCGCTATTTGGTATAGTGGTTTCATCATCTTCACTTACTTCGTCTATAGCCTCGCTTGCGCATAGCTACGCACATCGCATCTCGGGTTTCCACCTTTCGTTACTATGCGTCCGTCCGTTCTTTTCCTGGGGTCGCTATGGGTTACGGCTTCTTTGGCCGCCAAACCCGTCGACCTCAGCATTGAGCGCATCCTTGACCCTATCGAAGGAGAAGCGACCAACATAACCGTCGCCGTGCGATTTTCGCATCGCGTAGGAGAACTGCTTTGCGCCGACGGATGGGGAAGGGACGCGTTTTCCGCTTATCCGATCGCGCTACAATTTACCTGCAAATGTAACGTCACGGAATGCAACCCTTCTCGCGCATGTCGAGGAAAAATCTCTTCCGCCAAAAATAAAACGGCCGATGATGCTTTTACCCTAACGGCCGGCGTCGGCGACATGACGTCCGTTTCCGATCCCTATCCCGTTTTTGCCGCCGATAGCCTGAACCTCACTTACGTCGACATGACGTCCGAAACTACCAAAGCCGTTTTCGTGAATTCCACCGCCTTCGACCTGCTCAAGCAATTTTGCGAAGACGAGCCGAAACAATGGCTTACGTCCATCGCCTTTCATCGAATATACTTGACCGAAATTCAATATTACGTCATTCAGGTTCTGTTCATCATCGGCTTAATCGCTATTCTTATATGTATTCTGCTTAGCTTAGCATGCTGTTTGCGATGCTGTTGCGGACGAAAGAGGAGGCAAAGCAACGATTAATGCATCAATTTTCTTGTTGTTGCCGGTTTGCTCGCTATCGCTTTAATGACGTACCACGCAAGGTTTTTGACATTTTCTTTTTTAAAAAGTAAAAAAGAAAAACGTTTCGGTTCGATGTTATATTCCGTTCTTAATGCTATGCGCTATGTATGCGTCGTCGAATATGACGGCTCCCCCTTTAACGGATGGCAACGGCAATCCGGCGCTCCAAGCGTGCAAGAAGCCATTGAAAACGCCGTCAGGCGCTTTTGCGGCGCCGACGTCCGTGCTTTCGCCTCGGGCAGGACGGACGCCGGGGTGCATGCCGAAGGGCAGGTATTTCACGTCGACTTGCCGAGGGAGTATGCGGAAGAGACGGTAAGGGACGCGCTGAACGCCCACCTTAGGCCGCATCCCGTCGCCATATTGTCCGCGAGAAAAATATCGGACGATTTTCACGCCCGCTTTTCCTGCACGAAACGCATATATCGGTATGACATGTTTTGTCGGCGCGCCGGCGCGCCGTTGCTTCGCGGTCGGGCGTGGGAGCTTCATGTACCCCTATGCGTTAATGCGATGCGGGACGCCGCCGCTGTTTTAACGGGAAGGCACGATTTCACCTCATTCCGCGACAGCGAATGCCAGGCGAAGTCTCCCGTAAAAACCTTAACGTCGCTGCGCGTGGAAACCGAAGGGCGCGGCGGAGGCGCGTTCGTCCGTTTTCAAGTGGAGGCGCCGTCTTTTTTACACCATATGGTGCGCATCATCGTCGGCTCCTTAACCGAAATCGGCAGGGGCGCACGCAACGTCGCGTGGATAACCGACGTCCTTGCCGCGAAAAAACGCGCCGCCGCCGGCCCGACCGCTCCGGCCTGCGGACTATATTTCGTTCGCGCCGAATATGAAGAACGGGAAATTTTCCGTGACGCTCCGTAGCTCTCCTCAACTTTTGCATATGGAAGCGGCATTGGAAGAGGCGCGGCGAGCCGAAGACGCGGGAGAAATTCCCGTCGGGGCCGTCGTCGTCTCCTCTGCGGGCAAAGAAATCGCGCGCGGACATAACGCGACGCGCACGGGCCGCGATCCTTCCGCCCACGCCGAAATCGTCGCCCTGCGCCGCGCCTGCGCGTTTTTGAAAAGCGACCGCCTGCCGTATTGCGACATATATGTTACGCTCGAGCCATGCCCCATGTGCGCGCAAGCCTTGTCGTTTGCCCGCATTCGTCGCGTCTATTTCGGCGCCTATGACGTCAAGGGCGGAGGAACGGAATCCGGGGCGCAAATTTTTCGGCAAAAAACCTGTTTTCACGTTCCGGAAGTCTATGGCGGGCTGCTGGAAAAAAAATGCGCCGCCGCGCTCTCGACGTTTTTCCGTGAACGTCGGCGCCGCCAACGCGGGAGCATAACGACATGAACGTCTCGGATGGATTTTTCACCGTAACCGTCGAGCGTCTTTCCCCGCGCGGAGACGGCGTCGCGCTATGGAACGGCAAAAAATATTACGTGCCCTATGCGTGCCCGGGCGACGAAGCGACGTTGCGCGCGTCCGACAAGGGAAACCGCGCGGAGATCGTCGCTCTCGTTTCTCCCTCGTCCCTTCGCAAAGCGCCGGAATGCCCGCAATTCGGCGCGTGCGGCGGGTGCGGCTTGCAGCACCTAAATACGGAAACCTACCTCCATTTTAAACGAAGCTTGCTTGGCGACGCGTGTGCGCGATTGGGCGCGGAGAAAGGCGCCGTCATGCCCATCGTCTCAATGGGATACGGCGCCCGAACCCGCGCGCGCTTTCACGTGAGCGTCGTCAAAGGCGCCGTGTCGATAGGGTTTTACGCCGCAAAAAGCGCCGACGTTACGGCGGCGACGGAATGCCTCGTGTGCGTTCCCTCCATTACGCGCTCGCTTTCCTTATGGAAGGAGCTATGTGAAAACCTCAAAAACCCCGGCCGCTTGTCGTCAATAGGGTTGGCGTCGTTCGACGAAGGCATGGACGCGACGATGTCCCTAAAAAAACCGCTTCATCCATCGGATAAGGAAAAGCTTTTGGCGTTTTCGGCGCAGCATTTATGCCGCCTTAGCCTCTGCGAAAAGGAAGGCGAAGCGCCGACGCCGATTTACGTCGGAGAACATTCCCCAACGGCGCGTTGCGGAAGCGTGCGCGTCCGCGTGCCTCCCGGAGGATTTTCTCAGGCGACGGAAGAAGGGCGGCTGTTTCTCGCCGGGTTTGCGGCGTCCCGGCTCGCGAATTGCGAGCGCGTCGTTGATTTATATAGCGGATACGGCAATTACGCCTTTGCCTTGGCTGAACGCGTCGGCACGGTGGCGGCCTATGAGGGCGACGCCGCCGCCGTCGCTTGCGCCCACGACGCCGCACGTCGATTTTTGTCTTCGGGAAAAATGTCGGTACATTGTCGCGACCTGTACGTCGATCCCCTACGCGAGGACGAACTGCGCCATGTGGACGGGGCATGCGTCAATCCTCCGCGAAACGGCGCGGAGCCGCAAACGCGACGCCTCGCCGGAAGCGGCGTGGGACGCGTCGTCATGATCTCGTGCGATCTCATTTCCTTTGAACGCGACGCGCGCATTTTAATCGAAGCGGGATATAGGTTGCTTGAGGCCGTTCCCGTCGACCAGTTTTATCAAACGCCGCACGTAGAGATAGCGTCTCTGTTTTATCGGCAATCAACGGCCGTTACCTAAAGGCAACGGTCGTTGATTCATTAAACCTTGCATAACCCTACCTGCGGCGAACGTCATCCTTTATGGCGTGCCTGGCGGGAGGGAAATGGAGAATTCCGTGCTCGGCGCATTTCTGCCGCAAGCGATAAAAGGCGCTGCGCAACTTTCCGCGCACGTAGTCGTCGTCGCGACCGAAGGCGGCGACGGCCAGAGCGCCGGCGACGTCGTTTTCCGGCAGCGCGGCGAGCAACCGGCACTCCATTTCGGTCAACGGAACGTGCGCTCCCTCCGGCGTGACGATTCGCCGTTCGGCAGGCTCAAAGCGTGCGCCGATTTCTTCGTTCGCATGCCGCAAGGCCTGAGCCATCAACGAGGCGGCGTCATGAATCGCAATAGGTTTCTGTATTGCGACGAGAATAACTTCCCCGCATTTTTCGGAAAGCAAGGCGACGACGTCTCCCCTATCCTCCAATCGATAAGGCGAATCGCCGCGCGTAACGTCTTCTCGGGCCAACGCAACTTCCAGCGCGCTCCATACCGGGCCGCCCGGGAAAGAAACGATCACGAATTTTTCATCACCATGCGCCGTCTTTTGTCGCCTGCGGCGTCGCCGTCGAAGGAAAGATTTTCCTCCGCCAGCACCCCGCGCACGTACGCCTCTATTTCCGCGTCGAATTCCTCGCCCTTTTCTTTAAAGAAATGATCGGCGCCCTCAATCGTGCGGTAGTCGGTGTGAATGGGTTGGGAACGCATTTTTTCCGACAATTTCCGCACGTCCGCTTCCTTGACGACGGCGTCTTGCGTGCCTTGCACGACCAATCCGGAAGCGGGACAAGGGGAAAGGAAGGAAAAATCCATGTTGACCGCCGGCGGCGCCACCGCAATGAAGCGCTTAATTTCCGGACGACGCATTAATAGCTGCAAGGCGATCCATGCGCCGAACGAAAACCCGGCCACCCAGCAGCCGGACGCCGTTTGGTTTTGGCGTTGCAGCCAATCGAGCGCGGCGGCCGCGTCGCTTAATTCGCCTACGCCATGGTCGTATTCCCCTTGCGAGCGCCCCACTCCCCTGAAATTAAATCGAAACACGGAGAATCCGCACCGCGCGAAGGTTTGGTACAGCCTGTAGACGACCTTGTTGTTCATCGTTCCCCCATGCAGCGGATGCGGATGCAATATCAGCGCAACGGGGGCGTTGGCAAACTCGTTGTTTTCCTTATGGAAGGAATCGACGTAGCGACCTTCGAGCCTTCCGTCCGGACCGTTAAATATGATTTCGGGCATGGAACAACACCTTGTGGAAAAATTGTTCGCACTGTAAACGGAAAAGGGCGGTTTGTGAATCGGAATTTCGTTGGCTTTTCGCGCCGGGGCGCGTATTTTTGCGGAGTTAACCCGACGTAAGCCGTTTTTTCGATGTTTAAAACCATAGACTCTTATTTCTCGCGCGACCCGGCGGCGCGCAATCGGCTGGAGGTGCTGCTCTGCTATCCGGGGCTGCACGCCATTTTGGCGCACCGCCTGACCCACGTCTTGTGGAAGCGCAAAATGCGCCTGACCGCGCGCATTCTCTCCCAACTCGCTAGATGGATCACCGGCGTGGAGATTCATCCGGGAGCGGTGATCGGAGAAAGGTTTTTCATCGATCACGGCATGGGAGTGGTCATCGGCGAAACCGCCGTCGTCGGAAACGACGTCACTATCTATCACGGCGTGACGCTCGGCGGCACGAGCTGGAAGGACGGCAAGCGCCATCCCACCGTCGGCGACAACGCGATCATCGGGTGCGGGGCGCAGATACTGGGGCCGATATACGTCGGAAAAAGCGCCAAGATCGGCTCTAACGCCGTGGTGGTGAAGGACGTGCCGGAAGGCGCCACCATGGTCGGGGTGCCGGCCAGGCAGGTGAGCGCGCCGCTCTCCACCTCGTGTGCGGGAGATTTCGTGGCCTATGCGGCGGAAACGTGCGAAGACCCCACGCTCGTCGAACTGAAGGCCCTGCAACGCCAAATCGACGCGATTAAAAGCAAGTTGCCGCAACGTCCGGACGATTATCACATATAATTTTACGGCGGCGGCGCCTCGTGCGGCGTCTTGTTCCATTTATACGGCGCCAGGATGAGGTCGCGCAGGGCCATATAGGCGGCGGGAACGAGAAACAGGGTATATAAGGGCATGAGCGCGGCGTTTGCGCACCCTTTCGCGTCACGCCTCCACGCTCCCTTAAATCGGCAATGCGCATACACGCCCATCGCCGATTGCAGCGCTGTGCCGGTCACCAGCAGCGCCATGCCGGCATGGAAGGAAATGCCGCCGCTTGCGCGCTCGCACCAGCCCGAAAAATCGCACGCCCCGACGTTCCATCCCCATGCGGCAAGCGGCCAGGGGAACAGCAAATATACCGCCGCCGGCATGGAAAGAAACGCGTGCATTCCCAAAAAGCGCCATATGCCCATGCGTTTAACGACGGCGCGAGGCTTTCGCGAATGCACCATCGACGTTTGCAGGTGTCCCTTTATCCAGCGCGAACGTTGCTTAAGCCATATTGCGACCTCTTTCGGCGCCCGTTCTTCGGTGACGGCGAAAAGGACGCGCGTTTTCTTTCGGCGCCGGTAGACGCGCATGCCGACGTCGGCGTCTTCGGTGACGTTGTACGGGTCCCATCCGCCCATGGAGGTGAGGTCGCGGTAGCGGAAATGGTTGCTGGTGCCGCCCAGCGCGACGGGAAGGTCGAGCCGTTGCATTCCCCATAGCAGCGCGTCGAAATGGGCGGCATATTCCAAGGCAAACCAATGGGTCAGGTAATTGTCGCGCGCGTTGGAAAAATGCAGCCTCCCTTGCAAGGCATAGAGGCTTTTTTTCTCGTCGGACGCGAACGCGGCGGCAGCGGCGCGCAAGTGGTCGGGGTGGGGATCGTCCTCCGCGTCGAAAATCGTCACGCGCTCCCCGCGCAGGAAGGGCAAGGCGAAGTTGCATGCCTTGGGCTTGGTGCGCGGCTCGGAAGGGGGAATCGTCGTGATGGACATGTATCCCGGCAACTCTTCCTTCGCCAGCGCGTCCTGCGTTTCTGCGTCGTCCTCTTCCGCCAGCAAATGGAGGTCCAGTTTTTCCGGCGGATAGCGCAAACGCCGTAAGGCCGCCACCAGCGAGGGCACGACCGCCGCTTCGCGATAGAGCGGAACGATCACGGAATAGACGGGCAACGCGTCGTCATCGCCCGTGGCCTCTTCCCGCGCCGCGCGGCGAAAGGCGCGCGTTCCTATGACGAACAGTCCGGTTTTCAGGGTAAGCGCCAGGGAGAATGTCGCGAAGGCCGCGTAGGAGAGGGCGGCGTAAAAATCTTCCCACGACAAAAAAAGACAGGCAAGCATGGCGGCGGCCAGTATTTTTTCGTATAGCCTTTTCCCGAACGCCGGGCGGTAGGCGGAAGCGTGCGGCGATTTTTTTAGCAAGGCGTGCGCGGCGCTATCGGCGGCTTTGTCGCGAAAGGCGAGAACGCGCGCGGCGTGTAGCCTTTTCGGCGACGCGATGACGAAACGGCACGATAGGGGAGCGTAGGATTGTTGAGTGTCGGCGAAAAACGCCGGCGTCGCGCGACACGTCGCCAGATAGAGCGCGTTGCCGTCGAGCGCGACGGGGAAATATCCGCGCGTGGCATAGTCGCGCGCGGTTCGCCGCAACCGAATTAATTGCAGGGCGGCGTTTTCTTCGGGAAGCTCCCGTGCGTTCCATATCGGAAAACCCGTCGCGCGCGCCGCTTTCCCTTCCGCGTCGTCGCAGGAATCACGCCCGGCGAAGTACGGCAGCAAATAGGCTTCGGCGGCAAGGCCGTCTTTCATAAAGCGACGTAAGCGTGGTATGTATGGGAATAATATCTAATAAATAGCATTTATATGTTTAAATACAACTTTATTTTAACAAGACTTACACAAACCCTCACATTTAACTAGAAAACCAACCGAAATTTCAACTTTTAAAAACATATAAGAACTAATAATTTCCCGTTTAGGTTGATGTATGGTGGTTTTTGCAAGATTCTCGTCATTCCGCTCCCAATCCTCGACATTCTTTCAATCCGGCTCGTGCACTACATGCCGGTTCGTTTTGATCGGGCAATGAAATTTGATTCAGTGGTTGAACGTAAATATTCAATCCGTTTCGTTTGTAAGACAAGGTCTATTCTATTCCCTAAACGCCCGGTTCATACTGGCCTGAATGGGGTAAAAGAGATATTGAAACAAAGAGCGCTCGCCGGTCAGCAAAAACACTTCCGCCGGCATGCCGGGGTATAGAACGATGTCGTTTTCCAGCTTCGCCAATTCGTCGGGATAGATGCGGGTGCGCACTAGATAATACGGATCGCCGGTGATTTCGTCTTGCAGACGGTCGGGCGACACTTGCGTCACCTTGCCGTAAAGTTTCGGCACGTGCCGCGCCAGATAGGCGGTTAGCATCACTTGCGCGTCTTGGTCAACGTGCACTGCGTCGATATCCGTCGGCTTCAGCCGCACGTCGATCACCAGCTCGTCATTTTGCGGGACGATCTCTAATATCGGCGCCCCGGGCGCGATAACGCCGCCGGTGGTGTGGTATTTCATGTTGGTGATGATGCCGGATTGCGGCGCCGCCACGACGGTACGCATCGCTACGTTGCTGGCGGAAGAGTAATTCTCCTCTAGCTCCGCAATTTTTTCTTCCGTTTCCTTCAGGTCTTTGGCGACTTCTTTTTGCCTCTCGGTCGTCACGTTATTGATGGTGAGGCGAATTTCGTTGATGGCGTCGCTTGCCTTGGCGATTTGCGACGTATATTCGCCGATCTGCCCTTCTAGCTCCGCTTCACGCCTTTGCAGACTAAGCAGGCGTGGTTTTTGCTCAAGTCCGCGCGCCAGCAATTGCTCGACGGTGGATAATTCGTCTTGAATCAACGCGATCTGGTGGCGAGTCGACGTTAATTGCGCGTTCAATCCGCCGATCTGATTGTTCATTTGGGAGACGCGCTTATTGCCTATGCTCGTCTGCTCTTCTATCCATTTTTTATTGGTGGCGAAAATATTGCGTTGCTGGTCGATGATTTTTTCCAGCTCTTCCAAGTCTTTGTCGCTTAGACCTTTGCCCTTTTGCACGCGAATAGAGTCAAGATATTCGTCAAACGGCACTTGTTTCATGCCTTGCCGCTCCGCCACCAGCCGCGCCTTCGTCGCAAGCTGCACGTGCAAGTTCCATAAAAACAAGTCGCGCTTGCCCTCCACCATCGAATTGTCGAGAATCACCAACGCGTCGCCTTTTTTAACGTGGTCGCCGTTTTTTACCATCAGTTCTTGAATGATGCCGCCTTCCAAATGCTGCACCACCTTGCGATTACTGTCCACCACCACCGATCCGATGGCGACGACCGCGCCTTCCAGCGGCGCCACGTATGACCAATAGACGAAAATTACAACGGTAATGGCCATAATGATAACCGACGCCATTCTTGCCGGGCGCGTGACGCGCGACAATTCCGGGTCTTTCAATGCCGAAACGATGCGACTTGCCATGAATGTTACCTTACGCTCCCGGGCGGTTGATGCGGACGGTGGCGGTATGTCCTGACGCCGTGTGCTGCGTGATTACCGCCGAATTTTGCCGGGATTGCGTCACGCGAAACACGTCGTCTTTCGCTCCGAAATTACGCAGCTTCCCGTCTTCTATCACCGCGATTTTATCACACAACATCAACATCGCCGTGTCGTGCGTGATAAGCACGATGGTGATGCCGCGCTCTTTGGCCATGCGCATGGCGTTTAACAAACCTTCCTCGCCCTGTTTGTCGAGGTTCGACGTCGGCTCGTCTAAAATAATCAATTTCGGATTGCCGTAAAAGGCCCGGGCAAGCGCTATGCCCTGCAATTGTCCGCCGGAGAGCTGCATGCCGCTGTCGCCCAATTTCGTTTCATACCCGTTCGGGGTGCGTAAAATCATGTCGTGCATGCCGACGAATTTCGCGGCGTCGAGAATACGCTCGCCGTTTTCCTCCACGTCTTCTAATCTGGAGATGTTTTTCGCGACGGTTTCGTTGAATAGCTGCCAATTTTGGGGAAGATAGCCGATATTGCGCCCGTAATCTCGCGCCGCCGCCTGAAACATGTCGACGCCGTCGAGCCGCACCTTGCCTTCCGACGGCTCTAAGATGCCCGCCATCAGTTTCGCGATGGTGGATTTGCCGGCGGCGTTGCGCCCGATCATGCCGAGAATTTCTCCCGACTCCAACGAAAAAGTGATCTTATTAACGATGCCGCGATGGGTGATGGACGAGACGTACCCCACCTCCTCAAGCGACAAGGCGCCCTCCGCCTCGGGCAAGACGGCGTAATTTTCCGTCTCGTCGGCGTTGCCGAAGGCTTTTTCCAGTTCGGAATAGCTTTTACGCGCGTTCACGAAATATTTCCACGCCATGATCGATTGCTCGAACGGCGCGAACACTTTAGACGACAATATCGAGTTGGCGATCACCGCGCCCATCGACATTTGGTGTTCCAGCACGAAAAACACCCCCAACCCCATCACCGCCATTTGCAACAGCAGGCGAAAAATCTTGAGCGTGCCGGTGATGTACGACGAACGTTTGTTGACCTCCGCCTGCGCGCGAATGTAATTTTCGTTGCGCAGGGCAAAATGCGCCACCATTTTATTGAGCATGCCGTTCGCTTTCAGAGCGTCGGCGTTGAAAATGCCTTCTTGCGCCAACATGCTTTGGCGCGATTGCATTTCCTCCGATCGTTCGATATAGGCGCGGGTAATTTTTTCGTACAGCACCGCCAACAAGATGATTCCCGCCGCGCCGAATAGCACCAGCAGCCCGATAATCGGGTGAATGATAAAGATAATCATCAGGGCCACCATCGCCCACGGCACGTCGAAAAAGAACGCAATGGCGTATTGGTTGACGAATTGGTTGACGGTGTTTAAGTCGTACATGAATTTTTGCACGCTCGTGCGCTCGCCTTTGCACGAGCGGAGGACGGCGGCTTCCATCAATTCGGGCGTGACGTGGCGCTCTATCCAATTTTGCGCGCGCGAGACGACGCCGGAGCGCGCCATGCCGAGCAATCCCACCACCACCGAGCACACGACCATAATTAGGCTAAGCATAAGAAGCGTGTCGACGCTACCGCTCGCCATCACGCGATCGAGCAACTGCATGGAATATAGCGAGGGCAAAAATCCTAGAACGCTAATGAACACGCTGGAAAGCAGCACCGAGCCGAGCACGTATTTATAGGCGCCCGCAATTTTATCAAACGATCTCATTCGCCGCCGCGTTGTTATGGTAACGCCCCTTTAAGAAAAAAGACGCGTTTCGAGTAAAATTTTACTATATAGCATAGCAATGGGGATTAAACAGTTTATTACTTGGCTATGGAAGATTTTTATTACGGGGCATTTATTAGGCCGTACGGAACGGAAGCCTCACGCTTTCGTATTTCAAAGTCGTTAAAAAGAGGTTAAAAAGCCCTTGCTTTTTCTTTATAAAGAGTTACAATGAGAATTACCCAATAATATGGGTGATTTTGGACATGCGGGTGTAGCTCAGGGGTAGAGCGTTACCTTGCCAAGGTAAAAGTCGAGAGTTCGAATCTCTTCACCCGCTCCATTTTTTTTTCTAGTTTTTTTTTTCACCCCTCTGTCTTCTTGCTCTTTTAGGGTGGAGAAGGCGGAGGGGTGTTTTATTTTGAGCGCATTTTTGCAAAAACTCACGATTACCTGGCCGTCAATTAGCCCTTCTTACAGGCCGTGGCGATTTAACTTTTAGGCGGTTTTTGAGGGATTTTTCTGTCGATTCCGACAAATTGTCTTGATTGCTCGGCGTGGATTCGATATCACCGTAGGATATGGACGAGTGCAGGAAAAGCGCATGGAAAAAAATGAAGTGTTAAAAATCGCGACGCTTTCTCGACTGGAACTCAGCGAGGAGCAATGCGAACGTTTCGGCAGGGAAATGACCGCCATCGTCGGGTGGTTCGCCAAATTGCAGGAAGTGAGCACCGATGGAGTTCCGCCTATGGCGTCGGTCGTGCCGGAATCGCGCCCGCACAGACAAGACGTCGTATCTGACGGCGGACTTTCCGACATATTGGCGGCCTGCGCTCCTAAGTCGCTGTACGGCTATTACGCGGTGCCGAAAATGGTGGAATAAGCGGTAGATTTTTTTCGCCCGGTAAACTATGATTAAATTTACTCAAGTGCGTCCTTAACGAAAAGATGCGCGCAAATAGCAGAAATAATTGATATTTTTACTGTTATTTATAACATGTCCCGTATCCTTTAGAGGCAGGACAATATTATTAATACATGAAACAGTTATACCTATATGCTATTTAAGAAGCGTAAAATCGTTATTGTTTCCGGCGACCGCATTCATACCTATTCCCTTGGATCAATGGCGCAGTCGTTTTTGTTGACGTGCGGCGCGGTCGTTGCCCTCGGCGTTGCGTTTGCGGTCGCAAACGTCGGGACGAGCCTAAACGCGCCTCGTTCCACGCATGCTGAATTTGCGCTGCGTTCCGTGGACGCGGTCGAGCCGGCAAAAACGACGGCGTTGCCTTCGTTGCAATCTTCCTCCGAAAAAGCGGCCCTACGTCGCGTTAATCAATTAGAGCAAGAGCTGACGAAAACCTCCGAACGCTTAAAAAACATGGTGATGCTCGCCGAAAGCCTCAGTCTGGCGGCGGACGCCCGTCCGACCGGAAAGCGCTACGGCTTCTCAAAAACCGGCATTCCCGTTCCCCATTTACGCGAACCGGCCAACCGCGCGCCGTTGCCTTCGCAGGAAAAAAGCGCGCTCGAAAAACGCGAGGCCGCCTTATATGCCGGTCTCCGGCGCGGCGTGGACGAGCGCATGCGCCATATCGGCGCCGGACTCGCCGTTCTCTCCGACAAATACATTCCCGATCCCAAGCTTCGCGCGGCCAGGCAGGGAGAGGCGTCAGGGCAAGGAGGTCCCTACGTTCCGGAAAATTTAAGCGCGGCGTCGGAGGCTTTTGAAATATCGTCCGACCTCGTGTCCCTTGCGACCGTCCGCGACCGTTTGTCCGCGATGCCGCTCGGAAGGCCGCTGGCCAATTATCGCGTTACCGGCCCTTTCGGCAGTCGCGTCGACCCGATTAACGGGCGTCGGGCCGTGCATTATGGGTTGGACGTGAGCGCCGGCTACGGCTCTAAGGTCTACGCCACCGCCGGGGGCAGGGTGCTACGCGCCGGAGTCCTTGGCGCGTACGGAAATCTGGTGGAAATTACGCATCCGAATTTTTATTCCACGCGTTACGGCCATTTGGCACGGGTGCTGGTCAAGCCCGGCCAGCGCGTTCGGCAGGGGCAACTCATCGGCCTTCAAGGCAATACGGGGCGCAGCACCGGAACGCACTTGCATTATGAAGTGCGTTACCGTAATGTGGCGGTGAATCCGTATAATTTTTTAAAGGCCGGACAGTATGTTTTTTAGGGAAAGAAAGAAAGCCGCCACGCCTAAAATTGCGGGACCGGAGCGTCGCCATCCCCACATTCCGTCCGTCCTCTCCGCGGAAATGACGGTGCACGGAGATTTCGTCAGCAAGGGCGGACTTGAAATTGAGGGTAAGGTCGAGGGAAACATTGCGTGTGAGACGGTTGCGGTGCGCAGAAACGCCGAGGTCAAGGGCAACATTACGGCCAACCACGTGCAGCTTGACGGCATGGCCAACGGCATGATTAAGGCAAAAACGATTCTGGTGTCGCCGGGCGCCGTCGTCAGCGGCGTCATTTATTATGAAACTTTAACGGTAAAAGACGGCGCGTCGCTAAACGCCCAGTGCAAAAGTCTATCGGAATTAATTGCCGTCGAAGGGAAAGCCCCCGGGGATCACCTTCATAACGCCGATTCCGGATTGTTTGAAGAAATGACCATCCCGGACGGAGCCAAATCGGGCAGCGAAGAGGAAGACGACGACGCCCGTCAAGCGGTGCTGGCGACGCTCCACAAAGATTTCGAAGACGAAACCGACGCGACGCCGGCAAAATCCCAAGACGCTCCTATTGCGCTTCGGACGGATGAGGCGGATAAAACCGAGCGCATGGCCGTCTGCGCGTAACGTACGCTGATCTTATAACTTGTATCTTTATATTCGTCATCCGCGCTTTTGCGGGGATGACGAATGTGTTGCCCCATTTTAATGCAGATTCGCTATATATAACGCGCGGCTTGTAAAAAAACGTATGTTGAGAAATAAGCATCTCAACGATATTCGCATGCGTTATTACGTAAGAGCCTGTAGCGAATTAAATTTTCGTCGATTTTCGAGGGATTTTTTGGCGGTTTTAGGAGGAATTTGACCTGAGTAGCGGACTACGGAGGTCAAATTTCGACGCGAAAACGACGAAAAAGAACCGAAAATAGGCAAGATCCTTAATTCGCTACAGGCTCTAAGGTCGTCTCGATTATTTTGACGCATTCCGCGTCGTCGAACGAGGTAAGAGCAATCCGGTCCGGCAGTTGGTGGCGCATCCACGTGAATTGCCGCTTAACGTAGCGGCGGGTGTTGCGTTTCGCAAGGGAAATCGCTTCCGAGAGTTCCATCCTTCCGTTTAAATGCGCCAATAACTCCGGCAGGCCATGGGCTTTAGCGGCGGGGGAAACGTTCGCTTCCGCACATAATTCACGGTACAGCCGAGCTTCCTCCATGGCTTTTCCTTGCATCATGGCGTCGAAGCGCGTTTCGACGCGGGCATAGAGCGTCGCCTTGTCGCGCTCTAGCGTAAAAATGAGGAAGCGAACGTCGTCGGGTAAAAATTGCACGCGAGGCCGTGCGTTCCATTCCGACAAAGGTACGCCGCCGGCAAGGTACACGCCGTAGGCGCGAATCAGCCTTGGCGCGTCGGAGGGAGAGATGCGCGCGGCAGAGGTGGGATCGCAGATGCGCAATAAAGCGTGAACGTGCGCCGCGCCGCATTCCTGCGCCAGCGTTCGCAACTCCAAGGTGACGGCTTCCGGCGCCGCCGGAGCGGGAGAGGCGCCGCGCAACAAGGCGTCAACATACATGCCGGTGCCGCCGACCAGCAGCGGCGTTTTGCCTTCCGAGAAGCATCGTTCAATCTCTTTGGCCGCTTCGGTCGCCCATCGCGCGACGTCGTAACGTTCGGTCACGGAGATATGCCCGTAAAGGCGATGCGGAACGCGCAAGGTTTCGCCAAGCGACGGTTGGGCGGTGAGGACGGGAATGTCGCGATAGACTTGTTTCGAGTCCGCGTTTATAATGACGACGTCGCGCTCTTGGGCGAATCGGAGCGCCAGGGCGCTTTTACCGCTCGCCGTCGGGCCGAACAGAACGGCAAGCAGCCTCACTTCACCCCGATATAGGAAAAATTATGCGACGGACGAGACGTTCCCGCCTGGGTAGAGCGGCGATGGCTGTAATAACCGGAACCTAAGGGAAAGGTGTCGACGCCGGACTCGATGGCCGCGTTGACGCCGGCGCTGCGTAGCGCGTCCAAAACGAAGCGGGGAAGATCGAAAAAGGCGCGCGTCTCTCCGGCGTCGTTCGGAACGTGCGACAGATACGGCGCTATGTCTCCGGCGAGTGCGGTCGCCTCTGCGATAAAATCGTCTTTTACCTCAAAATTTTCCTGCCGAACGCATGGCCCTATCAGCGCCTTCCACTCCGTTTTCGGCAAGGAAGATAGGTTTTCCAGCGCTGTGACGCATTGGACGACGATACCCTTGCACGCCCCCCGCCAGCCGGCATGAATCACGGCGACGGCGTCGCCGGCGTCGATGAGAATCGGCGCACAATCGGCGGTTTTAACGGCCAAATACACGTCTCGCCGCGCGGTCACGGCGGCGTCGGCCTCCGGAAGCATGTCGGGCCAATCGTCTTCGGGCGAAAAGAGGAAAATTTCCGTGCCGTGGCATTGCTTTAAATAGATGCAACGCCTTACGCCGGCTTGTGCGTTCAGTTTCTCTTGCGCGGTCGGCGTTCCGCCTTCGCGATTTTTTCCCGCGAAAAAATGGGGGGCGGAAACGTTCTTGCAATGGATAGCGATGCGAGAAGAGGAAAGAAACGTAAAGGAAGAATGCATTGTTACGCGCCTAAAAACGTTAAAAATCGTTCGCGTGTTTATGTATTTCGGCGGCGTATTCCATGGCAAGGGCGTAACCGTGAATGCCCGCGCCGCATATCACGCATTCCGCTACGTCGGAAAGATAGCTGACGTGCCGGAAAGGCTCGCGCTTATAGATGTTGCTGATATGCACTTCCATCATTTTCACTCCGGCAGCCAACACGGCGTCGCGGACGGCAACGGAGGTATGGGTGAACGCGCCGGCGTTTAACACCAGCGCGTCGAATTTTCCCCGCGCCTTTTGAATGACCGACACGATTTCCCCTTCGCCGTTGCTTTGAAAATGCGAAAGGTCGCAATCGAGCCGACGCGCCGTACTGACGAGCAAGGCGCTCAGGTCGTCGAACGTGGCGCTGCCGTAATTATCAGGCTCGCGCGTCCCAAGCATGTTAATGTTTGGTCCGTTGACGACCAACACCCGCATTCTTTCCATGGCGCGCCTTAAACGTTATTTCGCGGGAACGGCGATAAAAATAGCGGAGCCGGCGCGTTGCACCATCAGCAAGGCGGGGCGACCGGATTTTTTCGACTCGGCGACGGCGTCGCGCAAATCTTTAATCTCCGCCACGTCTTTTTGATTCGCCGATATGATGACGTCGCCGGCGCGCACGCCCTGGTCTTGGGCGGCCGATCCGTTTTCCACCGACGCCACCAACAAGCCTTTCGCGTCCTTGGCCAAACCGTAGCGTTCCCTCGCCTCTTTTCCTATCGGCGCGACGCGCATGCCGAGGACGTCGGAGGATTCCCCCGGTTTATCGCTCAAAAAAGAAGAGGCGGCGGTTTTCGTCGATTTTTCCTGGTCTTCCGTCATTTCGGCGATCACGACCGACAAGGTTTTGGTTTGCTCGTTGCGCCAAATTTCGACGTCGGCTTTTTCGTTTAGCGTCGCTTCCGCCACCATGCGAGGCAAGCGACGCATTTCGGCCACCTCCACCCCGTCAAAGGAAAGAATCACGTCGCCGGTTTTTATGCCGGCCTTGTCGGCCGGGCTGCCCGGATTGACTTCGATGATTAAGGCGCCGCGCGACTTTTCCATTCCTAAGCTGCCGGCGATTTCGTCGGTGACTTGCTGAATTTTGACGCCGAGCCAGCCGCGCTTCGTTTTGCCATATTCCTTCAGTTGCCGCACCACCGGTTCGGCAAGAGTGGCGGGAACGGCGAAACCGATGCCCACGTTGCCTCCGGACGGCGAGAAAATCGCTGTGTTCACGCCGATCACTTCGCCGTCCGCGTTAAAGAGCGGACCGCCGGAATTGCCGCGATTGATGGCGGCGTCGGTTTGAATGTAGTCGTCGAACGGGCCGGAGTTAATGTCGCGCGCCCTTGCCGAAATGATGCCGGCCGACACCGATCCGCCGAGGCCGAACGGATTGCCGATGGCAATCACCCAATCTCCGACTTTTGCGGCGTCCGATTTTCCCCACGTCGCGTAGGGGAGCGGTTTTTTGGCGTCTACCTTAAGCAGGGCGATGTCGGTTTTTTCGTCCGTTCCGACGATCTTCGCCTTCATTTGCACGTCGTCGTGGAACGTGACCATAATTTCTTCGGATTTTTCGATCACGTGATAGTTTGTGACGATATACCCCTCGGGCGAGACGACGAAGCCGGAGCCGAGCGAGGTGGTTTTACGCTTTTCGCCTTTTTCTCCGTCCTGCAACCCGTAAAACCGCTCGAACAAGTCGGGAAGGCCGGACAGGGGATGGCCGGGAGGAAATTCTTGCGAGAACAATTCGTTTAAGGGAGAGCCGGAAAGCTCCAGCGTTTGGGTGGTGGAGACGTTTACCACCGCCGGCGACATTTTTTCGACCAGAGGAGCGAAGCTTTCGTTCGCCTGCGCATGAAGCGGGGCGCCGGCGACGATCCCCAGAAAGAGACAAGCGGATAGCCCGACGAGAGAGAACCCATACCTAAACCGCATAGCGTGCACCGTCATTAAAGCGTTCAACGTGAAATACGAGAACCGGAAGATTACGCCTTCGGAACGGTAAAATCCAGAGTTTTTTTGAATGTTTTTTATCCGCGACAAGGCAAAAAAATATGAGATTGTTACAAAATAGATGGATTAAACGCTAAATTGCGCCCAGTCGACAGCTCCATGCGACTTTTTGCCTTTTATGAAGCGAAGCAAAGCCGTATCCTTCGATTAGTCGGTTGCACCCTATTTTTTGAACGAAATTTTACTGGCCATTCTTACCGTAGCGCGTTAAGTTCCGATTTGGAACACGATGGAGCGCACCTATGGCCAGCTTTGACAAAACGCCGCGAAAAAACGCTCCGTTGATGCGCGCGCTTAGCGGCGCCTCCAACGCCGTTCCTCCGATATGGATGATGCGCCAAGCCGGGCGCTACCTGCCCGAATACCGAAGGTTGCGCGCGCGTTTTCCCTCTTTCGTCGAATTTTGCCTGACGCCCGACGCCGTTGCGGACGCGACGCTGCAACCCATAACGCGCTTTAACCTCGACGCCGCGATCATTTTTTCCGACATTCTTACCGTACCGATGGCGCTCGGATGTAGGGTAGACTTCGTTAAAGACGCCGGCCCTAGCGTCGTCATGCCGAAAAACGACGCGCTTACGCCGAATTTTTGCGCGCTCGACCGGGTATACGAGGGCATAACCCTCACGCGCGGCGCCCTTGACGCGCGCGTGCCGCTCATCGGTTTCGCCGGCATGCCGTGGACGCTGCTGCTCTACATGTACGGCACCCCCGGCGAAAAGGAATTTTCAAGCGCCCGTCGCCGCGCCGCCTCTTTTCCCCGCGACGCCGCCGCCCTGATAAACGCGCTGACCGACGCCTGCGTTACGCACGTGAAAAATCAAATAGACGCCGGCGTGGACGTGATTCAATTATTTGAAAGCTGGGGCACGCTGGCGCCGTTATGCGCGCGCGCGGAGTATTGCATCGCTCCGGCCACGCGCATCGTCCGGGAAATTCGCGCCTACGCCCCGGACGTTCCCGTCATATGGTTCGTGAAAGGATGGGGAACGCAGGCGGCCGAAACGGCCGACGTCGTTCTCCCCGATGCCGTCGGCGTCGATTACGCCACCCCCCTTGCCTCCGTCAGGGATAAAACCGGCTTGCCGCTTCAAGGCAACCTCGATCCCTACCTTCTTTTCGCGGACGACGAGACGTTGGTGCGCGCCGTCAGGGAATGTATCGCCGTTATGAAGAATCGTCCTTACATCTTCAATTTAGGCCACGGCATTTTGCCGGAAACGGAGATATCTAAAGTGGAATTGCTGCTCCGTACGCTGCGCGGGGAATCAGGGTAACGTTATAAATTAACTTGGAAATCTTGCTTCTCATGATTCCTGGCTTGCTTCTTTTCGCTAAGGCCGCATCGTTGCTAAGCGACCTCATTGCCTAATACATTACCCGTTGTGCGGAGAGCGCTTCTGCTTTAAGGTGTTCCTTTAAAAAGCGCGATGTGTTAAATAATTATGTACGATGCCCTCAACCCCGAACAATACGACGCCGTGACCCGCATCGACGGGCCGTTGCTGGTGCTGGCGGGCGCCGGCACCGGCAAGACGCGCGCGCTGGTGACGCGCATCGCGCACATGCTCGAAAACGGCGCGCTCCCCCGGCAGATCATGGCGGTCACCTTCACCAACAAAGCCGCCGGAGAAATGCGCGAGCGCCTGGACGCCATGGCCGGAACGGGAGAGTCCATCGGCGTGTGGATGGGAACGTTTCACTCCATCTGCGCAAAAATACTGCGTCGCCACGCCGAATCGGTGGGATTGCGATCCGACTTCACCATCATCGACGGCAACGACCGGCTGCGCGCGGCGAAGCAGATTTTGCAAGATTTCGGCATAGACGAAAAGCGCTGGACGCACAAACATTTCGCCGCCCTGCTTTCCCGCGCGAAAGACAAGGGGTTGACGCCCGGGCAACTGGCGGGGTTCGACGAGGCGGATTTCGCCGACGGACGGCTGGACGAACTCTATAAGGAATACCAACAACGGCTGCTGTCCTCCAATTCGGCGGATTTCGGCGATTTGCTGCTCTATTGCCTGCAATTATTTTCGGACAACGCCGAGATATTGGCGCGCTACCACCGCGAAATAAAATATATCCTGGTGGACGAATATCAGGACACCAACGTCGTGCAATATTTGTGGCTGCGCCTGCTCGCCCAAAAAAGCCGCAACATTTGCTGCGTGGGAGACGACGACCAATCCATTTACGGGTGGCGCGGGGCGGAAGTGGGCAATATCTTGCGCTTCGACAAAGATTATCCGGAAGCGCACGTGGTGCGGCTGGAACGCAACTATCGCTCGACCGCGAACATTCTGCGTGCGGCGTCCGGGCTTATCGCTCATAACGTCGACCGTTTGGGGAAAACCCTGCACACGTCCGGCGAGCCGGGCGAAAAGGTGAAAGTCGTTCTCACCTATGACGACCGCGAGGAAGCGCGCTTCATCGCCGACGAAATAGAATCGCTGCAATTAAAAGGATTTTCGCTGCGGCAATGCGCCGTGCTGGTGCGGGCCGGCGCGCAAACGCGCTCCATCGAAGAATGTTTCATGGAGCGCGGCCTCGCCTATCGGGTGATCGGGGGACTGCGTTTCTACGAACGGCAGGAAGTGCGCGACGTCATCGCGTATTTAAGGCTAATCGCGCAGGACGACGACGATTTCGCCTTCGAGCGCGTCGTCAACTTGCCCAAGCGCGGCGTGGGGCCTTCCACCTTGCGCAACGTGCGGCTATATGCGCGGGAGAACGGCATGTCGAGCATGGCGGCGCTGCGTCGGCATTTTTCCCGGCCGTGTCTGGACATGCGGCCGGGCATGCAAAAGGCGCTGGAATATTTCGTCTCGCAAATAGACGGCTGGCGCCTGCGGATGGAAAACAACGCGCTGCTCAGCGAGTTGGGCGAAGACGTGGTGCGCGAGTCCGGCTATGCGGAGATGTGGCGGCAAGAAGGCGTCGCGGAAGCGCAAAGCCGCATGGAAAACGTGCGCGAGCTGCTGCGCGCGCTCGACCGTTTTGAAAGTCTCTACGCGTTTTTAGAGCATGTGGGATTGGTGTCGGACGGCGACGAGGAGGCCGGCGCCTTAGATCAGGTTGCCGTCATGACGCTACATGCCGCCAAGGGGCTGGAATTCGACGCCGTGTTCCTTCCCGGATGGGAGGAGGGCATCTTCCCCAACCAGCGCTCAGTGGACGAAAGCGGCGGCAAGGGGCTGGAGGAAGAGCGGCGCCTGGCCTATGTCGGCATTACCCGCGCCCGCAAGCGCGCCTATGTTGCGCATAGCGCCAACCGCCTATATTACGGGCAAGTGCAGCAGAATCTTCCCTCGCGCTTTATCGACGAATTGCCGGAAGAGGCGATAGAGAAAATCAACATGGTGCACGGCGCCTACGGCTTTCCCGGCACGCGCCGCCAAGACGGAACCTACCGCCATAACTTTACCGCAGAAGAAGCCAAGTCCAAACGCGTCGTGCGCGCCAGCGTCGCCGGCTTTAAGGTGGGAGAGCGCGTCTATAACAAAAAATACGGCTACGGCACCGTTCTCAACATTGAGCACGACAAGCTCGAAATTTTCTTCCACGGCGTGACGCAATCCAAAAAAATACTGGATAAATACGTCGAACGGGCGGCGTAAGGCGCGTATATCCATGCCGCAATCGCCCGCCTTCGTTGCCTCTAGGCTGCGTAACACTTTGTTTACCGTAAATAATTACTCAGCCGCAGCTTACTAAGCGTCGCCCACGCGCTGTACGACGCCTGCACCAGCGCCTCCATGTCGCTAAGCCGGGTGGACGCCTCGACGATATCGGTGTCGTGCAAGTCGGTGAAGTTGGCTTGCAGCGTAAGGGCGACGTCTTCCTGCGTGACGTTGATGGTTTGCAGCTGGTCCGCGTTTTGCCGCACCACCGCGCGTTTGGTCGACAGTTGCGACACGGCGTCATTGGCGAGGTCAAGGGCGGCGTTCAGTTTTTCCGGGTCGTTCGCTTGGTGCCCTTCGATCAATTGATGCACCGCGCCGATAAGGGTTTGGAACGGCTGTTCGTCGGCCTTCACCCCGTAGGCGACTTCCTGGTTGGCGCTGCTGCGGACGGTGGCGACGAAATTATCGCCATTATAATAGTTGGCCGTGGGTTTTCCGCCGACGATCGAGGTGTAATTAATGTTTTCGACGGGAGGACGGTCGTTCTTGCTGCCGCCAAATAAAAACGATCCGTTATAAGTGACGTTAAGCGCGTTTTGGATGCGGCTTAAAAATCCGTCCGCGACCTGTTCCACGGGCATGTCTTCGCCCGACGCACCGTTCAGGCGGTTGGTGGCGAGCGACGCCAATTCCTTCGCCACCCCTTCGAGATTGTCGAGCGACTGGTCGACGACGTCGAGCTTCGCGCTGGCGTTGGCGTTCGAGCGGATATATCCGTTCGCCTCCTTAATGCTCGATTGCAACGATAAAATCGTTTGCAAATTGCCGTCCCCCGCATAGCCGGACAAGTCGGCATGTTTGGCGCCGGACGATATTTGTCGCGTCACTTCGCTTAAGCCGTCGCGGGCGCGTTGCGCGTTCAGCAACACGGCGCGTCCGGGAGTGTAGGGCGTTAAGTCTAGCATATTCTCTATTCCTTCTATCTAAACGCGCCGATTAACGTGTCCATCATGCTGCGCAAGGTGGAGATGAGCGTGGCGGACGCCGAGTACTGACTTTCGAGTTCCGTAATTTTGGCCAGCTCCGCGTCGACGTCGACGCCCGACGTCTCCTGAAACATGTTTTGCAGCCCCTCGAAGGTGAATTGCTCCACCTCTTGGTCGGTTTTGGCCTTTTCCGCCTTGGTCGCCATAAAGCTGACCGTGCTCGCGCCATAGACGCCCAGCGTCACCGAGCTTTGCGGCAGGCTGTTCGTCGCCGCAAAGGTCAGGGTTTTTCCGCCGACGCCCGCCAGCGCGCGCGCGTTGCCGTTGTCGCCGGCGCCAACTTCGTAAGCGTACGACGCCTTGGTCGGATCGCTTGGCTGGGCCGACGGGGTGAGCTTGCCTATGGCTAGATAATTCGGGTTTTTCGCAATGTCGTCGCGCACTTTCAACGATACCGCCGTCCCTTGTATTTTATCCGGATTGCCCGTTTGAAATAAGTCGTTCAATCCGAAGAAGGCGGAAAATCCTTTCTTCGTCGCGTCTATGGTGGCGCCGCCGGTCGAGACGTGGGAACTGTCCATCTCGTCTATGCCCACGCGCAGGCCGTTTGCCGCCTCTAACTTCAAATACCCCTGTTCGCCGGGCTGCACCGTGCCGCCCTTGGCGTCGACATAAGACGCGCGCAACAATTCCGCGCCCGTCGCCGGATAGAGTTGCCCCGTGCCGGAGGTGACGCTTTGGCTTTGGGCGGCGTAGCGCGTGTTGTATCCGCCGCTCGCCACGTCGTCGGCCACGTTATAGGCGATGACGCTTTGCGACACGTTACCGTTTTCGTCGGTGACGCGCACCGTGACGTTGACGGTATAGCTTGAACGGTTGTCGTCGCCGGAGAAGTTAAGCGTAAATCCTTGGTCGCCCTGCGTCCTTTCGCCTTTCGCGGCGGTAAAGCTGCCGGAGGGAACCGTCACGGCGCCGTAGCCGGTCGAACCGTCCGTCGGGTCTTGCACCTGCACGCCCACGATTTCCACTTTCGCGTTTTGGGCGGACACGTTGTCGTATTCCAGCGTAAATTGCGCGCTGCCGCCGTCGGCGATCGCGCTATCTTTCAGCACCAGCCCCACGTTGCGCAAATTGCCCACCGACGCGCGGCTTTGCGGCGCGCCGTAATACGAGTTAATTTCGTTCACCAGCGTTTCGACGTCGAATTTTCCGTCGCCGTTGCCGTTTTCCAGCGTGCTTAAGTCGAGCGTCAGCGGCGTGAAGGAATCTTCGTCGGGAAACGGACTGGAGGCGGGCGAGCCGTCCGCCTTGAGCACGGCGATGCGCACCTTGCCGTCGAACCCGAGAAGCGAATCCGGCGTTATGCCGCGCGTGCCTTCGAGCGTTTGCGGAGGGGGGAACGCCACCCCGTCGTTGTGCTCCTTGTTCGCCGCCTCCTTAAAACTATAGGCAAGGCTGTCGAGCTGGCCGATCAACTCCGGAAACGTTTGGTCGCGCAACTCGAGCAATCCCTTCAGCTTGCCCTTTTCGCCGCCATAGACCACCTCGTCGCCCGTGCCGGCGGTGACAAGATCGACGGGAACGCCTTGCGCGTTGCCTTTTTCGTCGAGCGCCGTCAAGGTGATCGCGCCGAAATTTTGTCCGGCGATAATGGAGTCGGGCGAGAGGGAGGGCGTATAGTCAAGCCTGTATAACCTGCTGTCGAGAAGGGACGTGCCTTCGGGACCGGCGACCGAAACCGTACCGTTTGACGCCGTTCCGACGCTGACGGGAATATATTCCGACAATTGTTGCAGTAAATTGCGTTGTTGCGATTCCAAATTCACGAATCCCGAGCTTCCGGGAAGAAACCCGCTGATACGATTGTTAATGTCGTGCAAATTGCCCAAAATAGCGTTGACGTTGCCGACCGCCGTTCCTATGTCGCCATCGACGGTATATTGCAGCCCGTACAAGTCGGTCGCAAGGTTTGAGACGTAATCGGCGGCGTTCTGGGCGCCGCTCACGGCGTTTTGGCGCAGGGACAGCAATTCCGGATCGTTGCTTAAATCTTGCAGGCCCGTGAAAAAATCGTTGAGCCGGTCACCAAGCGTGGGCGATCCGTCCAGATTTCCGTATAAATTTTCGATGCGGGAAAAATATTCCGCCACGGTATTTTTTTCCGCCAGATCGCCGCTTTGGTTGCGAATTTCGGACACGACGTTTTGGTTAATTTCGGCGGTGACGCCGATCAACTGCACGCCCGCGACTTCTCCCGCAATGACTTGCGTGCCCAGTTCCGCGCGCTGCCTGGCGTATCCCGGCGTTTTGGCGTTCGCGATGTTACCCGACGATACGGTGATTTGCTTCTCGACCGTTTGCAGGCCGGTGAGCGACGCGTTAATGGCCGACGAAATGCTCATAAACCTAACCCAAGCCCCCTTGGTTGCATGTCCGCTTGCGTACTTGCTCGCGCTTTATGCCGTCCGCCCCTCGCCTTAGCCCCCGCTTATGCGCGAAACGGATATTATTAACATAACAAATAACGGTTAATAATTGCGTAATGCGCGGTGGCGTTGATATGCGATTATTTTTTCTTTGGCTCTTGACTAGCGCCTAGACTAGCCGATATAAGGAAAGTCTATGAGCAACAGGCATTTGAACGAGTACGGGATCAAAAAAATTCTGCGTTATTTTTGCTCGGATATATGCGCGAGCAAAACGGCGGAA
>JBEVNR010000045.1:0-6272 GCA_040507985.1 Rickettsiales bacterium | reverse complement strand
GGAAAGTCTTGGTGCTAGTCAAGAACCATTTTTTTCGCCGAGCGGACGAGGTTTTTAAAATTTTATTTTTTTTGAAATAGCCGGCTACTTCAACACACGTATGAAAAAGAAGGAACGACAGAAAATCAATTTAACGTCACAAGCGATGCGAACCTGGCGGAGTTACGTCCGTAGCGATTGACGGAATTCCAAGAAATGGCGAAACTGATTATACGACGTCGAAGGGTGCCTGCGGAGTGCATTGTTCCGTTGGCGCAGTCACCTCGGTAGATGACGTCGGCAATGCGGAATAGCCGACGCTCGTCCTTTTGTTCGAACGGCGAATAAAAAAGAATTGGTCGCCAGCAGGCGGGTCAATTTTGAGGACAAAATTCCGGTCAACATCCTTAATCCAGATGTGCGAAGTCTGATCATAATCGCCACTCATATGAGGTATGTAAGCGTGTTGAGGATAATCTATTTCGATCCCTTCGACACAATTAAGATAAAACAATGGTTGATCTTTATTGTTATGGATCGTATAAGATTTCCAACCGGCTTTTATGGGAACTTCCTTATCAGCACCGTGCACAACCAACTCGGCAATATGCGTGCTGTTAACGTTAAAAAGATATTGAGCGCCGGATTGATTAATTGTGCAATTTTTCCCTCCTGCTGCTTTTGAGATGGCGGCAAGGTGGTCTGTGTTGTTAGGATGCAGAACGTAAACAACCTCGGACGCATCGGAGAAAGGATTTTCTGTGCCGTTGGCGGTAGGCAAAGAATTGGAAGGATTGATGATATTCAACTGAAACTTATTCGGATCCTCCGTTTCATTGGACTTCTTTTTTTCCGACCTCATGCGCCAAAAACAAAACGTGCCGACGAGATAATAAAGGACGTAAGCAACCCAAAGCGTATTTAAGGCATTGCGGCGGATTAATCTTCCGGAACATATGTCGGAAGCGATAAGGAAACACGTTAGGAATACAGAAAGTACTGCCAGCGTAAATCCGGCTGCTTTTGACGAGAGAGACTCCCATTTCTTATGAAAGAAGGCAAACGAAGCAAGAAGCAATAGGTGGAGCGATATGGCGGCGGCAAAAAAACCGACGGCAAGGTGGAGAGACAGGGAGGCGCCGCTTAGCATGATCTCTTTGAGGATGAGGTTCACCATATGCCAGACATACGTTCCCATGAGGAAAAGCAAGCAGATGGCGGCGAGAAGGGATATCCAAAATCCGATATAGTTCCTTTTGCGCGACGAAATTAAGTAGAAGCCATACGGAAGCAAAATGCGTAAGCAAGCCTGTGCGTCAATCGGGCGGAGAGAGGTGGCGTCGCTCTCTAAAGAGGAAGAAATGAATTCATCCACCCCGGAGTTGCGGTGCGACATGGCAAGGAAGAGCGAGGTAAACGTCAAATTCGGAACGTTCTTTTTGCGGGAAAGTAAGGACGAAAGATGCGTATTTCGGCCTTTAGATGATTTGGATAGGTTTCATGATATATTTTTTTTCGATTTAAGTAAATGGCTTTCTTAACAAGGTTAGCAAAAACGAGTTACGTTGCAAACACCCGTTGGCTGTACCGAACGAGGGCGACGATATAGTCAAGATGCTCTATTTCCGCCTCGCTTTCCTCCGCCAGCAATTGCATCGTCTCTATCATGCGGTTAGAGGCGCTTAATTCCGTCGCTAAGTCGTTTTGCCGTAAAAGCGGTTGCACCCGCCTAGCGGCCTCGTGCAGCAATTTTACCGCGCCGTATAAATGCGGCGGCATTTTCGCACGATGGTACAAAGCGTAAAACCCGCGTTCCGAATCGGCTTCCAGCAATTTTCGCACGTTTACCGGCGGCACGTTCAGCGTTTGCGACAAGTAATGCTCAAAAAAACGGGGCTTGGCAAGCGCCAGCGCGATAATGCCCGCGATGTCGTCGCCCACATGCGCCTCGCGCATTTTTTTTGCGAACGCGACATAGTCTTTGGCGTCGGAATCTCCGTTGACTTTTCCGACCTCTTGCGCGGAGGCGCCAATCAACTTAAAGGCAACGCCTTGCAAAAACGGATGTTTCTCCCCGATCTCGCGCAACATTGCATGGGAGATGCGCCTGGCCGCCATATCCATGACGGAAGGAGGCACGGAGGCGCGCGACAACAGCGCCGTCATGGCGCGCTCTTCCTGGGCGTAGCGGTCGAGCATGACGCGAAAGGCCTTCTCGCCGACGTCGGCGTTTTCGTTGCGGCTCAGCTTTGCGGCGACGGCGCCGAAACCGCTATCGGCCAAGGCGAAGGAAACGGGCTTGCTCACGAAAGGCCGTCCGGCGATGGCAAATAATTTCGGCTCGCTTTGGCCCGATTCGGCGATGACGTCCATCACGTCCTTTTCGGTAAGCAGCGGCGAACCCTCAAGCACCGACGTCGCGACCTCGACCTCGTCGAAGGCGAGTCGGCGCACGACGTCGTGCGGCGCCTTGTCGGAGGTTTTTATTAAGTCGGAAAAAAAGGCGCGCACCTCTTTCGAGGCATCTTTCGCCAACACCCTAAACACGTCGTCGGCCACCAGGCGATAGGCGTCGGGCGTGGTTTTATAATGATACGCCTCGACGAGGCGGCGGGTAAGCTCCAGTCGCTTTTCAACGGAAGATTCCGCAAAATGTTTGACGTCGTTTTCCGTTAGGCGGGCCGCAGGCTGCCTGGAACCGACGGAACTATCGCTCATGCCCTATCCATCCGTATGTTCGCCATACGCCGATGATAGGGCGGCAACATCTAAGGAATAATTAACGCCGGCGCGTAATTATTCCGGCTCGACCGGGGCCTCGGCGCCGGAGAAGCGGCCGATATTGCCGATTAATTGTTCCAGGGCGCCCACGGAATGCCCGGCGGTGGGGGTTTCGTCGTCGTTAAAATCGATCGGACGAATGTTTTCGTTGCCGTATTCGTGCCACGACGCCACCTTGCCTTCGCCGTCAAACGCAATTTCAAGGATGCGCAGTTTTTTCATTTTCGGATCGAATATGGATTTCCGTCCCGTTTCCGAACCGATATACAGCCATTTCTCGACGTCTACCGCCGAGACGGACGACGGGCTGCCGAGGCGGGCGTACACCTCGCGGCGGCTCATGCCGTTCAGCTCGGCGTCGTCGGTGTGTTTTTGCCGGAAGTTATACCCGGACTCTTGTTTCGTTTCGATGCAGGATTGCGTTATGCACGCCATTCCGGCGAGCAGCGCCGTTAAGGCGCCCCGATACGTACCCATAATGTCGCCCTTTTTTCGTCATGTGCGCATCATAAACGCGCTTTTCCTAAAAAGCAACGAGACCATGGCGATATCCGGGCGCTCCGCAGGACAAAAATGTATTAAGCGCTCCTAATAAAGCCGTGGGGCTTATCGTTATTTAATTATAATTAAAATTATAGAAAAATTCGACAGGTTAGAACACGCTCAACATCTTAGGGGTCATTATCTGTTTTTCCTCACCCAAGAGTAGCCAAGCATTGTTGCGCTCGATTAACGACGGCTACTCTTGGGTGAATCTTTATCCCTACTATTCTTCGGCTGAGGAGGTTTCCTCTTCGACGACGTCGTTTTGTTCCGCCGCTCCCGTCACGGGCTTACGCCGTTCAAGAGCAGGCTTACGTTTGGCGCGCTTCATCTCAAGCATAGAGGTGAAGTAGCCGGCCGCCGGCTTGCCGTCCACTTCGGGCGCGGCAACGACGACAGGGCGGGCGTTGACGGAGGGCGCGCCCGTGTTGCGACGGAACTCGTTTTCCTTGCACGTAATGCAGAAACCGCCCTTGTCGCCGTTCGGCTCTATTTCCAGCACCGCCCGGTATAACGGAATGCCGTTATTGTCTTCCGGTTTTTGATAAATGATGGTGTATAATTTATTGCGGGCGGGAATGGAGACTTGCGGGAAGTCTTCCGCCAATTTCAGCAAATCGGCATAGGCTTCCTCTACCGAATGGTAGCGCCAGTCTTTTTTGATGCGACGCAATACGTAATATCCCCAATCGGGATGCTTGCCTTTACGACGGCGGCGTTGCGGATGGCTTTGCGGATCGGCCTCGAGCTTTTGGGCGCGCAAGGTAAAGCGTCCGTCGGTTAATTCTTCACAATATAAGAACGCGTAGTTGCCGACGCAGCCTTTTTCTTCCTCGTCCGGCGTGAGGTCGTAGCCTTTGACCCACAGAATGAGGGCATCGTCGCGGTCTTCGGGCGTAAGGGAGGATTTCACGAAACGATCGGCCACGTCCTTAATACGTTCGACGGCTTCGTCGCGCGTTTTAAAACGAAATCGCCCATGTAACGACGCGTCTATAAGAGGGCTTTTGACGGTGGCGACGATTTTGCGTTTGCGAAGCGTGGCGCCGGCGGCCGGAGCGGGACGCTCCATTTTTTTGTATTTTTGCAAGCCGTCGGACTCGCCTTCTTCGTCGATTTCTTCGTCGATTTCGACGTCGTCGCCGGAATCCGAGTCGCTTTCTTCTTCTATGTCAAAGTTAAAGCTTTCTTCCTCGCTTATTTCCTGACCGGAGCGAGCCTCCGCGACTTTTATCGATTTTGTAGCTGCTTTTGAGGTAGCATCGTGAAGCTGCGCGCTTTTTGCGACGTCAGCTTCTTGACTTTCTCCCAACTCTAACTGCCGTTCGGCATTCTTCTTATTGACGCTTTGCAACAGCATTTCCGTTAAACTCATATTCTCCACCCGTAAAATTAAGATAACAATCTATAAACCAAAAAAGTACGAAAAAATAAAGGATTTTAATTAACGTTTCTTACCTAAAACAACGTAAAACGTGTGATAATACAAGAAACGATACCGCTTACTTTGTCGCAATTCAATAATAATCAGCTTTTGTGTATTTTTTTTTACATTGTTAATTTAATTTTAAGGATAAATCAATTATACGCATTGATGATCGAAGTTTGTAGCAAAAAAGACCAAAAATCCGGACGTTTTAGCTACGCTGGCCTATGGCTCAAAAAGTGCATATAATCTAAGGTTTTGCAAGAGATCTATCCGTTATAACTGCTCTTCTTCCTCAAGCACTCGCACGTTAAGGCGGCGCATTTCGTCTACGCTCAAGAAATGCGTATTGTTTCCGGAATTATACTCAAACCCTTCCGGAACGTATTTTCCAACTTCCCCCAATCCGTTTTTCAAGTAGTCGATATTTTTATGACTAAAGGTAATGCTCGGCATAATCGTGTAGTGGTCGTCAAATTCCGCCGTTAAATGTGAATCGTCTGCCGGACACATAATTTCGTTCAGCTTTTCTCCCGGGCGAATGCCGACGATTTTTTGCGGCAAGGTGGGCGCCATCGCTTCGGCCAATTCGGGAATGCGAATCGAGGGAATTTTCGGAATAAAAATCTCTCCGCCCTGCATGCGCGCAAAGTTTTTCAGCACGAAATCGACGCCTTCTTGCAGCGTTATCCAAAAGCGCGTCATTTTTTCGTGGGTGATCGGCAATTCTTCGACGTTGTTTGTGATTAATTTTTTAAAGAACGGAACGACGGACCCGCGCGAGCCGACCACGTTGCCGTAGCGCACCACCGCAAAGGCGCTACGGCGGCTGCCGGACATGTTGTTCGCCGCCACGAATAATTTATCCGACGCCAGTTTCGTCGCGCCGTACAAATTAATGGGGTTAGCCGCTTTGTCGGTGGAGAGGGCGATCACTTTTTCGACGTCGTTCGCCAAGGCGGCGCGAATGACGTTTTCGGCGCCGTAAATATTGGTTTTAATGCATTCCATCGGGTTGTATTCCGCGATGGGAACATGCTTAAGCGCAGCGGCGTGAATCACGAAATCGACGTGCTCCATAGCCCGCTCGAGCCGCTCGGCGTCGCGCACGTCGCCGATGAAGTAGCGCATGCAGCTATGGTTGAATTTCTGCTGCATTTCAAATTGTTTTAACTCGTCGCGCGAATAGACGATAATTTTTTTTGGCTGGTACCGGGATAACAAGGTGCTGACGTATTTTTTTCCGAAAGAACCGGTGCCGCCGGTAATAAGAATCGTTTTATTGTTAAACATATCTGCCGGTTACATAAGAATCATAATTCGGCGCAAGATAGAACCAAATGAAGGGGCGATCAAGAGAAAAGCCCATCGATGGCAATAATCCGGCCCCTTGAAAAAAATTTGCGTGCGTAGGCTGTATGCACTTTTTGAGAATGGCCGGATTTTTGGTCTTTTTTGCTGCAAATTCCTTTCGTTTTTTTGAACCGAAGGTCAGCGCAGCTAAATAGTTCACTATTCCCGCAAAAACGAACGAAATTTTAGC
>JBEVNR010000006.1:0-25132 GCA_040507985.1 Rickettsiales bacterium | reverse complement strand
TCCCCAGAGAATTTTTAGGGACTTGCCCCATTCTTCTTAGCAGCCTGCGCCCGTCCAGAGTTCTTCCTTGGTCAAGAATTACGCTCCCTTCTATTTCATTAAATTCAAAGTCGCGATATGACGGCCTCTTCTTACGTTTTGTGCTCAGCGGAAGCGCAAAAAACGTAGAATAGGTATATTTTCGCAATATCAGTACCGGCCGCGTGTATTCAGCCGATTTGCCGAATATCTCGTATCCGACGTTAAGGCCGATGCTGCACCACCAAACATCGCCCTCCTTAAAGGAGCGAGGCTCTTTTTTTGCGTCTAATTCCCGCTTTCTTGCATTCCATTCTTCAAAATTCTTGTCCACGCGTTCCTCTGTCGTGCCGATGCGTTTCATAAAGGGTCGCGGCATAATAGAAATAATTTTATTCGCCGTCGATCGGTTTTTCCCTTGCTATTTATGATTAGAATATCTAACTAATTACTTATTTAACCCATATAATCTTGGTATTTTTTTGCGGTCATCTTAGGTTATTTCGATTTTATTTACGAATAATTGCTACGAATTATCGATATACATAAATGTATTATTACATAATCTAATTAAATGGCAGCATGTAATGGGCGACGCATGGACGTTCGAAGAACACGAAAAGTCCCGCCGGCTATGGCGGAAAGTGCTGTTGCAGGCGGTGGTGGACGCGGATTCGCCATCGCCGCCGCCCTTAAAAAGCCGTTCGGCTATTTCGTGAAGGGCGTCCAAGACGAAGACGGCGACGGCGCCTCTCCGCCGGAGCGAAGCCGCCTGTGCATTGAAACGGCGCGCCACTTCATGCGCATCAAAAACTCCGCGCATCAAGACGCGCTGGGCGAACTGATCCGTAAATTCGCCAATGCGGAGGGGGCGGCATGACGGCATTCAACTTCAAGCCACGCTTCGTCGCAGACATTTTGGCCGGCCGTAAAATTTCAACGATCCGAAAGACCCGGCGCTGCGGGGTCGGCGAACGCATGCAATTTTTCACCGGGCAACGGACGAAAGCTTGCGTGAAGATCGCCGAGGCGGAATGCGTCGGCGTCGCGCCCGTGACGATAAGCGACGAAAGAAAAATTTCCCTTTCGGTAACGCGCGGAGAAGGAAGTTGGCTGCCGTCTTTTCGCCTATCGGATAAGGAAGGCTTATTTTTTCGGTGGGAAGAGCTGTGGAAGCAAGAAGGTGTTCGCATCCATGGAGGAAATGCTCGCCTTCTTTAGGGATACGCACGGGCTGCCGTTTACGGGATGGCTGCACCGATGGAATCCCGAGACACTGAAGGCATGCGTCGCGCCGAAACAACCAAACAATGCGGAGGCGTCGGCATGAAAAAATTTCGCACTTTTTTCACGTTTACTTGGGCGTGGGCGGCCGGCGCGGCGGCGGGGTGGGTGACGGTAAGCATCCTCTATTTTTTTATGGGAAAGGTTCCGCCCTCCGGAGCCTTGACGAAGGTTGTGGTCTCGAGATTGGCGGGTTGCGCGTTGGCAGAGGCCGCGTTTCGTCTCTCCGCTTGGATACGGGAGCGCAAGAATGACGCGCGCTAACGGAGATAAAAAATTGATAATTTCCTTTTATTGGTGTATTTTATATGAAACACACAACCAAGTCGCGCGCAATGCACCGAAAACGCAAAAAACCCTACGTGCAGAACGATTTCGACAGGTTCATGGAGCATTTCGTCATGGCCTTCATGATGTGCGCCATGAGTCCGTTCAACGTCGTTTACCAACTGTTTGGCGGGACGTTCGGCGCCGCCATGGGGTGGTGCGCGCTTGCCGGCCTCGCCTTCGCCGTATGGGCGGTGAAAACGGGATTTTGGGATGCGAAGGAAGGGAAGGCGTAGCGCGACCGGCTTATGCCCCTGATTTATTTGCCTTTTTTCTCAAGGCAATTGGCGATGATTTGGCTTTGCTCGGCGGCGGCGCTCTTGAAATAATCAAACCCGAAACCGACCATAACGCTAAGCACGGCGCCGAGAATTCCCGCCGTCCATGCGACGCCCCTCACCAGCCCGGTGATTCCCCGCGCTGTTCGATAAGAGCGGCTATGTCGCCGGCGCTTGTCTTGATGCTGTCGGCATGAGAGGAATGGCCGGTTTCCAGACGGGTCACTCGGATGCAGACCTCGGCTATTCTGTCGGAATTTTCCTTGATGCGCCCGTCGTGGACGTCGTGGCTTTTTTCGATATTGTCTTGGCGCAAGGAAATATACTTCTTTTGCTCCGCCATCAGGCGTTCGAAGAACGGGTCGTTGCCGGTCATACCGCCTTGCCTTTCTTTAGGTCTTCGGCAATGGGCTTGCACACCTGGTCGATGGCCATGTCCGCCTCTTCTTCGGAGGCTCCCATCGCCTTGAACACGTTGACCCACATGGGGCGGTCGGCCTCTAACGTGCCGTCGTATATCGAACGGACGCAGCCGCGCATCGCCGCGTCGATGGCGTTATTGGGCAGGTATGTTTTTGCGAAATTTTGTGCGTCTATCGTTTCTAGCATGTCGGGTTCTCCGGATTGTTATTGGGGAGGGGAGGCAAACGGTCATTTGCCTAAAAACCATCCGCGCGCAAGATTGTTGACTTGCGTCTGCCATCCGGGATGCTTGCGCATTTCCTCTAGCAGGTCGGGGTCAAAGCGTATCGGCACGGTTTCTTCCGGAGATTCCGATTTCAACCTCCTGTCTTTATTGCACAGCATCGCTGCGAATTCCTTGCCGACGAGAGTGGCAAGTCCGGCTTCGCCCGTGACAGCGTTTTTGAAGAATTCTTCGTCCAACTCCGGGCAATCGTCTTCGTCAAGGTATACGCGGCGGCCGTTTTCGTATTCGATGTATTGTTTAGTGGAAGGCATCGATTATTTCCTCAAGTACCATTCGCATATCCTGGCGTTGAGGTCGGTCTGCCAACCTTTTACGCTGCGCATGGCCTCGAGAGCCTCTTCGTCTACGCGAATAGTGATTTGTTTTTTAGGGGATTCCGATTTCGGACGGCCGGGTTTCGCGCACCAAAGGGCGGCGGTTTCTTCGCCGATCAATTCGGCCAACCCGGCTTGCCCGCGCTTTCCTTTGGCGAAAAACTCCCGCCCCAATTCCGGGCAATCGTCTTCGTCGAGATACACGCGACGCCCGCCTTCGTATTCGATATATCCCTTATCGCTAAAAACTTTGTCATTCATTGTAGTATTTCCTTTCCCTTCGGTTGGCCTTGCGCAAGCTGATGACCCGCATCATACCGTTTTCGCGTTTCGTCCAGATGCACGCGTGCAGCCTCTTGCCGATATAGCCGATAGAGCTATGCCGAATTTCGCCGTAGTCCTTGCGGTCGTCTATGACGGTGATGGCGGAATCAAGATCGAACTCCGTTGCCGTTTCAAGCGACATGCCGTGCTTGATAAGGTTGGCGCCATTTTTTTCTTTATCGAATTCTATGGGCTGCATATTAATTATTGTAACTACAATAATTCGTTTTCGCAACAGATTTTCTGTTTGACTGAACAGAACTTAAGGCGTAACGTCGCCGTCGGAGCTCAAAACTCCAATAGAGACGGATCAAGACGCCCCGTTAGCGCGCGTTTTTTTATGCCCGAGCGTACCCTATGCTCGGGAGTGCGGTTAAATAACGCCTTGAATGGTTGCAGGATTCGCTTCTTCGATAAAAGCCTCGTAGCGGTTCAGTAAATAGGACGGAACAGGCTTCTCTATCGTATAGTTATTGCCTAAAAATGCCGCTAGCGATAGAGAGCGTTCTTTGGCGTATGCCGCCAAAACATCTCCAAGGGAAACGCCTCGCTCTTCGATTAAGGCCATGAGAAGATCGAATTCGCATAACGATACGACGAAAACATTGTTGTTTTCTATGCCGATCGGAATATTCTCTTCAGAAAGGCTTTCCTCAATTTTGCTCCCTATAAATTCCCATATATCCGCGATGGAATGGATATAAAATTCCTTATACGCGATTATCAAACCGTATTTAAAAGGCTTGGCGCTGTTTTCGCAATGCGCGGTCGATTGAATCTGGATAAACGCTTTCGATAGATGCTCAAGATGTTTTGTGAATTCTTGATCCTCGTGCATTGCTTGGGATATAGAGTGCAGTTCTATGGACTTCGCGTCGATATAGATATCAGCGTTTTCCTCTTTTATGACCCAATCGACCGCTTTCCTTTTTCTTCCGTGGCGCTGTCGCAACGCTTCCTCCGTCGTCACGTTCGGGAAATGGTTTTTGATTATCTCCCCGATGTGGGATTCGAATATTTTTCCGAACGCGGTCGAAAAACCGCCGCCCCCGCTTTTCTTTAACAGGCCGTAGATCAGGTAATCCATGCTATGGATCGCCAGCCTTCGCGAGTATAAAGCGTAATGGGTTTTGCTCGCTTGGAAAAAAGGTTTTCGCCATAAGGGAGACAATTCCCGAAATTGAAATCCGACGGTCGAATCTTGGTGCGTATTTTCTTCGATATAGCGGCGCCCGTCCTCAAAATTTAAGGCAAAATTTTTAAAAAACGTGTCGATAAGCGTAATGTCTAACTCGGAATTCAGCCGTACGCCCCACGGTCCTGCGCTTTCTTTTCCGAAATGACCGGCATATAATACACACGCTAAAAACGCTTTGACGTAATCCGTAACGGACATGCTTGTTTCGGCAAAAAAATCGTTGTCGAATTCCGTATCGTGAAACAAGAGAAGCTGGCGCGCCGCAGCGGCTATTATCTCGTAATCGGGACGTTGGTACGGGAATTGCGCAAAGGCTTGGGTGCGCATGTAGCATTCGAGGTTCTTATGTTTCTCAAGCCCTAGCGTCCGAGAATGCAGAGATTCAAGGTCGTTTACTTGATTGTAAATTTCATTAAACTCTTTATCTGTTATCGCCCGCATTTTTGTATTATCGCCGTAGTGATAGGTCCAGCGGATGATGAGCAACAAGATCCACGGCATAGAGTTTTTCCACTGGAGATTGCTTTTATTATCTACCTTCGTGTGGAGGAGATATATGGCGCTATCGACGACGGAATGCGGATTAAACTTGCGGATTTTATTTCTGACGGGTTTGAAAGCATCAAAAAGCGGATCGCGCGCGGCATTGATATTTTTCGCCATTTATCCCCTCTTTTCCCCGCAACGATGTATGGCGTATATGGGGAGCGGGCAAGCAAATGCAAGCGCCAGGCGTAAAAATTACAGGCTGCGCCGCCGGGCAGGACAACCGGCTTAGCCCCTGCGCCCCGCATAAATTCGACGGCGACGCGCTGCACGTCTTTTCCCCATCGGGCTTCATCCGCGACCGGCTGTTCGCCTCCCCGCCCGAACGCCGCCTGTGGCAATGCGGGCTGCCCGACGGGGTGCGGCTCGCCGTCACGGTGTTTCGGGGAGAGGCGGCAGGAAATTTCGCGGATTAAAACGCTTGCGTTTCGGCAGCGTATGGCCTATGATCTAAATATATCTCGGGGTTACCCGTCGCCTTTTCTTTAATTAGAAAAGGCATACGCAGATTAGAATATTTTGCCACTAGGCACGGCCTTCTCCGCAAGGGGGAAGAAAAATGAGGCTTGACTTTCAAGAGTCGGTCGCATTCTACTTAAGTCATACTTCGGGAATACCTGCGATCCCTTTGGCGACAAAGGGGACAATAGAAAAAATCCATCCTAGACGGGGCTTTTTCTATTTGATGCCGTCTTTCATCATTTCTTTTATTCTTTCTTCTAACTCTTCGCCCCTGCTGAATAATTCGCGGATGTTTTTCGTGCCGTAGGATTCGCTGCGGTGCGCGACCATCATGACGCAAAGCACTGTCAGCGCGCCGTCTTCAATCGTGCAAATGACGCGGTAATTGCCGACGCGGTATTTCCAAAAGCCTTTTAGTTCATGGCGGTACGGCTCGCCGCGTTCGGACGGGTGCGCGCATTCGGCATGAAGCTTGTCGAGATATTTTTTGATGCGCAAGCGGTCGCCTTGGCCGATTTTCTTTAAATCGCCAAGAACGGCCTCGTCATACAGGATCGTCCAGTCCAAGCTCATGCCATAATTCTGCGATAGGTTTTTTGGCGCGGTTTTGTTTTATGCGCTCGGCCACCTTGGACAGCTCTTCCAATTCTTCCAGCTTTTCCGTCAAGGCGTCGCGAAACACCTTGCTCGCGCTAAGACCGAGAGCGTGCATGGCAGATTGCATGCGCCGGTGCACGGCGTCGTCGATACGAAAAGAAACGGTGTGCTGATGGCTCATGGCGCGCTAACCTTGTCATAATTGTATTAATTGTAATACAAAATATCTTGACGCACAAGGCCGATTTTAAATCCGCCTTAATCACCTTTCCCGATAAGCCATGCCCACACCCCCCGCTTTTTCCGCCCGGTCTCGCCCCGTTGGTCGGCCAGCACGGCGGTGATCTTGCGGCGCTCTTCGGCCTCGTCGTCGAGTTTTTTCCACAGGCGGGCGTTTTCCGCGTCCTTGTCTCTCAGCCGCTCTTGCAATGCCTCGACCTGTTGTTTCAGCAGGGCGTTTTCAAGAAACGTTTCCGCTGTTTCGGTTTGTTTCGGAAACGTTTCAAAGTGTTTCTGCGGTACGTTTTGAAACGTTTCCCCTTCCTGCCCCGCTTTCTCCGGGCGGAACTTCTCCCCGAACGCGCGGGCTAGCTCCGCCCCGTCGATATACCGCTTCCCGCCCTCGACGGCAAAGGATATGTCGCCGTTTTTCATCATTCCGTACAGCGTCTTTCTTGTCACGCCGGACAAGAGTTTCGCCGCGTCGGTGGGGTTGTATCGCATGTGTCCCGGACTGTTTCAAAGTGTTTCGTACTGTTTATCGGAAACACTTTATCCGTTTCCACGCTTTTGGCAAGGGCGACGCACAAACGGGCTTCACGGCGTGCCCGTCCGGGAGGATAATTATTTTCGCCCGCGTTCTTCGGCCTTCCTTCCTCGCGTTAGAGGGGGCGCGGTAGAATAGGGGGCGTATGGTTTTTATGTGCGAGGCCGTCGTGATGTCCGACCTTTCCCGCGAATTCTCCGAACGTTTTTCCCCGCTTGAGCGCGAGGCCTACTACAAGGCCGCGCGGCGCTACCCGGCGTCGGGCGTGGCGTTGGCGGGATTCATGATCCTCTGCGCCGACGGGCGCGACCCGGCCGAGGCGGCGGAGGACGTCGCGCGCGAATTTCTTGGCCAAGGCATGGCCGGGCAGGGCTTCACGCTGAGCGAGTCGGCCGCCATGGCGATCACCGAATACCGCCTTCAGCTTTGGGATTTGCATACGAAGCAAACGGGGGCGGCGATTTGGGGCGCGATGCGCCGACAAGGCGCCGCCCCCGCGCAGGGAGCGATAATGGTTTTTGAGGGAGAATGCGGCCATGCGTGATTGCTATATACGCCGTTTTTGCGTCGATATCATTCCGGGCGAGGGCGGGCGCGCCCCGACCGTGTCCTGCACGGACGACGGCGCGGTGACGACCTATCGCGCGCGCTGCGCCGTCTCGGCCCGCAAGATCGCCCATATGCTGCGGCAGGGGCTTACGCCGCCGTCGTCGCTCTACTACCGTTTGCTGAGCCGGAAATTCCGCAAATAAAAAACGCGGACGCTTTTGCAAGAAGCGTCCGCGTTTAAAAGGAAGGAAGGAGGATGGCGCCAGTATATGGCGGGAAGAACGCGCAAGGAAGGAGAGGCGTATGCAAGGAGAATGCGGGCGGGACGTGTGCGTGTTGTGGCGGTGCGTGTTGTTCAAGGCGCTGTCGGACTTAAAAAGCTGCGCGTTCCATCCCGAAGAGGCGGAGGCGCGGGACGAGGCCGAGGCGTGGCTTAACCTGCGCTCAAGCGATTTCAGGGACGTGTGCGAGCTGGCCGGCTATTCGCCCGAACGCGTGTACGAAGCCGGGCAAAAGCTCGTCGCCATGCGCAAGCGGCGGCAGAACGGGGCGCTGCTCGACGAATTGGCGCGCGACAATCCGCAGATGATCGAATTTTTCACGCGCGCTAAGCCCCGCATCCCGCAAGCCCCTGTCCGCCCGAAAATCCTTCGCCTTCATGTTGCAGCCTAGCGGCGCGCAGGCGCTTGCGGGATGCGGGGCGGGGGGGTAGGTAAAGACACAGAGAGCTTTTCAATGCCTTATTTCTGCCTTATGCTTGCAGGGAATGTTTGGAAAGAAGGTTTGCCGATGCGTTTTGAAGTATATTGCGACGAAAGCAATCAAGATATTTTTACGCAAGAAAAGCGCAATCGTTTGCGATACATGACCATCGGAAGCCTGTGGATTCCCGCCGATATACGCGCCGATGCCAAGCGCAAAATCCGGACGGCACGCGAGAGACATAAAAAATTCGGAGAGATGAAGTGGCGTAAGGTTTCCCCTGCCAGCCTTGATTTTTATAAGGAAATCATCGACCTGTTTTTTTCTTACGGCAAGGAAATGCGTTTTCGGTGCATCGCGGTGGAAGCCGACAAAATAAATTGGGAAATGCACGGCAACAACAAAGAATTAGGGTTTTATAAATTTTATTATCAAATGCTGCATCACTGGATTTTTGACTTCAACGAATACGTTATATTTTGCGACCATTACACGAATAAAAACAGGCGGGAAGCACAGGTTTTGCAATCCTGCCTTTCTCATGCGAATCTATCCGCCAAGATCGAAAGCGTTCAATCCTTGGCCTCGCGCAACATCGCCCTCATGCAGCTGGCCGATATTTTGCTTGGAGTCGCCTCCGCGCGCATGAACGATTCTTTTAACAAAGGCGGCGCCAAAGAGGAGTTGATACTCCACACGGAAAGGAAGCTGGATCGCGATCTCTGCCCGACATTTAAAAATGAAGAAAAATTTAATATTTTTAAAATCAATTTAGGCGGAGGATGGTAATGGAGGCCGCGCCGCCCTTGATAAAGTACGCTACGTGGCAGGAATATCAGGAATTCTATAAAAGGGAATTTTGCCAACGGCGCATCCTCACCCACGACGGGATCCCCGTTTATTTTTCTGAAGGCAGGTTTTGGCATGCTTTTTGCACACGTGACTCAGTGGGTAAAAAAGATAAATTTAGCTTTGAGCGCGCTCAGTACATGGGTTGGATTTGCCCGACATTGCAAAATCCATCCGCCTTATCTTTAAAGGGATGGGATAGCGTTACAAAAAAAATTGAGTCTCACCGAAGGGTAAGTTTTGTATTTGGAGATTTCGTTGTAGTGGTTGAAATGAGCCTTAAGATGGACGGTACTCTAAAAGCGAAGTTTATAACGGCTTATTATGCTGATCGCAGCATAAATAAGATCAAGCAATCTCCCGAATGGTCTTTGCAAGAATGCGTAGAATACTTAAGAAATATAGGCCGCTGATTTGCTACGCTGGCTCAGTCGGCCGAAGCCTCGATAGATTCCACGCCGGTAGGCTAAGAACTCACTAAGCAGTATACACTGAAAAATTTGCTTTAGGCAAGCGTTTTTTCTTGACAAAAGCGCAGTCATTAAATTTAGAAAATTTTCAATACTTTCGATTCCGTTGTTACGGAGGCAATCTAAAACAACCTCCCCTGCCGTTTAACCTCTGCCATCCGCCGTGCGGCGTCCGCATGCCATTCCTCCGAAATTTCGATGGCGATGTAATCCAGCCCGAGGTTGCGGCAGGCGAAGGCGGTCGCGCACGATCCGGCGAACGGGTCGAGGACGATCTCGCCTTCATGGGCGTAGCGGCGGATAATTTGCGCCATCAGGTCGACGGGCTTGGGAGTCGGGTGATTCGTGTCTTCGCACGGCATGCGCTTGCAGTAGACGACGTCGCTTTGGCGGATCGCGGGTTGCGGCGGCGATCCCTTGGCGAATAAAAAAACGCATTCGTGCTGCCCCATGGCGTAATAGCCGATTCCGGGAGACGGCTTCACCCACACGAAATGGCCGACAAGACGGAAGCCGGCCTTGCGCGCGCCGGCTAAAAATTTGTCGGCGTTCGGCCACCCGTAAAACACCGCCGCCATGCGGTCTTGCTTTAATACGCGGTAGGCCTGCGTAAAAAATCCGCCCAGCCATTCCAAGTTTTTATCGCCCGCGATTTTATTATGCCGCGCGCCCTTTCCCTTAAGATATCCGCTATGAAAGTTCACCCCGTACGGCGGATCGGTCGCGACCATCCCCACGCTCTCCGCCGGCATTTCCGCCATGATTTTTAGGCTGTCGCCGAGCGTGATCTTATTGCGGAGCGCATGTATTTCCATGATTCACTCCTTTTACTTCGATTGTACGGCGCGGGCGGCGGGGCGCGGAAGCGCCGCCTTTTACGGGTTTGTCGCGAAGATAGGCACAAACACGGACGTCGCCCTCTTCCCCCTAGGGGAGCGGGGGTTTTATACTCGCCGTAGCGCCGAAATAGCGCCGCGCCGGCGCGCCCGCGTTTCGACGCCCCGTCCGCCTCCCGAGGAGCCGCCCGTGCCGCACGTCCGAAAACTCGTCAAAAAAGACGGCTCGACCGCCTATCGTGCCATTGTCCGACGCGGCTCCGGCCCGAGGATCACCCGCACCTTCGACCGACAAAAAGACGCGGCCAATTGGGCGGAGACGACGCGCGCGGAAATCGTCGAGGGGCGGCTCTCGGCGCAGGAGCGGGCGGCGGCGCACGGATGCGACGAGATGCTCGAGCGCTACGAGCGCGAGATATTGCCGACCAAGGCAAACGACGGATACCGCCGCTCGATGTGCTGCCATATCCGATTTTGGAAGAAGCGGCTCGGCAAGACGCGCCTCTCCGCGCTTTCGGCCGGGGAGATCGCGGCGGGGCGCGACGCGCTCGTCGCCTCGGGACGCAAAGGGGCGACGGCCAACCGCTATCTGTTCACCCTCTCCGCCGTATGCGCCGCCGCCTTTCTCGAATGGCGGTGGCTGGCCGCGAACCCGGTGGCGGAAGTGAGGAAGATGCGCGAGCCGCCCCCGCCCTCGCGCCATCTCACGGAGAAGGAACGCCGCGCGCTGCTCGCGACCGCCGCGCTCGAGAAAAAGCCGATCCGCTTGATGATCCTGCTCGCCCTCGCCACGGGCGGACGCAAGGCGCAGCTTCGTAATATCGCCGTGCGGGACGTGGACATGGAGGGCGGGCGCATCCATTTCGAGAAAATGAAGGGCGGCAAGAGTATGGTCTGCGTCGTGCATCCCGCCGTCATGCGCGAGGTCGCGGCGCATGTCAACGGTTTGCCGACCGGGACGCGGATGCTGTTCCCCTCAGGCATGGATCGCATATGGCGGCGCGTGCGGACAAGGGCGGGACTGAAAAGCCTGCGCTTCCACGACCTTCGCCACGCCTTCGGCTCCGCCCTCAACGACCAAGGCGCGACCGCCGTCGAGATTAAATCGCTGATGCGGCACAGCAAGATCGAAACCAGCGAACGCTACGTGCACGGCTTCGACAGACGCGCGGCGCAAATATCGCTGGCCGCGCAAAACGCCACACTTAGGAGCATACTTGATGCCGACACAGCCTAGGCGCCACCGCCCTTCCTACGCGGGGAGGCATTCGTCTACCATAAGGGAAACGGAAAAGCGGCGCGGCAGCGCGGCCTCGCGCGGCTACGGCCACCGATGGAGGAAGGAACGCGCGGCGTACCTTGCAGCGCACCCGCTGTGCCGGGAGTGCGAACGGCGCGGCGAGGTGAGGCAAGCGGACATCGTCGACCACGTCGTCCCCCACAAGGGCGACATGGCGGCGTTTTGGGACGTCTCCAACTGGCAGCCTCTCTGCAAACCCTGCCACGACCGCAAGACGCTGGGGCGCGACGCGCGGGGGTAGGGGGGATCAAATCTCTGCCGCCTCCGCCCCCTAGACCGGCGGCCAAGTCTTTTTGGCGTCGGGACGGGTTTTAGAGGGGGGTGGGGGTAACGCTAACATTAAGGATTTCAGGCATATGGGAAAACGCGGCACGAAACCGAAGGTGAATTTAGGCAAAAAGCGGCCGGGCGCGCCGTCCCTGCCGTCGCCGGACTATCTGGGCAGGGACGGCAGGGAGGAGTGGCAACGCATGTGCGCGATGCTGAACGTCGAGGCGCTGGACAGGACGGCGCTGCTGCTTTATTGCGACGCCTACGACATTTTTTGCGTGGCGTCGCGCCAAATGGCGGAGGGAGGCCAACCGCTCGTGTGCGAGTCGGCGGAAGGCGGCGCCTATTACAACATGCTGCTGGCCGTCAAGGACAAGGCGGCGGCGCGCATGCATAAATTCCTCGCCTTGTTCGGCTTGGCGCCCGCCGACCGGGCGCGGCTGCAATCCGAGAACCCCGCCATGTTCGCGAAGGCCGGCGAGGTGGACGAGCCGAACGCGTTCGACGGGCTGTAGGGATGCATGGCGATATTCCCGGGCGTCAACGCGGCCAACGACTACGCCCGCCGCGTGCGGGACGGGAAAATCCTTGCCTGCAAATGGGTGCGCCTCGCCTGCGAGCGGCACCTAAATGATCTGGAGGAGGCCAAGGGCGCGGCCTTCCCCTACCGCTTTGACCGCGCGAAGGCCGAACGCGTCTGCAAATACAAGCAAATGCTGCCGCACGTCAAGGGCGCGAAGGCGGGGCAGGACATCGCGCTGCAACCCTGGCAGCTCTTTATCGAATGCAATAAATACGGCTGGGTGAGAAAATCGGACGGGCGGCGCCGCTTCCGCACGTCCTACGTCGAGGTGCCGCGCAAGAACGGCAAAAGCACCCTGTCGGCCTCCGACATGCTCTTTATGGCCACCCACGACGGCGAGGGCGGCGCGGAGTGCTACAGCGCGGCCACCACGCGCGACCAGGCGAAGATCGTCTTCGGCGTGGCGCAGGCCATGGCGCGGAAGAGGCCGAAGCTGCGGCAGTCGGCTTGCGTCGTCGTGCGGGCGGATGCGATCCACGTCGCCAAGACGGACGCGGTCTGCAAGCCCGTCTCCAGCGAGGCGAACAACCTCGACGGGCTTAACCCGCACTTCGCGAGCATCGACGAGCTGCACGCGCACAGGACGCGGGCGGTGTTCGACGTCATCAAGGACGGCATGGGGGCGCGGGAGCAACCCCTGATATCCGTCATCACCACCGCCGGCACGGACATAAAGGGCGTGTGCTACGAGCAGCGGGAGTATCTGACGCGGATTCTGGAAGGCGTGTTTGAGGACGAGACGTTTTTCGGGATTATTTACACGATCGACGACGGGGACGACTGGACGGGCGAGGAGGCGCTGCGCAAGGCCAACCCCAATTACGGCGTGGCGATCGATCCCGAATACCTTAAAAACGCCCAGACCAAGGCGAGGCGAAGCCCGCAATCGCAAATCAACTTTAAGACAAAGCACCTCAACATATGGTGCAAGGCGGACACGGCGTGGATGGACATGCGGAAATGGAAGGCCTGCGCCGACCCGTCGTTAAAAATCATCGATTTTTTTGGCATGCCGTGCCATATCGGGCTGGACTTGGCGAGCAAGAAGGACGTGGCCGCCAAGGCGCGGCTGTTCGAGCGGGACGGCGTGTATTATTACTTCGGGCAATATTACCTGCCGGAGGACGCGGTGGAGGAGCGCGCCCACGACGCCATGGCGCATTACGCGGCGTGGGCGGAGGAAGGCCGCTTCACCCTTGCGCCCGGCAACGTCATCGACTACGACGAGATAAAGGAGGGGATATTGGCCGACGCGAAGGCGTTCCGCGTCGTCGACGTGGGGTACGATCCGTGGCAGGCGACGCAGCTCGCGCAGGACTTGGCGAAGGAGCGCATAGAGATGACGGAGGTGCGCCAGACCGTGCAAAACCTTTCGGAGCCGATGAAGCAGCTGGAAGCCCTCGTCCTCAGCGGCAAGTTCCGCCATAACGGCTGCCCCGTCATGACGTGGATGGTGAGCAACGTCGTCGCCCACGTGGATAAAAAAGAAAACATATGGCCGAACAAAGACCGCCCGGAGAACAAGATAGACGGCGTCGTCGCCCTCCTCATCGCCCTCGCCCGCGCCCTCTACGGCGACGGCGCGCCCGACCCAAGCGTCTATGAAACGAGGGGGATTAGGACGTTGTAAAAAAATTAAAAACGAGTTATGAAATAAAAAAATACCTTAAAGAAGAATTTTTTCTTACTGCTTATTTTTCATTGCTCGCTGGATTTTCTGCCGACATGGAAGAAACCCGAAGAACTGCCAATACGCCTGAAGTAAAAAGACTGCAAGAGGAGTTTGAGGCATTGGCTGTAAATCTTGTGCCAAAACGGACAAGAGAGAGCGATAAAGAACACATAGCGCGCTTAGCCTCCTATATGAAGGATTTAAAAACAGCAAAAAATACCGGATCAAGAACGCTTAATCCCAGAGAACAGGCCGCGTTAAGTAATATTAACAGATAGCTCTTGGCGTTACACCCGGCGAGGAGTGAAAAAAAGATTTTTGATTTTGGACTTTTTTAAAAAAAAGAAAAAAATCCTTCTCCCTTCCTCCCCCCTTTCTCCGGCCTTATGCTTAAGGCTGTGAGCGCAAGAACCATCATTATCGACCTTATAGGCTTGGCCGGGCTGGGCATGCTCGGCTATGGGCTGTGGCTGGTTTCGCCCGTCCATATGTTTCTGGGAGTCGGCGGGCTGTTGTGCCTTGCCTCCGCCGCAGCGGGCTTGCGCAAGGGAGGCGGATAGATGTTTTTTTCATTGTTTGCCAAGGCGGAAGAGGCCGCGCGCCCCGCGCCCTACGACGATTACCGGTACTCCCTCGTCGGCTCAATGTCGCAATCGGGGGTGCGGGTCACGCCCGAAACCGCCCTGAAGGCCTCGGCCTGTTACGCCGCCGTCATGGCGCCCAAGCCGCACCATCGCGCCTCTGCTGCGCCACATTTTCGAGCGCGCCAAAGAGCACGAGCGCCGCAAGGCCTACGACCATCCGCTCTCTCGTATCGTCGGGTTGCAGCCCAACCGCCGTCAGATGAGCGACGGAATTTTGGGAGATGGCCGTCGCCTTCGGGGCGCTGTACGGCAACGCCTACGCCGAGATCGTGCGCGACGCGCGCGGCGAAGTGGCGGAACTGCTGCCGATCCGCCCGGATCCGGTGCGGGTGGAGACGTCGGCGAGCGGCAACGTGCGCTTACCTAAGTCCGTCCGTACGGCGCGGCGGCGGAGCGCGTGCTGCTGCAGGACGAAATGCTGCACGTTCCGGGGTTTTCGTGGGGCGGCGTCGAGGGCGCGGCGCCGACCTTGTTTGCGGGCGACGCCATCGGCCTCGCGCTGGTGATGGAGTCGTTCGGCGCGCGGTATTTTTCGCAGGACGCCACGCCCTCCCTCGTCTTGGAAGCTCCCATAGGCAAGACCCTCAGCGACCAGGCGATGGACAATTTACGGAAATCGTGGCTCGCGCGGCATTCCGGCATACAAAACGCCCACAGCACGGCTGTTTTTATTTGACATATACGGAAGAATTCATATATAATTAAAGCACATACATACGCTATTATTCTCAAGCTAGGCATCCCTTAGATTCTTGATTTTTATCTGAATTAAATTCAAAATGTCCCCCCCCGACAACTGCCATCTTATTTTAAAATATTCTGATGGAAATATTGCGGTATCAACAACTTCAGACGGTTATACTCGCGCATATATCGGTTCTAAGAAGCTTATAACTACGTTCATCGGCTTTGAAGAAGAGGTGAGATCCCATGCCAATGCAATATGCGGAATCTGCGGTTTTCGATTGAATAATAATAAAAACAATCAAGTGAATCTGGTGTATCGCGATATGAGGTCGATCTACGCATGCGGTAAACACGATTTCGGATATAGCTACGCTTGCAACGATTGTAAGAATAATCATACGAAAAAACCTGAGCAGGATTGTACTTCCCTCGTCATCCACGGCACATGCTACCAAAAAAATTTTAAGGACGTGCCGGAAGAACTCACCACATGGGTATTCACCTCAACGGATAAGATCACGTCAAAAAATTCTCCGGAACAAACGGAATTTTTCCGCCAAATGAACGAAACGCTTGAGCGACATAAAGCCGATAAAGAATGGGATGATGCGGACAAGGAAACGCAAAACGTCCTTCCCTTTCGCACAAACAACTCCGGCGCGCCCAACTAAGCGCGCCTTTTAGGATTTCATGACAACAAACCGCCGTTTTTCAGGCAAAGATCGCGCATGTGGAATCCGTTTAAACGCTTGAATTTCAAGAATTTAAACGGATTTCGCATTTTTATAAAATCGTGGCCGTGTCGAGCGGCATGGCGGCCAGCGCGGCCTATTACCTTGCGTCGCAGGCGGATGAAATCGTCGTATCGAATTCGTCGGGCGCGGGCAGCGTCGGCGTGTACGTCGCCCATATCGACGCCTCCGAATACGAAAAAAACATCGGCATTAAAACCACGCTGATATCCGCCGGAAAATACAAGACCGAAGGCAACCCGTTCGAGCCGCTTACGGAGGAAGCCCGCGCCGCCATATAGGCGAACGTCGATTATTTTTACGGCATGTTCGTAAGCGCCGTAGCGCGCGGGCGCGGCGTGAAGGCTTCGGACGTTAAAAACGGCTACGGCGAAGGCCGCTACTTGCCGGGCGCGAAGGCGGTGGCGGAAGGGCTGGCCGACGGCATCGGCAGCACCGAAAGCGCCGTGCGCGACCTGATGCGGGGCGGCGGCGCGACCCGCGCAAGGCGGCTGGCGTTGGCCGGCGCTTAATCATTTTCTAAACTATCTAAAAGCATTAATCCTTTCGGAGCTAAGCAATAATAAGATGTTGTATGATTGCCCCACGATTTTCTAGGATTAATTTGAATTAACTTTTCTTCTTGGAAAATTATATTTAGCAATATTTTATATTCTTCTTCGCTTTTTGAGTATGAAATAGCCTGATATTTTAGATCATAGATGTCGTTCTCTTTTCTGAGAAAATCCATGCTATATATGTCCTTGTTTAAGGCTAAAAATAATTTATTCTTTTTCTCTTCGACACGAGGTTTTTTTATTTTTTGTATTTCTAAAATGTTATCGTTGTCAAATTTAGGAATATATCCATCCTCATTTTTTTCGCGACAATATCCTGATACGATATGACGTTTTTCATCCTCAATCGCGTTTTTGGGAGCAACCCATAAAGTCTTCATGATCCAATATGTACCGCATCGCGGGCAAATAATTTCTTTTGAATCTATCCCTCCCGCAACATCTTTTATTTTCGCCTCATTGCGGCAAACGTAGCACTTATTTTCCATGTCATTGCCCCTCGTTAAAATTTTCTAAAAAAAACCGTGCGGATACCCATTAGGCGCCCCTTCCTCCTGCCAATTCGGCGTTTTATCCTTAGCTCATAAAAGCTTGTCGCCATGCCGATGGCTTAATCTACCTATTATAAAATTAAGGTATTAAACTATGTTAAAGCAATTGCGCGCGGCGCAGAAACGCAAGGCGGAGCTGGTGGCGGAGGCCAAGGCGCTGCTGCCGGAGGGCGACGCGGAGATGGGCGCGGAGGCGGAAGCGAAGTTCGACGCGCTTGAGGCGAAAATCCAAGCGGAGAACGCCAAGATCTCGCGGCTGGAAAAACTGGTCGAGGAAGAGCGCAATTCACCGGCCGCGACCTATAGCGACGAGGCGGAGACGGCGGCGGGTTTGCGCCGTCCCGCTGCGGACGCAAACGGTGGCAATAATTCCTTGCGCGTCGCCGTCGGCAATCCCCGGATCAAACCGTTCGCCAATCTGGGCGAGCAGCTAATCGCCGTTTACAATGCAACCGTCACGGGAAATCGTATTTATGACGAGCGTCTTCAACAAGTAAAGGCGGCGGTGAGCGGCGCGAGCGAGGGCGTGGGCAGCGACGGCGGGTTTTTGGTGCAGTCGGATTTCGCGTCGACGATCTTGATGAAAATGTTTGAAGTCGGCGACATTTTGGCACGGTGCTATAAGGTGCCGATCAGCTCCAACTCCAACCGCCTGATCGCCAACGCGGTGGACGAGACGAGCCGCGCGAACGGTTCCCGCTTCGGCGGGGTGCGGGCGTATTGGGAGGGCGAGGGCGACGCGGGCACGGGAGCCAAGCCGAAATTCCGTCAGATCGACATGACGCTGAAGAAGCTCTTCGGACTCTACTACGCCACCGACGAATTGCTGCAGGACGCATCCGCCTTTAGCCGATTGGCGGAGGACGCGTTCCGCGACGAAATGGTGTTTTCCACCGAAGACGCCATCGTTGAAGGCGACGGATCGAACAAGCCGCTGGGCTATATGAACAGCCCGGCATTGATTACGGTCGCAAAGGAAAGCGGGCAGGCGGCCGCTACGATCGTGCTTGCCAATATCGTAAAAATGTGGGCAAGAATGCCGGCGAGATCGAAAAAATCAGCCGTTTGGCTGGTAAATACGGACGTTATCCCGCAGTTGCAGTTATTGACCTTAGGCGACCGCCCTATGTATCTGGAGGCAGGCATTCGCGGAAACGCGGAGCCGTTGTTGCTCGGACGTCCCGTGATTGAGGTCGAATATTGTGAAAGCGTCGGCACGGTCGGCGATATCGCACTGGTGGATTTGTCGCGATACATGTTGATCGACAAGGACGGCATTCAGTTCGACTCGTCCATGCACGTAAAATTCGAACAAGGGGAGCAAACCTTCCGGATGATTTACCGCGTCAACGGCCAGCCTATGAACAGGTCGGCAATCACGCCGTTTAAAGGCAGCAACACTCTCTCGCCCTTCGTCGTTCTCGCGACGCGTTCTTAATATTATTTTGCAAGGAAACCATCACATGCAACTTTTAATGGAAACGCTGCACGCCGTTGTCGGCTTGAATCCCGCCGCCGACGCGCTCTCCGGCACGAAAACAGGGGATTGGCTGAACATGAAATTCTACCAAAAATTGCTGGCCGTCTTGCTGCTCGGCGACGCGACGGGTGGGACGGCCACGCACACGGTGACGGTGCAGGCGGCGTCGGACGCCTCCGGATCGAACGCGGAGGCCATCCCGTTCACATATCGGCGGGTGGCGAACACGGCGTCGAGCGACGTGCCGGGCGCGGTGACGCAGGCGACCGCCTCCGGATTCGTCACGAATGCGGGCGACAACCAGCTTTACCAGATAGAGATCGACGCCGCCGACCTGCCGGACGGCAAGCCCTTCGTCGCCGTCAAGAGCGTGGAGGCGACGGACGATCCCGTCGTGGCCGCGCTGGTCTACGTGCTGGGCGCCGCCCGCTACCCGGGCGCCGCGCCCTTAACCGCCATCGCGTAACCCTTCAACCACAGGAACATTTAGCCATGACCGCGAAAAAAACCGAAACCGAAGCAATCAAAGAGCAACCCGTGACGGACGTCGCCGCGCCCGATTTGCCGACGCAAACCGAGAAAACGGAAGCGAACGAAACCGACGCGAAGGCGGATGCCAAGGAATATATCGACGCCTTGGACGCAAACGCCGGCGACAAGCCCCTGTGTTTCGGCGCCGCCGTCGAACTGCTCCGCCACGGCCATGCCGTCGCGCGGGCGCATATGGGTAAAATCGGCCTCCGCATTTCAAGCGTAGGCGCGTTCGGCTTGCTCTACGTTCTCCGAAAGGACGGCAGCCAGGCCAAGTACACCCCGACGGACGAGGATATTTTCGCGGAGGATTGGCGCGTCGTTCCCTCTGAAAACCCCGAAACGCTCGACGCGGCGGAGGCGGAATAACCCGCCGTGCATTATTCCCTCGTCTCCGCCCTCGCCGCAGAGCCGATCTCGCCTAAAGAGGCGCGTCGGCACCTGCGGCTATTGGAAGGCGACGGCGAACCCGCCCCCCTCGCCCCCGCAGCCGCGCTTGCGGGGGACGGGGCGGGGAATTTAAGCGAAGGCGCCTATCGCTACCAGATAACGTTCGTCACAAGCGACGGCGAGACGGAGGCGGGCGCGGCCTCCGCCGCCGTTATCGTCGCGGACGCCGCAAGCGACGGGAAAATCGCCTTGTCGTCGCTTCCGAGGGGCGGCTCCGCCGTGACCTCCCGAAACATCTACCGGACGCAGGCGGACGGCGCGGCCTATTTTCTGGCGGGGACGATATCCGATAACACAACCGTAAGTTACGTCGACGACGCGGCGGACGCGTCCCTCGGCACGGAAGCCCCGACCATCAACACGACGGAAGACCCGTATCTTCTGGCATTGATCGCGACGGCGCGGGCGATGGCGGAGGCAATTCTCTCGCGCAAGCTGGTCACGCAGACGCTGGAGCTTACACTGGACGGATTCCCATGCGGGGCGATAGGGCTGCGCCGCCCGCCGGTGCAGTCGGTGGAATCCGTCGCCTATATCGACGCGAACGGGACGGAGCGCACGCTTTCGCCCGATATCTACGACGTTTCCCTGCATCGGGAAATTCCGGAAATTCGCCTAAAGGACGGCGAGGCATGGCCGGAGACGGCCAACGCGCCCGAATGCGTGACCGTCCGTTTCGTCGCCGGGTACGGCGATTCTCCCGCCGACGTGCCCTATCCGATACGGCAGGCGATATTGCTGGTCGTCGGCCATTTATACGAAAACCGTGAGGACGTCTCCTTCGGCGCGCAGGCGGCGGAGCTGCCGAAGGGCGCGGGGCATCTGCTCTCGCCCTATAAAATCTGGAGGGCGTAGGCAATGCGGGCGGGACTCACGGACAGGCGCGTCACGATAGAGGAACTGACCGAGGCGGAGGACGCCTATGGCGGCGCCGCCGAGATATGGACGACGCGTTGCGTCGCGTCGGCGCAGCTGATCGCGAAGGCAGGGCGCGAGCGCTTCACCGACAAGGGATTCGGCTCGGAGATCGACGCCGTGTTCCGGCTGCGCCGCATCGTCGGCGTTTCGCCCAAAATGCACCGCGTGCGCGACGGGAAAGCGATCTACGACATTTTTTACGTGACGCCGCCCGACCGGCGCGACGTGACGGAGCTGCATTGCGTGCGCAGGTACGCCGATGATTGACATGGAAATCACGTTCAGCGGCGGCGGCGCGATCAACGACGTCATGCAAAAACTGCCGGAACGGTTGCGCGGGAACGTGGCGGCGGGAGCCTTGCGGGCGGGGGCGAATGTGATGCGGGAGGAAATCGTCCGACGCGCGCCCGTCAATAAAAAATGCCGAAAAACCTTTAAGGGCAAACGCTACAGGACGCTTCGCGAAAACATACGCGTCACGGCCACGCACACGGGGGCGGAGGGCGCGACCGTCACCATCCATACGAACGCCGCGTTCTGGGGGATGTTCAGCGAATACGGCACGAGCAAAAAATCCGCGCGCCCGTTCTTCCGTCCCGCCATTGACGCAACCGCCGACGCCGCGCTGGAGGAAATCCGGAAATATCTGGAAAGCCGCATCGCGCGCGAGGTAAAGTCGCTCCAACGGGCGTTCGCCAAGGGCGGGATTAAAAAATCCGTATGGAAGAAATTCACGTGAGCGTTGAAATCGTCCTTTTTGAGAAATTGCGCGGCGACGCCGGCATAGGCGCGCTGGCCGGCGGGCGCGTCTACCCCAAAATCGCGCCGCAGGACGCGAAATATCCCTGCGTTACCTTTTTCCGCGTGAGCAGGCAGGTTTTTTCGGCGTTCGGCGCGGACGCCTCCGTCGAGAAAGGCCGCTTCCAGATCGACGCGTGGGCGAAGACATACCGCGAGGCGACGGAGTTGCGCGAAGCGATAAAAACCGCGCTGCAACGATGGAAGGACGGGGCGTCTTCCCCGCCCTTGCACGACTGTTTTATCATAAGCGCGCTCGACCTCTACGAGGACGACGCGAAAATCCACCACCACGTGACGGACATAGAGCTGGCCTATGGCTAAAACGGTACTCCGCAACCAGAAAATTTTCGTCGGCGGCATCGCCCTGTCCGACCGCGCGAACGCCATCGCGCTGGACTATCGCTGCGAGCCGAAGGATTCCACCTCCTTCGACGACGCGGAGGGCGGATTCCGCGCCCGCCTGCCCGGCGTGCGGGACGCGACGGTCGGCGCGGACGGCTTCGTCGAGATCGACGCGAAGGACGCGGCGCTGTTCGCCGGCGTCGGCGGCTCCGCCGTCCCGTTTTCCTTTCCCCTAAACGGCGAGACGGTCGGCGCTGCGGCGTATTTTTTCGACGCGATACATACGGAATTAAACCTTGAGTTGCAACACGGCGAGCTGTTCCGCTTTAAACTTTCCGGAGAGGGCGCGGGCGACCTTGTGCGGGGAAAAATTTTAAAAACCTCTTCCGCCGCCGTGTCGGCGGGCGGCAACGGCGCCGCCGTGCATGTCGCCCCCACCGATAACGGCGAACGGCTGTTCGCCGCCCTGCACGTCGTGTCCGCAAGCGGCACGCTGCCGACGCTGGACGTAAACATCCAAAGCGACGGCGCGTCGGACATGGCGTCGCCGACCGACCGCCTGACGTTTTCACAAAAAACCGGCGCGGGATCGCAGCTGTTGGCCGCGTCGCCGAATAGCGCGGACGAGTACTACCGCGTTTCCTACACCGTCGGCGGGACGGGCGCGTCCTTCGCGTTCTTCGTCGCCGTCGGCGTTTTACCCTCCATATAAGGTTTTATTTATGGCAAAAAAAGTGCTGACCGACGTGTCCGTCTCCCTGGGCGGCAACGACATTTCCGATCACGTGGAGAGCGTGACCATCGACTATAAAAGCGAGGCGCAGGACGCCACCGCCATGGGCGACGGCAGCCGCGTGCGCCTGCCCGGACTCAAGGACTGGTCGGCGACGCTGAACGTCCACGCGAATTATTCCGACAACGCGCTGGACGAAATATTGTTCAACCTTGTCGGCACGGTGGCCGCGCTGATCGTCAAGCCCACAAGCGCAAGCGTGTCGGCGAATAATCCCTCCTATTCCGGAAACATCGTCGTCGAAAGCTATTCGCCCTTAACCGGCGGCGTGGGCGATCTTGCCAAAAGTTCCGTCTCGCTCCCCGGCAGCGGCACGCTGATCCGCGCCGTTTCGTAACTATCAACCTAAAAGGAAAAACATTATGGACAATTCTATTTTCTTATCGCCCCTGAATTCGCGATTTATTGAAAAACGCGAGGTGGCGGGCTTCGGCGAATTTTACGTGCGCCCCACCGGCGGGCTTGTGGCCGAGCGCGTGCAAGGGCTGGTCGCGCGGCACGAGGAAAAAGAAATCGGCTTCGCGGAATTCAACGCGGAGTATAAAAAACTTCTCCTCACTTCCTGCGTATGCGACGAAAGCGGCAACCGCGTGTTTGAAACCGACGAACAATACGCCGCCTTCAACGAAAATACGCCCGCCTTTATCGTGAACGCCGTGGCAAAACATTGCAACGACGTCAGCAAGGGCGACGCGGACGAAGTGGGGAAAGCGGAAAAAAACTAAGGGCGCGCCCCTATCTGTTCTTCCTGCACTGGCTGGCCGAGCAACGTCACATGACGGTCGCGCGGCTCTTGGCGGAGGCGGATTCGCGGGAGCTGGCGGAGTACGCCGCTTATTACCGCATCAAGCAGGCCAGGGCGGAGGAGGAGGAACTGGCGCGGGGCGCGTGGGACGTCGTCGATAACGCGCGGGCGCGGAGGAAATAAACATGGCGCAAAAACTGGGCAATTTGCAGGCCGACGCCAGCCTTGATACGTCGGATTTTACCGCCGGCGCGAAAACGCTGAACAAAACGATGAACGACATCGCCAAGACGGCCACGGACGGCAACGGGCGCATTCGCAAGGAGAATTTCAAGACGCGACAGGAATATGCGGCCTATAAAAAAAGCCTGATGGACGTGCGGGAGCAGGCAAAGCGCACGGCGGAGACGCTGGATTTTTTCAAGAAATCCTTCGTCGGCGCGTTCGCCTTCGACAGAATCAAGGACGGGATACGATCCTTATCGGGCGAGTTGATCGCCGTCGAGCGGCAAAACTCCTCGTTTGAAATCCTCGCGGGCGGGGTGCGGAAAGGGCGGGAGGAGATGCAGCGCATCATCGAACTTGCGCAGGGCGGGCAACTCGTGGCGCCGCTGGAGGAGCTGACGCAATCCTTCGGCACGTTAAAGGCACGGGGGCTTGACCCCTCCAACCGTGCGCTTATCTCCTATTCCAACACGGCCATCGCGACGGGCAAAAGCCTGGATCAAATGATCGAGGCCGTGGCGGACGCCGTCACCGGCGAATTCGAGCGCCTGAAGGAGTTCGGGATAAAATCGAAAACGCAGGGCGATAAAATTGTTTTTACCTTTCAGGGGGTGAGCACGTCCGTCGGAAAAAGCGCGTCGGAAATTCAGGATTATCTGCTGAAGATCGGCGAGACGCAATTCGCCGGCGCGGCGGCGGCGCAGGCGCAGCAATTGGAGGGCGCGGTCGGGGCGCTGCGGACGGAGTGGAGCCTGTTCGTCCGCGACCTTGAGAATGCGGGCGTGGGGGAATTATTCGCCGGCATGGCGCGCAGCGCGCAGCGCAATCTTTCCGCCATTCGTAACGCGATCAAGGGGGACGGCTCCGTCGAGACCGGCGCGACGGGTTGGCACAAAGACCGCTTCGCGTGGAACGCGCTCGGATTCGAGAAGACAACCAAGTCAAGCAACGCGAAGGAGGTCGAGCGGGCGCTGGTGGACGCGCAAGAAATGCGCGACGGCATCATCAAAAACATCGAAAAAGACACCGAAGCCTATGAGAAGGCCGCTAGAGGCCTGGACATGCAGCGAAACTACGCGAACGAGATAATAAAGGCGTATGCCGGCGACCGTTCCGGGTTGGATTTTTCTAAAAAACTGGAGGAATTGCAGGAAAAGGCCATTGTCCAGTCTCTCGCGAACGCAAAAAAGGCGAGCATCGACGCCCAGCAAAAAAATCTTGAGCAATTGAAAGGGATTATCTCCGAACAGGAGAAACACCTTGCCGAGATGCAGGCGGCAGCTAAAGGAACGGCGGAGGACGTAAAAAACATTGGCGCGGGCGCGTCCAGAGCGGGAACCGCGAAGATAAAAACTGATCTTGAAGCGGGCGCGAAGGCGGCTGAGAGGATTCGCGACAACCTTTACGCGCCTTCCTCCTCGAACGTCTTGCCCTTTCCCGTGCTTAAGCCGTCTGCGCCCGAGCGGGTTGACCCTTCGGCGCTGAAGCGTGACACGTATGCGGGGCTGTCGGACGGGTTTCGGCTGGCGGACCGGGACGTGTCGACGTTCGGGGACGACCTGCGGGACGCGGCGAAGGAGGGGCTGAAGGAGGCGTTTTCGT
>JBEVNR010000005.1:0-8005 GCA_040507985.1 Rickettsiales bacterium | reverse complement strand
CAAAAAAACAAATTTTCTAAACTTATGGCAAAGCTTTCAACGGCATCGCGTAAAAGGTAGCGGCGAAGGAAAAACCGGAATCCTGTAAGCAAAAATATTTGCTCCTCCTCCGAAAGCGCTTTTACGCCAAAATCAAGTTTGCCCTCATTCTTAATCAACCAATCAGACGGAAAAAAAGACGCTTCTAAATTATCTGCTACACAGCAGAAATATTTAACCCGATTATAACTTTCGATAAACTCCTTGAAGCAATTTTCTATTTTGACCTCAATAACCGGTACGTTCGTCATTTAAATAACTCCGCATGCGATCCGGTTCTGGCAAGAAAAAGCGTGTCGCCTTGCACGGCATAAATCAGCAGCCAATCAGGGCGGACGTGGCATTCGCGATATCCTTGCCAATTTCCCGACAGGGCATGGTCGCGATATTTCGCGGATAGAGGGGAGGGGGCGGCAAGAATCTCTATGGCGTCGATGAGTTCGTCGTAACTTTTGCCCTGCTTAACGACGCGCTTGCTGTCTTTCTTGAATTGCGACGTTTCGTAAATATGAAGCATCTAATGCGCGGCGTCGGGTTTTGCACGTCGGCGCAAGGCGTTCAGGTCGGTTTTCGTTGTTTTCCCGGTTTCTATTTCATTAAACGCCGCCAAGGTTTCTGCGTTTGGCGTTTGAGCGAGCGGTTGAAACGGCAACCCGTTCGCGTTAATGCATTGCTGCAAAAACACGCGCACCGCTTCCGGCGTCTTTAGCCCTATGCCGGAGAGCACGGCCTCCGCCTGTAACCGCATCTCGTGCGGGAGGCGTATCTGAATTAAGTCGTTGCTCATATAATTCCTTATATTTCATAATCTATTGTATGACGGACGACTGCAAAAATCAACGCAACTTTTTCGCGAAAGGACGCGCGAGGAAAAAACCCGCGCCGCGCCAAAAAATCCCGATTCACCGCCCCCCGTCCCGCAGGCTACGATTAAACCGAAGCGCCGCCGCGTCCTTAAAAGGAAACCCGGCGGCGGCTACGTGAAAAATTGGTGACGGCATGTGCAACGACATATCAACGATGTTCAGCTTAGTGGCGTGCGGGGTGTTCGCCTGCGTTCTTACGTTCGTCGTTTCGGCCTGCGCCCTGCATTTCTTAGAAAAAATGTGAGGGACGCATAGTGGCGACGATACCGACCAAAGAGCCTTCCCGTCTCGTCAAGGGCGACTCCGTTTCGTGGAGGCGTTCGCTGGCGTGTTATCCGGCGTCGGACGGGTGGACGCTGACCTATTATTTTCGGGGCATAAGCGAGCTGGACAAGGCGGCGTCGGCCGACGGCGACGATTATCTGGTCGAATTGTCGACGTCCGACGCGGAGCTGGAGGCGGGGGAGTACGCATGGTCGGCCAAAGTCTCTAAGGGGTCGGAGCTGCGCACGGTCGCGACGGGAATCCTCACCGTCCTGCCCGACCTCGCGGACGCGGCGGACGGGTACGAGGCGCGGCCACATTGCAAGATCATGCTGGACGCCATCGAGGCGGTGCTGCAGGGCAAGGCGTCGCAGGACGTGTCGTCCTACTCGATCCAAGGCCGCTCGCTCACCCGCATGACGGCGGAGGAGCTGGAGAAGTGGCGCGACAAGTACCGCCGCGAGTGGTCGGCGCACAAGCGCCGCGAAGGCCGTCGGAACGGCGCGCGGACGGGCAGGCAAATCAAGGTGAGGTTCAACTGATGTGGCCGTTCACCCGTAAGCCTGAGGCGCCCAAAGCCGCAGGGAAACAACCGCAGGCGCGGCGTCCCGTCCGCCCGTCGGCCAAGCGTTATTACGCCGCCGCGAAGAAAGACCGGCTCACCTCCGGCTGGGGAACGGGCGTCGTCTCTGCCGACGCGGCGCTGTGCGGCGATCTGGAGAAATTGCGCGCCCGCTCGCGGCTGCTGGCCGCCAACGATCCGTATTTCCGCTACTCGCTGAAGCTGGCGCGGCGCAACGTGGTGGGCGCCTACGGGGTGCGGTTGCAAATGAAGGTGGTGGAGCGGCACGACCCCGACGGCTCGGCGGTCGCCGACGACCTCGCCAACCGGCTGATCGAGGAGGCGTGGCGCGACTGGGGCAAGCGACAACACTGCACCGTGAGCAAGCGCATGGATTTCGTCGCGGTGCAAAAGCTCGTGTTGTCGTCCGCCTTGCGCGACGGGGAAATTTTCGTGCGTAAAATCAAGGGGTACGAAGGCAATGCGTATCGGTTCGCTCTCCAGATTATCGAGGCTGATCACTTGGACGTGGGGCATAACGCCGCTGTCGCGGGAAATAATACGATACGCATGGGCGTGGAGTTTAACGACTGGGGCGAGGCCGTCGCCTACCATTTCCGCGAGAGGCATCCCGGCGATTACTTGGGATCGCGGCACGGGTCGGCGCGGCGCGTCCGCATTCCCGCCGAACAAATCCTACACGTTTACGATCCGGAGAGGGCGGATCAGACGCGGGGCGCGCCCGATTCCTCGGCGTCGATGACGCGGAGCAACATGCTAAACGGCTACGAGGAGGCCGAGCTGGTGGCCGCGCGCGCCGCCTCGGGCAAGATGGGGTTTTTCACCACGCCCGACGGCGAGTCCTACGAGGGGGAGGACGCGGAATACGACGAGGCGGGCAACGAGACGGCCGTCATCGCCGAGGCCGACCCGGGGACGTTCGACGAGTTGCCGGAGGGGTACGGCTTCACCCCTTACGACCCGCAGCACCCGACGACGGCGTTCCAGCCCTTCGTCAAGACGATATTGCGCGGCATGGCGTCGGGCATGGGCGTCAACTACAACCTCTTGGCCAACGACTACGAGGGCGTGAATTTCTCCTCGTTGCGGCAGGCCAATTTGAACGACCGCGACGGCTGGAAGGAAACGCAGCAATGGTTCGTGGAGCAATTGCACGAGCAGATTTTCGGGGACTGGCTGCTCATGGCCTTGACCTCCGGGCAAATCGCGCTGCCGGCGGAGAAGTTCGATAAATTCAATAAGCCGGCGTGGCGGCCGCGCGGATGGAACTGGGTCGACCCGCTCAAAGAGGCGGGCGCGAACCGCATCAACGTCGACATGGGGACGGACACGCTCACCTCCATCGCGGCGGAGCAGGGCAGGGAGATAGAGGAAATTTTCCAAGAGCGAAAAAGCGAGATCACGCTGGCGAAAAAATACGGCATACATCTCGCAAGCGGCGGAGGAGACGCGCCCCCTTCCGATCCTCCGCCGCCCGGGGAAGTGGACGATAACGCGGACAACGAGGACGACGCCGATGCCGAAGAAAATTGACGCGGCGAAATACGCCAAGACCTCGCGCGAGGGCGGCTACTGCCTGCGCGGCCTGCGTACGGCGGCGCTGCGCGAGATACACGGGGAGGCGCGCACGGCGGAGCTGTCCTTCTCGTCGGAAGCCCCCGTGGAGCGGTGGTTTGGGCTGGAGATTTTAGGCCACGCCGACGGCGAGATGCGCGCCGACCGCATCGCCTCCGGCCGCGCGCCCTTGCTGCTTGACCACGACTGGGGCAAGCAGGTCGGCGTGGTCGAGGAGGCGCGGGTGGACAAGGACGGCAAGGCGCGCGCGATCGTGCGCTTCGGCCGCTCCGCGCTGGCGGAGGAGATTTTTACCGACGTGAAGGACGGCATCCGCTCTTGCGTGAGCGTCGGATACTTCATTAACGCCATGATTTTAGAAAAAAGCGACGAGAGGGAAGGCGACGTCTATCGCGTGACGGACTGGGAGCCGTTCGAGATTTCGCTGGTGGCGGTGCCGGCCGACAAGGAGGTGGGCGTGGGGCGCTCCGTCTCGTTCGGCGGCCGCAGCCACAGCCCTCCGCCCATCGCCGTGTATACCCCTTTGCCAACCGAAACCCATGAGGACTCCATGCCCGAACGCGCCGCACCCGCGAGCGACAACCCGTCGCCCGCCATACAACTGAATTATGACAAGGAAATGGCCGCCCTGCGGAAGAGGGAGGCCGACCGCGTCGCCGCAATTCGCGCCCTCGGCGCCGCGCACAAGCTGCCGGAGATGGCGGACGAGGCCGTTTCCGACGGCTCCGACATGCCGACCTTTCAGGCGCGGGTGCTGGAGCGCCTCGCCAAGACGCACCCGGAGCGGGTGCGCACCGTGAAGGAGGACGACGCCCTGATCGGCATGAGCCGGCGGGAGGTCGAGCGGTTTAGCATACTCCGCGCGGTCAACGCGGTGCTGATGAAGAAGCCGGAGCTGGCGCCCTTCGAAATGGAGGTGGCGCGCGCGACGCAGGAAAAATACGGCGACCGGGCGTTTCAGGGTGATTTTCAGATTCCCTTCGACGTGCTGGTGGCAAAACAACGGCGCCTGCCCTCCCGCCGCGACTTAAGCGCGTCCGGCGCGGGAACGGGCGCGGAGCTGGTCGGCACGGATCACCTCGCCGAATCCTTCATCGACGCGCTGCGCGGCAAGATGCTGCTCACGCAGCTCGGCGCGGTATATTTGAACGGGCTTATCGGCGACGTGTCGATTCCGAAGCTCTCCGGCGGCGGCACGGCCTACTGGGTGGAAGAAGGATCCGCTCCGACGGAATCGACGCAAAGCACGGGCGCCGTGCTCATGACGCCGCACACGGTGGGCGCCTATAGCGACATTACGCGGCGCCTTCTTAAGCAATCCAGCCCGGACGCGGAGATGCTGGTGCGGGACGACTTGACGAAGGTCTGCGCGCTGGCGACGGACAAGGCCGGCTATTCCGGATCGGGAAGCTCCGGCGAGCCGGCGGGTAAAGAAAATTGATTAAAAAATTGTATTGCCAATGTGTACACAAATACGTTATGATTTAAGAATGCATTATTTCAAAGGCCTATTTTATGTATGACGCTTTGCCTCATAATGACCGTTTAAATGTGCGAATTCCGCTTCTCTCCAAGCAATTGCTGCAGGAAGCGGCAGAAATTCGCCATAAATCCATGACGGAATTCGTACTTGACGCATGCGTGTCCGAAGCGCAAAACGTGTTGGCGGAAAAGCGTTTTTTTTCGTTAAGCGCGGAAGCGTGGGAAGATTTTCGTAGGGCGCTTGACGCCCCTCCCGTCGCTCAGTCCCGCATGCGGCAATTATTGCAAACGCCGACCGTGTTCGATGAATGAACGTGCCGTACGACAAGATTCGCATCGAAAAACTCACGCAACTTCACGATACGGAAACGTTTGATTGCGGCATAGAAGCCCTTAATCAATTCGTTCGTCGATATGCGCTTCAGAACCAACGCAAGGACGGGGCGCAAACATGGGCGGCGTTGGTGGGGAACAGGCTTGTCGGCTATTATACGCTGACGGTCGGTGCCGTGGAAATTGCCGACGCTCCGGAGCGATTGCGCAAAGGATTGCCGAAACATCCCGTACCCGTCATGATTCTAGCCCGCCTTGCCGTCAGCAAGGATCGTCAAGGAAAACGCATAGGGCAAGGCTTGCTGGCGGACGCGCTGCGTCGCACCATGTCCGCCGCAGATATCGCAGGCATACGCGCGATATTGGTGCACGCCAAAGACGAAGCGGCGGCTTGTTTTTATCGCCATTTTGGCTTTTCGCCCTTTCCGGAAGCCAAACATACGCTGTATTGGCTGCTTAAGGACATAAGGGTCATGCTGCATGAATAAAATTACGGATACGCAGAAAAAATTTTTGAGGGAGATATTGGCCTATCCGAGAGAAATCGGCTACGTGCTTGATTTCTCCGACCGCACCATCCAACAATACTTTGAAGACGAATTCGGCATAGATTTTCATCATGAAAGACACGCCGCTAACGGCACGTCAAAATTCAATAAACTTATATGCATATTGGAACAAGAAAGCCCTTTTGTCGCGGCAAAGATTTTACGTTCCCTCTGGGATCGGAGAGAAGGTATAATAGATGAGAGGGGAGATAATGTTTCTAACCAAGGAGAAGAATTAAGAAAAAATAAATTTTTTGATATAATACATATTTTTGACGGAAGCACAGACGCGCCAAAATGTGACGGCGTTGATCAATATGTTCGTAACGAGACGTTAGAGGAGTTAGTCGCATCCATCCATCGAGATATGGAAGCCCGCAAGCCCGAAATAGCGTTGGATAGGCTGCATACCTATTGCGTTAAGAAATTCGTCCATCTTTTATCGATACGCAAGATAGAAAGCCAAAAAAACGAGGCTCTCCACGCTCTCTTCGGTAAATATAGAAAAGAGTTGGAGAAACAAACGACTCTCACGGATTTTACAAAAAACGCCTTAAAATCCGCCATTAGCTTATTCGAACAGTTTAATCACGTAAGAAACAATCATTCGCTTGCCCATAATAATGACATACTAAAACCGGCGGAGGCGCGGTTTATATTTGAAACGATCAACAGCCTTTTGATTTTCTTGCGTTCGATAGAAATCCAAAGGTATGAAGAATAAATTCGCCCGCAGAGGACGTTCTACGCCACCGCCCTTAACTTAAAGGAACGGCAGCACATCGAGAAGCGGGCGAGCGACGAGACGGAGATCGCCGTCGAGGTGATCATCCAGAAATTGACCGACGCGAACGGCAAGCCTGCCTTTACGATGGCGGACAAGCCGCAGATGATGCGCTCGGGCTGCCCGCGCGTGATCGCGCGCGTGGCGAAGGAAATCCTCATGGAAATCGACCCGGACGAAGCGGAAAAAAACTAACCGACCCCGGCGCGGTCGACATGGTCGTGTTCGATCCGGCGGCCATGCTGGGGACGACGGCGGACGAATTGTGCGACCGCCTGACGCTGACGGAGCTGTCTTATTGGATCGCCCGGGCGCGCATTAAAAACCAAAAGTGACGGCGGCATGTTCAAGGGACTGAAATTCTCGATATTCGCGGAGGACAAGTTCACGGCGGCCTTTCAGTCGCTAAGGAAAAACCTCGACGCGACGAAGGCGAAGTTCTCGGGAATGAAGGAGGCGTTCGGGGGATTCGGCTCCGCGCTGGCGGCGGCGCTGGGCGGAGCGGCGATCAAGTCGATCATCGATGCGGCCGACCGCATCGACAAGCTCTCGCTCAAGCTGGGCATAAGCGCGGAGGAGTTGTCGCGGCTCAAATTCGCGGGCGAGCAGACCGGCGTCTCGTTCGACCAAATGTCGGAAGCTTTAGGCAAGATGGGCGTGCGCATCGCGGAGGCGTCGAGGGGAGGGGGCGCGGCGGCGAATAGCCTCAAAGAATTGGGCTTGAACGCGGCGGCGCTGCAAACCCTGTCGCCGGACAGGCAATTCAACGCGATCGCCGACGCGCTGGCGGGGATACAATCCCAAAGCGACAAGGCGCGGCTTGCCATGACGTTGTTCGAGGAGGGCGGCGTCGCGCTAATCCAAACGATGGACGGCGGCAGCGCGGCAGTGAACGCGCTTAAAGGCCAATTGGACGCGCTGGGCGGCACGACGACGCAGTTGCAGGCGACGTCGCTCGCCTCGATCAACGACGCGTGGAACCGCATGAACGTGGCGGTGCAAGGTCTGGCGCGCAGCTTCGTGACCGCGCTCGCGCCGGCGATCGTCGGGATGTCGGACTTGATCACGAAATTCATTCCGCAGATCAACGTGTTCAACCATTTGACGGACAAGATCGCGCTCGGCGGTATTAAGGTCATGTCCAAGATCGGGCTGATCGACGAGGAGATGGCGAACTTCGCCGCCGACGAGGTGATGGAGCGCATCCATAACGATACGAAGAACGTCAACGAGGCGCTGGAGTCGCAGCTTGCGGCGCTGGATAAAATCGACGCGCGCATGCGCGGCCTTCCCGCCTCGCCCACCATGCCGAGACTTCCCGCGCACGCCCCCTTTCGCGCGCCTCCGCTCGAGACGTCGCCCTTTCCCGTGCTTAAGCCGTCTGCGCCCGAGCGGGTCGACCCTTCGGCGCTGAAGCGTGACACGTATGCGGGGCTGTCGGACGGGTTTCGGCTGGCGGACCGGGACGTGTCGACGTTCGGGGACGACCTGCGGGACGCGGCGAAGGAGGGGCTGAAGGAGGCGTTTTCGT
>JBEVNR010000057.1:0-90229 GCA_040507985.1 Rickettsiales bacterium | reverse complement strand
CCCATACTTTTTACTTGCATCTCAAAGAATGCGAGTTTAGGTTCAATTATTCCGACAATGAACTCGTCTCAATAGTTTTGGAAAAATACAAGAAATATACCAAGCGCTAGTCATGGCGCTAGTCTAGAGCCATGCGAAATCCATAAATGCATGCGGCAGGAAGGAACGTCGGCGTTCGGCAGGTAGACGGGGGGAGAGGCCGCGTCCAGGCAATCTTCGGCGCCGGGAGCCGCTCCCTTCGATGCGTACAGATCGCCGGCGACGGGCGAGCCGTCGTCGATTTTCACGTCAAGCGCATAAGCGCGGTCCGGGGTAAGGGCGCCGTCCTCAAGAACGGACGATCCGGCTCCGCGCGCGGCGAGGTCAATCGCCTCTCCGGTTTTTCCTTGAATCGCGGACGTATGGGTGTGCGTCCAATAGGCGGCGGGCTTCACGGCGGCGGCCATTAAGTTTTGGCCGGGCGTCAGCGCTCCCCCGCCCGCATAGGCGGTCTCGACGTCGCCGGCGTCGTGCAAATGGTTCATCACGTGGGCCGATTCCGCCGTGGAAATCATCCAGTCGCCGTTGCCGTCCGCCGCGCCCCAATCCTTCGAGGCGTCGGGAAAATCTCCCGGGTAATAATGCTGTACCTCGGTAAAATTCGCGATCGCCGACTTCAGCTTAAGGAAGTCGTTCGCCACGTTTTGCATGCGCGCGCCGTCGATAAGGTTTTTTCCCGCAAACACTCCTCCCGCCAGCAGGCCGATCAGCAACACGACTATCGAAAGCTCGACCAGGGAAAATCCGCCCGCGCGGTGCGAAGTTGACATAAAAACGCCTTATGTTCTATGATTTTGCATAGATAATATCCGTCCGTCGGATGAACGCAAGGATTTAAGAAACGTATGGTTGACTTCCGCCGATCCGCCGCCCCTTCCGCTCCGACTTCCGACATGCGGATGCGTGCGAAGGAGAGCTTTGAAGCCCTGCGCGACGATATTTGTGCGCGTTTCGAGGCGCTGGAGACGGAATTTTGCCCAAAAAACGAAACCCCGGGGAAGTTCGCGCGCACGCCGTGGCCATATAAGGGGGAAGGCGGCGGCGTCATATCGCTGATGCGCGGCGCCGTGTTTGAGAAGGTGGGCGTCAACGTCTCGGCGGTGTCGGGAGAGTTCTCGCCGGAGTTTCGCGGCGCCATTCCGGGAGCGACGGAAAACGGCGGCGCGTTTTTCGCCTGCGGCGTGTCGCTCGTGGCGCATATGCGCTCGCCTCTGGTTCCCGCCGTCCACATGAACACGCGTTATATCGAAACGTCCAAAAGCTGGTTCGGCGGCGGCGCGGACTTAACGCCGACCTTCCCTTACGACGAAGATTCCGCCGATTTCCATCGCACGCTACAATCGGCCTGCGACGCCTACGGCGCCGACTATTACGAGCGGTTTAAGCAATGGTGCGACGAATATTTCTACCTTCCCCATCGCGCGGAACCGCGCGGCGTCGGAGGCATATTTTACGATTATCTCGATAGCGGCGACAAGGAGGCCGACTTTGCCTTCACCCAAGGCGTCGGACAAGCCTTCGCAAAAATCTATCCTGCCATCGTGCGCCGACGCGCGACGGAAAAATGGACGCCGGAACAGCGCGAAAAATTGCTCTACAAACGCGGACGGTACGCCGAGTTTAACCTTATCCACGATCGAGGCACGAAATTCGGGCTGGCCACCGGCGGCAATGTTGAGGCAATACTCATGTCCCTTCCCCCGGAGGTAAAGTGGTAGGGTTATGCAAGAAGTCTAACTATATGGCCGATCCGTTTCAAAAAATGCACACAGCCTATAAATCGCTCAAAAATCTACGCGCTGCGTAAGTCCTATTAAAAAACTTCCGAATAAAAAATCCGGCGACCGTATAAACCGGCATGGCGTTTGCTTCCCTATAGGCATAGTCGCTTTGTAATCGGAGACCGCCCGTCCATGAGGAAGAATTTTCCCGCATCGTGTCGCATTTTCGTCGCTTTTTTTGCCGCGTTCGTGTTTGCGGCAAGCTCCGCCTCGTCCGCGTGGGCGGCGTCGCGCATTAAAGACATCGTCGACGTCGAGGGCATACGCGACAACATGCTGGTGGGGTACGGGTTGGTGGTGGGTTTGAACGGCACCGGGGACAATTTACGAAACTCTCCCTTCACCGAACGCGGATTGCAAGATTTTCTGTCGCGCCTCGGCTATAGCATGAAGGGCGAGAACCTAAAGACGCGCAACATCGCCGCCGTGACCGTCACGGGCAACCTGGCGCCGTTCGCGCGCAGCGGTAGCCGCTTCGACGTGCAGGTGAGCACGCTCGGCGACGCAAAAAGCCTGCAAGGGGGCATATTGCTCGCCACGCCCATGGTTGGCGCCGACGGCAACGTCTACGCCGTCGCCCAAGGTTCCGTCGCCATCGCCCACAATTCCGAACCGACCGCGCAAGGCGGCGTCGAAGCTTCCCCCACCACCGGCGCGGTGCCGAGCGGCGCGATCGTCGAACGCGAAATCGCCTTCGACTTGCGCTCCATGCACCAAATCACCCTGTCGCTTAAAAATCCGGACGTCTCCACCTCGCGCCGCATCAGCGAACGCATTAACAGCGTGATCGGCGAGAACGTGGCCACCTCCATCGATCCCGGCACCGTCATCATGAAGGCGCCCGACGTCTATGCCGGCAATTTATTGTCGCTGCTGGCCGACGTGGAACAAATTGACGTCGAACCGGACCAGCCCGCGCAAGTCGTGATAGACGAAGCCTCCGGCACCGTGGTCATTAGCGAAGGGGTGAAGATCGACACGGTGGCCATCTCCCAAGGCAATTTATCGATTAACGTGAACGCATCGGAGCAAAATAAGGGGTCGGCCTTCTACGGCGACGTTAATCCCGTGAGCAACGTGGATAAAAATTCGCTCGGAGGGCCGGGAAAAGGCTTTGCGATGATGCGCCAAGGCGCCAATCTGTACGACTTGGTGAACGGACTCAACGCGCTTGGGGTCAAGACGCGCGACGTCGTCTCCATTCTTAAGACGATTAAGGCGGCCGGCGCGCTGCATGCCGAAATCGTGGTTAAATGAGGGGTGGCTCGGCGGAAGGGGTGCGACGCGACCTATGGTCGCAATGAAGCAGGGGAACCCTTTGCGCATAACGCGAGAGGAGGGCGCGACGCAAAGAGAGATGGGAAGGATTTGAGGGAGTGGAATAAATAACGCGGAGACCGTATCGGACGCTGCGTAAAAAACCGGAAAGACGGACGCTAAAAACGCCCTATTCCTGCCGCGCCTCGTCGTCGTCGTCAAAATGGGTGTTTTCGTAGTTTTCGTGGCGCTCCTGCGCTTCGATGCACAAGGTGGCGATGGGGCGCGCCTCCAACCGGCGGACGCCGATCTCCTCGCCCGTTTCTTCGCAATAGCCGTATTCGCCTTCGTTGATGCGAAGCAACGCTTGGTCTATTTTATTGATGAGCTTTAAGTAGCGGCCGCGCGTGCGCAGTTCGAGCGCGGCGTCGGTTTCCACCGTCGCGCGGTCGTTGGCGTCCGGCTCGTGCCAGCTTTCCTCGCGCAAATGCTGCAACGTCTCGCGCGAGCCTTGGAGCAGCTCTTCCTTCCATGCCAGCAACTTTTGGCGGAAATATTCGAGCTGCATTTCGGACATATACGGCTCGGACTCCGACGGGCGGTAGCCTTCCGGCAGTTCGATGCGCTTTTTCGCGGCGGCGCCGGCTTTTTTTTCGGCGGAAGGAGAAACGGACATGGCGGTGCATCCTTAAGCGGTGGCGTTAGTGTTTTCTTCGCTTAGCCAAACAAGCGAAGGCGGAAAATCTTATATACAAGCGGCGGAGAAAATGCTACCGTAAAACGCTGAAATTTCCGTTAACGGCGCTATTTTTGTATTCTCCGCTTATGACCGACTCCGCCGCCATGCGCGCCCCAGAAACCGACGCCCCGTTGCTTTCCAATAAGGAATGGCCGTTTCGCGAGGCCGCAGCGCTTCATAAACGCTTGCGCGGCGCCGTTCCCGATAAGGGATACGTGCTGTTCTCCACCGGCTATGGTCCCTCCGGCCTGCCGCATATCGGCACGTTCGGCGAGGCGCTCCGCACGACGATGGTGAGAAATGCGTTTGCCGCGCTGTATCCGGACATTCCGACAAAATTATTTTGCGTGTCGGACGACATGGACGGGCTGCGCAAAATTCCCGACAACATTCCGAACGGGGAAGAAACGGCGAAGCATGTAGGCAAGCCGCTCACCGCCATCCCCGATCCGTTCGGCACGCACGAGAGCTTCGGCGCGCACATGAACGCGCGGCTATGCGCGTTTTTGGACGCGTTCGGTTTTGACTATCGCTTCGTGAGCGCCACCGCACGCTATAAAAGCGGCGCCTACGACGCGGCGTTGCTAAAGGCTCTTGAAAATTTCGACGCCATTATGCGCGTGATGCTGCCGACGTTGGGGGAAGAGCGGCGAAAAACCTATAACCCCTTCATGCCCGTTTGTCCCGATACCGGGCGCGTGTTGCAAGTTCCCGCCCTTTCCGTTCGCCCGAAAGACGGCACGTTTACCTATCTTGCGCCAAACGGGGAGGAGCGCGAGACGACGGTCACCGGCGGCGCGTGCAAGTTGCAATGGAAACCGGACTGGGGCATGCGCTGGACGGCTCTGGGCGTGGATTACGAAATGTACGGCAAGGACCTTAAACCCTCGGCGGACGTCTCCGGGCGCATCTGCAACATTCTCGGAGGCCGCCCTCCTGCCGGCATGATGTATGAATTATTCTTGGACGAAAAAGGCGAAAAAATTTCCAAATCGAAAGGCAACGGCTTGTCCCTGGACGAATGGTTGCGCTACGCCCCGCGTGAAAGCTTGGCCTATTACATGTATCGCCAGCCTTCTTCGGCGAAAAAACTGCATTTCGACGTGATTCCTAAAGCGACGGACGAATTTCTGTCGTTTCGCGCCGCGCTGGACGGAAAACCGACGGAAGAGGCCGCAAAAAACCCCGCGTGGCACGTAGAGCGCTGCTTGCCAAGGGGGGAGGAAGAACAAGGCGACGCGCCCGTGTCGTTCTCGCTGCTTCTTAACCTCGCTTCGGCCTGCTGCGCCGAAAGCGAAGAGGTGCTATGGGGCTTTATTCGCAAATACGCGCCCGACGTTTCGCCCCGCAGCCATGCGATACTCGCGCGCATGGTCGACGGAGCATTGCGCTATTACGCCGATTTCGTGAAGCCGTCGCAACGCTTCCGCGCGCCGACAAGCGAAGAACGCGCCGCCTTGCATGCGCTGCGCGACGCGCTCGCCTCCGCGCCGGAGGGCGCCGACGCCGAAACGTTGCAAAATATCGTCTATTCCGTGGGGAAAAACGCCGGTTACGACAATCTGCGCGATTGGTTTGGCGCCCTGTACGAAATATTGCTGGGACAGGAAAGCGGACCGCGCATGGGATCGTTCTTCGCGCTCTACGGCGTCGCCAATTCCGTCGCAATGATCGACGGGCGTTTGGCGCTTTCTTAGAACCTCTCTCGAAGGCGTTATTGGCGCCGGCTACGCTCTAGAATAATCTGCGCAAGCTTTTCGTAGTCGCCGCCGAAATGGTGGCCGCCTTGCATCTGCACTACGCTTGCGGTTCCTTTTTTGAGTTTGTCGCAGGCGCCGCCGGCGGTTTCGTCGGAACCGTAGACGCACAGCACGTCCAGTCCGGTAAGCTTCTCTTGTAACAAGGACAGGACTTACGCGAAACGAGTATTTTTGAGGAGTTTTTAGGCGCCTTCGCACACAGAAGCCGCCGTGTAGTCAATCTACATAAGGCTTCGAGTACGAAGGCAACGCAAAAATTACCAAAAAGACGACGTTTCGCGTAAGTCCTAAAGGAGCTTTCTCATAAAGTAAAGCCAAGGAACGACGAAACCGCGCGCCCAAGGATTGAAGGCGTTTCATCCCCCGCCGATAAAATGCACGACCTCTATTCGGTCGCCGTCTTGCAGGGGCGTGGAAGCGTAGCGCGAGCGCGGCACGACCTCTAGGTTACGTTCTATCGCCACCTTGCGCGCGTCCAATTCCAAACGGGCCACCAAGGCGGCAACGTCGGCGGCGTCTTCGATGCGCATTTCTTCCCCGTTCACGTGCAGCATCATTGGCAGGCCAGACATTCGTCATATTCTTTTTGTATCGCCGCAACCGTTCCTCGTTCGGTTTCGGCACCGGATTCCACCGCTTGGTGCGAGACTTTTTCCGCCCGCTGGATGGACGTCGAACGGCAGTAATACAGGCTTTTGAGTCCTTTTTTCCATGCGGTGTAATGGAGAAAATGCAAGTCGCGCTTATGGGCGTTGCCCGGCAGGAACAAATTGACTGACTGCGCCTGACATATATAGGGAGTGCGGTCGGCGGCGTGCTCTATCACCCAGCGCTGGTCAAGTTCGTAGGCGGTAAGAAAGACCGATTTTTCATCGTCGGTCAGACAATCCAATTGCTTGACCGAGCCTTCGTGCGTCGCCACCGACGACCACGCGGCGCCGATATCGACCCCGCGCTCTTCAAACAGGCGTTGCAGATGCTTGTTGCGCACGACGAACGAGCCGCTCAGCGTTTTTTGCGTGAAGCTGTTGGCGGCGTAGGGTTCGATGCCGGGCGACGAATTTCCCGCAATCACCGAAATGGAGGCCGTCGGCGCAATCGCCATTTTGTGGGTGAAGCGCTCCATCATGCCGGCTTCTTCCGCGTCCTGGCAGGGGCCGCGCTCACCGGCCAACTCAACCGACGCGCGATCCGCCGCCAGGCGAATGTGGCGAAACATATTTACGTTCCACGATTTCGCGGTCGCCGACTCGAACGGCACGCTTTTCGATTGCAAGAACGAGTGAAAGCCCATCACGCCCATGCCGACGCTGCGCTCGCGCATCGCGGAATATTTCGCGCGCGCCATGCTCTCCGGCGCCGTTTCAATAAAATCGTCCAGCACGTTGTCGAGCATGCGCAGCACGTCTTTGATGAAGGCGGCGTCGTTTTTCCAATCGTCGAAATATTCGAGGTTAAGCGACGAGAGGCAACAGACGGCGGTGCGGTTTTCTCCGCGATGGTCCGGCCCGGTGTGCAAGGTGATTTCGCTGCACAAGTTAGAGGTTTTCGCGTCAAGCGATAGGCGCTTGTACGATTCGGGAAGGTGTTTGCGCACGTTATCGTAAAATAACATATACGGCTCGCCGGTTTCGATGCGGGTGTTCAGCAGCTTCACCCATAAATCGCGGGCCTTTACCACCGACATGACCTTGCCGTTATGGGGACTGACCAAATCCCACGCGCCGTCTTGCTCCACCGCGCGCATGAAGGCGTCGGGAATGCTGACGGCGTGATGCACGTTCAGCGCCCGTCTGTTGGGGTCGCCGCCGGTTGGGCGCCGCAAATCGATGAATTCCTCGATTTCCGGGTGCGACATCGGCAAATACACCGCCGCGCTTCCCCGCCTTAGCGAGCCTTGCGAAATGGCCAGCGTCATCGAATCCATCACCTTAATAAAGGGAATAATGCCCGACGTTTGCCCGTTGCCCCGCACCGTCTCGCCGATGGAGCGCAAATTGCCCCAATAGCTGCCGATGCCGCCGCCTTTGGCGGCGAGCCAGACGTTTTCGTTCCATAAATCGACGATGCCTTCCAGACTGTCGTCCGATTCGTTTAAAAAGCAGGAGATGGGAAGTCCGCGCTTCGTGCCGCCGTTGCTTAAAATAGGGGTCGCCGGCATGAACCATAGGCGCGACATGTAATCGTACAGCCTTTGCGCGTGCGCCGGGTCGTCGCCGTAATGGGCGGCCACGCGCGCGAAGAGGTCCTGGTATTCCTCCCCCGGCAATAAATAACGGTCGGAAAGCACCGCCTTGCCGAAATCGGTGAGTAGCGCGTCGCGCGTTCGATCAAGGCGAATGCGCGATTTTTCCGTAGCCATGGTATAAAGATTCTCTAAATGTGACGTCGTCTATGCGTTCGGCATTCTAACGCCACATCATGCCGCGAAAGGAAGGGCGGCACAACAATAAAGACATGTGGATAACTGGAATATTTGTGTTGACGCCCGGTACGATTTTTTGCCGGACTTTTGGGCGGCGCCCCGATTCTTCCGACGTCGCTAACCCGGACGCCTATGTGAAATGCGATGCTCCGGACTAGCGCCTATAGATCCGTCCTATTCTTTTTTGCCGTCGTTAAGAAACCCGAAACAATATATGGGATAGAATTTGCTCGTTGCAACTTTACCTGCGCGGCGAATATGAAAATACTGATCGTAGACGATTCGTTCACCACGCGAAAATTGATTGCGGGGCACTTAAAAGACGTCGAGTCGATGGAATTCGAGATCCTAGAGGCCAGCAATGCCAAGGAAGCTTTAAAGATATTCGAGGAACAACGTCCGGACTTAATGCTGCTCGATTACCTGCTGCAAGACGCCAACGGCATGGACGTGGTAAACGAACTCAGGAAAAACCATGCCGTCATACCCGTGTTGATGGTGACGGGATTCGCCGACGTACAATTAGTGATTGACGCCATGCATCTGGGGGTGCAGGGATATATCCTAAAAGACCGGCTTTCCTCCGACACGTTGCTGTGGGCGATAAAAAACGCGGAGGAAAAAATACGGATGAAGCGGCTCATTCTTGAGCATCGCCGCGAGATAGAGGAATTTTCCCGCACCGTGTCGCATAATTTGCGCGATAAGATCAGTTCGGTGAACGGATTGCTCGAAATGGCGAAAGAGTTCAAGAACGGCGACCCGGCGAAGGCCGACGAATTTATCGACGTGGCGCACGAAGCGGCGAAGCACGCCCACGCCTATTTGGATAAATTGTTCGCCTACGTTGCCGTGACCCAGCAACGGCCGGAAAAAATCATGTTTCCGCTTGAAAAAATGATTGCGGAAGTAAAGGAAGAAATGTACGCCCAGTTCGGCGGAGGGGATCCGCGTTGCCGGCTTAGCTTCGACGAACTTCCGATCGTCTACGGTTCCTACGCCCTTATCTATACCGTTTTTCGGAATATTTTCTCCAACGCCGCCGCCTACGCCGGATCGTCTCCCTCCATTCGCGTCGAAGCGGAGGAAGACCGGGAGCATTGGGTGATTCTGGTGAAGGATAACGGCCCGGGCGTGTGCGACGCGGAAAAGGAAAAAATATTTCAGGTATTCGAGCGCGGCTTCGCCTCTCGCGGCATTCCCGGCACGGGACTTGGCCTTGCGATGTGCCGCCGCATCGTGGAGGAAATTCACGGCGGAAAAATATGGGCGGTTCCCGCCGCCCACGGCGGCTGCTTTTGCGTCGCCTTGCCCAAACCTAAAAGCGATCAATAAAAGGAAAACTTATGATTTTTTCGTCCGTTGATATGCGCACATACGTCGCCGCCGTCGCGCTGGCCGCCTCAATTTCCGTTCCTTCCCGCTCCCATGCGCTAGACGACAGCGATCTGGTGACGCAATGCGTCGCGCGCGTCTCCTGCGCGGCGGAAACGCCGGACAAGGAAAAACATGAAGTGGCGACGCAATGGGCGGACTTTATGCTCGGAATCATGCGGCGCACGCAAGGCTTCACGCCGCCGGTCGTCTCGCGCGCGCTTGCGTATAGCGCGATCGCGCTGTACGAATCGCTGGTTCCCTCCTTGCCGGAACATAAAAGCCTATCGGGAAGGTTGATCGACATGCCTCCCATGCCCAAGCCGGAGCCGGACAGGCAATATTACTGGCCGGCCGTCGCCAACGCGGCGTTGGCGGCGATTTTTTCGGATATTGTCGCCCAAAGCCCCGTCGACGCCAAAAACATGCCGGCGATAGAGGAGTTTCGCAAAAAAATCGCGGACGCCTATGCGAACGAAACCGCCGCGCGGACGATCCGTCGATCCGAAAAATACGGACGGGACGTGGCGCGGGCCGTGTACGCCTGGTCGATGGGAGACGGGGCGCACGAAGCGCACATTCATAATTTTCCGTCTAACTACTCCATCCCTAAGGGCGAGGGAATGTGGGAGCCGACCACTCCCCGACTCTATCCTGCCCTTCAGCCCTTTTGGGGAGAAAAACGCCCGTTCGTCTTAAAAAATTCCGAAGAGCTGGCGTGCGGCCTGCCCACCCCCGTTCCCTATTCTGCCGATCCGAAATCGGAATTTTACGCCGAGGCCAAGGAAGTGTATGACGCGGGCGAGAGCATGACCAAGGAGCGTCGCGACATAGCCCAGTTTTGGAACGACGCCCCGCGTTACAGCTACACGCCTCCCGGCCATATTTTTTCGATCCTCACGCAGTTGTTGCGCCAAAAGGACGCGTCGCTCATGTTCGCTGCCGACGCCTACGCGAAAGTGTCCGTGGCGCTGGCCGACGCCTTCGTCGGTTGTTGGGCCGAGAAGTACCGATACAACGTGATTCGCCCCGTGACCTACATCAAGCGGTTTATCGACAAGGATTGGGCCGCTCTCTTGTCCACGCCGCCTTTTCCCGAATACCCTTCCGGCCATTCGGTGCAGACCGGCGCCGCGACGGTCGTGCTTATCTCGCTTTTCGGCGAAAAATACCCCTTTACGGACCATAGCTACGACCACATGGGCTACGCGCCCCGCTCCTTCTCGTCGTTTAAGGAAATGGAGCGGGAAGTCGGCATATCGCGCCTGTATGGCGGCATTCACTACCGCGCGTCGATAGAACGCGGCATCAAGCAGGGAGAATGCATCGGCGATAAAGCGTTAAAGGCGTTTCGGCAATGACGGACGCTAGACGTTTTACCCAAAAGAAGCGTTTTAAATGGTTCAACATAGGCTATACCTAAAATCTATTTTCTATATAATGCGCCTTGTCGAACGCAGCGAAATTTCCCGGGTTTCGCTTAATTTTTAAGGCGCTTTTTCTATGTCCGTCGTTAAATCCGCGTCCACCGTCGGCGCGCTGGTGTTTCTCTCGCGCATCACGGGTTATGCGCGCGACATACAGGTGGCCGGCGCGCTGGGGGCGGGACCGCTGGCGGACGCGTTTTTCGTCGCCTACCGCATTCCCAACCTCATTCGGCAAATATCGGCGGAGGGAGCGTTTCAGAACGCCTTCATTCCCCTGTACTCCGCCGCGCTCGCGACGGGGGGAGAGGAAGACGCGCGGCGCTTCGGCGCGGTCGCGCTGGGATGGATGCTGGCGCTGCTTTTCCCGACATGCGTCGCCGCGCATATTTTTATGCCGGAGATCGTCGCGCTGCTGGCGTGGGGATTTCGCGGCGATTCCGAACGCATGGGCGCGGCAGTGTTTTTGGGGCGGGTTATTTTTCCCTACGTCGCATTCGTTTCCGTCGTGTGTCTATACGGAGGCATGTTGAACGGGCGGGGCAAATTTTTTCCCTTCGTTTCATCGTCCATATGGTTAAATGTGGGGATGGTGGCCGGGGCCATATGGTTGAAGCCGTTCTTCGCGACGGCGGCGGAGGCGCTGGCGTGGTCCATCTTAATCGGCGGCGTCGCCCAAACGGCGTGGATCGTCTATTTCGCCGTAAAACATAAGGCGTTCGTATGGCCGGCGGCTCCAAGGCGTCGCGCCGACGTCAAATCCCTGGGGCGACGCATGGTTCCCGGCATATTGGGAGGAGGAATCACGCAAATTAACCTATGGGCGAACACGATTATCGCCACGTTTTTTGCGGGAATGGCCTCGACCGTCTATTACGCGGACCGGTTGCTGCAATTTCCGCTGGCGATGATCGGCACCGCCATGGGCATCGCGCTCTTGCCCGCTTTGTCGCGCCACGTGGCGGCGGCGCATACGGAAAAATCATACGACTTGCAACGCAAGGCGATGGAACTGGCGATGGGGTTGTCGTTGCCGGCCGCCGTCGGCGCGGCGGCGCTCGCCCCGCTTCTCGTCAAGGCGTTGTTTGAACGGGGAGAGTTTACCCCAGACGACACCGAACGCGTGGCGCATATTTTGCGCATTTTCATGGCGGGTTTGCCGGCGTTCGTCTTGAACCGCATTTTAGGGCCGGTGTTTTACGCGAGCGGCGATACGGCATCGCCGGCGTGGATTTCCCTGGCGACGCTGGTCGTGAACGTTGCGCTCACCCTCTCCGCCGTTCCCTTCATGGGAGAAAGCGCGCTTGCGTTCGGCCCGGCGGCGGCGGCGTGGGCGAACGGGCTGGCCTATGCGGTCATTTTGCGGAAGCGGAAGCTTTCCCCCGCCGATTTCCGCATGGGGTCATGGCTGCCGGCGCAAATCGGCGCCACGCTGTGCATGGCGGGAGCGCTATATGCGGCGGAGAAATTTTCGTTCGGCAATGCCGGGATTGACGCGGCGGCGCGCATTTCCGTCGGGGCGCTCGCCTACGGCTTTGCCTGCATGGTCGCGCCGCGCTACCGTCCAAGGAAATTATGGGAAATGGTGCGGCGCTAAAATTACTTCCGTTCCCTTAACACCGGCGCGCCGGGGGTTTTATGGACGCGCGTCGCGGCGCCGTTTCCGACTTTTCTCGCCTGACTTTTCAGCACCGCACAGGCGACGTGATCGCCTTTCTTGCATGAGACGATCAGCAGCCGCGCCGCTTTGTTGCCGTCTTTTTCCACGCCCACGCCTTTAGCGTACATCAATCCTAAATTCGTGCAGCTTAACGGCTGGCCTTTGGCGCATGCGGCGTCGAATATTTTTGCCGCTTTTGCCGCATCCTTGTCCACGCCGGCGCCTTGCAGGGTCGCAAGTCCCAGGCTGTTGCAGGCCAGCGTGTCGTCTAAATCGCATCCCTTGGCGAAATATGCGGCGGCTTTTTTCGGGCTTTTTTCCTTACTTTTTCCTTCGTTATGCATGACGCCGACTAAAAAACAGCCGGACCCGTCGCCGACGTCGCATCCTTTTTCAAACAGTTCGCCGGCTTTATCGACGTCTTTTTCTATGTCGCCCGCGCCTTTGACGTACATGGCGCCGAAGGCGGAACAGGCGGCGCCCACCTTATGGTCGCAGGCGCCCTTAAACAGTTTCGCCGCAAGCGCAGGATCTTTCGTGCCGCTTTGCCCTTCCAGATACAGCACGCCCAAATAATGGCAGGCGTAAAAATCGTCCGCTTCGCACCGCTCGCGATAGACGGACTCCATGGGGCCGTAGCGCAATTCCTGCGCCTTGCGGCTAAACGCGATTAATTTTTGCGGTTGCGGCTTGACGTGCGCGTATTGCTTGAATCCGCGCAGTTTCATGCATGCCACCTCAAATCCTTTGTCGCATGATTTTTTGAGGATGTTTTTCGCTTTTTCCGCGTCTTTTTTTACGCCGACGCCGTTCAGGTAAAATTCCGCCAGATTCGCGCATCCGAGCAACTTACCTTCGTCGCACGCCTTGCCGAACAAGGCGGCGGCGCGAGGCAGGTCGCGCTCTCCGCCCGTGCCGTTGGCTCGATAAATGCCGAGGTCGATGCAGGCTTCGCCGAACCCTTTGTCGCAGGCGTTTTTATACGTTTCCGACGCCTTGGCCGACATGGAGGGATCGATGGCCGCGCTGCGTTCGTAAGACGCCGCAAGGGCGTAGCAATACGCAACGTCGCCGCCGTCGCATTTTTTCTCGAGAGACGGACGGGCCGTCCGTTCGGCGTCTTTTTTTTCGGGAACGTCCTTGTTTTTTCCCGGCAGATGGCCGCACGACGCGACGGCAAGGAAAACGGCCAGGACGGGAAGCGCAGCAACCGCACGCGCCGCTTGAGTGAAGGAACGACCAACCGGCGATTGCCGCGTGACGGGCATGTGCATACTTACCTAAACCTGCGCCTACATTGATTTTACGCCGCGTTATAACGCGGCAGCTTATGTAAGCTTCTTGCCCGATAAACGAAAATGTTGCAAGCCTGAAATCGTGGAAGCGCATTATTTTTGTCGGATAGTCTAGAGACGGACAGGGCGAAGGCATCAATCCTTTAAAAATATTTAAATTGTTAATCTTAAGGACTAGCGACACGTTAGCGTCACTATCTTGCCAACGCCCCATGTTCGCCATCCCGGCGTAAGCAGGGACCTTATGATGCTATTTTTAGAGCAACCTTTCACAAATTGTCCTAAAAAAATCTGCCGTTACTGGCGAAAACCATTGCAAAAAAATTAAAAACATGGTGTCTGCATACAATCATCGCTTACATAACGACATATCGTCAATATCCTCACATTGTCTGATTTAGCCGCTTTCGCTTTCGTCATGCGCGGACTAACGCCTTTTTTCTTGCTGTTGCGTTTGGTCGCAGGATCGTTTTTCTTCGCTAGCGACGAATATGGCCCTCAAAAAGAACATGTGTTACAAATTCCGTCGGGTTTGCATTCCCTTTCCGAGAGCTGTGGCGTTGCGCAATGCCTGGAGCAGCCGATAGTAAAAGACTGCATTGAAAAAATCGCGATTTGTCAATTCTTCGTAGAGGAAGGACAATGCATACGCAACGCATGTGCGGGAGAAAGCGACAAATGTATTTTTTCCTCCTATGCGTGCCTTGCGGAATTCGGCAAAACGATGGCGATTTCATTTACCTATAACCTTACCGACTTCCCCGACCGTTATTCTTTTATGGCCGAGAAACGCCCGGAAAAAACGATCAAGGATTTCGTTCCTTTTCCTCCCTATATGCGATCTTCCTATAAAAACAATGAAGGAGCCATCAAATTGCAAATGGCCATCGCCGCATGGAAGAACGATCCGAACGTGTTTGCGTCGTACGTCTACACGGTTATGATCGTCGATATGCAATAACTTCTTCCTTGACGTCGTCGGTTTCGCTTGCGTTTCCTTATTCGTAACAAAAAAAGAAATACGGATTATTTTTTCGGCGCTGAATCCGACAAAAATTTCGACGTGCGTTTGATTATGCCTCTCTTTTCTCTCCGATGCGAATGATTTCCCATTCCAGCGCCGTTCCGCTATGCGCCAGCACCTTTGCGCGCACCTCTTCGCCTAATTCCTCAATATCGGAAGCGGCGGCGTGGTTGACGTTAAGCAGAAAATTGCAATGCAGCTCCGACACTTGCGCCCCGCCGCGCGTCAGGCCCCGGCATCCGGCGGCGTCGATGAGCCTCCACGCCTTGTCGCCCGGCGGATTTTTAAACGTGCTGCCTCCGGTTCTTCCCTTCACGGGTTGGGAAAGCGCGCGTTGCTCCATATAACCGCCCATCGTTTTGTCGACGGATTCGGCGTCGTCCGGAGATAATTTTAACGCCGCCCCCACGCATACCGATCCGCTCGGCAATGCGCTATGGCGGTAGCCGTAACCGAGTTCGGCGACCGAAAGCCGAATGCGTTCGCCGCGTCCGTCGATAAGGTCGGCATATTCGACTATGCCCGCCATGTCGCCGCCGTAGGCGCCGGCGTTCATTTTCACCAATCCGCCGATCGCGCCGGGAATGCCTATCATAAACTCCGCGCCGGACAATCCTTGCGCCGCCGCAAATTTTGCCGCCTGTGCCGCCGGCAATCCCGCCCCGACATACATGCGACGTTCGCCCAATCGTTCGGTTTGCGTGAAGCCTTTTCCTAATTTAACGATCACGGCGTTGACGCCGCCGTCGCGCACCAGCGTGTTAGAGCCAAGCCCTAAGGGAAGGACGGGAAGGTCGCCGTCATATTCCCGCATGAATTGCGCCAGATCGTCGGCGTCGGCGGGGCGAAACAGCGCGCGCGCCGGTCCGCCCGTCTGAAACCACATGGTTGGGGCCAGGTTCGCGTCGAAGCGGTAGGCGCCGCGCACCAAAGGAAGCGCCGGCGTCACGCTGCCTTGGCCCTAAGGCTGTTGGGGCAAGCCTCAATAATTTCTACGGGCACCACTTTTCCCAGCCATGCGTCGGGAGCGTTGTCGACATGGGCAGATTGCATGAATTCGGTGCGGCCAAGCAACTGCCCGTCCTTGCGTCCTTTTTTGGAAAGCAATACGTGCATCGTCTTTCCGACGCACGATTGCGCGAACGCCTGCTGTTGCGCCATAATAAGCGATTGCAGGGCCTGTAGGCGCGCGTCCTTCACCTCTTCCGAAATCTGATCGCTCCGCTCTGCGCCCGGCGTACCCGGGCGAGGGCTATATTTAAAGCTGTAGCCTTGAATGAATCCGACGCGTTGGACTAAATCCATCGTGTCGTTGAAATCCGCGTCCGTCTCTCCGGGAAAACCGACGATAAAGTCCGACCCGAATTGCGCGTCCGGCCGCTTGGCGCGCAGCTTGTCTACGATCGAAAAATAAAAATTTCGGTCGTGCTTGCGGTTCATCGCCTCAAGCACCGCGTCGGCGCCCGATTGCACCGGCAGGCTGACGAAGGGAATCAACGCGGGAACGTTCCCGTGGGCGTCGTATAGCGCTTGGTGCATGTCGCGCGGGTGCGAGGTGGAATAGCGGATGCGCTCGACCCCCGAAAGCGCGGAAATATGGCGAATAAGTTCTCCAAGATTGCACGGCGCGTCTTTATCGGGCTGCGCGCCGTGATAGGCGTTCACGTTTTGGCCGAGCAGGACGATTTCCCGGGCGCCTAAGGCGAGGCCGCGCATCGTCTCGCGCATGACGGCGTCCAGCGGCCGGGAATATTCCGCTCCGCGCGTATAGGGAACGACGCAGAACGAGCAAAATTTGTCGCATCCCTCTTGAATCGACACATAGGCGACGCCCGGCTCCGGCAGGCAGGTTTCCTCCGGCAGCTTGTCGAACTTCGCGTCGTCGAAATCCAGGTTGATCGCGCGGCCGGCGGTGCGTTCGATGCCGAGAATCATGTCCGGCAAATGGTGGTACGATTGCGGGCCGACGACGGCGTCGACGTAAGGCGCCCGCGCGAAGATTTCCTCGCCCTCCGCTTGCCCCACGCAACCGGCGACCACGACCGTCATGTTTTTGCCCTGCGCCTTGCGCGCAGACTTTATGACATTGATGCGCCCAAGTTCGGAATACATTTTCTCCGCCGCCTTCTCGCGAATGTGGCACGTGTTTAAAATGGTCATGTCGGCGTCGTCCGGCGCGTCGCAGCTTTCGTAGCCGATATGCCCCATCAACCGTTCCATGCAGGCGGAATCGTAGACGTTCATCTGGCAACCGTATGTCTTGACGTACAGTTTCTTTTTAGCGGCGGGCGCATGTTCAAAATGACGGGCTAAAGACATAGGGCGGGCAAGGCAGACTAACGTTGTTTTTCTAATTTTCAAGGTATAGCAAGGTTCCGGCCTAATTCAAAGAAATAGTTTCATGACGTTCCGGCATCCGCTCTTTACTTTCTATGACATTGCCTCTACAATCACTTTTATTAATTTCTCACGACTTTTTTTGCCTCCATAGGCCACTCTTTGCTTTACGAACGCCCACGTGAGAGAAATCAATTCCTGAATGATGGAGAAGTCTTCCGGGGCGGATTCTCGAATTCTCGCAATATATTTCTCTGATTTACCTATAGCTATAGCCAAACAAAAATTCAAAGAGAACGGCCAAACTGGAAATATGATAGGTGTTAAAATGACTCGCTACGAGGAGCCAACCGGAGCAGTTCTTATACGTAAAGAGATACCTGCGGATAAAGGATGCCAATCGTTAGCTATCGTGTGTAAATACACTCAAATGCCGAATGAATTCCTCGATACCCTTGGAGACAAATACCGAAATGCCGATCTCACTCAGTGGCTTCCTGAGGAATTACGACAAGATACGATCGTTTTTTTTGATGTGAGCGCTTCGTCAGGCCGATCCAACAATACGATCCTAAGTTTCTTTTTTGGTTTCGTGCATAACTCGGGAGCATTGTTGCACAAGAAAAGAGAGGTGGAGGTAGGGTTTTCGGTTGCGCAAAATTTTCTTGACGCAGATAAAAAATCCGACTGCAATTTAAGCCGCCTGATATTTCCGTCAAAGGTAACGCCTTCACTCGCCGTCGCTCCGACCGTCCCTTCTGCGGACGCAATGGAAGTCGATTCGCAAGCTCCTTGCACCGAATGCGCCAACCTCAAGGCAAAATTGAATGAACTGAATCAAACGAACGCAGCCTTAATGGCTGCCGTCACCACGCTTGCAAGCACAGCGGACGACAAGACGACACCGTTGCTTGATTTAGTTTGCTCCTTGCTTGAAATCTTGACTAAAGTGGGCCACGAAACAGTAGTGATAGAAAATTATAAAGATGTGATAACGCAAGACGTTTCGGAGGCAAAGAAAGCTTTAGTTGACGCGATTGATGTATGCCTTGCCTGCGCCGCTTTGTGCGCGCACCTCAAGCAGCGAAGCGACCCTCTTCCGCTGAATATATCCGAACGTATGCCGAACTGCAAAAGCTGCGCCCTGCTGGTATATTTTGTCTCGAATTGGGATGAGGTATGCAAGGCGCTGGACTTCTATTCCTCTCAAAAAACCGAACGAGAGGCCAATCAATTTTTGTCCGGCTTATCTTCCTCCGTTCCCACGGAAAGATGACCGAATGACACATGATTTTTGAGTAAATCTTTCCTTTCCGTCGCAGGTCGTCGGATTTTTTTCTTAATCGTCCGTCCCTCTTTCCGAAAGAAAAAAAATGCAAAAATAAAACGCTTCCAACCCAAAAACGTCAATCGTTAGCAAGGGTTTTATTTATCACATATCGCCTTCGCTATCTTATGCAGGAAGCGCGCGCTTGCGAAACACGTATAATTGCCTTCGCGTCGGGCGACCGTTCGCCGTAAACGGACGTGCGGCGATATATTCGTATCCCGCTTGTTCCATGTCCTTGCGCACGAAGGCAGGATTGTGCGTAAATACGTCGGCTGCGGTAAAATGTGCGGCCGGCTCCGCCGCTTCCGCGTCGCTTTCGAGCGTGCCGAACGCGATTACGCCGCCCTGGCGCAAGGCGGGAACGGCGTTGCACATGTCGGAGGGCTTGCCGTAATATAGTCCCCAATACGGAACGACGACGGCGTCAAATCCCTCCGGAGCGCTTAACGTTGCGTCCGGCAGGGAGGCAATCTCCGGTCCCTTTTCGGCTCTTTTCGGTTTCGCCTCTTGTCCGGCCTCCGGCATTTCGGGAATGAAGCGAGGCAAACAGGCGTTTACGCGCGCGGGAAAGGCGTCTTTTTCGTCTAAATAACGCCCCGTTTGGCCGTATCTGTCGCCAAGAAGCAATAGTTTTCCTGACGGCGAGGCGAGGCTTTCCGTCATTAAGTTCACCAGTTGCATCGCGTATTTGCGTTCCATGTCCGAACCCAGGCATAACGCGCACAGGCGAGGTTGCGCCGGGCGCAGCATTTCTCCGTCTTCGGACATTTCCTCCGCCGCCGCAGGCACACATAAGGCGTCGATTCGCATGTAACGGGGAAGAACTTCATCCTTAAATTGGGTAAGGTTTTGTTCGGCGTCGCACATAAGGCGAAACGGAACCCGGCGCGGCAGCCGTTTTTCTGCCTCGCGCGATTCCGTGGCGAGCGCGTATTTTGATTCGCCCGCCATCGCGCCGCCTTCGGCCAGGCGCCTGAGCGCGCGGGCGCCTTCGGCGTAGGTTTTGTCTTTTGGCGAACGAAGGTACAGGCGCCCAAGATAAAACTGCGCCTCGGCGTCGTTCGGCTTGCGACGCAGCACGAAGCGAAAGCGCATTCCGGCGTCAAAATCGTTGCCCGCCCGCACGTGGTAATGCGCCAGCGCGTAGTTCGATTCGGTCAGGCGTCCAAACCGCAGGCATATGGTTTGCCAACCCGTTTTTATTTTTTCGATCGCTCCCTTGGATTCGGACGTCGCCCCTTTCAACGAAAAACCCTTGCGCCGCTCCGTCGACGCGGAAAGGAGGGGGGTGCGCTTAAACTTAAAGGGAAATACGGCCATACCGCTAAAGCTCCGTCAAAAAATCTACGCACTGCATAAGTCCTATTTGAGCATACGCGAAAACGACGCGCGGGTGAAAGGAAATTTTTTATGGGCGTCGCAACGGCAGCATACGCAATAGAGCTCTTGCAAAACTCGCCTTGGCGGGAGCATCTTTATCCCCACCGCACCAGCGCCGCGCCCCAGCTTAACCCTCCGCCAAGCGCAGTAAGGGCCAGCAGCGCCCCCGGACGAAGCTTTCCCGCCGCGTCGGCGTCGGCCAGCGCGAGCGGAACGGAGGCCGCCGACGTGTTGGCGTGCCTATCCACGGTGCAAAGCGTTTTTTCGGCAGGAACGCCAAGCAACTCCGCCGTCATGTCGATGATGCGCTTATTGGCTTGATGGGGAACGAGCATATCTATCTCAGACGCCGCCATGCTCTGCCTGTCGAGAAGCTCTTGCACCGCACCCGCCATCAGCTTGCCGGCGTGGCGAAACACCTCTCTCCCCTGCATGCGGAGCAAGCCTATCGTTTTTTGGCTCGTGCCGCCGTCGGCATAGAGAATGTCGCGATGGCGTCCGTCGGCCCGAAGCGTGAAGTCGATCACGCCGCGCCCTTCCGCCGGGCCGTCCTCCGCCCGCAGCAACGCCGCGCCGGCGCCGTCGCCGAACAACACGCAGGTGGATCGGTCGGTCCAATCGACGATCGACGACATTTTTTCCGCCCCTATCACCAATGCGTAGCGCATGTCCGGGCGCTGCGCCATCAGGGAACGGGCGACGGATAGGGCGTAGACGAACCCCGCGCACACCGCCTGCACGTCGAACGCGGCGGCGCCGTGCGCCCCGATGCGCCGTTGCACGTCGGTCGCTACGGAGGGGAATACCGCGTCCGGCGTGGTGGTGGCCACGACGATAAGCCCCACCTCCTCCGCGCTTACGTTCGCCAGCTCGCACGTGCGGCGCGCGGCTTCCGCCGCCATGAAGGCGACGGTTTCCACGTCGCTTGCGATATGGCGCCGGCGAATGCCGGTGCGCGAGGCAATCCACTCGTCGCTCGTTTCCAGCGAGGCGGGAAGGGCGTCGTTCTCTACGCATCGTTCGGGAAGATACGACCGCGCGACAAGCAACCGCGCCGTTTTATGCGTCGACGTCATGGGCTTGCAATAGCTTGGTGATTTTGCCGTTTATGTCTTGCCGCGCGAGGCTGGCCGCCACTTTTAGGGCGTTGGCGTAACCCACGGCGTCGGCGCCGCCATGGCTTTTGACGGCTATTCCCCCTAGCCCGATGAACATGGCGCCGTTATGCAGGCGAGGGTCCATCCGCTTAAAGGTGCGTTTTAAATAGGGTCGCGCGATGGCGCCGGCCAACATGCCGAAGGGGAACGAGGAAAAGGCAGTTTTGACGTAATGCATGCAAATGCGCCCGGCGCCTTCCGCCGATTTTAACGCCACGTTGCCGGTAAAACCATCGGCGACGATGACGTCCGCCTTACCCTCGGCGATGCCGTCGCCTTCGACGTAACCAATATAATTTATGGGAAACCGCCCGCTGCGCAATTCCTCCGAGGCGGTTTTCACGACGTCGGATCCCTTCGCCTCCTCCTCTCCCACGTTCAGCAACGCTACGCGCGGCTCGTCGCAGCCGAGCGCCACCTTCGCGAAGGCGTCGCCCATGACGGCGAACTGCACCAGATTTTCGGCGTCGCACACGACGTTCGCGCCTAAATCGAGCAGCACGCACGCGCCTTTAAGGGTGGGGAAAAGCGAGGCGATGGCCGGCCTGTCCACCCCGGGCAAGGCGCGCAACACTAATTTCGCCACGGCCATCAAGGCGCCGGTGTTGCCGGCGGACACGACTGCGTCGGCCCTGCCTTCCTTTACCGCCTGCACCGCCTGCCACATGCTTGACTTGCGCCCCTTACGCACCACCACCGACGGCTTGTCGTCGTTGGCCACGACGTCGAGCGTGGCGACGTAGCGAAAGCGCTCGCGGTCGGACAATCCCTGCGCATTCAGCAACCCCTCGACCTCGTCGCACCCGTAGACGACGAAACGCAGATCGGGATCATCGTCGGCGGCGCGCTTAATGCCGGCGACGACGGCATGGGGAGCGCGATCGCCTCCCATCGCGTCGATCGCCAGGACGATATGCTGTTTTTCGGACGGATACATGCGGCGCTACGCAGCGTCGGCGTCGCCTTCGTCGTTCTTCGGCGAATTGTCGACGATAATCTGGCGACCGTTATAGGTGCCGCTCTTCACGTCAAGGCGATGCGGAAGGCGATACTCGCCGCTTTCCTTGTCGACCACCAGATTGACGGGCTTAAGCGCGTGGTGAGAGCGGCGCATGTTGCGTTTTGACTTCGATGTTTTTCGCTTAGGTACGGCCATGGCGATGCATTCTCCATTATATCTTATCTCGCCGCGTTCCTTACGAACGCGCGAACATGGTGTTTATCGTTGCATTTCCCGGCGTCGCCAAAAAATGCAAGCGCTGCAGCATACTATGCCGGCGCGGAAGAATCCAATAAAAAATCGCTCCGTTTCCTCGTCAATTTTTCCCTCGCCCTCCGGCCGGATTGTACGAAGCCATACAATCTCTAAGCATGAAATTAATATTGTTAGGCTCTTGACTCCATGCTTTTTTGCTTTGCGTTTGTTTTTTTACGGGCCGGATTCCGAGATAAAACCCTTATAAAAAAATCATTTTTTTTCTTCGCGCATTTCCTCCAACTCCAGCCAGCGATTTTCCTTCTCGTCGAGCGTTTTTTTAATGCGGTCATAGTCTTTCACCGCCTTGTCGAATCCGTCCGGGTCGCGGTTATAAAAGTCTCCGTCGGCCAGGGCGACGTCGAGATCGCGTTTTTCTCGCTCCAGTTTTTCTATTTCCCCGGGAAGATTTTCCCATTCGCGTTGCAGGGTGTAGGAAAGTTTTTTCGCCGGTTCCCTTACCGGTTCTTTCACGACGGAAGCAAAAAGGGGAGCGCGTTGCTTTTTCTCTTCCGCCTTCGCCGCTTCCTCCGCGCGTTCCCTTGCCGCCAGATAGTCGCTATAGCCGCCGTTATAGACGTCGACGACGCCCTCGCCCTCGAACGCCATGATTTTATCGACGGTGCGGTCGAGAAAGTCTCGATCGTGGCTGACGATTACCAATCCGCCGCCATAGGCGTTGATGATGTCCTGCAAATTGTCGAGAGTGTCGGCGTCCAGATCGTTGGTTGGCTCGTCGAGAATGAGCAAATTGCCCGGCTTCGCCAGCGTTTTCGCCAGCATCAACCGGTTGCGCTGTCCGCCGGAGAGCGATAGAAACGGCGATTCCGCGTCTTTCGGATCGAACATGAAGTCTTTTAAGTAGCCGCAGACGTGGCGCGTTTTTCCGTGCGCCTCTAAATAATCGCCTCCTTCCGGGCATAAAATTTCCTTCACCGTCGCGTGCGGCTTGGGCGGCATGGCGTGTTGCTCGAAATAGGACGTGCGCAAATTGAGCGCGCGCTTGATTTTTCCCGCGTCCTGCTCTTCCTCCCCCGTGAGCAGGCGCAGAAACGTGGTTTTTCCGGCGCCGTTTTTGCCGATGACGCCGATGCGGTCGGTAATTTGGATTTTAAGGCTAAATTTTTCCAAAATTTTTCTGTCGTCGAAATGCTTGTCGACGCGGTAAAACTCGGCCAGCATGCGCGATCCTTCGTCGGCCTCGACGGTCGGAATTTTCAGGCGCCGCGTCGCCTTGCGGTACGAGGCTTGATCCCTTTCGAGCCGGTCTTTTTCCTCCTTCGCCATTTCCAGGCGGCGCACGTTGCGCTTACGCCGCGCCTTTACGCCGCGATTTGCCCATTCCAGCTCGCCGACGAGCGTTTTTTCGCGGTTATGCAGCTCGCGCGCCTCGTTGTCGAGCAATTCCTGCGCCCATGTTTCAAAATGGGCGAATCCCTTGGCGCAGACGCGCAGCCTTCCCCTGTCCAGCCAAAACACGCGGTTGGTGACGCCGGCCAGAAACGCTCGGTCGTGGCTGATGCACAGCAGCGCGCCTCCGTAACCGGCAAGATACGACTCCAGCCACAATATCGTCTCTAAATCTAGGTGGTTGGTCGGCTCGTCGAGCAGCAAAATGTCCGGCTGCTCCGCCAGCGCCCTTGCCAAAGCCGCGCGGCGAATGTTGCCGCCGGAGAGAGTGGCCATCGACGCTTCGGGGTCTAGCCCTAACGGACGCACCGCCATGTCGATCATGTAGGCGGAATCCTCTCCCCGGTTCTCTTCCTTCATGCCGGAGAGAACATATGCGCGCACCGTGCCGTCGCGCGGCAGGGCAAGAATGTCTTGGGACAAATACCCGACCGTCAGCCCCGCCTTTTCCTGCCGCTCGCCCGTCTCCGGCTCGCATTTTCCGGTAATGACGTTAATAAGCGTGGTTTTCCCCGCGCCGTTCTTGCCGACGAGCGCAATTTTATCGCCTTCGCAGACGGTGAGCGACAAATTTTCAAATAAATAGTTTTTATCGAAGCGGACGCAGGCGTCGCGAATGGAAAGGATGGGGGCAGGCAAGAATGGATTCTCCGAATAACGACGTTTACGCGTCGACTATACCGTATCGCCGATTTTTGTCGAACGCAAAAATATCTTCTCCCTCCCTTCCGGAAGCGCATTAACGGACGTGATAATTCTTTATCCGTAAACGCTTTAGTTTATTGATTTTTATAGGTTTTCCGCCTCCCGCGCGCCATAGGTAAGCCCGGCGGCGTCAACCGTTTTTTTTTTCGTTAAGGGAAAAAAAACGGTTTACGGACGGGAAAAATGGCGTCATTAATTTTGGCCGAGGACACTGCATAAGGCGCCGAAACCTTCCGTAAAACTACGGTTTTGCCGGGTTAATTCGGTATTTTAGTAACAATAACACCGCATTTTACGTTGACGTCACCAAGCGTACCCCGCCTTTTAACGGACGCGGTCGCAACCGTATTTTTTGCCTTGACCTAAGGAAATGAAGGCGCTGAGGACGCTTTCCCTTTCCTTTTACGACAAGGCGAAACATGCGCTCCGCATCGTTCTTGCCGTTTTTACGGCAAGGCGAAGCAGGTGGTTTTTGCCTTTTTAAAGCAACGTCGCGATTGCGCGGGGAAGAAGGCGTCATGTCTTTCTTCCTGCGCGCGCCGCATAAAAACGCGGCGATAGCGTAAAATGTTTAGGATATGCCGAAAGGTATGCCAAAGCGCGAGAGGAGCGAGAAGATTCATGCCGAGATTAGCAACGGTTGCGTCGTACGACGCAACGGAAACCTATTGCCCCGACCTATGGCCGTCGGTGGCCGCCACGCTTCGCCGCACGCTTGGCGAATCGGTCTACGGCAATTGGTTGTCGCAGCTCGACTGCGTGGCGTCGACGCCGGCGGAAATGGTGCTGTCCGCGCCGTCCCGCTTCGTCCGCGATTGGATACACACGCACTACGCCCGTAAAATTCAAGGCGCGGCGCGCGAGGCCGCCGGCCGTCACGTGATCGTTCGGATAGAGGTGGCCGCCGCCGAGCGTCCGACCTTGGCAAACGCGGAACCTCTTCCCATAATCCCTGACGACGCCAAAACGGAAGAATGCTCCTCGCCGCTTAGTCCTTCCATGCGTTTCGACCGATTTATTGTCGGAGGGGGGAATAAAATGGCGTACCAGGCCGCGCACGCCGTGTGCGAATCGACCGACGCCTGGCCGGGAGCGGAGTCGTTGTTTCTGTACGGCGCCGTAGGGCTAGGAAAAACGCATCTGCTGCAAGCAATCGCCCATCGCATGCGCGAAGAGCGCCCGGAGTTGCGTACCGTGTACATGTCGGCGGAAAAATTTATGTTCCATTACGTTACCGCGCTGAGAAACAAGGAGGCGATGCGCTTTAAGGAAGATTTTCGCAACGTCGACATGTTTATCGTCGATGACGTGCAATTCATTTGCGGAAAAAATAACACGCAGGAAGAGTTTTTCCATACGCTGACCGCCCTGCTCGACCATAACAAGCGCGTGGTCGTCGCCGCCGACCGTCCTCCGCACATGTTGGAGGGGTTAAATCCCAGGCTGCAATCGCGCCTCGGAGGAGGACTGACCGTGGGAATGCGCGCGCCCTGCTACGCGCTGCGCTATAAGTTGCTGGAAGACAAATGCGGCCGCTATCCCCATGTCGGCGTTGACGACGAGGTGATGGCGTTGCTCGCGGAAAAAATCGCGGGCAGCGTACGCGATTTGGAAGGTGCGCTAAATCGCGTGATCGCCCACGCCGTGTTGCTGAACCGCCGCGTCACCCGCGAATCGGCGGAAAATATTTTAAGCGACATGCCGCGCGCCGACGCCGCCGCTTCCGTCGTTCCGTCCGTCGCCGACGTGCAGAAAAAAGTGGCGGAATATTACGGAGTGGCGCAGGCCGATCTGCTTTCTAGCGGACGCACGAAGAATATCGTCCTGCCGCGTCAAGTCGCCATGTATCTATGCAAACGCCTAACGACCCGCAGCCTTGGAGAAATAAGCCGTAAATTCGAGAAAAAAGACCACACGACCGTCATGCATGCCGTCAAGCGCATCGATCTTTTGCGAAAAACCGACGCAGAACTCGATAAGGCGATAGAACGACTTGACTTGGCGTTGCGACGCTAGGATAGTTTACGGGAACGTTTTTCGCGCCGCGACGGATGACGGACAGGAGACGTTCGCGGCATAATGACGCTAGCCTGTCGCTAGGCAGCTTACATAAAAAAAGGTAGCGTGCTTATGCGCGTCGTTTCTTCGCATATATGCTTCGGGGGGCGGCTTTCTTACGTCGTCCATCGCTCCGAGGAGACCGCCTGCGACATGCGATTCACGATATTTATCCCTTCGCGCGCGAAGAAGGGAGGAAAGCTGCCGACGCTATTCTACCTCTCCGGCCTCACCTGCACGGAAGAAAACTTCACCGTCAAGGCGGGGGCGTATCGCCGGGCGGAGGAACTCGGATTGATCGTCGTCGCTCCGGACACCTCTCCCAGGGGAGATGGAATTCCCGACGAAGACCGCGACGACATAGGAACGGGCGCCGGGTTCTATATTGATGCGACGGAGGAGCCTTGGAACAAACATTACCGAATGGAAAGCTACGTCACGGGCGATTTACGCGACGTCGCGGCGCAGAACTTCCCCGTTGATTTAGGTCGCGTCGGCATATTTGGGCATTCAATGGGCGGCCACGGCGCGCTGACGCTGGCCCTGAAGCATCCCCGCCTATACCGCAGCGTCTCGGCCTTCGCGCCGATATGCGCCCCGACGAAATGCGCGTGGGGAGAAAAAATCTTTCCGGCGTATCTTGGATCGGCGCGCGCCGGAGAAAAACACGACGCGTGCCGCCTGATAGAAAGCGGCTTCCGCTTCGCGGACGGAGCGCGGCTTTTGGTCGATCAGGGAACCGACGATCCGTTTTTGTCCAAAGGAAACCTTATGCCGAACGAGTTGGAGCGCGTCTGCCGCGCCGCCGGCATAGATCTGGCGCTGAACATGCGGGAAGGATACGACCACGGGTATTTTTTCGTCCAGAGCTTTATGGATTCCCACTTGCGCTTGCATGCGGAAATATTAGGGGCCGCCACGGAATAATTGCTTAATCGTTAATTCGTAAGAGATATGCCGACCATAGGGTAATTTTATAAATTAACGAATTAAAGATTCTCTCCTTCGTCATTCCCTCGACTACACCGTGCGCGGCGGCGCCATCTCTTTCGGCGCGCTGCGTATGTAGACGTCGCGTTGGGGAAAGGGAATCTGAACGTTATGGGCTGTAAAGCTCTCCCATATTTCGAACATCACGTCGCTTTGCGCGCGCCAGCGTCCTTGGGTGACGTCGTCCAGCCAAAAGGTCAGTAGAAAATTCACCGAACTTTCGCCGAAGGCGCGCAGAAAGCATTGTGGCGTCAATTCCTCTTCTTTCGAGGCGTGGGGGCTGTTTTGCGCCGCGCCCAGCATCAGGCGTTGCACAAGCCGCAAATCGCTGCCGTAGGCGACCTGAACGGGCACGTCCACCCGTCCGCGCGAGGTGGTGTGCGTTAAGTTGGCGACGCGCGACGTGATGAAGTCTTCGTTCGGCACCATCACTTCCTTGCCGTCGAACGTCTCCACCACGCTGGCGCGCGCGCCCAGCTTGCGCACGTAGCCGGAAACCCCGTCGTCCATCTCGATCAGGTTATTGATGTTGATCGATTTTTCGGTGAGCAAGATAATGCCGCTGATGAAATTGGACGCGATTTTCTGCAATCCGAACCCCAGCCCCACGCCGAGCGCCCCGCTAAACACCGCCAGCGCCGTGAGGTCGATGCCCAGCAGGTTAAGCGTCGTCATGCCCAGCGCGAGATAGAGCAGAATGTCGAATAATTTTATCAACAATTCTTGCGTCGGCCGGCTGATGGCCATGTTGCGACGAATGCGGCTTTCGGCGGTGCGGCTGATGATTTGCCCGATCCACACCACCAGGCTGACGATGAAAATGGCTTTGATGACGGTATAGGCGGTGATGTGTACCTGCCCTAGCGTTACGCCGTATTGGTTTAATTGCGCCGCCGCCGGACCGAACAGGCCGAACAGTTGCAGCAAGGCCGCCGGCACCAATATCCACACGCCCACGGCGCGCACCAGCATGTTGGTGACGAAGGCCCGCAGCGTCACCCATAGCAGCCACACGACCGCCACCCGCTCCGCCGCCTGAACAAGCATGTAGCGCGAGGTGGAAAGCGTCATCACCTCTTCCGACAAGGCGAAGCATATCATGGCGAGCAGCGGGAAAATGAGCCGCCCGGCGCGCCCGACAAACCAGCCGCGCGAAAAGCGGCGCACTATAGGCTCCGGTTCGCGCAACAGGGAGAAACGCCGCCGCAGCACCCTGGAGCCTATCCATGCCAAGGCGACGGAGGCGGCGATGAGCGGAAATTGAAAATAGCTGGCCGGGTCTTTAAACCATATGGCGACGTCGTTCGCAAGCAGCGTCGCGCGGCGCTCAAGAAAATATAAAAATTGTGTCGCGTCAAACATGATGGGCCGCTTTAAGGTGCAATATGTTACCCATAACGCGCGGCGCATCCGTTTTCAATAAAGATTTGATCGCGCGGCGAAGGTAAAATGCGCGGAATAAAAAAGGAGAAGGGAAAAAACGGCGCCGCGCGCCATTTTTCCCCTTCTCCTCCTCTTGCGAACGTTTGGCAACGTTCCTTTTTTCATAAATCTTTCAATTGCGATTTGTAGGCCATTGACGTTCTGCTTCCGATTGATTCTGTATTGCATAAGCTCGAATTCTTTCTTGTTTGTTCCAGAAATATTTTGGCAATAAAGACCGCGCTATAACGACGTAACATGCAAAAGATAAGACTATCAGGACGATTGTGACAATCGGAACGGCGATAGGCGGAGCATTGCGGAGATCGCTTAATGCATACAATATATATACGACGCCCAGACTGATTAACCATGCGGTACGAAAGATATATTGCACTTTGATCGCTTCTCTGAACGGTCTTTTCCATCTAAGATGGTAAATCTCGGTCCATAGCAATAAACCACAGACGACGCCCAAGGAAACCAAAATACATATGAGGAGCACATATTTATCTACAAACGTTTTTGCGATTGCTCGCAAAAGATAAACAATCCATGTCAGCATACCAACGATCCCATATCCTATTCGAGAATGCGTGGGAAGAAGAATGCGGGATGGCCTGAGGTCGAAAACCGGGAAAGCTAACCACCGAAGACAAAACTTCGCTATGGCGGCAAGCATTGTCGGGATATGGCGAACCGCATTTAGGAATCTGTCCATCGTGAACAATCCGTATGGAGAGAACATCGTAGCGAACCGGCGCGACGATATAATGGAAAGACGTTCGGAGCGTAAGCGAGGAAGAGCGGCGAATATGGCAGGCTGTAAGCGGATGAATGGATTATTATTAATAATAATTTATTATAAGCAGATAGTCAATCGTTAATTAGCAATTCCGGCATACGCTCGAGCAATATTGAGAAACTTTATGTCGACGCCGTCAACTTGTCTATAGGCGCCGTCGTTGCAGGAGGAAGCAGACTTCTTGGAGAGAGCGCTACATTCGTGACCGATAATTTTTTTGAAGCAAGCCGCATTGCGGCGACGATTAAACATTTTTCCGAGTTCAATCACATGGAAGGCGAAGACGGATGGGATCGTCTGTCTCCTGCCGTCGGGAAATTCTGCGCCAAGACGGCGGCGACGCGAGGTCTGCACGTTTTTGCTCTCGAAAAAGTGTATCCCAAGCGAATCGCCAAGAAACCTAAAAGCCGCGACGCCATAGCGAAGGAAGACTATCTGCTGCGAAAACGCGTAAGGCGTATTTACCATAGGCGCCTAAACGGGTCAATCCGACGCTTTTTTATTCGCCTCCCTCCTTTACTCGGTTAACCCTTCCTTATCTTTTCCTCTTTATGCTGACGTGAAGGTGCCCTGTTTTTTAGGTTGGGGAGTCGCGCGTCTTTAAAAGGCGAAAAAACGCGGGCGCTGACGTTAGAAAAGTTGAAACATACTTGTTATATATATGCGGCGGACGGGCTTTAGCTTAATCGAGATGGCGGCCGTGCTGGGGGCGGTGGCGGCGCTGAGCGTCATGGTCGCCGGCGGCATGTCGCTCGTCGATAAGTCGCGCCGCGGCTCGATCGTGAAGCAAGCGGCGAAATACACCAAGGCCGCGCAGGATTTCCGCAGCATTTACAACGCGCTTCCCGGCGACATGGCGTTCAACGCCTCCTCTCCGCCTTTTTCCGCGCCCAAAGGCGCCACGCTTACGCCGGGCAACGGCAACGGCGCCATCGATACCGAAGGCGAGGCGCTGCAATTCTGGTTGCATTTGCGCGCCGCCGGACTCATCGAAGAAGACGCGGACGGCACGAGCCGTTACGTTCCCGGCAAGGGCGTGCCGGCCGGCAGCATCGCAGGCAGCGGGTTCCGCGTACTTTATAATATAGCGAACGCGCCGAAGGAGGCGTTCGGCTTCGCCTTCGCGGGGTTTACCTCAAATGACGACGGCGTCGGGATAATTTCCCCGGAAGACGCCAAGCTCATGGACGAACGCATGGACGACGGTTTGCCCAAGACCGGGCGCGTGCGGGCCTTCGACGGGTCGGGCGGGGGGAAATGCCTGGCGTCGGGCAATGCGTATAACGCGTCCGACGACAAGCCGAATTGCGTGCTGGCATTCTTGTCCGCGGAAGGCGCGTCGGCCATGGGCGGCGAGGGATCGGAATATTCCGGCCGCTGCTCCGAGCTGGGAGCGGTGCGCGAGGTGTCGGACGAAACCAAAGGGTGCCCCGCCGGCTATCGCGGCGCCGTGTACGAAACCTGCAAGCAAGACGATAACGGCGAATTGATGTGGCAAGAAACCCACAAAGCCTGCGAGCAAGCCACGTGCTACGGCGGCAAGGCGCCGGGCGACGAACGCAGTTTAGAATGCATAAACGATTTCGTCGGCGCCTATAACGCGCAATATTGTTCCGACTACGGCGTGTGGGCGAACAAGCCCGATCCGGACGGATTGGACGATTTCGACACCGATTGCAAAATCGTCGACGGTTCCGCCGCCGGCGCCGTGTATCGCTGCGTGCCCGATCCGGCGGGCGATCCGAAACTACGCTACCGCGCGTGCCGCTGGGGCGAAGAGGGATACGTCTCGCAAACCTGCACGGATGTCTCCGCCTCGCAATGGTATTGGGTGGGCGCGAGCGTTAATAAATGTTCTCCCGTTACCTGCAACGGCGGGTTAAAAATATGGGAGACGACCGAGAGGAATAATTGCCCGAGCGGCTATAGCGGACGCGTCACCTATATGTGCACCGGCGGCGGCGACGACGTGGTGGTGCCGGTGGCGAATAGTTGCCGGTTGGATTACGGCGGCGCGTCTTGCACCGGCGGCCAAACCGTCACGCGCGATTGTCCTCCCGGCGAAGAGGGGCAGGCGACGCTGCTTTGCGTCGATAACGGAAACGTCTCTCCCTATTGGACGGTGAAGCGCGACACCTGCAAGCCCGTGTCGTGCGGTGAGTACGCGCTAGGCGAAATGCGCGCCATCGTGACCGAAAATTGCCCGGGCGCGAAAGACGGCGTCATGTATGAAGTGTGCGCGCTCGACGACGTAGACAAACCCGTATGGAAGGTAAGCGAGAAAAACTGTTCGAAATCTATCTGCAAAACCGTCACGCTCAACCATATCATATGGCCGAACGCGGAGGCGGACGGATCGTCTCACGAAGCGTCGGGCTGCGAGAAACATTTCACCCCGGCCGGATCGACGCCCACGGCGGTATGCGGCAAAGACGGCGAATGGGTGTGGCCGGAAAACGGATCGTGCGTCCGCAAAACCTGCTCCCGCGCCGAATTGGAAAACAAACCGTGGAACATGACTATCTATGGCGGCCCGTTCGAGGCCGGCGACGGCGTGGCCTATGAGGTGAAGGCCGAATGCAAAACCGGCTACCAATATGCGGGCAGCGACCCGCAAAGTAAAATCCATTTGCGTTGCGACGACGGCAATTGGACGAAGGCCGACAGCGAAGCGGCGACGGATCTGGCGTCGCTTTGCAAAGGCGCGGGATTGCGCGGCCCCGGCGACGTCACCGACGGCATCGTCAACTGGTCGAACGCGGTGGACACGCAATATAAACCGTTATTCACCGACGAAAATATCACCACCGAAGCCGGCGACGGCGACAATGTCGGCTATTGGCGCGACGCGAGTAACAAGGGTAATCCGCTTTACGGGTTCGGCGCGCCGGAAGCTGATACGGGCGCGATCAACGGCAGGGAGGCCGTGTATTTCGACGGCGTTCACGATTATTTTCGCTTTAACGCCGACGCGACGACGATAGACGGGCTTAGCCTGAAAGCCACCAAGGGCGGACGTTACAGCGTGTTCGTCGTGGCTAAGCCGGCGGCCGGAAGCAACGGCACACTGCTGGCTAAAGGACGCGCCGCAGCCGCGACCGCCGCGCCGTTCCGCTTATTTATGGATTCGACGGCCAACGCCGCTTCTCCGCTGGGCTTGCGCTTTACGACGACCGTCAATAATTACGCGCACCCCGACACGAACGGCAAACCGCTTATTTATTCCGTCTCGTGGAACGGCACCGCGCCGCACGTGTTTTTAAGCGGCAAGCGGCAGGCGGTGAATAATGTGTCGCTCGTGGCGGTCAACGAAGACGTGCCGATTTACGTGGGCACGTGGGGAAATTCGACGCTCAAAAGCGATTACTATAACGGCCATATCGGGGAGATCGCGCTGTATAACCGTTTCGTCAGCGACGACGAACGCTTAAAAATTGAAGCCGACATGGGTAACCGCTGGGGCATTTCCGTCGCGGTGGAAAAAGACCAAGGACCGGCCGGCATCTCCGACGGGTTGGTGGTGTGGTACGACGCCAAAGACATTACCGGAGACGGAAAAACCGCGCTCGCCGCCGGCATGAAGCTGGGGCAGGGGGCGGATCTGTGGAAAGATAAAAGCGTGAACGCGCGGCATTTGTCGTCGCCTTCCGCCGCCGCCTCGCCTTCCGTTGCGAAAGCCGGCAACAATGCCGTGGTGCGATTTAACGGCACGGCGAACATATTGCAAAACGCGACTGTTCCCAACCAAGACGACTGGCATTATTACGTGGTGGCGGCGGGAACGGCTTCGCCCAACGCGGCGCTATGTTGCGCCGGCCCGCTTTCCAAAGGCTCAAACATCCAGCTAAGCTGGAACTCGACGCTCGGCGCCGCGTTCACTCCGGGGGCGGCCTATGCGCGCGGGGGAGCGCAAAACTGGAACGTTCAAGGGTTCGGCGCCGTCAAGGCAGGGCAAATGTACGTGTTTGAGGCGTCGTTCGGCGGCAGCGTCAGCGGCGACTTTGAAACCTATTTAAACGGCATGCCGGTCGGGGAGGGCGACGACAATAGCGCGCCGTACGCCAGCTCGAAACCCTTCGCGCTCGGCGGTTTTACCGAAGGCAATCCCGCAAGCCCCTATTGGGCGGGCGATATCGCGGAAGTCGCCGTCTACGACCGGGTGCTCACGATCAACGAGCAAACCACGCTGCAACAATATTTCGCCGAGCGGTGGGACGTGACGCCGCTCGACGAAGAGCCGTGCCCGAACGGCGAGTGCGCGGGATTGCAATTGTGGCTCGACGCGAGCCAATCCGGTTCGCTTTCCTCGTCCGCCGACTGCGCGACGGCGGCGACGGAAGGCGATAAGGTATTGTGCTGGAAGGATCGCAGCGCAAACGGGCGGAGCGCGACGACGACAAGCGCGCACGCGGCCAAAATGGTGAAATATTATGGTCATATCGGCGCGGATTTCGGCGGAAACGACTATTACACGGTGGCGGGGGCCACGTCGCAAAACCTGTTCGGCTCGGCCGGGTTTACCGCGCTCAGCGTCTTTAAAATAGCACAGGCCAACGCCGGCGCCGCCTATATCTCCGGCAACGCTCCCATTTTCGCCGATCAGGCCGGCAATATCGGACTCACCATCAAAACCGGACCGGAGGTGTTCGCCGGCTTTACGGAGGAATCTAGCGGATCGGATAAAATCGTGAAAAAAGCCGTCTCCGACAATCGGGTTCACGTCGCCGCGCTCTATTACGACGGGGGCGACGCGAAAAAACTCTATTTGTCCGTAGACGGAGGCACACCCGTCAGCACGGGCGCCGACGCGCCGGACCGCCAAAGCGTGCCCCTATGGATAGGCGGCGGGATTGGTCCCAAGCAATATGAAGGCAACATTTTTGAGATCATTCTCTATAATTCCTTTTTATCCGCTAACTCCATTAACGGCATTCAAGACAAGCTGGCGAGCAAGTGGAACGTGGCGTTAAACGGCGACGGATCGGGCGGCGGCCACACCTGTTACACCGCAAGCAACTCTCCCCTCGTGCCGACCGACAATCTCGCCGTGTGGCTCGACGCGACCGATCCCACCTGCGACGGCAAAACCGCCTATAACGACGGCGCGAAACTGGCGTCTAACTTAGGGTGGAAAAATAAAGGCCGCTATGCCATGACGCTAAAAGGAACGGACGAAACCGCGCCGACCTACGTCGCGAGCGCCGTCAATACCAAACCGGCGATGCGGTTTTCCGGTCAGGGACAATATCTGGCGGGCGCGAATTTAAGCGGCGTGCCGATGGCGGCGGCGTTCGTGGTGATGACGCCGGCGGCGACCGTTACGCCTTTCTCGGCAGCGGCGCAAGTACTTGATCCTAATTATGGCGCGCTCGGCTCGGGGCTGGCGCTGGGCAACGCGGTGTCCGGCATGTCACGCGAGGTGGCGTCGTATTCCGACGCGGCCGGCGCGGGTTATCACAGCGCCTATACGGGGCGGGCGGCGGAAATGGCCGTCGAGCCGATGTTGTTGTCGCTCAAATACGACGCCGGATATAAAATCTACCGCAACGGCGTTCGCGTCGACAACGCGACCGACGGCGCCGCCGTCATGGGCGCCATCGGCGAGTTTTACCTTGGGGGAAGCGCGCAAAAATCCAATTTCTTTAGCGGCGACATTGCCGAAACGCTGATTTTCAGCGTCGCGCCCGACGCCGCCCAAACCGCTGCCATTAACACTTATCTTGCGACGAAATGGGGTATCGCCGTCTCGAACGATTCCTGCGTGTCGGACGGATCGGTTCCCATCTCCGGCCTTGCCTTATGGCTGGACGCGAGCGACCCGGGATGCAACGGACAGGCCGGATACATGGCGGACGGCGCCTCCGTCACCGCCGCTAGCCCGTGGCGCGACCGCAGCGGCAACGGGCGCCATGCCGGACAGGCGACCGCGTCGGCGCAACCGAAATACGACGCGCACGCCGTGGGGGGAATTTCTCCCGCCGTCACCTTCGACGGCAACGATTCGCTCGAAATACTCGCCTTTAACGCGCTAGCCGCAAAAGACGGATATAGCGTGGTAATGGCCGCCAAAATCGCCTCCGACGCCGCCGACAGCCTGATTTCGCTGCGCGACGCGAGCGCGCCGACGAAAATCGGGATGCTGCTCGACACCCAAACCGGCCGCGCGTCATTCCATCACCACAGCCCCTTGACCGCCGGAACGGCGGGCGCCGACCTCGCGCAATCGCAGGTAGGGGGATTCTCTTACGGCAATTTTGCCGTCTATTCCGCTTCGCGCAGCGTTGCTTCGAACTACCAGACGATGCGCGTGAACGGCGGCTATGTCGGCAAAAAAGCGCCGATTGCCAAACCTGCCTTGCCGGCGGCGAGCGTGGCGACCGACCTGCTTATCGGGCGCAGCCCGGCGGGTACGGCCTCGCTCTCCGGTGCGATTGCGGAATTATTGGTATATGATCGCGAGCTTTCCTCCGCCTCGCTCGCCTCGCTCGAACGCCAGCTTTCGGGCAAATGGGGAATTGCGTTAGACAACGGATGCGCCGCGAGCGGCAACGTCGACAAAACCGGCCTCGCGCTATGGCTTGACGCCGCCGATCCGGCGTGCGACGGCGTCACGGCGTGGCCTGACGGCGCCAAAGTCGGTACGGGCGGCTATCTGTGGCGCGACAAAAGCGGCGCGGCGACCGTCTATAACGGCTATTCCTACGACGCGGGAGCGCCGTCTTACGCGCTCGCTTCGCCGCTGAACGCTTTGCCGGCCGTGTCGTTTAGCGGCAACGAATATATCATGACCGACTATCGTCCCGGCTCGCCCTTCACCGCCTTTGTGGTGGCGCGGACGCCGGCGACCTACGCCAACCATTACGGATTGTTCGGCGCCGTCGATAGCGCGACGGACGGCGTATCCGGCCTGTTCTCTCCGAGCGGCGATCTTGTCTTGCAGGCGGGCGACGCGAACGCGACGGGGAAAAACCTGGCGACCGAAACCAACCAGAACGGGGTGTTCCGCCTCGTCATGGACGGCAGCAAGGCGACGGCAAGCTGGAACGGCGTCGAGGGCGCAAGCGCGACCTACCATCCGGCGGCGAAAACCGACGATTACATGGTGATCGGCGCCTCGTCGTCGTCGGGCGTGCCGGTGAAAAACTACAAAGGCATGATTGGCGAGATATTATTTTACGACCGCGCCTTGTCGGTGACGGACGTCGCCGCCGTCGAACGCTATTTAAGCACGAAATGGAAACTGGTCGTGCGCTCCGCCTGCGTCGAGGACGGCGCCGCCAAGCCGACCGACATGGCGCTATGGCTCGACGCCTCCGACCCCAATTGCGACGGCGCGACGACGCCGGCGAACGGCGGAGCGATCACGCTATGGCGCGACAAATCGGCCAACGTGTTTATGGCGACCGACGCCGACGCGGCGTGCGATCCTCCAAGCTATATCTATGGCGCCGCCGGCGGAAAGGCGGTCGTGCGGTTCGACGGTTCCAACGATTGCTTGACGCTCGGGAAATATTACCCGTACATCAACACGGGCGACGGAGGCATGACGGCGTTCGTCGTCCTCAGAAGCGCGACGACGACGCAAAAGCCGGCGCTCGATTTCGGCGCCAGATATTCGGGGGGATGGGGACTGGACTTCGCGCCGTCCTCATTGCGCTTTTATGCGGTCGAGGCGAGCGGAAGCGGCCAGACCGCAAGCGAGCTTGGCTTGGAGCAAAACGCCTTCGCCGTGTTGTCGTATGCGGTGACGTTCGGCGATTCGCAAAAATTGTCGGTGAGCGGCGCCGATCCTATCGTGGCCAAAGCCGCGCCGACCGCGCTTGATGCCGCGAAAATCAGCGAAGCCCCTGCCCGAGCGACCGCCGGCGCGGGTCCGTTCACTGTGGGCGCGCTCTCCGGCGCGCTGACCGCCGGACAATATTTTAAGGGCGACGTTGCGGAAATACGTCTCTATAAACGCGCTTTCGCCGCGAACGAACGGCGCGACGTCGAAATGGATTTGGCGAATAAATGGGGCGCGGCGCTCAATCGCCCCTGCGCGATCGACAAAACGCTAAACCACGATAAATTAGAATTGTGGCTCGACGCGCTCGACCCCGCTTGCGACGGCGCGACGCGCTGGCCCTCGCAATCGGAAACGGGCGTCGGAGCCTACGAATGGCGCGACAAAAGCGACGATCGCAACCGTTTAACGCAAAGCGCGTCCAACCGCCGCCCGACATACGTCACCGCAAAAATCAACCGCAAGCCGGCGGTGTATTTCGACGGAGGGGACGGACTGTACGGCAAGTCGAACGTCATTCCCGGCGACGCGACGGCCTATAGCATCTTTACGGTGATCGCTCCCGACGCAAGCAAGGCGCAAACGGGGCAATTATTCGGGCATTACGCCGAAAATAGCGGACAAACCGCCCACCAATTCGGCATGAACGCCGACTTCACCCTATTTTACGACGAAACGACGCCGGCCGGCGGCGCGCTCGTCTCCGCCGGCAAAGTCAGGGCGACGCCCGACGCGCATATCGCGGAATTTACTAGAAACGGAAGCGCGCGCGCGATCTATATCGACGGCGCGACGGATCGCTCCGACAATGCGGCTGAACAATACGCCGGCGCCAAACCGCAACGTCTCGCGATCGGGTACGACCCGTCAAACGGCGGATTCGCCAAGGGATTCGCCGGATACATGGCCGAAACGATCGTCTATAGTCGGGCGCTGGACGACGCGGCGCGACGCGCCGTCGAAACGTATCTCGCCGATAAATGGGGCGTGTTCGTCGGGTGCGCCGACGATAGCGCCGCGCCTTCCGCCGGACTCGCCTTGTGGCTCGACGCCGCCGATCCGTCCTGCACCGGCAAAATCACGATAGCGAACAACGACAAAATCGGCATATGGCGCGACAAGTCGGGCAATAAAAACCACGCCTCCGCCACTGATGCCGCCGCGCCCGTCTTTAGTTATGTCGCCGGCGTCGGGCTGCTGAAATTCGACGGCGTCGACGACCGCATGACCACACGGAGCGCCGTCAACGTTCGCACCGCCTTCATCGTGCATAACACGGCGCCCGGGGCGACGTCGGTATTACTCGATTTCCGCGCCGGCGCCGCCAATGCCTTGTGGGGAAGGGGAGGTGACGGAACCGCCGCCGTCTACGCCGACAATCGCGGCGCGTTTTGGGTGACGACGCCGCGCACCGACGGGCTGGACGGATTGCCGTCTTTTAGGGGAGACGCGCTCGACATATCCACGCTCACCGCTGCCGGCGCCATGGGAACGGGCATAGCCAATATCGGCGCGGCGAACGACGGATCGCTTCCGACACGTTCGGACGTCGCGGAGATTCTCGTCTACGAAACCGCGCTTGCCGATAGCGCGAAAAAAAGCATGGAAACGTATCTGGCGAAAAAATGGAAAACGACGCTTCAATCCGCCTGTACCAATAAAGCGGCGAGCGTCGCGAGCGGTCTGAAACTTTGGCTCGACGCGAAAGACGCACATTGCGACGACGGCAAAACGGCGCCCACGGACGGATCGGGCTTGCGCGTGTGGCGCGACAAATCCGGATCGGGCAACGTCGCCTATCAAGTCGTTGCGTCGCAGCGTCCGACCTATAAAAAAACCGCGACGACGCTCGGAAACGGCTCCGCCATAGGATTTAACAACAATTATCTGCGCATAAAACGTTCTGGCCTAGGCATATCGAACGCCTTTACCCTCATGGCGGTGATTAGCCGCGACAATAGCGGCTCGATCGTCGGAGGGGGGGATAACGGCTTTAGATGGCATACGGAATCGAACTCCGCCACCTGTGCCGGAGCCTCCGCGACGAATAACCGGCAATGGCTGCTGGTGAATGACGGCGCGGGAACTCCCGCCTTCACCCGCCATTGCGACACGCAAGACGTCGGGTTGCAAACGCCGTCTATCCTGACGACGACCTTTGACGGAGCGACGCGGCAAGCGATATTTTACGTCAACGGCAAGGCGGGCGCGACGGTGACGGGCAGCGAGACGTCCGTTCAATCGCCCTCCGACGACGCGCTTATCGGCGCGGGACAACATAACGCCAATTATTACAACGGCGCCGTCGGCGAAATTATGGCGTATAACCGCGTATTGACGCCCACGGAATTGCGCTCGGTATGGGCGAGCGCGGGGGAAAAATGGAACGTTCCCGTTGCGTGCGTGGCCGACGTCTCGTTAACGGTACGACCCGCCTCGGTAAAATTATGGCTCGACGCGAAAGACCCCGCATGCAGCGGCGCCGGCTGGACCGAATCGCATCCCGTCGGTATGGCCGGCTATGTGTGGCGCGACAAATCGGCGAGCGCATTCACTGCCTCGGCGCTCGCGACCGCGTCTATGCCCGTCTATAATCCCAAAGGGCTAAACGCGCTTCCTTCCGTGAAATTTGACGGAACGGACGACCGGTTGACGCTGGGGGCGAATTACCTCACGAGCGCGAGCGGCGGCGTCACGCTGGCCGTGGCGCTGGCGCCCTCGGCGGCGCGGCAAAGCGCGAGCAACGACCGGCTCGCCTTCGCGTTCGGCTACGAAGGCGCGGGGCAAGTATGGGGGCTTGGCGCTTCGGGCGGCTCGGGCTACCTGCTTAGCCCGACCGCAAGCGGAGGAAAGGAAGATTACTTCCCGCTTCCCGCAAGCAAAGGGGAGGGGGCGTTCGTCGTCGCGCGCATTAATTTCGGCGTGACGCAATCCGTCCATGTCGGCGGAACGCAGATGATGCAGGACGGCATAACCTTGCCCAAGCTGACGCTCGCGGAAATTGCGGAAGCCGCCGCGCCGGGCGCGACGGCGGGACCGGTGGCCATCGGCGGCCCGTCCTCCTCCGGCGGCGCGGCAAGCCGCTATTTCGCGGGCGACGTGCAGGAAATTATCGCCTACGACGTCGCGCTTTCCGACGCGGAGATCGCTGCCCTCACCGCCTATGAAACGGCGAAATGGAACTTGCCGACTTACGGCGCGTGCCGCAGCGACGCGAGCGCGCCGCAAAACGGGCTGGCCTTGTGGTTAGACGCAAGCGACGTCGATTGCCAAGGCGGCGCTCTCTCCGGCGGGGCGAATATCGGCAGCGCGAAAAACATGTGGCGCGACAAGTCCGGCCATACGCCGGGCGCCGTGAACGGAGACGGCGCGCGCCCGACGCTTAGCTCCACCGTCACGCAAAACAATAAAAAACTGGTGACGCTCGACGGTACGGACGATTTTCTTGAATTTACCGATCTGTACGACCTCACCGACAAAACCTTGCTGATGGCGGCGAAATTCACCGTCGGCGGCAATAAGCAAGGGTTGTTCGCGCGGCGTTCGTCGGCGTCTAGCGGCAACGAAACGATATTGCTTCCCGGCGCTCCCGCCTCGCTGTTTTTATTCACCGCCGCCGGGGGAAGCGATACCACGTTAGACATTGCCGCACCCGCCGCCGACATGGGATTTTTCGGCGTGTACGCCGTCACCGTCACCGCCGATCGCGCCGTGTCCGTTTATCGTAACGGCGGGGCGCACGCCTCCGGCGCCCTTGCCGGGCCGCTGCGCGTCGAACGTTTCGGGATAGGGTACGACCCCGGCCCCTATTACTTAAACGCCGCTCTCGGCGAAATGCTTATCTACGACCACGCGCTAGATTCCACCGAACGCGGCGCGGCGGAGACGTATCTTAGCCTGAAATGGAAAGTCGCGCTCAGTTGCGTATCCGATCAAACGTTAACCTATAAAAACGGCATAAGCCTCTGGCTTGACGCGGCCGATCCTTTATGCGACGGCGCCACGCGCTATAAAAACGGCGACGTCGTGCCGGCGTGGATGGATAAATCCGGCAACAACCGTCACGCCTACGCCGTGACGGCGCCGAAATACGCGACCGGCGTCGCGAACAACATGCCGGCGGTGACGTTTTCTTCCGCGTCGCTGCAATCGCTCGAAATTGCGACCGCCTTTGCGCCGCGCGATATTTTCCTCGTCGGATCGCAAAATGCGCGCGACTCGGCCGGCGCCTTTATGGGCGGACGCACCGACGCAAATTTCCGCTTGTGGGAACGCACGAAAACCGAGCGGCTGCAACTGCTCGCGACCGCAAGCGTCGCCGCCCCCGCCGACGGCATGCATATATATAGAGTGTCGCAGGCGGCGGGAGGAGCGTTAAGCGCCTATGCCGACGGCGAAAGCTTCGGCGTGCAAACCCCGTCGCAAGCCTTGCTGAACGACAGTTTCTATATCGGCCAACGCAAGGGAGCGGGCGCCGACGCCTATCTGGACGGATATATTGCGGAAATCATCGCCTACGCCGCCCCTGCCGTCGACGCCGACGCGGCCAACGTGGGCGCGTATTTATCTAAAAAATGGGGCGCGAGCTATCAACCCGCGCCGACATGCAAGCCGGACGCCGCGCTTGCCTACCAAACGGGATTAAATCTGTGGCTGGACGGCGCCGATCCGGACTGCGACGGCACGGCCGGCCTGTCGAGCGCGTCGTCGGTGAAATCGTGGATATGGCGCGATAAAAGCGCCGCCAAATCCTTTGCGGTGCAGTATCGTCGCCCGGCCTATAAGGCGGACGCCCGAAACGGCAAGGGCGCGTTCGTATTTAGCGCAAGCGGCAGCCATTTCGCCGCGCCGTCCCTGCCGGTCACGGGGGGGGACATGTTCGTCGTCGCCTCGTTCGCCAATAGCGGAGAGTCGGGAACGCTGCTGTCGACCGGCGACGAGTATTTCTTCTATAAGCAAAGCGACGCCCGCCTCTACGGCAAGGCGAACGGATCGACCGCTTACGTCGCGCCGCCGTCCGACGTCGACTATCACGTCTATCGCCTGAAAACGGGAACGCCGTCGAAAATTTTCGTCGACGGTGCCCAACAAGCCCAAACGGGGGCGGGATTCAACGCCCAATCGGGCAATCTGTGGCGCATCGGCGCGCAAAAAGACGCGTATTACGCCGACGCCGCGATCGCCGAAATTCTCTCCTACGGCGCTCCGCTCGCGGACGTCGACGCGGCGACGGTGCAGACGTATCTTTCCGGCAAATGGTTTACGGGCGGCGCCTGCGCGAGCGATTCCTCGCTGGCGCCTGCCGGCCTTGTGTTGTGGCTGGACGCGAACGACCCGCTGTGCTCCGGCAACGCGAAAGCCTATCCGAACAACGCGTCCGTTCCGTTATGGAAAGACAAGTCGGGCCAAGCGCACGACGCCGCGCCGCAATTCGGCAAGGGTAAGCCGACGCTCGCCTGGAACGCCGGCTATAACGGACGTTCGATGATGTATTTCGACGCGGCGAACAATAGCGCGCTGCAAACGGCGAACATTCTCAGAAACGACTTTACCGCCTTTATCGCCTTCAAACCCCTAGCGGCGAGCGCTTCCGGCGTCTATCCCAACCAGAACGGGGGATTGCTAAGCGCGGACGCCGCAAGCGGCTTACGGTTCAACGTGTCGTACGGCGGACAAAAGCTTTATTTTGGCGTGAACGACGTGTTTATATCCTCCGTTTTCGGCGTGGAGACGACGCGCATGGCGACCTTACGGCGGCAAGGCGCCATTTTGCAGTTATTTGCCGAAGGGTTGCAAAAACAATGGGTAGGCAACGCCGCCTCCGGCGCGCTCAATGCCGCTGACGGCATGAGCATAGGCTCCGTTCGTACCGCCAACGCGTCATATCAGGGCCATATCGGGGAAATCGTGGCCTATGACAGCGCGCTGGCGAACGATAAACGCAACGCGGTCGAATCCTATCTGGCGAAAAAATGGAACGTTGACGCTCCCGATTTCGGCGCTTGCACCTCCGATTCCAATCCCGGCGGAATCACGGGCATGAGCGGATTGCAACTATGGCTCGACGCCGCCGATCCGCAATGTAAAGGCGCGACGAAGAAATATGCCGACAATGAAAAAACATGGTTCTGGTACGATAAGTCCGGCGCCGCCCGCCATATGGGCGCCGTCGCGGAAAATACTCGCCCCGTCTATAAAAAATCGGGTATTAACGGGCGCGAGGCGTTCTATTTCGATCATAGTCACATGACCGCTCCCAAAGGGCTTGACGCTGACTTTACGTTATTTGCGATTATATATCCCGATGCGGGAAGCGCGTCCGGCGGTCCCGCCTCTACCGATAACGGCGGGTTGATTAGCATGGACATAGCGTCCGGCCGCGATTTTACGTTCGCTTTCGGAGGAGGCGCCCTTCGGTTCGGCATATATAACGCGCCGGCGGCGGTAGAGTTGAGTGCGGCAACGCCGGCCGGCGCTCCGTATTTGGTTGCGGCCAAACGCTCCGGCGCTACCGTGTCGTTATATAATTCGGGAAATCTGACGGCAACCAACGCGGCGGCGCCCACGGGATGGATGGAATCCAACCAGTTCAGCGTCGGCGCCGTTCCCACGAACGGCAACGCCTATAAAGGCTATATCGGGGAAATATTGGCGTATAACGTGCCGCTTTCCGACACGGATCGCGGGCGAATCGAATCGTATCTCGGCAAGAAATGGGGAATTTCCGGATTTTGTGCGGACAATGTCGGCATTCCCTCCGCAAAAATGGAATTATGGCTCGACGCGACCGACCCGACGTCGGCCTGCGCGGAATCTTCCTCCCCGACGGCGCCGCTTGCGCAATGGAACGACAAAAGCGGCAAAGGCCGCGCCGCAACCGCTCCTCTTCCCGCCAACGCCCCGACGCGCACGCTTAACACGCTAAACGGCAAGGCGGCGCTCGTATTTGACGGCGTGGACGATTATCTCTCAGGCACGTATAACGTCACTCTAACGGGCGGCAAGGCGACGATATTCGTCGTGGCCGATCTGCTTGATCTCACCAAAGACGGCGCCGGCGTGTTTATCTTAACCAAAGCCGCGCCGGCGACCGGTCTATGGGGAGGGTACGCGGAAACGACGGGGATTAACGTGGCGATAGACCCGGCCGCGAATAAAAACTTTTCGTTTCTGGCCAAAAATCGCGTAAACTCTCTCGACGCGCCCGACCGCGTGGCGGCATACGCACTTCGCTTAAAGGCGACGGAAGCCGAGCTGTTTGTCGACGGCACGAAAAAACTGGGCGACGTCGGCTATGTCGGCGCTACCGTCACCCCGGGCGCCTATTTCCTTGGACGATACGACAACGCCTACAATACCATTCAGCTGGGCGAAGCGATTCTCTATTCCGACGCGCTGAGCGACACGGACCTGACGACCGTCTCGACCTATCTGGCGAATAAATGGCATATTAAAAAAACGGCGACGACGTGCGCGGGCAATATTCCCTTCCCCTATCCCGCCGGACTTAAATTATGGCTGGACGCGAAAGACCCGTACTGCACCGGCGAGGCGGCGGTAAACGGTGCGAGCGTGTCGGTATGGAACGATAAATCCGGCTCTGGCGCAAGCCTGCCGGTGCGCGGCGGGGCGAAAATGGCGACGTCGGGCGCCCTTGGCGCCATTAGCTTCGACGGCGTCGACGACGTGGCGGGGCATCGCGCCGGCGCCGTGGGTTCCGTCGACCTGAAAGTGGCGGATTCGTCGTTGCTAACGTTATTCGTCACCGCGAAAACCGCCGAAGAAACGGCGACGCCCGGCACGATGCTGCGTCTATACGGCCAAGGCGCGCAGGCGCCCAATCCGCTTCCCGTCCAAAGTCTGGAATTCGGCGTCGCCACGTCGCATTTGCTGCGCTACGACGTTTCGGGAAGCGCCCGCACGCTCGGCGCCTATACCACCGACGCGATGCGGATATATAACCTGACGGCGAAAAATTCCGAAATAAAACTCTATGTTGACGGCAATCAGCGGGTGTACGGCGACCAAAGCCCGGCAAATATCGCGTCGGTACGACGCATTATGATCGGCGCCTCGCCCGATTCCGCGAACGGACTCAGCAACGAGCGCTACTTTAAGGGCAATATCGGCGACGTGATTGTCTATTCCGCCGTGATTGCCGAAAACGAACGGCAATTCGTCGAAGATTATCTGGCGACGAAATGGGGAATTCCCATTGATCGCACCTGTTCTTATAACGACATGTCGTTACCTACCGTTAACAGGATATTATGGCTCGACGCCGCCGACGCCGATTGCAAGGGCACGCTGACGACGGCTTCTTCCGTCGGCACATGGAAAGATAAGACGACGAATATGATACATGCCGGCGCCAACAACGCCATACGTTGGCAAAGCAAGGCGCAGAACGGATTACCGATGGCCGAGTTGCAAGCGGGCGATTTTTTTGACGTCGGCGCCGATAAATTCTTGAACGTATCGAATCTTACCGGTTTTATCGTTGCCGCTCCGTCGGTCGGCGAAAGCGCGCAAACTATGCTGTCGGCAAGCTTTGCGGAAGGAGAAGGCGCGTTAGGCCTGTCACTATTTAAGCAGAACGTCGCGTTTGGCGTCACGACCGGCGCCGCGTCGAAAGAAGATACGGCCGGAAAAACGGCGCTGTATAGTTTTGTGTGGAACAACACGGCCGACACGCTGCAACTGGGAATAAACGCCTCGGGCGACATGGCGACGACGCCGTATAATCTTTCCGCCGTCACGCTCAATAAAGGTTTGCGCATCGGCGCGAAATCGGACGGAAGCGCGCCCTTTTCCGGACGCATCGGCGAAATCGTTCTCTATGGCCGCACCATGTCGGCAGACGAAAGGCGCGGCGCCGAACGCGCCTTGTCGGCGAAGTGGGGATTGGCCGCCGCCGTATGCGTCAGCGAAGACGACGCGCTTCCTTATAAGGCGGGATTGCAATTATGGCTTGACGCGGGCGATCCGATGTGCGGCGACGCGAGCGCCTATGCGAACGGCGAATCGGCTACGTTATGGCTGGATAAATCCGGATACGACCGATATGCTAGCTCTCCTCTAACGGCGACGGCGCCTCTTTTCACCGCTAACGCGCAAAATGCCCTGCCCGTCATGCGCTTCGACGGCAATAAGCGCATGCAAGGCAAAGGAGCGTTCGGCTTCGCCTCGCGCGACATGACGCTTATGGTGGCGACGGCGGTCGTCGATAGAGCCAAAGACAATGCCTACGTGTTTTCCTTAGATAAGCAAGGCGGAGCTTCCGTCTCTTCGGAACCGAATTTTCTGGGGTTGGGCAACGCCGTGGCGGATAATACCCTGCGGTTGCACGGCGCGGGCTACGGGTTGGACGCGACCGCCGCGACGCCGACGGATTTTACGATATGGACGGCGCGACTCGCGTCAAACATGGCGACGCTTTACAAAAACGGCGCACAAATCACGCAGGACGCGTATGCGGGAACGGCGTTCGCTCCGGATACGTATTCCATAGCGGCAGCGCGGGATAACGATTGGGGCAGGGTGGACGTCGGGGAAATAGTGCTGTTCGACCATGCCGTCACGGCGACGGAGCGGGCGGTAAACGAAGCCTATCTTGGTCATAAATGGGGCGTCGGGGTGGCGTGCGGCCCGATCACGCAGCCGCTTCCCTATCAGACCGGCAACATATTGTGGCTGGACGCCGAAGATCCCCTGTGCATAGGCAAAGAAAACCAATATGGCGGCGACACGACGGTGGCGATATGGCGCGATAAATCCGGCAAGGGCAACGACGCCGCCATTTCTGCCTCCGGATACCGCCCGATCTATCGTCTGAATCGCCAAAACGAAAAACCTGCCGTGGATTTCGACGGAACGGACGACCGCTTGCGCATGCCGGACATGCCGGAGTTGTTGGGCAACGCGAATTACTACATTTTTGCGGTGGCGAATGCCGATACAATCCGGTCGCAATCGCTGCTTAACCTGACGTCGACGACGAATTTGTACGGATCGAACGTGCATTTCATGAGCAGCGCCACGAACTGGCGGCATAATTGGTACGGGAACGACCAAAACACCCCCGTCGTCTTTACCGCCGGAGAAACGTTCCTTTATGCGGCCACGTGGAACGGCACGACGCGCACCACGCGCTTTAACGGCGTCGCGACCGGCTCCGGAACGCCGTCCGTCGCGCATAACGGGCTGCAAAACGGCTTAAACGCCATCGGCGAAACCTTCTCCGGCAGCGGATATTGGGACGGGGCCGTCGAAGAGGTAAGCGTTTATGCGGGAACGACGTTAACCGCCGCCAACGTTAAAAGCGTCGAAAGCTATCTGGCGACGAAATGGGGCATAGCGAAAGCGTTGCGCGTCTTTAACGCCTGCGCGTCTTCGTTCTCCTCCGGTCCCGGCGGCGTCTCCGGCGGACTTGCGCTCTGGCTTGACGCCGCCGATCCGTTCTGTCAAGGAACAGGCGCGCAATACGCCTCCGGCGAGGCGGTGCGTCTGTGGCGGGATAAATCGTCCAAAGGATACGACGCGACGCAGCCGCTTAACGGCTCGTGGCCGGTTTATGCGCCGACGCCCGGCATACACGCGCTTCCCGTTCTCGATTTCGACGGCACGAACGGGTATTTGTCCCTGCCCGACATGCCGGAACTTCTGGGGAATAACTCCTACGCCATTTTTGCGGTGGCCCAGCCGGACGCGTTAAGGCGGCAGGCGTTGCTAAGCATCGGCACACCGAGCATTAACAACGTTTTCATTGAAAACACCTTAAACGATGCGGCAGGGGCGTGGCGACATGGGTGGGGAGGAACAGGGGCCTATATCGACGTCGCTACGCAAGAGAATACAATAGCGACAACTGCACCTTTCCTCTACGGCGCCGTGTGGAATAATGCGAGCGGCAAGCTATCGGTACGCTTCGAAGGGAAAAAAATTACTGAAATCGCGCCCTCCCCCCATAACGGACAACAAAGCGGCATAAATAGCGTCGGACGCGCGCTGCACACGACGGGCGAGCGGTGGGACGGAAAAATCGGGGAAATCGTCGTTTATGGAAATACGAATCTCTCCGACGTCAATATCGCGACGGTCGAAAATTATCTGGCGGTCAAATGGGGCATAAGCGCCCAAAGCGTCTGCACTTCTTCCGCCGATCCGGGAAATACCGGAAAAACGGCAGGGCTTCGCCTGTGGCTGGACGCAAACGATCCGTATTGCCTTGGAGAGGCGACGCGCTACGCCGACGGCGGCGCCGTCTCGTTATGGCGCGATAAGTCTCGTTCCTCGCATCACGCCTATCAGTCTACGGCCTTGCTTATGCCGGTCTATCGCCAATCCGGCATGAACGCGCTACCTGCCGTCGAATTTGACGGGGCGGACGATTACGTCAATCTTCCGGTGATTTCCGCACTGAACGGCAACAACGCTTATAATATTTTTCTCGTCGTAAAAACCGACGTGGTAGCCACAAAAAATTTCATTGCGTTGGGCGAGCCAAGCAACAGATCATACTTATCGCTTGAATTTTCTAACGCCAATTTACGCCAGGCCTGGTGGGGAGCGGATTTAGACGTGTCGGCGGCGGCGGCGGGCGTCAGCGCCGGCGTGCCGTTCCTTGCCACCCTAACATGGGACGGCGCGATCCGCACGACCCGCATTAACGGCGCCGTCAAGGCGCAGGACGCGCCCGGCGCGCGCAATATGAGCAATACGAACGTTGACGCCATCGGGCGCATGTTGCATACGTCCGGATATACGTTTGACGGCATGATGGCGGAAATGCTCGTTTATGCCGATACGTCGATGGACGCTGCCACCGTGCCGGCGATAGAGGCGTATTTGGCGCAAAAATGGGGAATCGCAACGGCGGCGGCGTGCGTGCCTTCCTCCGGCTCCGGCGTGACGGGCGGCCTGCAATTATGGCTGGATGCAACCGATCCGACCTGCTATGGCGGAAAATTGTCCGACGGCGTAGAGTTGGCGTCGTGGAAAGACAAATCCGGCAACAACAACCACGCCGGCCAAACCGTGGCGGCGGCGAAGCCCGTCTATAAAACGACGTCCGGCTTCGGCGCAAGCCTGCCGTCCGTCGTTTTTGCCGGGGGCGACTACATGGCCGCCGCCGATAGTGTGGGTTTAAGCCTATCGCAAGACATGACCGGCTTTATCGTGCTGAGCGTCTCGAATTTGGATCGCCCGGCTTATCTCTTGTCGAAAGGCGCGGACAACGCCTATAATTGGCGCATTAATTCGCTGCTGGGGACCGGCGCGACCGGCGGCAGCGGCGTCCAGCGGTTGTTCTTTAAAGACGCGGGCGCGGCGTCGTATAGCTATGTCTCCCCCAAGCCGAACGTCGACAAGCCGGTGATGCTGTCCGTCGCGCTCGACATGGGCAACGCGGGAACCGGCAACACGGCGTCGTTCTATGAAAACGGCAAATTGACGAAAACCCATAATTTCGTGTCAACGGCCATTAAAGACACGAACGACGCGCTGTGGGTGGGCGCGGGCAATCCGGCGGCGGGCGATCCGAATTACCTCAAAGCGGAAGTCGGCGAGATATTGCTGTATAATACCGCCTTAACCGGCACGCAAATCGCGACCGTCCACGATTATTTGTCGAAAAAATGGAAAATTTCTTCCGACGCGACGAGCGCGTGCGCGTCCTCGTCCGATCCGGGAGCGACGGGCGTCACGGACGGGTTGCAATTATGGCTGGATGCGGAAGACCCCTATTGTCAGGGCAAGGCGGCGCAATACGCAAACGGCGCGGCGGTGTATTTATGGCGCGACCGCAGCGGCAAGGGCAATAACGCCGGGCAATCGACGGCGGCATTGCAGCCGACCTATGCGACGAATTGGCGCTTCGGCAAACCGGCGATGAATTTTGACGGCACGGACGACAATCTCGCGCTTCCGGACATTGCGGCCCTCGCCGGCAACGCGAAATATTACGTGTTCGGAATAGGCTATGCGCGGGCGCCCGCCGCGAAAAACGGCTTCGCCATGCTTGGCGCCTCCGGCCAGGCCAATAAAGGCAACGGCCATTGGTATAACGGCACGAATCAGCTATGGAACCACGATTGGCAGGGAACGGCGCTTAGCCCCAATGCGGCCTCTTATATGGGCGTCGGCGCGTTCATGTTCGCCGGCGCGTGGGACGGCGCGGCGCGCACGGTGCGCATGAACGGAAGGCAGGTCGCCTCCGACGCGCCTCCCGCCCATAATACGCTGCAAAACGGCAATAACCGCATCGGCGTCTATAACGACGGGGCGAATCGTTATTGGAACGGCATGATCGCGGAAGTCTTGGTGTATGCCGGTTCGACGCTCACGGCGAAAAACGTCTCCGCGATTGAAAGCTATCTGGCCGGCAAGTGGGATCTCGGCGGCTATCTTTGCCCCGAAATCCCGACTAATTACGCGCCAAGCAACGATCTGGCGCTGTGGCTCGACGCCGGCGACATGGACGCGAATTGCAAAACCGACGCGGCGCTTTATGCCGAAACGGACGTAAGCGCTTGGAAGGACAAAAGCGGCAGCGGATATAACGCCGTCGCGGACGGCACCGTATGGGCGATTAACGCCTCCGCACCTACGCCCGGCGCAAAATCGCCGCCGTCGGTCGGCAGAAAAGTGATTGCCGGGAAAAACGTCGTCACCTTCGACCGCGCGAACAACGAAAACTTGTCGTTGCTGAACCCGGTCGCGCCGGCCAACCATCCGCTTATGCCAAACGGCAATAATTCCTACACCATGCTGGCGGTGATGCAAACCGAACGCTACGCCGAGCAATATTTGCTGGCCTCGTCGGAATACGGCGTCGCCGGCGCCACGGCTCCGAACGTCTTTAGCCTCTATCGCAGCCTGACCGGCGCGGTCGAAAATCTGTGGGAGACGAGCGTCGACGGCGCGATCAATGCGTACCCTTTAATGAAGCCCTATAAAGTCGCGCGCTCGATTCCCTACGCGCTCAGCTTCCGTTACGATAAAAACGCCGACGGGCGCATGGTGCGGGTGAACGGCGAGGAAATAGGATCGGCCTTCGACACGACGTCGCGCAACGGCAACGCGAGCCAATATATCTGGATCGGCGCGGGCGTACATCGCAACGAAAACGGCGACCTGCTCGAGACGTTCAATTTTGACGGCCATATCGCCGAAATGCTCTATTACCGCAGCGCACTTTCTACCGTCGACTTAAAAGAGGTGGAAAACTACCTTATCTCTAAATGGGCGTTGCTGTCGTCGTGCGACGCGTCGACCAATCCGCCCGTGAAAATCGCCGGCGCCAATTTAAAAATGTGGCTCGACGCCGACGACGTGAACGGCGATTGCACCCCTGACGGCAATATTCCGAACCAAGACGTGGTGGTGTGGGTGGATAAATCCGGCAAGGGCAACCACGCGTCGTGGGGCGTGGCGCCGTCCATCGACGGCGTAAAAGTCAATAACCGCAACGCCGTCACCTTTAACGCGGCGAGCGGGGAATATTTTCGCATGCAGGATAAAACCATTCCGCTCGGCAACGATCCGTACACCGTCGCCGCCATATTGACGTATAAGGCGTTGCCGGGAACGGGCGATCGCTTCCTTATGTCGGGCGGCACGGGCGGCGGGCGCTTCGGCGTGGGATTGGGAGACGACTTCACCGCCAAAATCGGCGTCGGCGCAACCTTTACGTCGACCGACTGGGGCAGCGTCATGCCCGACATGGCGCAGATGTTGGTGGCGCGATACGATTCGGGCGCGCGCACGATCCGTATCAACCGCAAGCAAGAGATCGGCGCCTCGACGTCGACGTCGGCGACCGGCGGCAACAACCAGATCGGGCGCGACGGCGCGGCGGCGTCGGCCTATTTTAACGGCTCCATCGCGGAGATGCTGGTCTATAACGCGGCGCTGTCGTCCGCGCAATACGGACAAATCTACGACCTGGAAGAATACTTAAATAAAAAATGGAATATCGTGAGCGTATGCTCCGAAAAATCGCTGGCGAACGTCTCCGGCCTGACGTTATGGCTCGACGCCGACGATATCGACGCCGACTGCGTGCCGGACGACGCCACTCCCGCCGGCGCGGCGGACGCTTGGCAAGATAAAAGCGGCAATAACGCGGACGCGTGGGGCGCGGCGAAACCGAACGTGGTGAAAAACACCGTGCAAGGCAATGACGGCTCGATGCGCAACATTGTCTCTTTTGACGGAATTAACGATTATTTGGGCATAAGAAAGTCCGTTTTTCCGAAATATAACGATAACTATACCCTGTTCGCGGCGTTTAGCACGAATTTACAAGACGGCGCCACGCAACAATTCATCTATGGGCAGGAAAAAGGCGGACTTAATACGCACGGCTATTTGTTAAGCGGCGTCGACGCGTCGCTCATGCGCCACTACAATACGAACGGTACGGAACAACGGCTTAAAACGGGCGCGAATCTTTTCCCGCAGACGATGCGCGTGCTGACGGTGCGGGGAAGCGCGGCGACGACCAACATGTATGTGGACGGCGAGGAGCGCACGCTCGTCTCTTCTTCCGCCGCTAGGGCGCAAGACGCGGCGAGCCGTATGGACTCGATCGGAGCGGCGCGTCTGGTTAGCACGGCAACCGCTTGTTCCGGCGAGTGTTATAAGGGCGACGTGGCGGAAATTATTCTGTTTAATCGTCGCCTCGGCGCGGGCGTCGGCAGCGACACGGCGTCAATTCAACGCTATTTGCAGGAAAAATGGGGCATATACAGGGATTGCGCGCTGAACTCGATTCCCGCTACTAAAGGAACCGGCCTTGCCTTGTGGCTGGACGGCGACGATCTGGACGGCGATTGCAAATCCGACTCGGTCGCGGCGAACGGACAAAAACTCTCCGTATGGCGCGATAAAAGCGGCCATTACCGCCATGCCTATCACCTCACCGACGCGCGCCGCCCCTATGTGGAGGCGACCGACGTCGGACGCGAAACCCGAAACGGCCATAACGCCGTCAAATTCGTGGCGTCGGAGCAAAACTGGTTGCATATTCCTGACGAAACCGTTCCCGTCGGCAATAGTCCCTTTACGATTTTCGCGGTATTCCGCGAAGCGACGAACACAAGCGCGCAAACGCTTGTCTCCGGCGGCAATGCCGCTTCTTTGGGATCGTATACCGCGCTTGAGCTCGCCCACGCAGGGGTGCGGGGAGACTTGACGCTGTACGGATTCTCCGGCGGACCCATTTCCATGGGAACGGACAGCGTCTCTCCCTTCATGCTCTATGCGGCGAGCGTGGTATACGATCCCGCCCTGGGCAGAGCGATATTATTTAACGCCGACGCCGCCATGTTGGCGCCCGACGGCGTTAAAAATCATGCGGCGACCGGCATAGACAATCGAATCGGAGCCAAAGGGGGGAATTCTTCCTGGATGGACGGGGAGGCGGGAGAGGTCATAATCTATGGATCACCCTTGTCCCAAGGCGATGTAATCGTCGTTCAGCGCTATCTTCTGGAAAAATGGGGCATCGACCAGAAACAAAACGACGCCTCGCCAAAAGAAGGCGACGCCACGGGCGATTCGGACGGCAACGATTGTCTGGCGGACGATTCCATACCTCAAACGCATTTAACTTTCCGAATTTCGGCAAACGACCTGGCGTGCCAAGGGGTGCGGCATCCTTTGGCGGACGGCGCCGCCGTCGCCTTGTGGAAAGATCGTTCGGGGTGGGCAAGGGACGTGTATGCGAGCGATTCTTCGCGCCGTCCGACGTTTAAGAGGAACATATTAAACGGTCGGCCGATCGTGCGGTTTAACGGCACAAGCAATAAATTGGGCGTAAACGTAGAGGGAAGAAAAATCTTTGGCGCAAACGGCGACATGACGTTTTTTGCCCTCGCGAATTATGCTTCTCCCGCCCATGAAGGAAAAATATTCACGTGGGGAGACGAAGAAGGCGAGCCGGCGTATATGGGGATAACGGCGCTTTCCGGCGGCGGAAGCCTGTTTTTCGACGTCGGAAACGCGACTTCCGGCAACGGGCGCCTTGCATTCGTCCCCGCCGGCGGTTTTGCGGATAATTGGCATTTCTATACGGCGCAACGGGACGGCGCAAACATGCGGCTTCGCATCGACGGCGCGGACGTCGCGAGCGGAGGCGCCACGTCCGTTCCCTCCTTCAATTATTATGAGCGCGATTTGGCGATAGGTAGCGACGGTCCGCATTACTATAAAGGCGACGTCGCCGAGATTATCCTCTACGACGCCGCCTTGAGCGACGAAGGGATACAGGCCGTCGAAGGGCAAATTTCCGGCAATTGGGGCGTGGGCATGTCGTGCGCCCACGACGCTGCGCTGGATGGACTGACGACGCCGCCGGATATGTGGATGGACGCCGACGATCCGTTCTGCGCCGGCCGCACCTCGCAATATACGCAAGGCCAAACCGCGCAATACTGGTACGATAAATCGAGCGCGCGCAGAAAGTTAACGGCAAGCGGCGCTCCCGCGTACGATAAGCGCGACCATGGCGTGCGGTCGGTGATAAAAATGGCGGCAAACGATTTTTATGATGGGCCGACGCTTGTTTCCGACTTGGGCGGAACGGATTCCGGGGCGGCGTTCGTCGTCTTCCGCAAGCCCGATGCGACGGCGCGGTACATAAGCGGCGCGCTTAACGGCAACGGATCGTTTTATATGCTGGGCGCGGCAAACGGCGCAACCGACATGGGCGCGCTCAACGTTGCCGCCGGCGCGCTTCCGCTTAGCGTCTCCGTCGCCAAAACGACCGCAGGAACGAACGCCGGCTATCATATTGCGACGGCTTTCTTACATGCGCCCAATAATCGTGCGGGGCTACGCGTCGACGGCGTGACGGAACGCCTCGGCGCTGCGAATTTCTCAAGCTACGACTTTGCGAACGCCGCGTTTAGAATCGGCGGCGCGAGCGGCGCGACGAACGGCGCCGGCTCCGTTCTCTATGTTGGAGAGGCGATACTGACGGCAAAACCCGTCTCTGCCGACGATATCGAAACCGTCGAATCCTATCTTGCGACGAAATGGGGAATAGCGCGTCCGCAAGACGTCGCGTGTTCGCCCGGGGCCGGGCCGGCGGCGAGCGTGACCGGAGCGAACGCGCCCGCTTTATGGCTGGACGCGAATGACGTCTATTGCAACGGAGCCTCGAGTTATGGAGATGGGCAACGCGTGTCCCTGTGGCGCGATAAATCCGGCAAAAACTATCACGCCAGACAAAAAACGGACGGATTCGCGCCGATTTACGCCGTATCGGACGGATTCAATCGGCGCGGCGTCGTTTTCGACGGCACGGACGATCGCTTAAGCGTGCCGGCCGTCACGGAACTTGCTGGCAACGCGCCTTATTCCATCTTTGCCGTCGCACGTTTAGACGATGTGAGCGCCGCGCGCGGGATGCTGGCCTTACCGGATTCCTCAACGAACAATCACGCGAACGCGCACCTATTTGACGGCGCAACGCATAATTGGGCAAATAGCTGGAAAGGCAACGATCTTTTAGTTCCGCAACAAACCTTTATGGTCCACGCCTTTCCCATGGCGCTGCAACAAGAAACGTTCTTATATGAAGCGTCATGGGACGGAACGACGAGAAAAATCTATAAAAACGGGTTATGGCGCGCGGCGGACGCGCCGGCGCAAAGCAGGGCGTCAAGTGCAAGCGACGCGTTTATGCTGGGTAGCGCCGGAGGCGTATATTGGAGGGGCGCCGTTCATGAGGTTATTGCCTATAACCGCGCGTATAACGACGCCGACGCGCGGGCGCTGAATCTTGCGCTCGCCAAAAAATGGAATATTGTCGAGGCTATAAAAATATTGGCGGATTGCGTGCCGGATTCCATTCCGGGAATGGAATCGCGCGCCGCCGACATGGCGTTGTGGTTGGACGGCAAAGACGTCTATTGCACGGGAGATAAGTTTGCTCTGCCCGGAGGCGGCGCCGGCACAATTATTAATCCGTTTTTAATATGGCGCGATAAATCCGGAAAAGGATACGACGTTTATCCGCAGCCCGGAAGCATTAAAAATAACGTTTTTTCAAGCAATAAGATTCCCTACGTCTCGAATGTGGAACCGGGGGCGACGTTCGAGCAGGCCGCCCTATGGCATCACGGCGGCGCGTTCGGCGCAGGCGGCGAGTTGTCGTTTTATATGGCGATCGCTCCAATAGCCTACGACGGCGCCGTCGCCGCCGAGAAAAAAGGCTTCGCGACCTTCCTTAGCGCCGACAACGCGTCGATTTTCTCGTTAACGGCGAAAACGGCCAACGCCGGGGCGTGGACGCTCGCCCATACCGGCGATACGTCGTTGCAGTCGAGCGCGGCGCTGGAGACGCTCGGCGCGCTTGGCGTCTATGGCGGTTATATCTCTTCTTCCAAACACGAAATGGGCTTCGCTTCCTACCAAGAAGGGGCCATTAAAGCCGGCGGCGATAGGGGAGGGCGCATGAAATGGACGGGCGCCGGCGCCGGCGTAAGCAATTTATCGAACGTGATGCTCGGTTATGGCGGCGGCACGTGGAACGTAAAAGAGTTCGTCGCCTATAACGCCGCGACGACGGCGGAGGAAGAAGCGACGGTCGTCACCTATCTGCGCGATAAATACGATATTCCCGGTCCGGCGCGGACGTGCGCCTCGTCTTCCAACCCCATGATCGTCGGGGTAGACGCCACGCCGGCATTGTGGCTCGACGCCGCCGATCCGCTATGCCAAAACAACGCCCTTTACGAAGACGGCGCCGTTCCCTATCGCTGGGCGGACAAATCAAAAAACAACTACCATGCTGATATCGTCTACGGCGCGCCGATATTTAAGAAAAACATCCAAAACGCGCTGCCCGTCATGCGGTTCGACGGTGTGGACGACGGCCTCACGGGCTATGCGTCCTGGCGTTTCCCCGACAAAAAAATGACGATTGTCGTCGCGCTTGCCGCCGGAGACGCCGCCGGCCATAGCGACGCCGTCTTTACGCTGGACGACCGCGCGTCTACCGCATCGCCGTTTTCCGATCCGTCGTTAATCTATTTCGGAAGAGGAGGGACCTCCGATCAAAATGTAGGATTGCTGAGCAACAATCAAGACATTAACGTTTCTTCCGCCGCCGACGTCTCCTTTGGCGTATGGCGGGCGGAAATCGACGGCGCGCAAGCGTTCGTCGCAAAAAACGGGGTGGTGACGTCGCGCGACGCGTCGTATCTTGCCGACCTTATTTCGCCGAACGCGTATTATGTGGGCCACGTGCGCGGAGGCCAAAATTTCGGACGCGCCGACGTCGGGGAAATATTGCTCTACGATAGCGCGCTAAGCCCGACGCAGGCGTGGGCGGCGGAAAAATATCTGGCGCAAAAATGGGGCGTGGCCTCGCCGATCAACGCCGCGTGCTCGTCCTCCACCTTGCCGGGCGGCGCGACGCTTTCCCGCGCGCCTGCGCTATGGTACGACGCGGAAGATCCGCTATGTCAGGGAACGGGAACGAAATATACGGACGGCGAAAAAATCTTCCTGTGGCGCGACAAGTCCGGCCATAACGCCGCGCTGTCGCAAACCGACGTCGCCGTTATGCCGGAATACCGCACGAATTATATGAACGCGCTGCCGGCGATACGCTTCACGAGCGACGCCATGAAGCGCGCCGACACGTTCGGCGGCGGACTTGCCGACATGTACATATTTGCCGCGTTGCGCGAGAACGTTGCCGCCGACAATAAATTCATTAGCTTCGACGGCGCGCCGAGCGCTGCGGAGGCAGGGTTGTACTTACAGGCGGCCGGCTCGACGAATCCGATGTGGAAATGGGTCACTTCGGGTGCGCCGACGCTTTCCATGCCTGCCGGCACGACGTCCGTCGGCGGCATCTCCATTGTGCGCGCCTATTATTCAAGCTCTAACTTAAAAGCCAAAATCGTGGTGAACGGCACGAAAGCGGCGGAAACGACGAAAACCTCCGGCAATCTGTCGACGAAAGGCGGCGCTTATGTCGGGTATGGATCAAGCGATCAGGATATTGGCGAGCTTATCGTCTATGACGGCGCGATCACGTCCTCCGACGCCCAAACGCTGGAAACCTATTTGGCGACCAAATGGGGAACGTCGTCCTCTCTTGGCGCGTGTGCCCCGTACGTGGCGCCGGCCGGCGTGGCAAGCGTGCCGACGTTTTGGCTGGACGCGTCCGATCCGCTATGTTCCGGCGTTGCCGCGCAATATAGCGAAAGCGCCGCCGTCGGATTATGGCGCGATAAATCCGGCAAAGCCAACGACGCCGCGCAGTCGCAGGCGTCGAAAAAACCGGTCTATGCCGGACAGGGATTGGCGACCGGAAAGCCCGCGATGCGTTTTGACGGAACGGACGATTATTTGACGCTTCCGGACATGGCGGCGTTTACGGGGAATAGTTCCTACGCCTTTTTTGTCGTAGCGCAACCGGAGGTTATCGCGCAGCAAACGCTGTTAGGCGTCGGCAAGTCCGCCGTTGGCGTCAACTCCTTTACGTCGCATGAGATGTCTCCCGCGAACAACGCATGGAAATATAATTGGGGCGCGGGCGGGGCAACGATCGATATCTCCAAATTTAGCGTTTCGACGCCGTTTATATATGCCGCACGGTGGGACGCCGCGCGCACGCTGCAAACGCTTCGCTTAAACGGCGCGACGGAATATGAGGCGACCGCTCCCGCCTTTGCCGGCGAGCAAAACGGGGGCAACCAGATCGGTCACTTTACCCCGTCCCCCGGATCATACTGGAACGGAAAAATCGCGGAAATCATCGCCTACGGCAATGCGACGCTCAGCGACGCCAACATGACGAGCGTAGAAAATTATCTCGCCGCGAAATGGGGACTGGGCGCGTACGGGGCCTGCTCCGGCGCCGGCAATCCGGGCGGCACGAACGTCACGAGCGGATTGACGTTCTGGCTGGACGCCGCCGATCCGTTATGCACCGGAACGGGGCAGCCCTATGCCGACGGCGCGGCGGTAGCGCTATGGAAAGATAAGTCCGGCAAGGCCAATAACGCGACGCAAACGACGGCGGCCTATAAGCCGGCGTACCGTAAAACAGCAGTCAACTCTCTGTCGGCCATAGATTTTGACGGTACGGACGACGTGCTCGCGATGGCGGATATGTCGGAATTTTCCGGCAACAACGCCTATGCGCTTTTCTTTGTCGCGCAGCCGGATGTATTAAAGCAACAAATGTTGTTTGTTATAGGTAAAAGCGGCACGAACGATGCCTATGAAGGAACCGCGATGGTTGATTCAAGCGGTACATGGATAGATGCGTGGTGGGGAAGCAACGATAGATCCGTTACGCAGTCGGTATCCAAAATAGCCGCTAACGCTCCGTTTATATATTCGGCGGTATGGAACCCTTTGACGTCGGTGCGGAAATTTCGCTTTAACGGAATGCTGGCGATGGAAACGAATTCCGGGACGCACGCGCTTCAATACGGAGAAGCGAACGGATTCGGGAAGGTACGGTCAAATTATGGTGGATGGGATGGCAAAATTGCTGAGGCCATAGGTTACGGCAACGCGACGCTTGGCGACGCCGACGTCATTAAGGTAGAACGCTATCTTGCGGCAAAATGGGGCATATCCGTGCCGCTTGCCTGCACCTCGGGAAGCAATCCAGGCAATACGGGCGTGACGGCCGGCTTGGCGCTGTGGCTGGACGCCGCCGATTCCTATTGTATGGGAAGCGGGACGCAATACGCGAACAACGCCTCCGTCGGCCTATGGCGGGATAAATCGGGAAAAGAATCAAACGGCGTGCAGTTTGTCGACGCCTATAAACCTAAATATATACAAACCGGACTCAACGGCTTGCCGACGATGGATTTTGACGGCACGGACGATTATATCGGTTTTCCCAATCTGCCGGAGCTGCTCGGAAACAATTCCTACGCGATTTTTATGGTCGCGCAAACGGACGCGTTGCGGAGGCAGTCCATCATTTCGATAGGAACGCCGAATATCACCAACGCCTATATCGAAAACACCATTAGCAGCGCCTCCGGTGATTGGCGCAATTCCTGGTGGGGGGGGGATCTCGACGTATCGCAAGCCGATAGCGCCCTTGCCGCGAACAAGGCGTTTATTTACGGGGCGCTGTGGGATAACGTGAATGCGCTTCGCGTCTTGCGTTTTGACGGCGTGACGCGGGCGGAAGCCTCTTTTTCCGCCCATGCGGGCCAACAAAGCGGCATTAACTCCATCGGGCGCGCGCTGCAAACGTCGGGGGAAAAATGGGACGGAAAAATATCCGAAGCCATTGTTTACGGCAACGTCGTGCTGAGCGATCCCGACGTGGTGAAAATCGGAAGGTACTTGGCGGATAAATGGGCGATATCGGCTTTTCCTGCGGTATGCACCTCATCGGCGGATCCCAAAATCACCGGAGCAACGAACCTTTTATCGTTATGGCTGGACGCCTCCGATCCTTTGTGCCGAGGCTCCGCAAGCCAATATGCGAACGGCGCCGCCATTTCCCTTTGGCGTGACAAATCCGGCAACGGGCGCGACGCAAGGCAGAGCACGGCAAGCTATAAACCCACGAATGTCTCCGGCTGGCGCAATGGACTTTCCTCCGTGTATTTCACCACAAACGCCAACCGTATGAACGTTCCTGCCGTCAAATCCTTAGGCGGTAACGCGAATTACTATGTTTTCGCGCTAACGGAGGTTAATGCCATAGCAGGTTATCAGCAAAAGCTGTTGGATTTTGGCAAATGGACGAATCGTTCTTCTAATTCCCATTTTTTAAATTCTTCTAACCAATGGGCGCACGATTGGTTCGGAACGACGCAAAACACCTCCACTGCGTCGATTGCGGCAAACCAGCCTTTTATTTATCTTGCCACCTGGAACGGCACGACGCGTGACACGCGATTTAACGGGGTAGTAAGAAATCAAGACACGCCGGGCGCCAGAAACCAATATTTCGACGGATTTGGCTATATTGGCCAGCGGGCGGGCGCCGACCAAAGCTGGATTGGCCATATCGGAGAAATTATGGTCTATGGCGGCACGACGCTGACGGAGGCGAACATAAACGCCGTGACCGCCTACCTTGCCAATAAATGGGGCATATCGATAGACGCCTCCGCCTATCCGTGCACGTCGTCCCCCAATCCGGGCGCCACGGGCGTGACCACGGGATTAAAGTTATGGTACGACGCCGCCGACGTGTATTGCCAAGGCGGATATACCCCCTATGCGAACGCCGGAGCGGTCAATCTTTGGCGCGACAAGTCCGGCAACGCGAGTAACGCGACGCAAAACACGGCGGCGAACAAACCGACTTACGATACGTCGGACGCCTCCCTGCCCGCATTGATAAAATTCGACGGTACGGACGATTATTTAAGCGTGCCGTCTATGCCGAGTATGACGGGTAACGCCCCGTACGCCGCTTTTATGGTAATGAGCGCGTCTTCGCTTGGAGCGGCGAGCGGAACGGTCGTTTCTTTAAGCGATACGACGTCGGCGCAATACATGTCGCAAAGCCTTACTCCAATCAATTCATGGAATCAATCATGGGGAGGAGGCCAGCAATTAACTAGGGTAACCCCTTCCGTAAATCAATTGTTTTTGGTTTCCTCCGTATGGAACGGCAGCGAATTGCTGGTGAAAAAGAATGGCGAAACGAAGAAATGGCTTTCTCCTTCCGCTCCGAATTTCTCGCCGGGCACAAGAAACATGATCGGCGCGATGCCTGATCCGGGCAACGCAAGCGCGATACTCTACCCGTGGAAAGGCGCGATCGCCGAAGCGTTAGCCTATGTGGGCACAACGCAGACGCACGCCGAGCGCATCGCCCTCGAAAAATATTTAATGAACAAATGGAAAATTACCATACCAAAAGAAGGTGCGGCGTGTGCATCGTCGTCCGACCCGGGAGGCGCGGGGGCGACGGCGGGGCTGAAATTATGGCTCGACGCGGAAGATCCTTATTGTCAAAAAGCGGCGTCGCGCTATGCGTCGGGAGCGTCGGTCGCCTTGTGGCGCGACAAATCCGGCAACGGCAACGACGCCGTTCAGGATAATCCCGCCGCCTGGCCGACCTATGACGTCACGAATTTGCCCGGCGCCCGTGCCGGGATGAATTTCGACGGCAGCAGCGATGATGTAATATTGAGAAATTTCTCTTCGCTTGTCGGCAACGCGCCGTATGCCGTGTTCGGGGTCGCCGCGACGGACGATGTTTCCAAAGCCTCGCAGCATTTAATTTCCATCATGCAAAACAACGCGCAATTATTGACGTCCGGCAATATATGGAAGCAAGATTGGAGCGGCGCGCCAAGCAACCAAACGGTGGCGGCGGGCGTGACGCAAGGTCAGCTCTTTCTTGTGTCCGCCTTATGGGACGGTTCCGCGCGTAAACTGAAAATAAACGGCGCGCTTAAAGGCCAGGACGCTCCCGGCGCGCCAAGTTTCACGCAAAACGGTTCGAACCGTATCGGCGGCAATGCGGCAGGAAGCAATTATTGGGACGGCATAGAGGCGGAATTGCTCGTCTATGGCGGCAGCGTGCCGAACGATACGCAAATAACGGCGCTTGAAAACTATTTAATGACGAAATGGGGCATTACCTCCGGCGGCGGGGCAGGGGGAGGCAATCCCGGCAATTTGGGCGTGACGAGCGGGCTGCAATTATGGCTGGACGCGAACGATCCTAAAGCGCAAGGCGCGGCCAACCAATATGCAGACGCAGAAAGGGTTAGCGTATGGCGCGACAAATCCGGATACGTGCGCGACGCCGTCACGACGTACGACGCTCCCGTCTATAAGAAAAATACGCAGAACGGATTGCCCGTGATGTATTTTAACGGCGCGGACGCCGGTTCCGCCATGGCCGTACAAGCGCCGATAAGTTTGCCGCAACGGGAAATGACGCTGTTTTTTGCGATGGCTCCGAAAGACTTACAAAGCGACTGGAGGGCGCTCTTTACGTTAGACAATACCAACTCGGCCTATAGCAACGTGTATCAGGATCCTAACGCGTTTGTGTTCGGCGTCAGCGACGTCGACGGGCAATTGTTCACCGAACGCGATAATTACGATATGGTGGGGCTGGTGGCGGCCGACGTCAATTTCTCCGTATGGTCGATGCGCGCGCAAGCGGGGGCATTGAAAATGTTCCGCAGCGGAGTGAAAGTCGCGGAAGACGCCTACGTTAATGCAAGCGCCGTGACGTCGAATGTCGTCACCATAGGCTATGAGCGCGACGGATCGATGGCAAAAGCCGATTTCGGCGAAATTATTCTTTATAATCGCGCCTTGTCCGACGGCGAAATGCGTTCCGTCGAACAATATCTGGGCAATAAATGGGGCACGGCGGCGTATGTCGCCTGCGCGTCGAATGCCGGGCCGGGCGGAAGCGGCGTCACCTCCGGCCTGAAATTATGGCTGGACGCGAACGATCCGTATTGCCAAGGATCAAGCGCCCAATACGCAAACGGATCTACCGTCAATACGTGGCGCGACAAATCCGGTAGGGGATATGACGCCGTATTGGACGGCGGCACGCCAAGTTACGTCACGAACGCGCAAAATGGATTGCCCGTCGTGCGTTTCGACGGGGTGGACGACGCGATGAGCGGCTTCGGCGCCTTAACGTTTACGAATCGCGAAGCAACCATATTCATTGCGGCGGACAATAAAGACTCCGTCACCGACTGGGACGGCATATTCGCCACCGACCGTTCCGCGCCTTCGACGGCAACGCTGGCGCTCCAACCGGCCGGACTGAATTTCGCCGTTTACTCCACGGACGGCAAGGCGCAGCTTTTGATGGACCAAGGCGATATAAACGCGTTGGCCGACATTCCCACGGGGCTTGCGGTATGGCGTCTGGCGCTCAAATCCGGCGTGGCGTCGCTTTATCGCAACGGAGCGTTGGCGGGACAAGACAATTTCGCGAACACATCTACCGTCACGCCCGATAAATATTACGTATCCCACGTGCGCGGCGCCAATTTCGGACGCAACGATTTTGCCGAAATATTATTATATGAAGGCGCCCTAAGCGCGGCGAACGTGAATGTGCTTGAATCCTATTTACAGGCGAAATGGTTCGCCAAAGACAATAGAACCGCCGCCTGCGCGTCGACTGCCGATCCGGGCGCGACCGGAGTCGTCGCCGGGCTAACCGTCTGGCTGGACGCGAACGACCCCTATTGCCAAGGCGCGTCGGTGCAATATGCCGACGGGGCGGCGGTCGATCTGTGGCGCGACAAGTCCGGCAACGTCTATAACGCGACGCTGAAAAACGGTTCTCCCACCTACAAAAAGAACATGGAGAACGGATTGCCCGTCATACGGTTCGATGGCGTCGACGACGCGATGAGCGGCAACATGGCGTTCTCGCTGACGGGAAGGGAGGCTACGATCTTCCTTGCCTCGCGCAATTACGATAGCGCCTCCGATAGCGACGCGATATTCGCGTTCGACAAAAAAGCGTCGAGCTATAGCTATGTCGCGCAAGAACCGGCCGGGCTGTCCTTCCTTGTCGGCCAGACCGACGGCACGTTCTCCGTCGCCATGGATAACGGCGACGTGAACATGTCGGGCGCGCTCGCCGCCGGCATGGCGGTGTGGCGCCTGCAACTCGCCGCAGGAAAGGCGCAAGTCTATCGCAATAAAAACCTTATCGCGCAGGATCCGTTCGCCAATAACTCCACGATCGCGCCCGACGTGTATTATATTTCCCACGTGCGGAACAATTACTGGGGGCAAAACGACGTCGGAGAAGTCTTACTTTATAAAGGGGCGCTGAACGCGACGCAATCTAAGTCCGTGGAAAATTATTTAGGCCAAAAATGGGGAGCGTTCGTCGTGCCCCCCGCGCAAGGCGCATGCACGTCTTCCTCTAATCCGGGCGGTACGGGGGTGACGACCGGGCTTAAACTATGGCTGGACGGATCGGACACGCTGTGCGGGGCCTCTCCCGCCTACGCCGATGGGGCCGCCGTGACCATATGGCGCGACAAGTCCGGCCAGGGCAACGACGCCGCGCAATGGGATTCCGCCTCTCCTCGCCCTCTCTACGTCGCAAGCTGGACGAACGGTAAGGGCGCGATGAATTTCGACGGCACGGACGACGCGCTCGATCTTCCGGAGATGACGGCGCTCGAAGGGGCGAACGTGTACGCCGTGTTCATGGCGGCGCAAGCCGACGTGACGAGGGCGCAAGGCTTGCTCGCCTTCCACCACGCGCAGCAATCCGGCAAATCGAACGTGCTGGCGCTGGCGAGCGGAACGTCCGGCTACGAATGGCGCAATAGCTGGTGGTCCGACGGCACCAACGCGCCGGTGAGCGTTGCGCCCACCTCTCCCTTTATTATTAGCGCGACCTATGACGGATTCAATCGATCGGTGCGGGTGAACGGCGCAAAATTGGCGGAAGAAAGCGTCGGAACGCGCAACGGCCAGGCGGGCGGACGTTTCTCCGTTGGCGGCGTGGACGGATATTCCAATTGGGACGGAAAAATCGGCGAAGTCCTGGCCTATGCCGGCACGAGCCTAACCGGCACGCAAATTGCGTCGCTCGAAAGCTATTTGCGCACGAAATACGCGATTGCCGCCTACGACATGACGACGGCGCCATGTATGTCGGCTGCGTCGCCCTCCGTTTCGGGCGTGACCCAAACGCCGGCGGTGTGGCTGGACGCAGACGACCCGCTATGTTTGGGAACGCTCGCCAATTATTCCGACGCCGAAGCGGCCGGCATATGGCGCGATAAGTCGCGGAACGGCAACGACGCGGTGCAATCGACGGCGAATTACCGTCCGCTATACGTCAAGTCGTATCTCTCCGGCAAGTCCGCGATGGTGTTCGACGGAGCGAACGATTACATGGGATTGCCGAACGTCGCGGCCTTTAACGGCGCCGGACGCTACGCCTTGTTCGCCGTGGCGACGGCGGAGACGGCGCGGGCGCAGGGGCTGCTCAATTTAGGGCGCACCGACGTCGACATGGCCGGCAATTTCATCGCGATGCGCAGCGCGACGCTGATCGAAAATAGCTGGAAAGGTTCCTACTCCGCCGGCGCCCTCGGGTTTTCGACGAGCCAACCCTTTGTCGTTTCGGCGTATTACGACGGGAATATGCGCCGCATACGCACCAACGGCATAACACGGATGGCCGACTCCCCGCCCGCGCGCAGCGGGCAGGCGAACGGATCGAACGCGGTGGGCGCCGCCGGAGCGCTTGCAGGGTACGCGACCTGGAGCGGCGCCGTCGGCGAAATATTGGCCTACGGCGACCAAAACGTGACGCTGGCGCAAATGACGGCGATGGAGGATTATCTTGGCGTGAAATGGGGAATTACGATCGTGCGCAACCCCGAAACGAGCGAATGCCTGTCCTCCTCGTCTCCCGGCGGCATAAGCGGTTTGCCGGAGGTAAAATTATGGCTCGACGCCTCCGATCCCTATTGCCAAGGCTCGCTGCGCTACGACCAGTCCGTTCGCCCCGCCATATGGCGCGACAAATCCGGCAAGGGCAACGACGCGACGCAAGCGGATCCGACCTTGCGGCCCGCCTATGCAGGGTCGGGGATCGGCGGGTTGCCGGCGCTGCGTTTCGCCTACGAAAGCGGCAAGGCGCGGAGTTTAGACGTTCCCGATCCCTTCGGCGCAAGTGCAAGCGAGCTGAGCGTGTTCGTGGTGACGACGGAGAATACGCGTGCGCCGAACAACCTGATCGCCTTCGGCGACCCGGCGCGCAATATCGGCCTGTCGCTTCCTTACGGCGGAAGCTATTGGTCGCTCTATCTTGACGAACAGAATTACGCCGAAAGCTACGCCAATCCTTCGCTTCCGGGAGGCGTAGGCTACCGTTACGGCCACGCGTCGCTTGACATAACGGGCGAATCGGCGGTACGGATGAATCTTTCCGACTCCGTCGGGTTGCCCGTCGTCACCCATGCCTATGTGAGCGCGTCGTCTCGCTTTATGGGCATGACGACGCTCGTGCGACGTTCGGCGTCGTCGACGGTCAATCAATCGGTGACAAAGGGATTATCCTCTTTCCCGCCGCTGAACACGACGTTCGGCATGCATATCGGCGGCAACGCCTCGACGGCAAGCCACGACGTCGCGGAAGCAATTATTTTCGAGAATCACGTTAAAGGCCAGAGCGAGGCGGCCATTATGGGGTATTTACGAGGAAAATACGGGTTGTAAATATTTTTATTTTTTTAAAAAAGCACTCCTAACGCCGAGGTAAGGACGGAATCCGGGAGATCAAGGAAACGGCGACCTGCGCCTAGGGAAGACAAAGCAAGGAAAAAAGCGGAGATGATCGAAAAAGACTTACCTTGCGCACCCTTAGCGATGTATTGCGTCATACAATCACAGTTAGAATATCTTGATGACGGCGATAGCGAAGCATATGGTGGTCCAGCAAACGATTGCTTCAATAAGTTCCGCTGCTAGCGGGAGGCTTGATATAATGAATCCAGGCAACGCCAAACATAAAAAGATTCCATATAGCCTTAGGTTTTTAAAAGATTCCTTAAGCATTTTGTGATGTTTTTCATCAATCGGTACGCTAACATCATCAGAAATGTTCTTTATGTCCGTTGCAAATTTCGGAAAGCTGCGTATAGCGCCAATAACCCGACACATGGTTATGTACGTCATGGTCCATCCGAATCCTAAAAACCAATCTGGATGAAGCGGTATTGCTTTTCCGTCCAAGATCATTGCGTTTCGCCATGCCATAAAACGGAACGAATTACAACACATGGCGAAAAGGCAAAGGACGGCATATAAAACAAAGCGTAAACGATAAGTGAAAGGCTGTGGAAAATTCTTCCAATAATATTGCGTCATAGCAAAATCGGCAAGGTCTTGGTAAGTCACTTTGTTTTGCGTCTGTGCGGTATTTTTTTCTTCCGGTTTACCGGATTCTTCGAGGCGAGAGTTTTCGGGGTGGTCGGTAGATTTTTTTGTATATGGTTTTGCGTGATATACAAGAGAATAATAGGAGTTGAATGCGTAAATTACATCATAAATAGCGGAGCCAACAATAAGAATGAGCCAAAACAAGGGAATAGACTTGTCAAGGGGCATCCCTCCGCTTTTGTTTTGGTGTTGTATTACGTAGTAGGATTCAATTCCAAATGCGGCAACCAGAGTGGCCACAATAGTCATTATGAGGGAAAGAGAGTGAATGCATCTGTGGCATATTTTCTCCTTTTCTACGGAGGCGATAGACGTCGGCATGACGTAAGGCAACGCGCTTGGCAAGCGAGAAAGGTGGTTAAGTGGGATGACGGCGACGGGCGATCAATAGAGGAAGGAAGTTGAAAGTCATTATAGCCACTGTTCCGGGTATCGGCAAATAGTTTTTGATCGTGCGCAAGCAAGCTAAAACTTGGCTTGACCAAACTCCTCGGGTCGTTTAATAAGTAATGCTGGTTTCTTGCGCGAAAGGCCGCGCTGAAAAAGGCCGAACACAACACCACGAGATTACGTCATGGCGAAAAAAAACGTCGTAAAAGTTATGCTGAAAAGCAGCGAGTCGGAGTATTATAAAGTCATTTATAAAAACCCAAAAAAAATTACAAGAAAACTGTCGTTCCGTAAATACGATCCGATACTGCGTCGCCACGTCGTGTTTAACGAGAAAAAACTTCCCAGCCCGACAGCGTAGGCCGCAATCGGTTGCCGTCATGCAGGGATTTTTTGAAAAAGCGCAAATCAACGCCATTCACGGCCAATTATTGCCGGAAGGCGTGGTTGACCTGCGTGTGCTTGACGCGTTTAAAAAGACGCCGCGCCATTTGTTCTTTCCTCGCCGTCTGATCGCGCTTTCCTACGCCGACGAAGCTGTGCCTTATGTGGGGGGAGGATTTGTCATGCCGCCCGTGGCCTTTGCGAAAATATTGCAGCGGCTTCACGTGCTTCCTACGGACGCCATGTTGTTTTTGGGGGGAGGGTTTGGATGCGAAGCCGCCATGGCTGCCCGTCTTGCCGCGTCGGTGATCGTACTGGAGAGCGAATCGGCGTATAGTTCCTCCATCAACCAACGATTCTACGATTTAGGGTTGCGTAACGCCTTTATCTTAAACGGCGCCGATTACATGAGCGGCCATCCCTCCGGCGCCCCGTATAACGTGATATTCTGCAATAGCACCCGCCTATACGACGCCGTCCCGGACGCCGTCGTGCCGCAATTGGCGGAAGGCGGACGCCTCGTGTATTTTAAGCGCGCAGCCGAGGGCGTGGCGTCGGTCGTCACGGTAAGAAAAGACGCCGGCGGCGCCATGTCTTGCGTCCATGAAGAGCGTTGCCACCTTCGCGCCATTCCGGGCGGCGACGCCTCCGGCGCGCGATACGGCGCGTAGCGTAACGTAAGCGAAAGGGACGGAAGCATAGTATGGGCCGCTTACGTAAAGCCGTCATTCCCGTCGGAGGGCTTGGCACAAGGTTTTTGCCGGCGACGAAATCCGTTCCTAAGGAAATGCTGCCCGTCGCGTCGAAACCTATCGTCCAATATGCCTATGAAGAGGCGGTGGAAGCCGGCATAGAAGAGTGCGTGTTCATCACCGGCCGCCATAAGGAAGCGATCAACAACCATTTCGACCACGCGGTGGAATTGCAGGCCAACCTGAAGCGCTTGAACAAGCACGAAGGGTTAAAACACGTCTATGCCTCCATTCCCGACAAAGCGGCGGTCGCTTACGTGCCGCAGCACGATCCCAAAGGGCTTGGGCATGCGGTCTGGTGCGCCCGCCACCTTATCGGCGACGAACCGTTCGCGTTGCTGTTGCCGGACGAGATGTTCCTGCATTCTCCGGGCGCGCTTAAGCAAATGGCGGACGCCTTTGAGGTGCATCCGGACGCATGCGTCATCGCCATCGACGAAGTGCGGCCGGAGGAAACGTCCTCGTACGGCATCATCACCCCTAAGCAAGGGGAAATAACCGACTCGCCGCGCTTGGTTCCGATTGCGGCGATGGTGGAAAAACCGCGTCCGGAAGAGGCGCCGTCCCGGCTGGCGATTACGGGGCGCTATATTTTGCAGCCAAAAATTTTTTCCTACCTCAATCAATTGAAGGAAGGGAAGGGGGGGGAAATACAATTAACCGACTCGCTGCAAGACATGGTGAACGACTGCCCATTTTACGGATTTCGCTTCGAGGGAAGGCGCTTTGATTGCGGCAGCAGGCGCGGTTTTCTGGAGGCGAACGTTGCGTATGCCTTGGAGAGGCCGGAGACGCGCGACTCCACCGCCGAGATCGTCAAAAAATATTACGCGCGGCTGTATGGCTAGGCGCGCGCCCGTCTATATGGACTATAACGCCGGCGCCCCGCTCCATCCGGAGGCGAGGCGTTTTTTGGAAAGCGAGATTCTTCCCTTCGGTCCGCATAACGCGTCGTCGCTGCACTCCTTTGGGCGAATTGCGAAAGGAAGATTGGAAAAATCCCGTCGAGCGCTTGCGGCGTCGATAGGCGCGACGCCGGCGCATCGCGTCGTTTTTACCTCCGGCGGCACGGAAGCAAACAACATGGCGATGCGCTGCTTTGGTTGGGAGACGATCGTCGTCGGCGCGACGGAACATCCCTCCGTTCGGGCGGCGGCGGAATGCGGAGCGAAACGCGTGCTCGTCCTCCCCTCGGACGAACAAGGGCGCATCTCCCTCGAGGCGCTGGAGGAGGCGCTCAGGCAAGCCGAAGGCGCGACGCTCGTTTCCGTTATGGCGGCGAACAACGAAACCGGCGCCGTCTGCGACGTGCCTCCGTTAGCGGAGATCGCGAAGAAACATGGGGCGTTTTTCCATACCGACGCGTCGCAAGCCTATGGAAAAATAGCGTTTTCAATGAAGGAATGCGGAGCCGACATGGCGACGCTCTCCGCCCATAAAATCGGGGGATTGCCGGGCGCGGGGGCGTTGGTCTATCCGGCGGGCATGACGCCGGCGCCGCTTGTCGCCGGGGGCGGACAAGAGTTTCGCGCTCGCTCCGGCACCGAAAACGTTCCGGCGGTCGCGGTTTTCGGCCATATGGCGGAAAGAATTGACGAGGTGCGCGCCGAATTTTTCGCCTGCGCGCCCTTGCGCGACGCCATGGAGCGGCACATAAAGGAAATAGGCGGCGATTCCGTCTATGTTTTTGCCGAAAAAACTCCCCGCCTGCCGAATACAAGCTGTTTCGCCACGCGCGGCGCCGCAAGCGACACGCAATTGGCGCATTTCGATTTGGACGGGTTCGCCGTCAGCAACGGGTCGGCATGCTCCTCCGGAACGGCGACGCCCGGAGCGGCGCTCTCCTCCATGCGGAAAGACTTGGCGCCCTTCGCCGTTCGCGTTAGCTTGGGTTCCGGCGTCAGAGAGTCGGACGTCAACGCTATGTGCGACAGTTGGAAAAAATATTTCTTTAGAATCAGATAGGCGCGGCGCCGGTTCCCTGTTTTGTGATTTGCGCGTCGTGCAGGCGGGAAAAGGCGAGCAATCCGAAAACGGCGCCGATAAGGGCGAAGGCCATGTCCGATTGCGTGTCCCACGCATAGCCTTGCGTGCCTAAAAACGCGTCGGCGCCCTTTCCGAGGGCGACTGCCGCTCCCCATTCGATCATTTCGTACAGCGCGCTGAAGGCGAGGCAAAACGACGCCGAAAAAAATCCCGCCCAATATTTTCCGGAGACGACGCGTTTGCGCAGGATAATCTCGCGCGCGACCAACACGGGAACGCAGCCCTGCATGAAATGCCCGACCTTGTCGTAATTGTTGCGCTCCCCGCCCAGCGCGTCTTTTATGTCGTCGAACAAGGGCACGTGCGCGTAAGTATATTTGCCGCCGACCATCAACACGACGCAATGTGCGAGAATAAGCCAATAGAGCAGGGGAGTGAGGCGAAATGTTTTATAGGTCAGCGCCATTGCCGCCGCCGCGACGATGGCCGGCGCGACTTCCATGATCCACGTCGCCCTATCGACGGGAGAAAATCCCGACCACAAAAAAACGCTTGCGTATACGCTCATCCACGCGACGGCGGGAAAAATTCCTGTCATAGGGAAGCCTTCGTCGCTTTATCCTGAAGCGCCATCATCGCCTTTTCGTGCAATACGTGGTTCGCGGCAGCGATAACGTTGATGCGCGTGTCGGAAAGATTAATTCCGCGCCCGCTCCAGTCGGTGATCGTGCCGCCGGCGGCGCTGACGATGGGCATGAGCGCGGCGACGTCGTATGGCTTGAGTCCCGCCTCGACGACCAGATCGATTTTTCCCTGGGCGAGCATGGCGTAATCAAGGCAATTCCCGCCGTAGACGGCATATTTGGTTTCGGAGCGCACCCGCGAGAACGCCGCAAATTCTTCCGGCGAAAAATAATCGGGCGACGTGGTGGCAATAATCGCCTTATCGACGTCCTTCACGCTTGACGTGCGCAAGAGGGAACCGTTGCACACGGCTTCTCCTCCCGTCACCCCTACCCATCGCCGCTTGAGGTCGGGTTGGTTAAGCGCCCCGACATGTGGGGTTCCGTAAGCCGAAAAACAAATGAGGGTGCCGTAATTCGGCCTTCCCGTGATAAAAGAAAGCGTGCCGTCTATCGGGTCGATGATCCACGCATAGGGAGAGTTTCCCTCCGTAGAGCCATATTCCTCTCCGACAATGCCGTGATCGGGAAAATTTTTGGCGATTTCCTTGCGCAACGCATGTTCGATCCGCGTATCGGTTTCCGTCACGGGGGTGGCGTCGTCCTTATGCGTCACGCTTACGTTGCCACTTTGCGCCTTGCGGACGATGCGCGCGCTCACGTCGCATAAGCGGTGGACGAAAGCGAGCAATTCCGGCAAAGGCGGCAAAGCGGGGCGTGCGTCGGCCATGGGAATTTATTGTAAAATGTCGGCTTCTTTCTTTTTCGCGAGCGCGTCGATGTCGCTGACGCCGGCGTCGGTCTTTTTTTGCACTTGGTCGGAATAGTCGCGCAATTCGTCTTCCGAAATATCTCCGGACTTCTCTAACTTTTTCAGCGAGTCTAAGACGTCGCGGCGGACGTTGCGCACCGCCACGCGTCCTTTTTCCGCGTATTGCATCGCGACTTTCGCCAGTTCGCGGCGGCGTTGCTCGGTCATTTCCGGCAAGGGAACGCGAATGACGGTCGCCTCGGCGATGGGGCTAAGCCCAAGCGACGAATTGCCGATGGCCTTATTGACGGCGGGGGCGTTTTTCGCGTCCCACACCTGCACCAGCAGCATGCGCGGCTCGGGAGCGGTCACGGTCGCCACCTGGTTGATCGGCATGCGGGTGCCGTAGACTTCGACCGCGATGTTTTCCAGCAATGACGGATTCGCCCGCATGGTGCGAATCCCTTGCAGGTCGCGGTGACACGCGGCGACGGCCCCTTGCATGCGTTGTTCGGCGTCTTTCATCACGGCGTCGGCGCCCATAAAGCCTCCTTTATTTTTTTGTTTCCGGCGAACTCGCGCTATTGCTCACGAGGGTAAACGCGCCTTCCCCGGAGAGCGCTCTTTTAAACGCTCCGGACGAGTGAATGGAAAAAACCAGTATAGGTATGCCGTTATCTTTTGCAAGCGCTATGGCGGAGCTGTCCATCACGCCCAAATCGCGATACAGCGCCTCTTTATAGGTAAGGGCGTCGTACCTCACCGCATCGGGATGGCGGGCGGGATCGGCGGAATACACGCCGTCGACTTTCGTGCCTTTCATGATGACGTCGCAATTCATTTCGGCGGCGCGGAGCGTGGCGGCGGTGTCGGTGGTGAAAAACGGATTGCCGGTGCCGGCGGCAAAAATGACCACGCGCTTTTTTTCTAAATGGCGCAGAGCGCGGCGGCGGATGTACGGCTCGGACACCGTGGTCATGGGAATGGCGGACAGCACGCGCGAAGGCACTTCCATGCCGTCCAGCACGTTTTGCAGGATGAGCGCGTTAATGACGGTGGCGAGCATGCCGACATAGTCGGCGCCGGCGCGCTCCATGCCGAACTCGGCGGCGGAGGCGCCGCGATAGATGTTTCCGCCCCCCACCACGAGGCATATCTCCGTTCCGCCGTCATATACTTCCTTTATGTCGCGGCACAAGCTGCGGACGAACTCGGAATCATGGCCGAAGGCTTTCTGCCCCATCAACGATTCGCCGGAAATTTTCAGCAATACCCTATTATATAACGCCGCCATGCCCTGCCGTCATTCCTTATGTCATTTAACGTAAGGTAATACATTTCAGCGCGTCGGAATGCAACTTTTATTGAAAGAAATTGATTCTTTGCGGAAGTTCTTTTATTTGTGATTATCCCTTCCGATTCTACGAGCATTTTTTGCCGCCACATCGTTTTATTGCGATATTGCTAACTATTTAGTGGCGATGGCGTCTGCGTCAACCGGCTCTTTTTTAGATAGAAACCGACGGAAAGTGGAACGACTGGCCGTTACTAAAGCTGCTAAAGAAGAATTTAAATTACAGCTGCTTAGAGAGCTTGAGCAGAAATATCCGGGCTTCGACAAGAGCAATATAAGCCCCGAGCAATCAGAATTCGCTCGCGAAAGCCTCAGAGAACTGGCAGAAAAAGAAGAAAACCCTATACATTTTATTCGAGACAACTGCTTTCATAGCGACATAAAGGCAGGGGTTCGCATTAATATCGGATCCAGTCCGCTCTTTTTTCCTACGAATTCGAAGAATAATGCCGCCTATAGCATAACGCTTGATGATAAAGGAAAACTTGTTTTCCTTTATTTTGAGCGCCAATAAGCCTTACGTTTTCGACGTATTTGCTTTGACGTGATTCCTTATCCTATAACAAACCTATCGCGGCAGGCCGGCGAAAACCTTTTTAAAAAATAAAAGATAAAAAATTTTGGGAGACGCTGTCACGCGCCGTCCGTAAAAAGGACGAAATGAACAGGCTCTTAGTCGCGTCCGGCCTTAAGCAGCTTTATCATGGTCGATTGCAGCGACGGCGCGTCCGCGCGGGCGGCCTCTATCCGGGCGCCGCATTCCAGCTCCACCTTCAAGCGAAAGAAGCGCGGCAACATGCGGCGGCGGGAACGCAGGTATTTTCGGCTGAACATCGAGTCCCACAATCCGCGTATGGCGACGGGATACACCGGCACCGGGTCGCGGTCGACGATCCACTCCATGCCCGGCTTAAAACGCCCCAGCGCGCCGGTATAGGTGATGCGCCCCTCGGGAAAAATCATCACCGCCTCGCCGCGCCGAAGCGCGCGGGAAATTTCGTCCAGCGCCTGCCTGACGTTGTTGCGTTTGGGTAAAATGGGAATAGCGCGGTGCAGCTTCATAAAATGCCGCACGAAGGGCGAATGGTAAATGTGGTAGTCGATCACGAACCGTATCGGGCGTCGGCACGCCGCCTGAATGAATACGCCGTCGAGATACGATACGTGGTTGGCCACGATAAGGCAGGGGCCGCGCTCGGGGATATGGTGAAATGCCTTATGTTCCACGCGATAAAACAGCGAAAGCAACCGACGAATGACCCATAAATAAAATGCGTCCAGCGTATTCCATCCCCCGCCGTAGTTTTTGTTCCGGCGTTCCTTGCGATTCGCGCGCGCGCCCTTCGCGTTGTTGTCGTCAAGCGTTCGCATATCTCCGCGTATCGTTCCAATTACTCTTATTCCACCATAAATATTATTATATCAATAATAATGAAATATTGATGAAAAGCGCGGAAATTAGCCTAATAATCATACTTCCAATCGACGCCGACCGTGGGGCCGCCTTCGGCGCCCGTCGCGGTTTTGGCCGTCACGTTGGGCGTAATTTCTATTTCGGTTTTAATGCGGCGGCTGTCCGGTTCGGCGCCTTGCTCCACCCCGACGAACACGCGGTCGGTGACGTATTTTCCGGCCCCGACCGTCGCCCCGCCGCTTTTGTCTTGCGATATGTCGAGCGTGTCGACCCCGAGCGTCTCGCGCGCCAGCCCAAGCACGCCCGGCCCTCCCTTCCCGGCCAGGGTGGCGGCGGCCTGCGCGAGTTGCAGCGCCTGGAACGGAGTGATTTCCTGCAATGGCCTTCCGAACAAGAGCAGCGCCAATATTTCGTCTTGCGGCCTAAGCGGCGACGAGGTGAGGCTTAAGTCCGGCTTTTTGATCGATCCCTTCACGTTCACGCTAATGTCGACGTCGCTCGCCTTCGTCGTGGCCGACATGTCGACGTAAGGGCGAACGGGGTTGCGGTCGAGAAAACGTATGTCGCCCTTGGTGATGGTGAGGTTCGATCCGAGCAGCTCCATTTTTCCGCGCTTCACGTGCAAATCGCCGTCGAGCGTGGGGCGCGTGGCGGTGCCTTCGACGCGCAACTTGCCTTCAAATTCGGCGTCCAGACCCCTGCCGCGCACGAAGACGCGCTGGGGAAGGTTTACGTCTATGCCGAACATGAAGGCGCCTTTTTTGGCCTCTCCCCTTTCTTGCGCCTCCAGCACGCTTTTATAGATGGAATCGACGGTGGGAATGGCGTCGGCGCCCCCGGTGGGGATAAGGACGGAGATCGGTCCCACGTCGACCGCGCCCGTGGCCATGACGGCGTTGAGCGGACCCGCGACGGTCAGCTTGCCGCCGATCTTGCCCTCCGCCATGCCGTGGCAGAACGCTTCGAGCTTATCGAGCGCCACGGCGGCGTCCACCCGCTTTTTGGCGAAATCGACGACGCCCGTCACGTTAAGATCGCCGTGCTTCCTGTCGCCTTTGGCGGTAAGGCGTTGAATGCGCAGGCGCGCCTTGTCGAAGGTCGCCTCCATGTCAATATCGCGCAAGCAGGCGCCGAAGGCCAAATGGTCGTATGCGCCGTTTTTCCACCGCAACGCGCCGTCCGTCGTCGGTTTCGCGAGCGTGCCGGAAACGTTCACGTCGCCCGACAAGGTTCCCGCGAGCTTATGCCCCATCGGTTCAAGCCAATCGTTGAATTGCGCCGGCTTCACGTTCAGGTTCGCCTTTCCCCGGAGCGGCGCGTCGGTCTTTAGGTTGAGCGCGAAGGGCGCCAGGGATAAGGTCGCGGGAAAGGAAAATTCGCCGACGCCGACCGGTGCGCCCGACGTCGCGCGTATTTTTCCGACGACGGATGGGCGCCGCTCCGCGTTGTTCCACACGGCGCTTAGACGAAAGACGGTCGCCTGAAGCTCCTTGCGCAGGGGTTTGACGCGCAGCGTCGCGTCAAGGTTCGCCGTAGGCGCCGATGCCGCTCCGGTAATCTTTAGCGACGCGCCAAACGTCGCGTCCGGCGCCGACGGAAGCGCCTCTTGCACGAACGGCTTAAGCAAGGTTTCGGGCAACGACGCCGACGCGTTCACGACGCCGCGCGTCATTTCCCCTTTCGCCGAGAGAACGGCGTCCGCTATTTTCATCGCGAGACCGCTTAGCGCCGCGTCGCCTCCGTCGATCGTGAGATTGGCGGGCGAAAGGAGGCGATACGGGTATTTTCCGTATTCTCCGGACAAGGCGCGCACCGTGACGGCGGCGCCGCGCTCTTTCTTTTGCGCCGATCCGGAGGTTTGGAGGGTGACGGGCGCGTCTCCTTTTTTTCCGCGCAACGTCGCGGAAAATGCCGCATTTTCTTGTATTCCTTGCGGCGAGGAGACGTCGACGGAAACGGCGTCGAGAATGACGTCCTTTATTTTTACGGAAGAGGCGTTCAGGCGCACGTCGAGTCCGGCCAAGGACGCCACGTCGCGAACGCCGCCTTCCAACGCGACCCGCTGCGCGAACAGGTTGGAATTCGGCAGCGATACGCCTTCCGCCGCAGCGTTCCATGTCGCGCCCTGATTGCCGTCATTCGGAGACAACGCCACGTTCGCGCGCACGTTCCCCGATATTTTCGGCATGGGAAACCACCCCGAAAGCGCCGTAAAATCGTCGACGTTCAGCGTTGCGCTTGCCGTCGCGAGTCCGGAGGCAACGTCATAGATGGCTTTGCCTTCCGCTTTGATCCCTTTGATTTCGACCAAAAAAGGCGAAACCGTGAGCGCGCCTTCCGTTCTCGCGACGGTAGCCGACGCGGAAATGGGAGGCAAGTCGCCCCGAGCGACGATGATTTTCGCCGTAGAAGATTCATTTTTGGCGGCGAGAGGATAGCTTCCCTGCAATTTTGCGCTAAACTCGCCCGACGTGACGTCCGCTTGCGACACGGTGAGGGCGTCGGGCGAATAATGCGCCTTCAGGCGATATTCCGCGTTTGCGTTCGTCCATTCGCTTAAAGGAGAGGGCAATCCGGCCAATTCGCTCGCCGCGCCTTCCGCCGTCACGTTCAGATCGTCTATTTTGCCTTCGGCGCGAATTCGGACGTTCGCGACGCCACGTATTTTGCCTTGCGTCCATTCCGCGAGACGCACTTCCTTCACGTTAAGATCGGCGTACACGAAACGATCGTCGATGGCGTAACTTGCCTTGCCCGTTGCGTCTATCTGCGGCAGGGAAAGCGAGAGGTCGGAGAGGGCCAAGCGCTTCCCGGAGAACGTATTTCCCTTCGCGATCAACGCCACGGGCCTGTCGTTTAGGGTGGCGGCGCCGTTTACGGTAAAATCGGCGAGCGGCCACCCGCTTTCCACGTGTTTCGCGTCGATGCGCGCCACAAACGATACGGCGGCGTCGCGCAGCGTCGCGGCGTCGGCTTTGATTTTCGGAGTGTCGGCAAGCAGCGAAATATCAAGCTTTTCCGTCGGTCCGTTGAGAACGGCGGCGATATGCGCTTCGCCGGAGAGAGTTTTTTTCGCAAGTTCGCTCCACCGCGAAAGATCGTCGATATCGAGTCGGAGATTCATTTTCTCAAAGATTTGCTTCTTAACGTCGTACGCGCCGCCGGCATGGGCGACGGCGTTCGCCAAGGAGAATCGCGAGCGCTTGACGCGCCAGACGTTCCCTTCCCTTTCCGCCTCGCCCTTCATCCGCCACATGCGCTCCGGCAACGGAAGCGCGGCGATCTCTTCGGGAATTTCCCCCGCGCCGACCAGCACGAAGGCGTCGGCGTTTTTTTTCATTCGGGCGTGCAGCAACTCCATGTCCCCGACCGTGAGGGCGGCGTCGCCGGAGAACGCGTCAAGGTTGCCGTCAAGGGAGACGTTGCCTTCGAGTTTTTTGTCTTTCGGAAATTTCGCCAGCGCGCCGACGAATCCGCCCGGCTCCTCCGCGAACTTAGCCTCGAACGTTAAGGTTTTATGCGCGGCGGCGGAAAACTCCAGCGTCGTTTTCCTTCCCCTGATGGTAGAGAGCGCGCCGGTGACGGCGTTTTTCTTTGCCTTATTCCCGTTGACGTTTAACCTCCATGCCGTTTCGACGCCGCCGGTCATGGAAGCAGGCAAGGCGATTTTGTCAACGGCAATGTTGCCTACCTCTAGCGTGGGCAAACGGAAAGAGGCAAGGTCAAATTGTTTGGCGTCTTTTTTCGGGGGGGCGGGAACGGGACGACGCAACATCGTCACCTTTTCGGCGCGCAGCAGATCGACGTCGAGCCTGTGGCGCGCCCATGCGGCGGGATTCCATTGTATGCGCAGGCCGTGCGCGATAAGCCATTCGCCCTTCTCGTCGGAAAGCCTCACCTCGTCGAGCGCCATGTTCCACGGAATATGGCCATGAATGCCGGAAACCTTCACGCCCCGCCCGGGCGCGCTCGCCTTCTTCGAGATAAAATCGGCGGCGTAGCGCTTCGCCTGCGGCGTTTGCATGGCGCCATAGACGACGGCAACGATTCCGACGACGACGCCGGCGGCGATAAGGACGTATTTTTTCATAAGGATGTTTTATATCGCCTGCGGCGTAAAAAATCCATTCGCGGAAGATTTTTTGGGAAAAGCGTTGGCGTTAATATATGCCAACGGTAGCCGATAGGTGGAAAAAAATGGTAAATTAGACTTCCCTCAACGTTTCCATGAAACGAAAGCGTTGGAAGAAGGCTAATAATACATAACGAAGAATGCAAATGTGGGCGCGTTCGATTCCTGCGAACGTCCTAAAAACTCAAGTCCGATATTTTTGCGCTTTTATCTATATTTTATTCCAACGCCATACCTATCCCGTAGGTTTTCCTTATCGTCGCACGGCGAGCGATCTATGTACATACGTGACGCATATCAAACGCGTTATGAGAAATCGTCTTTCTTTGGATGGTCGACGTCGTCCGAAGAAGGTTCGTCTTCGTCGTCTTCTTCGCCGTCGTCGGTGTCATCGTCAAAAGCAGATATAGGCTCTTGGGGAAGGCTTTGCTCAGTGCCGTTAGTATAGTATTCTTCCGGAGCTTCGTTTTGAGCGCCGCAGTGATTTTCTTCCTTACTATTGGTAGACGTCAATTTGGGCGAAGCCGGAAGAGTTTGGGGCAAAGAGCAATCAATTTCTACTTCTTTATCCTCTATTACCACATCTACGCTCAATTCGCTGTGGTTATCTGCTTCGCCGGATAAATCGAAATTATTATCATAAAGCGAGCTTACAAAAGGACTTGTAGGAGGAGTAGGAGGATTGGATCCCAACGGATTTGTACCCTTAGCAACATCACCAAATTTTGTTAGCGTCGTTTGCGAATCAACAGCGCCTAGGTGCTGCAAATACACGGGTTGCGGCACAGGAAGGGGAATAAGAGCTACGTTGGAGCCAAAATTTGCATCAATGCCATTGTTAACAAGATGCGGTCTGCCAATAACGAGCGGCGTTGGCTTTCGAGAACGTTTGCGAATCCATAAAAATAAAGCTGCGGCAAGGACAACGACCAGAAACGCTCCCATAACGATACCGAAGATCACTAAAGGATGACGTTCGGGACGTTCGAAGTACATATCCGTATCCGAAGCGTTGGAGCGATTGGTCAGCGGAGCGGCGCCCACGAGAGAAGCGAGGGGTAATGTCAACCATACAAGCGGTATGGCGATAAGGGCAAGAAAAGTCATGGCGAAAGTTAGCGATGCGCAAGAGACTTTTCCGCTGAAGCGAGAGTTGGCGAAAGATAGCGAAGGTAAGGGGAAGTAGGGGAAAAGCGAACGTATGAAATAGCGCGAGGCAACTTTATACGAAGCGAACGTACCGTACTGAACATAAGAATGTGCCTTACATATTACAGAATTTTTCGTAAAAAGAAAGAAAATAAAGAGGTTTGTCCGGCGACCGGGTCGGTGGATCGCCAAAAAAATCCCTAAAAATCGTCTCGCTTAGCTACGCCGGCCTATGGCTCAAAAAGTGCATGGAGGCGCACATAAGTCCGTCTTGCGCAGGCGTTCGTCGCACATAGGGTTATGCAAGAGAAGAGGTCTATTGAATATGCGCGTTGGGCCTGCCCGTTTGCGCCGCTTTTCCGCCTTCTTTCGGAGAGTCGGACGAAAGCGGGCGCGACGCGTTTTTTTCGTCCTTCATCCACCAATTTTCGACGTACCCTAAATTATAGGGCGCGATGACGTCCGGATGCGCCAGCTTGGCGTCGTATATCACGCGATGGCTGCGCGAATACCACTGCGGAATGACGTAAAAACTCCATTGCAGCACGCGGTCGAGCGCGCGCGTCGCCGTTTGCAGCCCGTCCATGTCTTTGGCCTTGATGATGCGTTCCACCAACGCATCCACCGCGGGATCGTTCACGCCGGCGTAGTTCTTGCTGCCGCGCACGTCGCGCTGCCCGGAATGCCAATAGCTAAGCTGTTCGTTGCCGGGAGCGGTGCCCTGGGTAAACCAATAGGTCATCACGTCGTAGTCAAACGCTTCCAGGCGACGGACGAATTGCGGCACGTCGACCATGCGTATCGTGACGGGAATGCCGATTTTTTCCATGCTGCGCTCTATCGGGCCGACGACCCGCTCGAAGCTGGCCGACGCCAATAAAAATTCTATGTCTAATTGGACCCCGTCGCGCGTCCAGGCGTGATTTTTATACGTCCATCCCGCCTCCTTAAGCAAGGCGGTCGCTTTTGCGAGCTGCGGGCGGTTGTTGCCGCTGCCGTCCGTTTTCGGCGGTTGGTATTCTTGCGTGAGCGCCCGCTCGGGAATGTCGCCCGCGAACGGTTCAAGCAGGGCTTTTTCTTCGCTCGACGGCACGCCCTTCGCCTCGAATAACGAATTGCCGAAGAAGCTGCGGTTGCGCGAATAGGCGCCGTAAAAGAGGTTCTGGTTTATCCACTCGAAATCCATAAGGTACGACAAGGCTTCGCGCGTTTTGGGATCGGAGAATTTTTTGCGACGCGAGTTCATAACGAAGCATTGCATGCCGGTGGGCATGCCGTCCGGCAATTCCTCCTTTAGTAATTTTCCGCTTTTCACGCGCGGCCCGTTATAGTCCATGGCCCAGACCTTAGAGATCATTTCCTTGCGAAAATCATATTCCCCGGCTTTGAGCGCCTCCACGGACACGCCGGAATCGCGATAGAAATCGATGCGAATCCGATCGAAATTATACCGTCCCTTATTTACGGGAAGGTCCTTTCCCCAATAATTCTCGCGGCGCTTTAGGGTAAGGGTGCGACCGGAGTCGTGAGACGCTATTTCGTAGGGTCCGCTGCCCACGATGGGCGCGTTGGTGAAGGAGTCGAAGTCCACTTTTTCCAGCGCGTGCTTTGGCAAGATGGAAAGTTCGCTGACGATAAGCGGCAATTCGCGGTTTTCAGTGGAAGAAAAGGAAAAGCGCACCTTATCCGGCGCGATTTTCTCGGCTTTTTCGACGTCGCGATAATAGGTGCGGTATTCGGGGCTTCCCTTTGATTTTAAAAGGTGAAAGGTGAAGACCACGTCGTCGGCGGTCACTTTTTTCCCGTCGCTCCAGGTTGCGTCGTCCCGAATCGTGAACGTTGCCGATTTTTTGTCGTCGGCCACCTCCATTTTATCGGCCAACAACCCATAGGCCGAAGCGATTTCGTCGGAACTTGCGACCATGAGCCTGTCGAACGTCAGCAGAATGAGCGGCTCCGCGATGCCTTTTAAAATAAAAGGGTTGAGGCTGTCGAAGGTGCCGTCTTCGGCAAGGCGCAATTCTCCCCCTTTTGGCGCGTTAGGATTGACGTAGTCGAAATGATCGAAATTTTCGGCGTATTTCGGTTCCTCGAACAGCGCGAAGGACGGATAATTTCCCGCCGCATCCGCAGGCGTCGCCCCCGCACACCACGCCAACGCCGCCAATGCTCCCCATTTTTTCATCCTTCACCCTTACATACGGTTCGTCCGTCGGTTGCGACAAGGGGGCATTATGGCGCATTGCGGAGGGAAAGTCTACCGGCGAGCAAAGGATTTATTAGGCGTCTTGCATAACCCTAAAGGTAGCAGCCCCCTATGGCATAAAAAGTGCGCACAGCCTAGTAACATCAATGTAAAGCCTCCGCCACAAACCATCAACATTGCGGCGCTGCCTAAAAAATCAAATAATAGGTTAAGAGCGGAGGCGTGGAGAAATTTGCGGCCTACAAGAGGTCTAATCCAAAAAAATCCGCTTTGCCCTCCAGCATGAAAAACGCCTCGCGGTCGGCGCCGGTGAGCCAACACTGCGCCCCCATCTCGCCCAGCTCCTCGCACAGCGCCATGCGCCTGCCGGCGTCCAGATGCGAGAACGCCTCGTCGAGCAACAATACGGGCGTGACGCCGACGCCCTCCGCGAGCGCCCGCATGTGCGCGAGCAAGACGGAAAGTAGCAGCGCTTTTTGCTCTCCCGTGGAACAGAGGTCGAAAACCGCGTTTTTCTGTGCGTATCGGATGGTGAAATCCCCGCGTTGCGCTCCGCTGCGGGTGCGACCGGACCTGCCGTCCTCTTCCCTGTCGTCGCGAAAGCGCGCGCGAAGGGCGTGCGCCGCTTCTTCCGGGGATCGTCGCTCCGACGCCAGCGCCGCCTCCGTCTCTCCGTTGGCGCAAAGGTCGGCGCGCGGAAAGGCGGAATTTTTCTCTTCCATTGCCGCCGTCAGCCGTTTAACGCAGGCGACGCGTCCCTCGGCGACGGCGACGGCCCGCGCCGCCATCTCCTTTTCCAGCACGCCCAACCACCCTTCGTCGGGCGCCCGTCCGGAGGTCAGCAGGCGCAACCGCTCGCGCGCGTAATAATCGTAGCCGCGCACCTTGCGTTCGTGGTCGGGGACGTAGGTCGCCGCCAGTCGGTCGAGCCATTGCCTGCGCTCCGACGCTCCGCCGGAGAGGCGGTGCTGCATGGCGGGGGCGTACCATAATATGCGCGCGCAATCGAGCAGGTCCGCCTGTTTCGGCGTTTCCTTGCCGTCTATGTGGATTGCCCTTCCCGTCGCGGCGCCTCTTCCTCCGGTGCCGACGCGCGCCTCGTCGCCTTCGTCGGTGCGTATCGTCGCGGCGACGCCCCATTCGCCGACGGCGCCCGTCCGCCTAAGGTCCGCCGGCGGCGAACCGCGCAGGCCCCGCCCCGGCGCGAGCAGCGAAACGGCTTCGAGAATATTCGTTTTTCCCGCGCCGTTTTCTCCGAATATCACGACGGGCGCGCCGGAGAGGCGCATCGCCCGGAAGGCGTGGTTGCGAAATTCGGTCAGCGCCAATTTGGCGACGAAATAGCGATCGCGCAAAACATTCCTAACGACGTATTTATGCGAAGTCCTCGCAAATAAACGCGTAAAGCGCTTGATTTTCGCGGGGGACGGATTATATAATAGGTAGGTAAGGGTATAATCCCCGGCGCAGCGAAACGCAAAGCAATTTACGCGTCCGCGCGTCGTTTAATGGTTAAGTTGAGGCACGTTATGTTTTCGTTCAAGCAACCTTCCGCTCGCTACGGCGAGACGTCGATGGAATACGACGCGGGCTTGCGCGCCTATATGCTAAAGGTGTTCGGTCTCATGGCGGCGGCGCTTGCCTTTACCGGGGGCGTTTCCCTTTTTATCGCGTCGCAGCCGGCGTTGATGCAAAGCCTTTTCGCCTCTCCCATGCGTTATGTGGTTATGTTTGCTCCGCTCGGCGTCGTGATGTTTCTCTCGATGCGCATTTTTAAGTTAAGTACCGCCGCCGCGAAGGCATGGTTTTGGACCTACGCCGGATTGGTCGGGTTATCGCTGGCCCCGATATTTTACGTGTATACCGGCGTGAGCGTTGCGCGCGTGTTCTTTATTTCCTCCGCCTCGTTCGGCGTCTTGGCGTTGTACGGATACACCACCAAAAAAGACCTCAGCGGTTTCGGAAGCTTCCTTATCATGGGCCTTTTCGGCGTTCTTATCGCCGGATTGGTCAATATATTTTTAAAAAGCGAAGCCTTACATTTCACCATTTCCGCCGTCGGAGTGTTGGTGTTTGCGGGGCTGACCGCCTATGACATGCAACGCATAAAAGAAAGCTACTACATGATCGCCCGGGCGGGAAAAGCCGCCGAGAATATGGCGGTGATGGGAGCCTTGCAGCTTTATGTCGATTTTATTGCGCTTTTCGTGAACCTTCTTTCCCTTTTCGGAGAGAAAAGGTAAGGGTACAATTTATTTTTAGCTGTAAAACGCTCGTTTGCGAAATCGCAGGCGGGCGTTTTTTATTTCGCCCTTCGTGTGTATAAATGGCGCTTGAAAGGGAGAAATAAAATCTATAGTTTGATGGGGTTAATTTTTTTGTTCAGGATTGCCCCATGAGCTCCTTGCGCAAGCCCGCCGCCGGTCCCGTTGTCGGTCATACCACCTCACGCTCTTGCCGGATATGGATTGCCGCCGGCGATCCGGGAGGAGGGGAGGGCGGATTTCCGTCCGAGAACTTTCGCACCATCGGAGTGATTGCGCTGTATGACGAGCAAAGCAAATGCGTTCCGAAAGATAAGGTCTATTATTTTCGCTTAAAGCGCGAATATGACCGCACCGGCACGTTTAACTTAGGAAAGGACGTCAGCTTGTGGAAAGACGAGCAAAGCCGGGGAACGCCTGTGCCGCTTCTGCCGGACTCGCGCTATACGGTGCGCTTGTCGACCCTGGCGCTCGACGATTCGTTCGACAACGACTTTATCGTGGAAAGCGAATATATTGCGGAGCGCCTTCCCCATCCGGGCGTATGGGCGGAGGCGCTGGAAAAGCGCGACGACCTCTATGCCGAAGCCAGCTTCGTCACGGCGCCGCAAACGCCGCCCGGAGAGACGACGGAGATAAGTTTTCTGATCGGATCGTGCCGCTATCCCGGCATTAACGTGTGGAAGCGCAAGGATTCGGACCGCATTTTCCGGCCCATGTGGCAACGGCACGCCGACGCGCGGTTCGTGATGATGCTGGGCGACCAGATTTACGCCGATCTGCTCAACCGCATGATCGAGATCGGACGGGCCGACAGCTATAAGGAATTTCAAGACCGTTATCGCGACGCGTTCACCTCGCCGCACATGTGCGCGCTTTTGCGCCGCATCCCCGTGTATATGACGTTGGACGACCACGAAATAGAGGATAATTGGACGCAAGACCGCATCCGCAACGCCGCGAAGCGCGAATTGTTCAACATCGCGATTGGTTTTTACATGAGCTACCAACGCAGCCACGGACCGCGCTTTGAAGACGGCTATGCGAGCGGCAGAAAAATGGAGGGAAGCGACGTATGTTTCTCGCATAACTCCCTCATACGCCTGTTTTACGACTTTAATTGCGGCGGCTACCCGTTTTTCGTGCTCGACACGCGCACGCAGCGCTATAAGGACGAGATGCCCGGCCTAAAGGACAACCATATGCTTGGGCGCCCGGGCATGCACGTAGGCGAGCCTTCCCAAATCGACTATCTGTGCGCATGGCTTCGCCACATGCAGCACGACGTCGGAGACGCGCCGAAATTCATCGGCACGTCGTCGGTGTTCGTTCCCAATACCGTGACGTCTACCCTCAGCGACCTCCACAAGGAAAAAAGCGACGCGTGGGACGCCTTTCCCGACACAAGACGCAAGATACTGAAAACCATCCTTGACCATAACGTGCAGAACGTGGTGTTTTTGTCGGGCGACGTACATTGCGCCCACGTCGCGGAGTTATTTTACGACGCCAGGCCGGAATTGAAGTCTTATTCCGTCACCTCGTCGGCCTTTCACTGGCCGTTTCCCTTCGCCGACGGCAACCCGTCGGATTTCGTGCATAACTCCAAGGACCCATGCACGCCGGACAGCTTTTTTATAGGCGATAATTATGGCCATATGGATTATGAGTCGTGGGGGTACGCGCAAGACAATAATTTTTGCCGCCTGACCGTCACTCCCGGAACGTGCGAGTTGCGCGCGCAATTTTTTGACGCAAACGGCTCCCCGTTAAAACGCGTGGGACGCAACGGCCATACGCTAAGCGACGCGCCCGAAACGTTGCCCTTGGCGACATGGTAGCGGGTCTGAACGCACGAAAAACTATGCGCTCTGGTTAAGCGTTTTCATGCTTTCGTCCGACGCGGAAAGTACCTTTACGTTCAGTTCAAAAAGTCGCTGGGCCTTAATCATGTCCGTCAGTTCAAGCACCGTGTCAACGTTAGACCCTTCCAAACTGCCTTGCATGATGAAACCGAAACCCTCTTGGTTCGCCACGCCGTCAATCGGCGCGCCGGAGGCTTCGGTTTCGGAATATAAATTTTGTCCCTTATGTTCCAGTCCCGCCTCGTTTTGAAAGCGCACCACGTCAAATTGTCCCACGTTCGAGGGAGCCGTCTGATTCGGAAGCGTCACCAGCACTTCGCCGCTGTTATTGACGGTGACGGAAATGGCGTTCGGCGGAATGGTGATTCCCGGCGACACTTGATAGCCGTCGGCGGTCACGATCGTTCCCTGGGCGTTGAGCTGGAACGTTCCGGCGCGCGTGTATGCCTCCGATCCGTCCGGCAGGGTCACGCGGAAAAATCCCTTGCCGTTAATCGATAAGTCAAGGCTGTTGTTGGTGATTTCGGACGGGCCTTGCGCAAAATTGTCGTACACCGCTACCAGCGTGGCGCCCAGTCCTATTTGCGACCCCACGGGACGCAACGTGCCGTCGTCGGCAGTTTGGGTGCCGACCCGGCGGTGGGTAAGATAAATAAGGTCTTGAAATTCCGCCCTTTCCCGCTTATAGCCGGTGGTGCTGCCGTTCGCCAAATTGTGCGCGATCACGTCTATCGTGATGGTGGCGGCCTTCATGCCCGTGGCGGCGGTGTATAACGACTGCATAGGCGCTTTCCTAAAATGCGTTATTCTTTCGTTAAAAGGAACGAAGCAAAAACCGTGCCGGCGCGCTCCCGTCAACTATTGCCGATCGAGACGCGAAGAAGATTAAAATACATTAAAAAACTTAATTAAATGTTATGAGGCCGGAGGTGGCGGATGGCGAAAGGGTTGGCGTAGAAATCGACGCATCTATGGGGCAATACGAGAAACCTGCGGCAAAAAGGCCGAAAGTTTCTCGTATTTTTGGCGATCGACCGTTTACCCGATAAAAGACGCTTGCGCCGCCGCATGGACGACGGAAGCGATGCGCGCCACGGATTGCACGCCTTCGCGCGTTATGCCGTGTTTGAGCGCTTTCTTAACGTGGGCGTCCACGCAAAAACCGCATCCGTTTACGACGGAAACGGCCAGCGACATAAGCTCGAAATCGATGCCTTCTATGCCGTGTCTAGCGATAACGTCCATCCGCAGGTTCGCCGGCATTTTTTGAAACTCGGGATCGGACGTCAAATGCAGGAATCGGTAGTATATATTGGTCATTCCCATAATGGTTGCCGCCGCCTTCGCCGCCTCAAGCTCGGCGTCGGACAAATATTTCGCCGCGTCGGTCCGTACCGCCTCCGTCACCTTGGCGTCGCGGGTCGCATAGGCCGACGCCAGCGCCGATCCGGCGATTTGCTTCGCCGACAGGCCGGGCGCGCCTTCCTCGCTAAGCGCGCTTGATAGGTTTAAACGAATGTCCTTCGCGTAATCGGGAAGGGTTTTACGAAAATCGCTTACGTTCATGGCAATGCCTCCTATAGCTCTAAATGACGTTATTTCGTCGCTTCGTGAATGTCGATGACGGCGTCGCCCTTCTTCCAGTTGCACGGGCATAACTCATCGGTTTGCAGCGCGTCCAACACGCGCAACACTTCCTTCGGATTGCGCCCGACGTTTAAATCCGTCACCATGGAAAACCGCACGATTCCGTCCGGATCGACGATAAAGGTCGCGCGCTGCGAAACGCCCTCGTTTTTATCCAATATGCCGAGCGCCTGCGACAATTCGCGCTTTACGTCGGCAAGCAGGGGGAACGGCAGATCGCGCAATTCTTCCTGATGCTTGCGCCACGCCCAGTGCGTGAATTCGCTGTCGACGCTGCCGCCCAGCACTTGCGCGTCGCGTTCCTTAAATTCTTCGTCCAGCGCCCCGAACGCGGCTATTTCGGTCGGGCAAACGAAGGTAAAGTCTTTCGGGTAGAAAAATAACACGAGCCACTTTCCTTGATAGCTTGCGTTATGCACGTCGATAAACACGTTTTCGGGGGTGGCCTCTTTTATCGCAATCGGCGCCACCGCTTTTACGCGAAATTCGGGCAATTTGTCTCCAACGCTAATCGTCATGTCGGTTCTCCGTATGGGGATTGTTATGTTGTTTTTCTTCTCTAAAACTCATTATGGCGGATTGCCTATGATATGTATAATCGATTGTTTATATGGTTTTAATTGGAATTATCTATCGTTTGCGTAAGGAGGAAGAGATCGTGAAGCAGCGCTACGCGCGTATCTCCGCCGAAAGCGCGATGCGGGCATTGATGGGCGAGAGGGCCTCTTTGGCGATTGCCGAATAAGGCGAATCGCGTCGCGCATGGAAAAAATTTTAAGAAGCTTTTTTGGCATTGCTAATTTAGCATTGATATGATATGGAGGGGTTTGATAAGGTGATTTAATTGAGTCGGAGACTGTCGTGGATTGCCCTAAATGCGGAAGCGAAGTTTATTGCAAGGACGGAACGAACGGGGGT
>JBEVNR010000003.1:0-36655 GCA_040507985.1 Rickettsiales bacterium | reverse complement strand
CGTTCTTCGGGTTGTACTCCTTCGTCAGCGCCGCCGTCAACGTCGTCTTCCCGTGGTCAACGTGACCGATCGTCCCGATGTTCACGTGCGGCTTCGTACGCTCGAATTTTTCCTTGCTCATCGCTAAAGCTCCGCCTTGTTGCTTTTTTACGTTTTGGAGCGGGCGAAGGGAATCGAACCCTCCTCGTCGGCTTGGAAGGCCGATGCATTACCACTATGCTACGCCCGCACACTTTATGTTCGCCGCTTTTGCAGACGACGAACGTCTTTCCTTTGGAGACGATGGTGGAGGGGGCAGGATTCGAACCTGCGTACGCTATGCGGGCAGATTTACAGTCTGCTGCCATTAACCACTCGGCCACCCCTCCGTCGCGTCGAAAAATCGCGCCACTGACGCGACGTTCGGAGTTCGGCTAATTTTTCAATTCCGACCGCCTGAACCAAACGACCCTTCGCAGGTTACATTTACTTATGCCAAGCGACCGCCATTGTCAATCGTCTTCATGGCCTCGGCGACGTTTTTTCTTACAAACGGAAATACGCCATCACCGGCACGTGGTCGCCCGGCTTCACGGCGTCGCGACATTCGGGAAAACAAGCGTACCCGGCCAATGCCCCGGCCACATCCGGGGAACACCAGATATGGTCGAGCCTTCGCCCCCTGTTCGAGGTGCGCCAATCGCGGTTTCGGTAACTCCACCAGCTATAAGACCGAACGTCGGGGGGCAGGAATGCGCGCGCGGCGTCCGTCCACCCTCCGGCCAATCGCGCCGCGTTCAGACGCGCCACCTCCGGCTCGGTGTGCGAGACGACGTTCGCCAATTGCGCGTGCGACCATACGTCGCGCTCGCAAGGCGCGACGTTAAAATCTCCCGCCAAGACACAACGCCCCTGCTCTCCCCCGAAACGCTCCCGCATCCACTCCAGCGCTCGCAGCTTATGGGCGAACTTGGGATTGACGCGCGCGTCCGGCACGTCGCCGCCGGCGGGAACGTAGAGGTTATGCACTTCCAGCCCGCACGGAAGAAAGGCCGAAATATGCCGCGCGTCGCCCTCCCCCGCCATTTTTTCCGTCACGACGTTCGACAGCTTCAGGCGGGACAAGATAGCCACGCCGTTGTAAGATTTCTGCCCGGCGAACCGCACGTCCGCATATCCCATATTCAGTATCGCATCGCGCGGAAAAAACGCGTCTTCCGTTTTTGTCTCCTGCAAGCACAACACGTCCGGCGCGTAAGCGCGGGTCATCTCGGCCACCAACCCCAGGCGGAGCCGGACCGAATTCACGTTCCAACTCATGATTTTTAGCAAGGGCACGTCAACCGGTCTCCTCCGGCGTGGCGATAAGGGTGAACACATGGGCGGTGAATCGCTCAATCTCATGCCCGGCCATAGGCAACAACGCCAACATGACGAGCGTCATCACGATAATTTTAGGAATGAAGGACAGGGTGTTCTCTTGTATTTGCGTCAGGGCTTGGAACAATGAAATGACCAATCCGACCGCCAGCGCGGTAAGCATCAGGGGGAGCGACATCTTCAGCATCGTAAATACGGCCATTTCGGCTATTTCGATGACTTGCCCGCCTTCCATACGGCCCCCCGCGCCTCGCATAAATTTCGTTTACGTCGCCTTGGCGCCGCCTGCCTCCGCATAGGCGGAAAGCAGCCCTTGCCGCTTCGCGTCCGACAGGAGGTCGCCCAGTCGAGAGGAAAAAAAATCGCATAGGGCGTCGACGCGAACGCCCTCTTCGGCGGAAAAATTTTCCAGCACGTAACCGGCCACGTCATACTCCTTATGGGGCGGCCTGCCTATTCCCACGCGCAACCGATAATAATTCGCCCCCACGGCGGCGTCCGCGCTCTTCAGCCCGTTATGCCCTCCATGTCCTCCCCCTTGCTTAAAACGAATCTTTCCGAAGGAAAGGTCAATATCGTCATGCACGACAAGCAGGTTTTCCGGCCTTAACTTATAAAATTGCATGACCGGCAATAAGGCGTCGCCGGAGCGGTTCATATAAGTCATCGGCTTTTGAAGAAAAAACGGCCGGCCTTCACAAGCGGCGACATAAAAAACGGAGCGATATTTATCTTTGCCTGCGCTTTCCACGCCGATCCTACTCGCGACGGCGTCCACAAAACGGAATCCGACGTTATGCCTCGTATTATGATAGGCGGATCCGGGATTGCCCAGCCCCGCTATCCATCGTATCCCCTCCATAACCAAGGAGACGCCGACGTTATTTCTTCGCGGCGGCAGCCGGCGCGGCGGTTTCCTCGGCCTCGTCAAGCGCGTCGCTCTTTCCTCCCTTGCCCATAATCGTGGCGATGGTGAAGTCGCGATCGGAAATGGCGGGTTTCCAATGGTCGGGCAGGTTCAAATGGCGCACGTGAATGCTTTGGCCAATGTGGCGACCGCTCAAGTCGATCTCAAAACGCGACGGAATGTCGTCGGCTCTGCAGGTAATGTCCACCGTTCGGCGCACGATGTTGAGCACGCCGCCGCGCTTTATTCCGGGAGATTTTTCGTGGTTGACGAACGTGATCGGCACCGGCACCGTAATGGCTTGATGCGCGTCGACGCACACGAAGTCCGCATGCAACGGCATGTCGGTGACGGGATGGAGTTGCAACACCTTGGGAAGGGCCGTGACTTTTTCTCCGTTAAAGTCCAACTCCACCAATTGAGAGAAAAATCCGCCCTTAAAATATACGGCGTTCAATGCCTTGCCGTCTACCGAGATGGAAACGGAATCCCGGCCCTTGCCGCACAGCACCGCCGGCAGCTTGCCTTCCCGGCGCAAGCGGTTGGTCGTGCCTCTGCGTAAGTCGTCGCGCTTTTCTGCGCTTAGGGAAACGGAAATTTGGGACATAAATTTTTCCTTACGTTGCTTTAATTTACATAAACAAGACGGAAATGGACGATTCGTCCATGATGCTTTTCACCGCCTTGGCCATAAGCGGGGCCACGGTGAGAATCTCGATGTTGGGAGTGTTTTTCACGGCGTCGGTGGGCAAAATGCTGTCGGTCACGATTAATTTTTCCAGCGCCGAGCCACGCACCCTATTCGCGGCCTCTCCCGACAACACCCCGTGGGTGACGTAGGCATAGACGGCGTCGGCGCCGCGCTGCTTAATCGCCGCCGCCGCATTGCATAACGTGCCGGCGGAATCGACGATGTCGTCGACGATAATGCAGGTCTTTCCCGCAACGTCGCCGATAACGTTCATCACTTCCGATTCACCGGGACGCTCCCGCCGCTTGTCCACCACCGCCAATTGCGCGCCTATTTTTTGCGCAAGCGCGCGCGCGCGGACGACGCCGCCGATGTCGGGCGACACGACGGTAAGCGGCTTGTCGGTAAATTGTTGAATAATGTGTTCGATAAACACCGGTAGCGGAAACAGATTATCCACGGGAATGTCAAAAAACCCTTGAATTTGCCCCGCGTGTAAATCCATGCACAACACCCGATGCGCGCCGGCCGCAGTAATGAGGTTGGCAACGAGCTTTGCCGAAATGGGCGTGCGCGGACCGGGCTTGCGATCTTGCCGGGCATAGCCGAAATACGGCACCACCGCCGTAATGCGACGGGCGGACGCGCGGCGCACCGCGTCCATCATCACCAGCAACTCCATAATATTGTCGTTCGCGGGGTAAGAGGTGGATTGCACGATGAACACGTCTTCGCCGCGCATGTTCTCGTTTATCTCGACGAATACCTCCATGTCGGCGAAACGCTTGATCGACGCGTTGGTCAGCGGTGCGTCCAAGCACTGCGCCAACGACCGAGCGAGCGGCGGGTTGCTGTTTCCGGCGATAATTTTCATGGAGCGGCAATTTAGTTATGTAGTCACGCAAGCGCCAACGCTGTTCTAAGAACGTTCTTCTAACATTCGTCGCCGCACATGTAAAGTTTTTATTTTAATGGCCGCTAGGTTGTGTGCGCTACAGCGGCAAATTGTCGTGCTTCTTCGCCGGCATGGACTCTTTCTTATTTTTCAGCAGGCTAAGCGCGCGGCACAGGCGCCAGCGCGTGTTTTGGGGGCGGATGACTTCGTCGATGAATCCGCGCGCCGCCGCCGCGAAGGGCGAGGCGAAACGGTCGATATATTCTTGCGACAGGCGTTCCATTTCAGCGTCGTCGTCGGCCTTGTCTTTAAACAGAATTTTTGCCGCGCCTTTGGGCCCCATCACGGCGATTTCGGCGTTCGCCCAGGCGTAGTTGAGGTCGCCGCGCAAGTGCTTGGAATTCATCACGATATAGGCCCCGCCATAGGCTTTGCGGGTGATGACGGTAATTTTCGGCACCGTCGCCTCGGCATAGGCGTAGAGCAATTTGGCGCCGTGCTTGATGATGCCCTGATGTTCCTGCGATACGCCGGGCAAAAATCCCGGCACGTCGACGAACGTCACGACGGGAATCTCGAAGGCGTCGCAGAAACGCACGAAACGCGCGGCCTTGCGCGAGGCGTCGATGTCAAGACAGCCGGCCAAATGCATCGGCTGGTTGGCGACGAATCCGACGGTCGAGCCTTCCATGCGCCCGAAGCCGATGACGATATTTTTCGCGTAGTCCGGTTGCAGCTCGAAAAAATCGCCCTCGTCGACGATACGGTGCAGCAGGTCTTTAATGTCGTAGGGTTTGTTCGGGTTGTCCGGCGCGAGGGAATTGAGCGATAAGTCAAGCCGGTCGGCATAGTCGTGCGTGGGACGCGTCGGCACGCCGGAGCGGTTCGACGAGGGAAGGAAGTTAACAAGCCGGCGCGTTTGCAACAGCAACTCCACGTCGTTGTCGAAGGCGAGGTCGGCGACCCCCGTTTTTTTGGTGTGGACGTCGGCGCCGCCAAGTTCGTCGCGCGTGACGTCTTCGTGCGTGACGGTTTTCACCACTTCCGGGCCGGTGACGAACATATAAGAGCCGCTGCGCGTCATCATGGTAAAGTCGGTGAGGGCGGGAGAATAGACGGCGCCGCCGGCGCACGGTCCCATAATGAGCGAAATTTGCGGAATGACGCCCGACGCCATGACGTTGCGGCGGAAAATTTCGCCGTACCCCCCAAGCGAGTTGACGCCTTCTTGAATGCGCGCGCCGCCGGAGTCGTTAATGCCGATGACGGGCGCCCCGACGCGCACGGCCATGTCCATCAGGCGACATATTTTTTCGGCGTTGGTTTCGCTGAGCGACCCGCCGAGCACGGTAAAATCCTGGGAATAGACGAAAACGGTGCGCCCGTTCACGGCGCCGTGGCCGGTGATGACGCCGTCGCCGGAGACTTTATTGTCCTGCATGCCGAAATCGGAGCAACGATGCTCGACGAACATGCCGTATTCCTCAAAGGAATCCGGATCAAGCAACACTTCAAGCCGCTCGCGGGCGGTGAGCTTGCCTTGCGCGTGTTGCGCCTGAATGCGTTTTTCTCCCCCGCCGACGCGCGCGGATTGGCGTTTATACTCCAGTTGTTCGACGATCTTATTTTTCATGAAGGAATCCGATACTATGGAAGGCACTCGCGATCATAGCAAATAGCCCCCATATGGCAAGAAGTTTGGCCGACGCCCCGGCGGCCCCGCCGGACGGCGCATTTTATTTTTATTTTTATTTTTTAAAAGATAAAGGGAAATGCTCTGAAGGAGAAAGGAACACAAGTTGCGTTTAACGAGCGTAGGGCACGCGAACCGGCGCGAGCGGAAGACAAATAGCAAGATAAAAAGCTCAACTATTCCGATTTTTTCCTGCCTTGGACAATCTCCACCAACTTCTTAAGCATGCCGCGGACGAGTGCGTCTTTGTCCGTATTTTCGGTATTCTTAAATGCAGCGTTGAGCCGCTCAAAACAATCGCCTCGCTCTTCTTTAAAGGCCAGCCATTTGTGGTCGTCGTCAGTCAAGGCGGAAAGCACGTCGGCATTGACGAAGATGTTTTCCATGGAAACATCGAAAGTGCACAGATAAAAATCCATCAGCCAAGGCGCCACGGCAACAAGAGACACGCCCCCTTCCGGAATTTTCTTCACGCCGTCCGCAACCTTGTCGAGCTTCGGATAATCGCTCAGCAAGACGGACAAGGCGCCTTTATCTTCATCTTCTTCGGTTTCGTATCGCAGCAGGGGAGCGATAGATTCTTTCGTCATCGTAGCGGCAAAATAGGTGGCCAAGTAGATGGCGTTGCGCATGAGCGCGTTGCCAAGGGAAGGCGCCATGAGTTTTAGCATTGCAAGCGCATTGTGACGTTCTTCGGTATCGTCAAATGAAGGATGCCAGTATGGCTTATAATCTATAATACGCCCAATCACTATCGGCAAATGTGTTGTGCTGATTTGGTGGTACTCCTCGTTCGACGAGAGAGAATTAGAAAAAAGATAATTCTCTTTGCCGTCAAAGTTAACATGAGCTAACGCCAAAAAGAATTCTCGATCCTCAGTGACCTTGATGGTGTTCTTGTCAGGAACGCTTTCGGCCATGGCGAAGTTTCGGAAGTCGGAGTAAAGCACCGGAAAATATGTAACGTGCACGTAATGGAAAAATTTAAGTGCGCCGAAAGATAAAGGAAAAAGATACTTTCTTGAATACCACTAAGCCGGGAAAATACAAGAAAAATCTCTCGTCTCTTCCTCCGTTCCAGGGTAAAAACATGAATTAACGCATTAATAATTTTTGCTAAAAATATTAACTCGCTCACTTAGACATTACCTTGAAGGGAAATGAGGAAGCATAGCCCTCTCTACGCCATATGGTGGCCGCCGTTCACCGACAGCGTTTCGCCGGTGATGAAGCCGGACGCCTCGTCGGCGAGGAACGCCACCACCCGCGCGATCTCCTCCGGTTCGCCAAGGCGGCGCACCGGAATTTGCGCGATGATTCCCTCTAAAAACTCGCTCGGCACGGCGGCGGTCATGTCGGTTTTAATGTAGCCGGGCGCGACGACGTTGACGGTGATGTTTTTAATTGCCCCCTCGCGCGCCAGGGACTTGGTGAAGCCGATAATGCCGGCCTTGGCGGCGGCGTAGTTGGTTTGGCCCAATTGGCCCGCTTGCGCGTTGATGGAGCTGATGTTCACGATGCGCCCGAACGACGCGTCGCGCATCGCCGGAACCACCGCCCGGCACATATTGAAGCACGACGTCAGGTTGGTGGCGATGACTTGGTCCCACTGCTCCTTTTCGGTGCGGTGCAACATGCCGTCACGCGTGATGCCGGCGTTGTTGACCAGCACGGCCGGCGGCGCGGCGAATTCCTTCGCTATGCCGGCGACGGACGAGGCGCAGGCGTCGTAATCGCTCACGTCCCACTTATACGCCTTAATGCCGTGTTGCTCGGTAAAGGCGCGGGCGGCCTCGTCGTTGGCGGCGTAGTTGGCGGCAACGCGATAGCCGGCGTTTTTAAGGGCCACGGAAATGGCGGCGCCGATGCCGCGCGTTCCTCCGGTAACGATAGCGAGACGTGACATAACATATCCTTGCAGCGGTAACAACGTATAAGCGCCTTATGTCATAAACGCTTATACGATTTACTACAAGGATTTTTCAACGCTTTCGTTTTTTCTCATGGCGCAGAACGCCGGACACGCCTTGCTGCGCAGCAGGTAATTTAGTTCGCCCATCTTGGTTTCCGCCACTTCGCGCGTATAGACGGCGCATACCGCCTCTCCGTTTTGCAGCAGGTGCGACCACAACGCCTGCGACTTTCCGCCGTCGATGCGCAAATAGTCGCAAATCACCTCGGCCATGCCCTGTTCGGTTTTCTCGCCGCCTTGACGCAATTTCAGCGTCAATTCGTACATCGGGGGAGGGCTGTTTAAGATATCCAGCGTATCCATTCCGAAAATAATGTTTTCCGGCAAAACGCGCTTGTCTTTTCCCTCTTCGTTCGTTTTTCCGTATGGCGCCATGCGTTTTCCCCCTTAAATGAAGTCCCCCTACTCGTTTTTGCACTTCGGGCGCTTTGCCCGCTATTCCTTCCTCATCTTGTATTCTAATGACAATCGCTTACGAAAATGTTAAAATAAAAGTAGCGGTATAAATTATATGGAGAATTTATGCCGACGATACAACTGTAGGGTATATTTTTAGGAACCCGATCTTATGTCCGACCAACGCGGATTATCGCCGGAGCAAGCCCTTCCCGCGCAGGAGGCGCCAAAACCGAAGCCGCAGGATAGCGGCGGCGGGGCGGCGGCGAATCAGGGCGCTCCCGATCAAATGATGCAGCGCCAGCAAGATATCAACCGCGTCAATCGAGAACAGGTCAACGAAAAATCGTCCGGCGGCGCATTCGGCGCCCACGGCGGCGGCGACGGCATAGGGTCCGGCGAAATTGACGTGACGCCCCTCCCATCCCTATTGCTTGGAGTTAGTTCAAGCATCGCGGTCATGCCATCGGAAACGGACGCCGGGGAAAAATCATTTGCGCCGCAAGGATTAGTTGCCGGTTTCTACGAAGGATCCGGCGGCGTGTTCGCCTTCCTCGAAAAATTCGCGCAAACCATGGACGAAGCCGGGCAAAAAGACATGGACCCGGCAGGACCGGGCGGAGGAAAGGACGGCGCCGACGGTAAGGAAGGCGGCGTGGAAGGCAAAGGCGGCGGCGGGAAAGGCGGGGGAAAAGCTTCTGCGGCAACGGCGTCGAGCGACGTCGACGAGGGGTACGTCTCCGGATCGGAAAACGCCAAGCCCACACAGATCGCCGGGCAAAAACGGGGACGGGAGGCACCGGCCAACGCGAACGCGCCGTCCGAAGGCAAGCCGTCCGGATACGATTCGGGCTACGCATCCGAAGGTCCCTCCCCGAAAAGGCAGGCGACCGCCCGCCCGGCGCAAGCAGCCATGGCCGTCAACAGCGCGATGCCGGAAGAGGCGGCGGATTTTGGCGCCTCTCGCAAATATACAACCAGTAATAACAACGCGACGAGCGGCGGCGGACACGGAAGCGGTTCGCAGCCCCCCGCCAACGCTTCCGCCCACATGTATACGGCGAACGCGAACAATCCGCCCAACCCGTTTGCGACCTTGCCCCGCACCAACGCCATTCAGGCGCAAGAGCCGTTCGAGGTCGCCGGGCTTGGCCACCTCACCCCCAGCCCCACGCCGTCGGTGGGCGTCAGCCGCGACAGGGGCCAGTCTTACGGCAGGGGATGACGGTTTTTAAACGTGCGTTTTTTTTAAAAGCAAGCGTCATGGCGGACGCATAGAGGCATAATCAAAGATTTGACGAAAATACGCGTCAACGAGTATTTGATTTCACAGAAACCTTTGACGTTAGACAATTTGCGCAACGTTCATGCTCGCACTGCGGGCAAGCGGATACGTGAATACCGATTGCTGCACACCCGCAGACGTCGCATTCCCAAATATAGACGTAGCTTCTTTTTTTTGCCATAAAAAAGGTTCAGATATTGCCTTATCTTAATCTTAACGTAACGCAATGTTTGGCCTAAAATGACGATATGTTCCTATACGGAGAAAGCGACGGTAACTGAATGAACTTGGAATATACAACTTCCCGATAAAATTATCAACCTTAAGTTATAACAAAACAGGAAAAAGACGTAAATATTTATAATAATTTTATTTTTAATAAATTTGACTTATCGCTGATAAATAGGGAATTGTTTTCGTCTTTGCCTTGGAACAGGCATGACGTTATGGCATGGGCAATCATTTCCGTTGCGAAGCGGCGCGTTTTCGACTAGCGTCAATGGGAAAAATCGTATTTAATGCAGGGAAACATCGTGCAGCTCGCCGTCTCGCCTTTCGCGCCGTCCGTCTATCCCGACATGCCGCCCGTTCCCGGCGTCGTTTTCTCCACCTTCGCCTCGGGCATGCGCTATAAAGGCCGCGACGACATGCTGCTCGCGATGCTGGAAGACGACGAAGGCTGCGTCGCCGGCGCGTTTACGCGGTCTTATGCCGCCTCGCCCTGCGTCGAGTCTTGCCGCGCGGCGCTCGATAGCGGCGTTCCTCCCCGCGCGCTTATCGTCACCGCCGGGATTTCCAACGCCTGCACCGGAGACGTCGGGCGCGCCACCTGTAAAAACATCGCCGGATATATCGGCAAGCGTTTTGGCGTCGACGCCCGTTCGGTCTATTACGCCGCCACCGGAGTGATCGGCGACTTTCTAACCGATAGTTTGATCGAAAGCGCCCTTCCGCATTTAGGGAAGGCGCTTTCTCCCCATTACGGATGGAAAAAGGCGGCGGAAGCGATTATGACCACCGACACCTACCCCAAGGTGGCGGTAAGAAAACTCGTTTTCGACGGGGTGGAGACGGTATTTTGCGGCATAGCCAAAGGCTCCGGCATGATCGCGCCGAACATGGCGACGATGTTGGCCTTTTGTTTCAGCGACGTGAACGTGGAGGACGCATTATGGCGCACGCTTCACGCCGACGCCGTCGTGCGAGGATATAACGCCATCACGGTGGACGGCGATACCTCCACCAGCGACACGGCGCTCTCCTTTACCTCTCGCCGGGCGAACCACTCCCGCATTTCGAGCGAATCGGACCCCCGCTACGCGCTGCTGCGCGACACGATAGAAGACATACATCGCGATCTGGCGATGCGCATCGTCGAAGACGGCGAAGGCATTACTAAACGCATCGAAATTTTGGTGGAGGGAACCGACACGGACGACGACGCGCGCACGCTTGCCATGTCGGTCGGCAACTCGCCCTTAGTCAAAACGGCGGCGTTCGGGTGCGATCCAAACTGGGGAAGAGTCATGATGGCGCTCGGCAAGGCCGGCGTGCCGTTTAACGCCGACGACGTCACCCTGGCGTTCGGCCCGTTTACGCCGGTAAAAAACGGCGTGCCCTGCTCCGTCGACTTAAAAGCCATGGCCGCCTATTTAAAGGACAATCGCTTCATCGAGATTCGCGCAAAGGTTGGAGAGGGAAGCGGCGCCTACACCGCTTGGACGTGCGACCTCAGCTACGACTACATAAAAATTAACGCAGATTATCGCTCATGACGGGGAAATACACCGGCAAGCGCTACTACGTGCTGGGATTGGCCGCCTCCGGCGGCGCCGTCGCTCGGTATCTGGCGCAAGAGGGAGCAACCGTCTATGCGTGGGACGACGGATTGGCGTCGCGCGAGGCGTTTTTACGAAATGCGGGAGATGCCTTCGCGCTTGTCCGACCCGCCGACGCTCCGTGGAGCGAACTTGACGGCGTCGTGCCGTCGCCCGGCGTTCCGCTCACGCACCCCGCCCCGCACGAAGCGATAACGCTCGCCAAGCGTCATCGGCGCCCGATTTTTTGCGACGTCGATTTTCTGTATATGCGTTATCCGCGCGCCATTTTCGTAGGGGTGACGGGCAGCAACGGCAAGTCGACCGTCACCGCTCTTATCGCCCATATTATGCGCGAGAGCGGACGCGACGCCTACGAGGCCGGCAATATCGGCGTGCCGGCGGCGGAGATCGTTCCGCGCGATCCGGAAAATGCCTGTTTCGTCGTGGAATGCTCGTCGTTTCAGCTTGATTTATGCGCCGTTTTTGCGCCGCGCGTTTCGGTATGGACGAACATATCCCCCGACCATCTTGATCGCCACGGCGACGTGGCGGGGTACGTGCGCGCGAAGGAACGCCTGTTTCTGCGGCAGGGAGCGACGGACGTCGCCGTCATCGGAACTGACGACGCGGACTCGCGAGACGTGGCGGCGCGCGTGGCCGCAAGGGAAAACGCCCCGCGCGTTACCTTTATTTCTTCCGGCGTTCCTCCCCGGGGCGGCGGGTACGGCTATCGCGGAACGGCGCTTATCGACGACAAAGGTGAGGCCGTCTGCGACCTTGCCGACGTTCCCGCGTTTGCGGGGCGGCATATGCGGCAAAACGCCGCCGCCGCCGCCGCCGCGTGCGCCGCGCTGGGCGTTTCCGCGCAGGCGATTGACGCCGGGCTGCGCAGCTTCGCTCCCCTTCCGCACCGCATGGAACGCGTATGCGAATCTTTCGGCGCAACCTTCGTCAACGACAGCAAGGCCACCAACGCCGCCTCGACGCTTGAGGCGTTGTCGGCTTTTCCGCGTTGCCGGTGGATTGCGGGAGGAAAAGCCAAGGGCGACGATTTATCCGTACTCATGGAATATAAGCGGCATATTCTATGCGCCTACCTTATAGGAGAGTCGCAGGAAAAATTTGCCGCCATATTGGACAAAGCGTACGTGCCGTTCGTGCGTTCCGGCACGCTGGAATCCGCGATGCGCGCCGCCTTCGCCGAAGCGAAGCGTGACGTCGAACCGTCGACAATTTTGCTTTCCCCCGCCTGCGCGTCCTACGACCAATGGAAAAACTTTGAGGAGCGCGGTGCGTTTTTCCGCGACCTTGCCAACGCGCTGGCGAAGACGTAACGTGCCGTCCGTTTTACATCGTTTAGAGAAATCCCATATGCTTGCCTATTGTTGCGTTAAAAGCCGAAACGTGGCCGCGTTTCTTGCGATTGCGTTTGGCGCGGCGTCGCTGGCGGGAGCGTTCGCCTCGCAATATTTTCTTGGATTAGAGCCGTGCGCCTTTTGCATATACCAACGCTGGCCGCACGCCGTCGCAGCGCTTTTCGGCATTTTCAGCATGCTCTCGGCGCGCAACCGTTTCTTTCCGTGTTTTTTAGGATTCTCCGGCGTTATTTACCTGATCGGCGCGGGAATTGCCGCCTATCACGTCGGCGTCGAGCAAGGAGTTTTTGAACTCAGCGCCGCCTGCGAGAACGCGGTCAACGCGGACGGACTGACGTTCGAGCAAATGACGGAAGCGGTCATGGCGGCGTCGAACGCGCGTTGCGACATTCCGGCCTTAACGTTTGCGGGCCTATCCATGGCTGCGTGGAATTGTATGTTCTCTTTCTTCGCCGGAACGCTGCTTGTCGTTCGCGCCTTGCTTGACCGTCGCGCCGGAGGCAAAAACTAGAGAATGCGACGTCTTTATGACAAAGAAACCGTTTTTCCTTGAAAAAAAACGACGCGCTCCTTTATAGTAACAAGCGGAACTTTACCGTTCATACATCCAAACGGCGTATCCTGTCTTAATGTAAACGGATGCGAACGTGAACGGCGCGTTCTTAAAATTCACGGGTAAGTAAAAACGATGCAGGAATGGCTGATCGCCGTCGTCGAAAGTTTGGGATATGCCGGGGTTTTCTTCGCCACGCTTATCGAAAGCACGTTTATGCCGGTGCCGGCGGAAATCACCGTCATTCCCGCAGGCATGTTGGCGGCCAAAGGCTCCCTTAATTATTGGGGTGCGCTGGCGTGCGCCTCCTCCGGAGTGATCGCCGGGTCGATGGTGAATTACTGGGTGGGGTTGCGCTTCGGGCGGGCGCTGTTGTTAAAATACGGTCGGTATATTTTCCTGAAGCCCGCCTTCCTGATTAAAACCGAACGCTTCTTTGCGCGTTACGGCGTGATTGCGGCGTTTATGGGAAGGCTGCTTCCGGGGGTGAAGCACTATATCGCGTTCGTGGCCGGCATCGCCCGCATGAAATTTCTGCCGTTCGTGGCGGCGTCGTCCCTCGGCGGACTCATATGGATGTGGCTGTTGCTGCAAGTCGGCTTCATGGCGGAGCGCAGCGCGCAAAACAGCGAGGAAGGACTCGGATCCTTGGAAAACATCTTAATTGCGGTCACGTTGATCAGCGTCGTGGTGTGGATCGTGAAAGAAAAATTAATGAAGCATTAGGCTCTACTATGGAATGGATGACGGACTATCAATTATGGGCAAGTTTTTTATCGCTGGCCGCCCTTGAAATCGTCCTTGGCGTCGATAACGTCGTGTTTATTGCGCTCACCGTTAACGGATTGCCCGAATCCTATCGCAAAAAAGCGCGCACGATCGGTTTGGTGTTGGCGTTAGGGCTGCGCGTCGCCATGCTTTTCGGCATCGTGTGGATTATGGGGCTGACGGAGCCTTGGCTGACGATTTTCGGAAAAACCTTCTCCGGGAAGGATTTCATGATGTTCGGCGGCGGGTTGTTCCTTATGTACAAGGCCACGGTCGGCATTCACGAGGAAACGGAAGGCAAGGCGTCGGACGCTTCCGGCGAAACGTTAGGCAAAGCCGCCGCCGGACGGGCGTTTTCCACGGCCATCATGCAAATTGCCTTTATCGACCTGATTTTTTCGTTCGACTCGATCATGACCGCCGTGGGCTTGACCGATCACGTCGGCGCCATCGTCGCCGCCATGACGGTCGCCATGCTCGCCATGTTGTTTTCGTCCGGCTATCTCGGCGCGTTCATCGCCGCCCACCCCACCGTCAAAATGCTTGCCCTTGCCTTCGTCATGCTCGTGGGCGTGTTGCTGGTGGCGGAAGGATTCGGCGCCCACGTGCCGAAAGGCTACATCTATTTCGGCATGGCGTTCTCCCTGGCGGTCGAAATTCTTAACATGCGGGTGCGCGCCAAAAAAGAAAGGCGATAGCGTCGGTGCGTGCGTCCGGCATAAAAATGCTCGTTGCGTCGCTCGTCGTCGCGGCGGCAACGTACGTCGCGGCGGGGAATTTCTTCGGAGCGTCGGAAAAAAAAACCGGCATGGGAACCTTTTTCCCCTCCCTTCGCCTGCTTTTGGGGGCGGATTTAGGCGAGGGACGGTATGTGCTCCTAAAGATTGACGCGAATGGCCCGAAGACGGCGGAGAAAATCATAAAAACCTTGCGACGTCGGACGGAAGAGCTAGGCATTCCCGAACCTAACGCGTTTCCGCTGGGCGACGATCGCCTTTTACTGTTCGTTCCCTCCCACGTCGACGCCGAACGTGCGATGCGCGTCGCGACGGTCTCCGCCGCGCTCTCCTTCCATGAGGCGCAAACGCCGAAAGGACGCGCTCCGGCGCAGGGATATGTCCGGCTTCCTTACGTCACGCAAGAGAAAAAAAGCGAGATAGACGTAAAAAAAGCGCCCCTGATCGGAGAGCGGCGGCTGGATGGCGCAAAGTCCGGCATAGATCGCCAAGGACGCCCGGCCGTAACGATTCGCTTCGACCGATTGGGCGCCAAACGTCTTTTCGAGGCGACGTCCCTGTCGTCGAATACACGCGTCGCGGCGCTGCTGGACGGCGCCGTTCTCGCCGTTTCCGACGTATCCTCGCCCATACGCGACGGACGCATTGAAATTTCGGGAGCGTTCGATAAAAAAAGCGCCGACGAATTGGCTTTGCTGTTACGCGCCGGATCGTTATCCAATCCGATAAAAATTGAAGAAACAAAACGCGTCGGCACCTTCGTCGGAGACGACGCCGCGACGAAAATAGCGATTGGCCTAGGCGCCGCATTCGTCGCGACGGGAATATGGCTTGGGTGGGCATATCTCGCCTTCGGCGCCGTCGCCGCTCTTGCTCTCGCCGTTAACGCCGTCATGACGGCGGCGGCGATGGCGCTTCTGGGCGCGCCGCTTACCTTGCCGGGCGTCATGGGCCTTACTCTCGCCGCCCTTACGTCCTTAAGCGCGCATATCTTTATGGTAGAGCGGGTGCGCGACGAGCGGCGCGCGGGGAAAAAATGGCCGTCGGCGATACGCGACGGCGTCGACGAGGCTGGGCCGACCGTCATCGACGCAAGCGTTGCCGTTCTGATTGCCACCGCCGCGCTACACGGGTTTGGCCCGGAGTTCATGAAATCTTTCGCCGCTCCCTTATCGCTTGGCGTGCTTTCGCATGTGTTTACCGCCGTCATCCTTATTCCGCCGTTGTTATTGGTCGCGTTGCGCGACAAGGGCGCGAGCCGAAATATATAACGCTGATTGATCCGTATTTTCTCCTGTATTCCGATGGTTTAAGATTCGTAATTCTTGCATATGGCAGAATTATTCGATATAAGCTTCCGCATACGCGACAAGAGCTTTCCGTTACGCGCGGCCTACGGGAAAATACCCCGATTTGCGGCGGAATGGCGAGATGATAATTAATGGGAGAACGGTTCCGCCATGCCTATCGAAGTGTTAATGCCGGCGTTGTCGCCTACCATGAAAGACGGCAACATCGTAAAGTGGAACAAAAAAGAGGGCGATGCGGTGTCGCCCGGCGAAGTCATCGCCGAAATTGAAACCGACAAGGCGACGATGGAAGTGGAGGCGGTGGACGAGGGAAAAATCGGGCGCATCGTCCATAACGCCGGCAGCAAGGCCGTCAAGGTCAATAGCGTTATCGCGTTGCTTTTAGAAGAGGGCGAAGACAAGGCCGCATTAGACAAGCACGTATTTTCCGACGCCGGCAACGATAACGTTCCCGCCGCCGCTCCGGAAAAATCCGAAAACAAAGAACAAAAAGCCGCGCCGGCCTCTACGCCGCAAGCGGCGTCGTTCGCTCCTCCCCCGCCGGCATTCCCGCTTCCGGCGCAACAATCTTCTTCCTCCGCAAACGCCAACCATTATAACGGCGAGCGCGTCAAGGCCAGTCCGCTGGCCAAACGGATTGCTGAGGAATTGGGCGTCGACGTCTCCCGCATTCGCGGCACCGGTCCGAATGGGCGCGTCGTCAAGGCCGACGTGGAAGACGCCGCGCGATACGGTTTGGGCGGAAACGTCGTCGCCCGCAACGCTCAAGAATATACGGCGAAGGAAAATTCGGGCATGCGCCGGACCATCGCCGCGCGCTTGCTGCAATCCAAACAATACGTGCCGCATTTTTATTTGACCGTCGACTGCGAGCTTGACGCGCTGCTGGACGTAAGGGCGCAAATTAACGACGAGGCGGATAAGAGCGACAAAGGCGAGCCGTCCTATAAATTGTCGGTCAACGACTTAATCGTGAAGGCCGTCGCGCTGGCGCTGAAGAAAAATCCGAACGCGAACTGCACGTGGAACGAAGAAACCACCGTGTACTACAACAACGTCGACATATCGGTGGCGGTGGCGATCGACGGCGGATTAATCACCCCCATCGTGCGCAACGCCGACCAAAAAAGCGTCGTCGCCATTTCGCAAGAGTTGAAAGACTTAATCAAGCGCGCCAAAACCGGCAAGCTTGCGCCGGAGGAATACCAGGGCGGGGGATTCAGCATATCGAATTTGGGCATGTTCGGCATTAAGCAGTTCAGCGCTATCATCAATCCGCCGCAATCCTGCATTTTGGCGGTAGGGAGCGGGGAAGAACGCGCCGTCGTTAAAAACGGCAAGGTCGTGCCGGCCATCGCCATGACGGTGACGCTTTCGTGCGACCACCGCACCGTCGACGGCGCCGTCGGCGCCGGCTTCCTGCAATCCTTCAAAAAATACGTCGAGCGCCCGGCGGCGTTGTTGCTGTAATTTGTATGAAAAACGCCGATGCGATAACGCTGCGGCCTTTTATTCCGTCTGATATTAACGCCGTAAACGACGTTTTTACGCAAGCCGTTCGCATAAGAACCGCGCCGCATTATTCCGACGAACAACGCCGAGCGTGGGCGCCGGACCGCCACGATAAAAGCGCCCGAATTGCTAAATGTCTTCGTTGCGCCACCCGGTTGGCGGTTATCGAAACGCGCGTCGTCGGTTTTGTCTCGGCGGAAGCCAACGGACATATCGACATGCTGTACGTTCGACCTGAGCATACGAAAAAAGGCGTCGGCGGCATATTGCTCGCTTGGGCGGAAGATTATGCCGCCGGGGAGGGAGCGCAACGTTTTTTTGCGGAAGTAAGCATAACGGCGCGCCCCTTTTTTGAAAAAAAAGGCTTCTTTGCCGTTAAAGAACAAAAAGTGGAATTAAATGGCGTAATTTTTATTAATTATGAAATGATAAAACGGATGGATCGTTAATAAAAATCCTGTTTTATCCGTTGTCATCCAAACAAAAAGCGTAGGCGGCGGAGGCCATGGATGTGCAGGCGTTGACGTCGGAGGCGCCGGCGCACGTCCCGTTTGGATTCGAGGCCGATGTGCACACGCTCCAATCTTCCGGCTCCATGCCGCCGGCGTCGCCCGTTATCCGCCATTTCGGGCGATAGGAAAGAATGTCGTCAAAAACGTCGCTGCGTTCGTTTTGCACGAACGTCGCGTCAAACGTTACGGCGGCGCTTTGCAGGGTGGCGGCGTTGTCGCGTTCGGCCTCGTGGCTTGTCGGCGGGTCTTCCAATCGCCCCGAACTTGCCCCTATGGCTCCCACGGCATTATAGGCGCCGTAGCCGTTGCTCCCCGCGCTGAACAGCGCGTAGACGGCGTCGCCGGCTAATTCGCTTCCCTCTACGTTACGTATGGCGATCGCGCCGTTCTTGGCGTAAAAAAAGCAGTTTTTGTCCGCCGCACAGGCGGGGTTAAGCGTCTCGTCGTAAGAGAAACGCACGTCGACAGCATAAAACATGCGCCTGTCCCATCCGTCCAGCGCGTCGTCTTCGCTTAGTCCCAAATCTTTAACGGGCGGCATGCCCATATAAACGGAACCGTCGTTAAAAACGGCGTTCGGACACGATTGGGCGCCCGGCGTTGGGGGAGCGCCGCCCTCGCCGTAATGTGGATCGTCGGCCTTCGCGGCGGACGCGGCCGGGCAAGGCATGCGCTTATAGGTTAAGACGTAGTCGTCCAGCGCCCGTTCGATGCGCGCCATGCGGGTGCGGGTGACGTCCGCCCGTTCCGATTCTTCGTGGTTAATCGACAGATCGAGGGCGCCGATAAGCGTCACGCCGATAATCATCAGCACGACGGACAACTCCACCAACGAAAAGGCGCGGGCGCGCTTTACGCAAAGCGGCAAGGAGCGACGCATGAAAACGATACCGTTGTTATTCTTTAAATAGACAAAGCATATATTTTACGTTTAACGCGATCATAAAGCAATCGTGAGTTTTACCCGCATTGGGCGCGATGCATTAATTTATGGTCGGCCAACACGCAGGCAACCATCGCTTCCCCCACCGGTACGGCGCGAATGCCGACGCACGGGTCGTGTCGCCCTTTCGTTATCACCTCCACGTTTTCGCCGCGCGAGGTAACGGATTGCGTGGGAATCAATATCGAACTGGTCGGCTTCACGGCGAAGCGCGCCGTGATCGGTTGCCCGGTGGATATGCCGCCCAATATGCCGCCCGCGTGATTGCTTAGGAAAACGACGTCGCCCTTGTCGTCGCATCGCATCTCGTCGGCGTTGCCTTCTCCCCGCAAACGCGCCGCGCCCATGCCTTCCCCTATTTCCACGCCTTTCACCGCGTTGATGGACATAAGGGCCGACGCCAACTCGGCGTCTAGCTTGCGGTAAATCGGCGCGCCCCATCCGGGGGGGACGCCGTGCGCCTGGACGATGACGGCGGCACCGACGGACGACCCGGATTTACGCACGTCTTTAAGATATTCCTCCCATTCGGGCACGACGTGCGGCGCCGGGCAGAAGAACGGGTTGTTTTTTACCTCTTCCCATCGCCATGCGTCCGGATTACCGGCGGTCAGCTCTCCCATTTGGCACAAGGCGCCGCGCACGGATACGTCGTCTCCCAATATTTTTCGCGCCACGGCCCCGGCGGCGACGCGCATGGCGGTTTCGCGGGCGCTGGAGCGTCCTCCCCCGCGATAGTCGCGCACGCCGTATTTTTTGGCGTAGGTATAATCGGCGTGTCCGGGCCGAAAACGTTCGGCAATGTCGCCGTAATCCTTCGAGCGGGTATCGACGTTTTCGATAAGCATCGCAATCGGCGTACCCGTAGTGACGCCGTTAAACACGCCGGAGACGATGCGCACGCGATCCGGCTCTTTGCGCTGGGTGGTGAAAGCCGATTGGCCGGGGCGACGCTCGTCTAAGAAACGCTGCACATATTCTTCGGAAAGAGCCAATCCCGGCGGGGTTCCGTCCACCACGCAGCCTATTTCGGGACCGTGGCTTTCGCCCCACGTGGTAAAGCGAAAAACGTTTCCGAAAACGTTATAGCTCATAAGCGGTTATGCGTCGCTTTTGACGACGCTAATGTCCGGCGCGTCCGGCATTTTCATGCCGACGACGTGATAGCCGGAATCAACGTGAAGCACTTCGCCCGTGGTGCCGGACGACAAGTCGCTGAGCAAAAACAGCGCCGCCCCGCCCACGTCCTGCAACGTGGTGTTGCGTCTTAGGGGAGAGTTATATTGGTTCCATTGCAAAATATAACGGAAGTCGCCGATGCCGGACGCCGCCAGCGTCTTAACGGGACCGGCGGAAATGACGTTCACGCGAATATTGTCTATGCCGAGATCGGCGGCCAGATAACGCACGCTCGCTTCCAGCGCCGCCTTCGCCACGCCCATCACGTTATAATGGGGCATGACGCGTTCGGCTCCATAATAAGAGAGGGTTAAAAAACTGCCGCCGTTTTTCATGAGCGGCGCCGCTTTGGCGCAAAGCTGCGTAAAGGAATAGCAAGAGACGCGCATGGTGTTGGAAAAATTATCCGCAGACGTATCGACGTACCTGCCTTTCAGCTCGTTCTTGTCGGAAAACGCCACGGCGTGGACCACGAAATCCAATCCGCCCCACGCTTTTTCGAGCGTCGCCAACGCGGCGTCCAGACTTTCCTCCGACGTAACGTCGCATTGCGTCACTTGCGTGACGCCGGCCGCCCGGGCCAGCGGTTCGACGCGCTTTTTAATGACCTCGTTCTGGTAGGTGAGCGCCAGTTCCGCGCCCTGTTCGATAAGGGCCGACGCGATGCCCCATGCCAGCGACTTATCGTTGGCTACGCCAATGACCAGTCCTTTTTTTCCGGCCATTAACGCGCCTTGCGTCGCGGGAAGTTTGGCGGAGTCGAAGGACGAAAGGTCTTGCGGGGCGTCAACGAAATTACTGGGCATGGGGACTTTCTTAATTGTAGATTAACTGATTTTCCATGAACCGTCCGCTTCGCGGCAGGCGCGGCCGTGGCCTTCTACGTCGCGTCCATCCACGTGAATGATTTGCGTGTATTCCCGGCAATAGGTGCCGTCGGGATTTTGAACGGTCCGGGTCGGGGTGATCGAGCCGGAGTGTCCGCTGTCCGGGTTGCGCCAACTGCTCGTGGTGCCGGTCGACGTGCTTTCCAGCGCATATTGCGACGTGCGGTTATAGCGGGCCATGTCGGCGCTGTCGAGGCTGGCGCCGAGATTTTTACCGAGCGCGGCGCCCAGCAAGGTGCCGGCCGCAATCGCGGCGATGTTGCCTTTACCCTTGCCGATGTTGGAGCCGACCCACGCTCCGCCAACGGCGCCGGCGACGGTGCCGATATTTTCCTTGGTAAAAATATTGCCGCTTCCGCCCGATCCGTATCCTCCGCCATACGCGCCGCCGCCTTGTTGGGCGCATCCTTGCAGGAAAAGCGTTCCCGTCACCGCGCAGAGCGACGCGAAAGAAAACGTTTTTTTCAGTAGTGCCATAATGACTCCGCATCCGGCTCGTCTCTTTGTAGGTTCAAAGCCAACGAACGACGCGTCTCCTAAAATTGTGGGTTAAAGACGGTAAAGGACGTCGCCCCACCTTTCTTATGGGCGACGCATATATTTTACGATCCCTTATAATAGTTTATAATCCGTATCGTGATTGTTGTAAATAGGCAATAAATCCGACGAAAGAAAAATTGAGCGCGCGGTTATTTCGGCGCGATCATGTCTTCCGGCCGCACCCATTTGTCGAATTGCTCTTCGGTAAGCAGACCCAAGGAAATGGCGGCGTCTTTCAGGGTGCTTCCTTCCTTATGCGCTTTTTTGGCGATTTTTGCCGCGTTGTCGTAGCCGATATGGGGGTTGAGCGCCGTGACGAGCATCAGCGATTCGTCGCGTAATTTTTCGACGCGCTCTTTGTTTGCTTCGACGCCTTCGACGCAACGTTCCGCAAAGCTGGCCGCTCCGTCTCCGAGCAGTCGGATGGATTGCAGCACGTTATGTACGATGACGGGCTTAAACACGTTTAATTCAAAATGGCCGTTGGAACCGCCGATGGTGGCGGCGACGTGGTTTCCCATCACTTGCGCGCAGCACATGGTCATGGCCTCGCACTGGGTGGGGTTGACCTTTCCCGGCATGATGGACGATCCCGGCTCGTTCTCCGGCAAAGAAAGCTCGCCCAATCCGCAGCGGGGACCGGAGCCAAGCAGGCGAATGTCGTTGGCGATTTTCATTAAGCTGACGGCGACGACATTCAGCGCGCCGCTCAGTTCGATCAGCGCGTCGTGCGACGCCAGCGCCTCGAACTTATTTTCCGCCGTCTCGAACGGCAATCCCGTTTCTCGTGCGACGCACGAGGCGAATTTCTCGGCGAATCCGACGCGGCAATTCACCCCGGTGCCGACGGCGGTGCCGCCTTGCGCCAACTTATACACGCTCGGCAAGGCGCGCTTCACGCGCTCGACGCCGAAACGCACCTGCGCGGCGTAGCCGGAAAACTCCTGCCCCAGGGTTAACGGCGTGGCGTCCTGCATGTGGGTGCGGCCAATTTTAACGAGGTCTTTATACGCGTCCCGCTTTTTTTCGAGCGCCTCGGCCAGTTTTTTCAATCCCGGAAGCAATCGCCCGTGCGCCTCCATGGCGGCGGCGATATGCATGGCGGTGGGGAAGGAGTCGTTCGACGATTGCCCCATATTGACGTGGTCGTTGGGATGGACGGGCTTTTTCGACCCCATCTCTCCGCCGAGCAACTCGATGGCGCGGTTGGAAATCACTTCGTTCGCGTTCATGTTTGTTTGGGTGCCGGAGCCGGTTTGCCACACCACCAGCGGAAAATTGTCGGCATGGCGACCTTCCGCCACCTCTTTCGCGGCGCGACATATCGCGTCGGCAAGCTCGGGTCTTAAATCGCCTAGCTCCGCGTTTGTTTTAGCCGCGCAATATTTCAGCACGCCGAACGCCCGGATTAACGCGTCCGGCATGGTTTCGCACGAAATGGGGAAGTTGCCGATCGAACGCTGCGTCTGCGCTCCCCAATATTTGTCGGAAGGCACGCATATCTCGCCGAAGCTGTCGCTCTCCGCGCGGGAGGCGGAGGGAGGAACGGAGGAGCGGGCGCGTTCGGCGGACATAAATTCACCTTATGAAACATGAATTGCACGAGTGAACGTATATCCCGGTTTTAAACCGTCGCGCAACGTAAAAAACGCGCGGGCATACTTAAGGGCAGGCCCACTTAGAAATGGAGGCGCTATTATTGTCGCACCTCCCTCTCAAAATAATTGGTTATTGTTGCGATAGGGAAAATTGATTGGTATATGATTATATTTATAATTGAGTTGTTAATAAGCAATATCCTCCAACCATGGATCCGGCGTCCGTTTTCTCCGAGCTATTGCTGTCAATCGGCGCCGAGGCGCTCATCGCCTCCGGCGTGCGCACATGGGAGATAGTCACAAAGAAAAAAGAACGACCGACGCTTGACGGGCAATTGGCCGTCACGTTTTCGACGGCGCTGTGCCGCGCGCTGGTCCGCTCGATGGCAGTATGGGGAGAGGCGATATCCGCGACGGAACGCGAACGGGCGCGCATCTTCTTGCGGCACGCGCCGCAAGGGCTTGCCTCTCCCGACGCGCAAAAGGAGTTTTTGCGCTATTGCGCCCACGCCTTCGCGTCGTCGAACTCCGCCGAACATATGCGCCGCCTTTCTCCGGAAAACCCGGAGGAGTACGCCGCCGCCGTCATTGCCGTATTGGAAAAATACCTCTCTTTTCGCCACACCGGACGTTTCGGCGCGGAATATTCCGTTCCCGAAAATTTTCGCCGGTTTTTGGAGGAGAGCGACGCCTTTAGTCGCCGGTTGCGGGAGGAGTTTTTGTCGGCCTTGAGCGAAAACGACGCCGCGTACCGTCCGTTCGTCGTTGATTTTCTTGGACGCATCTACGAAGGGGCCGAAAAAATCCTGCCGGAAACGGCGGCGCTCCGCCGCGCGCTGGACGGCGTGGCCGGCGGCGTCGAGCGCATCGAGGCGCGCCAACGGGAAGATTCCCTCCGGATTCAAGACATTCACGAGGCCGTCCGAAGGGAGGCGGAACAATCGCGCGAAACGATTGCGTTTTACCGCCATTACGTCATGCATAACGATATTCCCGTCGGCGTTGGGGAAATGACGCCGGAGGAAGCGCAAAAACGCAATTGCGCCTATGAAATTCGCCGTCGAGGCGCGCTGCCCTACCTTATGCGTCGCGTGAAAGGGGGGAGCAAGCCGAACGTTTACCATAATCTTCGGACGCTGGAGGAACGTTGGCATACCGACGCGGCCGAATGGAAGTTTTACTATCGCGTCGTCGAGGAAGGAACGGAGCTTAGCGAAGTGCGTCTTTTTAACGACAAGCAGGAACGTCTCGCGACGTTTTCCTATCAGTTCGACTATAAAAACGGCACGCCGGTCTTCGCGCGCGTCAAGGTCGGCACGGCGCGCAGCGGCGCAAGAACGCTAAACAACGCTCCCCTTAACATAAAGCCCCTCGACGTAAAGGGATTGTGGCAACAGACCAAAGCCGACATTACGGAATATACGCTCGAATTTAACCGCGAGGGGCGTACCGTCGCGCGCATGTTCCATAACGCCTACGGCATGCCGACGTCCGATAGCGAGGGGTGTTTCGGCAAGCGCTACGCCTATGACGCGAACGGCTTCGTGCAAACGATCTTCTGCGTGGACGCCGACGGAAAATTCGTTCCGGACAAAACGGGCATATGCGAAACGCGTTTGACGTACGGCGAAGACGGCAATCTCGTGCGCCGCACTTTTATCGACGCCGTCGGCGAAAAAATCCTCGCTCCCGAAGGCGTCGCCGAAACCGAATGGCGCTACGACGCCACAGGCAATACGCGTGAAACGCTTTCATACGACTGCGAAGGAAGATTGACGACCCGAAAGGACGGTTACGCTCGGATTAAAGCAACGTTCGACGCGCGCGGCAATCGCGTCGGCACGCAATATTGCGACGTCGCGGGCCGCCCGACCTGTTGTCGCGAAGGCTATGCGGAGACGCGGATAGAATATGACGATTGCGGCAACGTGACGAAACTTAGCTATTTCGACGCGGACGGACGCCCGACCTCGCATTACGAAGGATATGCGTCGATAGAATATGCCTACGATGCGGAAGGGCGTCTCATCGGGCAACGCCATCGCGACGTCGGCGGCCGGCTCGCCCCATGTAAGGAAGGGTACGCGCGCATGGAATGCGACGTGGACGAAGGCGGAAGGGAAGTGGAGCGGCGCTACTACGCCGCGAACAACCGGCCGGCGTCGGTAAAAGACGGGTATGCCGTCGTCGTCGTCGATCATGACGGCGACGGAAACGTGATCAACGAACGGTTCTTTAACGAAAGCCGAGCGCCAACCTTCCATGCCGACGGATACGCGCGGGCGACGTATCGCTATAACCGATTGGGGAACGTAGAGGAAAGACGGTTCTACGATACGCGCGACGTTTTGACGGCAACGAAGGAAGGCCACGCCATATTAAGGTTCGCCTACGATTCGGCCGGCAACGTCACCTCCGTCTCGGCGCTTGACAAAAACGAAAAGCCGACCATGCGGTCTCTCGGCTATTCGACGATGACGCAGGAATACGACGCCAAGGGCAACGTCGTCAAAATCTCGTATTTTGACGTCGACGGCAAGCCGATGCTGCATAAGGGCGGATACGCGCATAATCTTTCGGAATATGACGATCGCGGAAACGTCGTAAAGGAATATTTTCTCGCGCCGGACGGCACGCCCGCCTTCCATATGGAAGGCTACGCCGTATCGCTCGTCTCCTACGACGCCTACGGTCGTCCCACGGAAAAACGCTTTTTAGGGGTCGACGGCAAACCCATCTACCACACGGGCGGATACGCCTCGGTAAAGATGCGTTACGACGCCAAAGGCGGCATGGGCGAGACGTCGACCTACGACATTCACGGCCAACGCGTGAACTCCTCCCACGGATATGCCACCGTCCGATTTTTCTATGACGCCCGTGGCTTATGCGTTCGCACGGAATATGAGGGCGCGGAGGGAAAGCCGGCGCTCGCTCCGAGCGGCTATGCCGCCTTTAACACGATATACGACGCGCGCGGCATCGGCATAAGGGAGGAGTATTTTGACGAAAAAGGCAATCCCGCGCTCTGCGCGAACGGGTACGCGGCCGTGGAGTGGGATCGCGACGGCGATGAAGCGGCGACGGCGATACGGTTCTTCGGAAAGGACGGCGAGCCGACTTCATGCCGTTACGGATATTTTTCGGCAAAATGGACCCGAGACGCATGCAGGCGTCTCGTTCGCACCGATTTTTTCGGACCGGACGGTTCCCCCGTTCGCACCGACAATAGCGGAGCCTATTTCACGGCGAGTTACGACGCGTTCGGCAACGCGACGGGCGAAAAATATTTTGACGAACGCGACAATCCCACCCTATGCGAAAACGGCAAATATGCGGCAAGCAGCGGAAAATTCGACGTTTACGGAAAAATCATTGAGGCGTGTTTTTTTGACGTTTCCGGCGCGCTCGTCACCCATGCCTCCCAAGGATACGCCCGCGCGGAATTTACCTACGATAGATGGGGGCGGCGCGTCCGAACGCGTTTTTTCGGACCGGACGACACGCTGATTGTTGCCTCGGAAGGATTCGCCTCGTGCGAATTGCGCTACGACGCCGTCGGCAACATCACGGAAGACGCGCTGTTTGACGAAAAAGGCGACCTTATCCTCTCAAAACTTCGTCAATATGCCCGTTCGGTGGCGCTGTACGACGATCGCCGCCGGCAAATCGAACGGTTATATTACGGCGCCGACGGCAAACCCCGCAACGCCGGCGCCGCGCGTATCGTCTACGCTTACGACGCGAACGGTAAAAAAACGGGAGAGACGCTTTATGACGCCAACGGGCATGCGCTTCAAGCGGCTTAGACCGTTAGGCGTTATAGTTGATCCTTTCCGTCTTTTTTATGACAAAATTGTTTGTCAGTAACAATTGGCGTCTTTGCCCCCGGTCATGGAAGAGGTCTATTGAACTTTATTAAAGAAGCGCGTATCGTCATCTCATAGTTTTAAATGAAAAATACCGAATGATGGCGTCATGACATGGCTTGATGGAATTGATTGGGAAAAATTGGCGTATGTCGCAACCGTGGCGAGCGGAGTGGCGGCCGCAATAGGCACGGCGACGTTATTTAGGAAAAAACCTCTTTCCGCTCTCCAACCAAGCCCTATGGGCGGCGTCGCGGCGCCAAGCGAGACCGTAGTCAGGGACAAAATCATAGGCGACGGAAACGCCGTCGACAACAGGGTGATTCATAATATTACTAATATTTACGGCGATCCCCACGACAAGGCAAAAATAAAATCGCTGGAAGACGCGCTTAAAGCGGCCGAATCGGACGGTAGCATCACGCTGCGTGGCGTAGTCGAGGGCTTGAATAAGACGCGTGGCGTGGCGGATCTGGATACGTTCATCACCGCCCGCAAGAAAATGCAGGATCCCGGCAACGTCACGATTTCCCGCGCCTTGGCCTTGCGCGGCGCCCTTCATTGGAACAAATACGAAACCCCAAAAGCCCAAGACGCGTATGAAGAGGCGCTACGTTACGACCCGAATAATTTTGAGGCCCATACTGCCTTAGGTCACGTGTACGTAAGGGTCGGACAACTTGAAAAAGCGGAATTTCTCTATAAAAGATTGCTGCGAAAGAGCGCCGACAGCATATATATACCTGAAGCTTACGGCATGTTGGGAGTTATTTATCTTACGCGCGGCGAATTGGAGAAAGCGAAGGAATATTCCGAAATGGCGCTGGCGCTAAGTGAAAAAATCGGAAGCAAGGTAGGCATGGCTCTGGAGTATTGCAATTTGGGGCGTGTTTATGGCACGCACGGCGACTTGCGGAAGTCGACGGAATATCACCGCAAGTCGCTGGCGCTAAATACGGAACTCGGCCTGAAGGAAGGCATGGCTGCGGACTACTGTAATTTAGGAACTATTTGTCGCACGCGCGGCGAGTTGGATAAGGCGAAGGAATATTTCGAAACGGCGCTGGCGCTAAGTCAGGAACTTGGAAACAAGGCAGGCATGAGTGCAGCTTATAACAATTTGGGGATTGTTTATGGTACATACGACGAGTGGGAAAAGGCGGAGGAGCATTTCCAAACGGCGCTGGCGCTAAATGTGGAGCTCGGAAGCAAGGAAGGCATGGCCAACCAATACGGCAATTTGGGGCTTGTTTATCACACGTACGGCGAGTTAAGCAAGGCGAAGGAATATTTTCAAATGGCTCTGGCGCTAACTAAGGAGCTCGGAAGCAAGGAAGGCATGGCCTTACAATACGGCAATTTGGGGCTTGTTTATCGCACGTACGGCGAGTTAAGCAAGGCGAAGGAATATTTCGAAACGGCGCTGGCGCTAAGTGAGAAAATCGGAAGCAAGGCAGGCATGGCCCACCAATACGATGCTTTAGGAAGGCTCCATAAACGGCTCGGCGACATTGCCGGCGCCAAGGAGTTTTGGCAAAAATCTTTGGGTTTATACCAAGAAATGGGGCTGTCGTCGTCGAAAACGGCGCAAATGATCCGTCGTGACCGGGAAGAGTTATGCGCATCCGCCCCGCATTCCACGTGCGACGTCTTGCAAGGTTAAAATGGACGAGAAACTGCGCGAAAAAATCCGGAAGCTTCTGCGGCTGGCGCAAAAGGCCGGCACGGAGGGGGAAGCGGCTGCCGCAATGGAGCGCGTCCGTTTTTTGCTTGCGAAACATAATCTGTCGACGGACGACGTGCCGGACGAAGGAGAAGAGTGCGACATAACGGAGGAGGAAACCGCCTGCGAGCCGTGGAACCGCACGATATTCAAGGACGTGGCGCGGCTTTATTTCTGCGACGCCGTTCTGGTTAAGCGCATAGGGAAAACCTCCGTCGCCGTCGTCGGAGGAAAAGAAAACGTGCGCGTCGCCGTAGGGACCGCCAAGGCGATCGTTGCGGCGGGACGACGATTCGCGACCGCCTACGCCGAAAACGCGCCCTCCCGCAAAGGCGCGGAACGCTCCTTTAAATACGGTTTCGCCGCACGAATCGGCGAGCGCTGCCAAGAGATGATCTTTTCCGCCAAACACGGCGCCCCGGCCGCCGACTCCGAGACGGGAACGGAGGTCGCCCTGCAAGGCGCCTACGAAAAGATCGAGGGAGAGATCAAGGAATATTTTGACCGCAAGGGCGTGAAGGCGCCCCGTTCTCCCCGCCGCGTCGTCGGCCTAGACGGAATCTCCTTCCATGTCGGCGTTCACATGGCCGACGCGCAGGAGCTTGGAAGGGAGGCGGTGGAACAAGCGGCGGGCGGGGCTTGATTTAAACGAAGCTTCACGGCGCGCCCGCTACGGGGTTTTTCGAAGAATTTCTACGGACTCGGCGCATCCGAGTGCGACGGCGTCGACGTCGTTGCGGTAGTTTTCTATCAACGATGATTGAGCAATGCGTTTTGGAACGTCTCGACGCCTGCCTTGACGAATATGTCTTTTTTTCATGAAAAAAATATCTCAATAACGACGCCTTAACGAAAAATTCGTGTATGGTATCCGAAATTCCGTCTCCGACAAGATTGCGACCGCTTATGAAAAAAACGCCTTGCATACCCCTTTTCGCCGTCGCGCTCTATGCGACGTTTTTTTGTTGGTCCGCCGCGCAGGGCGGCGAGCTTGTCGCGTGGAATTCTCCGGAAGGCATAAAAAGGCTGGAGCGTTCCGACGCCAAGATGGATTTTTTCGTTCTGGCGAACCGCTTTCAAAGCCAAAAAAACAAGCTGTATTGCGGCCTTGCCTCCGCCGCGATCGTCTTAAACGCGCTTAGGGAAAACGATCCCGCCCTATCCCCGCCCCTTGACGACGTCGTGGCGCCTAAATATACGCGCTATTTGCCGAAAGATTTTGAGCCGTCTTTTTTTCGGTACGGCCAGGAAAACATATTAACGTCGGGCGTAAAAACGCGCGCGGCCATCTTCGGCAAGACGGAAAAGAAAAAGAGGGGAAAGGCGCCGGACTATGGGCTGCAATTGGAGCAATTGGCAAAATTGCTTCGCAAAAACGGAGCGCGCGCGACGGCGCATCCGATGACGGACGACATAAAGCAAGGCGACGTTCGCCGAGATCTGGCCGCCGACATGCGGGACCCCTCCGGTTTTGTCCTCGTCAACTATTTGCGCTCCTCCTTAGGGCAAAAAGGCGCCGGACATATTTCGCCGCTCGGGGCCTACGACAAGAAATCCGACTCGTTTCTTATTTTAGACGTCAACCCCGAAGTCGCTCCGTGGATGTGGGCGGACACGGCCGACCTTGTCGCCGCCATGCGCACCTTCGACGTCGCACAGCGTCGGGGATACGTTATCGTTCAACAACGGACCTATCCCTATAATGAAAAATAGCGGCATAACTCACGCAAGGGCGAGAAAATGGCGCGAGCATACGGAATTAATCTCACGTTTCGTATTAAAAGCACAAAAACACCTCGTCAAACCGACGTCGCAAGGCGGCGTCGACGGACGGCATGTCGGCGCGAACGCCCAGCGCGCGCAGCGACGTCACGCCGTAATCGCGAATGCCGCACGGCACGATGCCGCCGTAATGCGACAAATCGGGCGCCACGTTCAGCGCGACGCCGTGATACGTCACCCATTTGCGCATCCGCACGCCGATCGCCGCGATTTTCGCCTCGACGCCGTTATCGTCGACCGTCCAGATGCCGACGCGGTCTTCCCGCCTTTCGCCCTTCACGCCCATATCCCACAAGGCACGGATGAGCCATTCCTCCAAATGTCGGACATAGGCCCGCACGTCGCGCTTTTTCCTGGCGTCGAGATCGAGCATTACGTAGCATACGCGCTGGCCGGGTCCGTGATAGGTGAGCTTTCCTCCTCGCCCGACGCGATGGACGGGAAAGCGCGCCTCAATCACGTCGGCGTCGGACGCGCTCGTGCCGGCGGTGTAAAGCGGAGGAAATTCCGCCGTCCATACGGCTTCGCTCGCCTCGCCAGCGCGAATCGCCGCCACGCGCGCCTCCATCATGGCGCACAGCGCGACGTAATCGGCAGGATACGGGAAGTCTTGCCATTCCATGATTTATTGCGCGGTCCACCCTCCGTCAACGGAGAGATGCGTTCCGGTGCAATATTTATTTTCCCTGCGCGCGAAATAGGCAACGGCCTCCGCGACGGCGTCGGGAGGGTTGAAGCGTTTGTTCGGATGTTTTTCGCCGACCAGCTTTATCGCCTCTTCCTCGTATGAGGAATGGTTAAGGGCCGCGCGGTCTTCGATTTGTTTTTTGACCAACGGAGTTTCCACCCAGCCCGGGCAGACGGCGTTCACGGTAAGGTCGCGTTCAGCGTTTTCCAGCGCCGCGACCTTCGTTAACCCCATCAATCCGTGTTTTGCCGCGACGTAGGCCGCCTTATTCGCCGACGCCACCAGCCCGTGGGCGGAAGCGACGTTGACGATACGCCCGAAATTGCGGCGCTGCATGTTCGGCAAAAACGCCTTCATGGCGTAAAACGCGGCGGAAAGGTTCACCGCAATGATTTTTTGCCATTGCTCCACCGGAAAATCTTCCAGCGGCGCGACATATTGCACGCCGGCGTTGTTTACCAGCGCGTCGATATGACCGAAGGCGTCGTGCGTCGCCGCCGCCATGCGCTCCACCTGGGCGTAGTCCGACATGTCGGCGTTATGATACATGGCCTTAATTCCATGCCGGCTTTCCAGGGAAAGACGCAGCGCTTCAATGGCGGCGACGTCGCCGAATCCGTTTAAGACGATGTTCGCGCCGCGCGTCGCGAAATGTTCCGCGATGCTTTGCCCGATGCCGCTCGTCGAGCCGGTGACGACGACGTTATACCCCTCGAATGCGCGCGCCATATGTCCTCCTGAGGCGGTTACGGACGGCATGCGCCGTCGCCGATCACGATATATTTATAGGTGGTGAGTTGGTCGGCGCCCACGGGACCGCGCGCATGCAGCCGCCCGGTGGCGATGCCGATTTCGGCGCCCAAGCCAAATTCTCCCCCGTCCGCGAATTGCGTCGAGGCGTTATGCATCACGATGGCGCTGTCGACGTGCGCGAAGAAATACTCCGCCGCGTCGGGATTCTCCGCAATAATCGCGTCGGTATGGGCGGAGCCGTAGCGCGCAATAAAGGAAGCGGCGCCCTTCACTCCGTCCACGACGGCGGCGGATATGACGGCGTCAAGATATTCCTCGCCCCAATCGTGGTCATTTGCCGCCGCGACGACCAATCCCCGGCAGGCTTGGGTCACGGCGTCGTCCGCGCGCACCGCGCATCCTTTTTCAATGAGCGCCGAAATAACGCGGCACACCGATTCTTTGGGCAACGCCTTGTCGAATAATATATTTTCCGTCGCGCCGCAAATGCCGGTGCGGCGCATTTTGGCGTTTACGGCCACTTTTATCGCCATGTCGATATTGGCCGACGCATCGATATAGGTGGAGCACACCCCGTCCAAATGCAACAGGGTGGGAACCTTGCTCTCGTTTGCGACGCGTTCGCACAGGCTTTTGCCGCCGCGCGGCACGATTAAGTCGACGCAATCGGCCATGCGCAGCAAGGCGCCCACGGCCTCGCGGTCGGGAGTGGGAACGAATTGCGCGCATTCTTTGGGCAATCCGGCGTTTTCCAACCCTTTTTCCAACGCCGCGTGAACGGCTTGGCACGAGTAAAAACTTTCGGAGCCGCCGCGCAATATGCAGGCGTTGCCGGATTTCACGCACAACCCCGCCGCGTCCGCCGTCACGTTGGGGCGCGCTTCGTAAATGACGCCGATCACGCCGATGGGAACGCTAACGCGCTTAATGCGTAGCCCGTTATGCGCGACGGTGCGGTCCTCCAATATTTTTCCGAGCGGATCGGGACGATCTGCGATCGCCTCCAACCCCCTTGCCATCGCTTCCATGCGATCGTCGTTCAAGGCGAGGCGGTCTTGCGCGGCCTTGGAGAGTCCGCGCTCCTTCGCCCCTTCCATGTCGCGCGCGTTCGCCGCCGCGATCGACGCCTTCTGGGCGCGCACGCACGCAGCCATCTCGCGCAGCGCGCGCGAACGGGTTTCATCGGACGCCGCCGCCAACACGCGCTTCGCCCCAACGGCGCTTAATCCCATGTCGCTTATGAGAGCGGGGATGTTTTCACCCATGCGGAGCGCCTCATTTTTTTTCACGATCATTTTTTTAAAAATTCCTTTACTCGAATGCGCGCGGACGCCCCATTATCCGGCGTTAGCCGAATAATTGTCAATAGCGTTTTGCGTGGCGCCACGTACATTAGACCTTGCATAACGTAGGCTGTATGCCGCCACCCGCCCTTACAGTAACCGCAGTTCCTTATGAAACCTTAATTCGCTACAGGTTCTAAGAATTCGCGGCAATCGCCGCGACAAACCCCTTGACGGAACGCGTTTTTTCGCTATCGTACGTCTTTATAAAGTAGCTTAGGATGCGCGGTCGTGGCGGAACCGGTAGACGCGCAGCGTTGAGGTCGCTGTGGCCGAAAGGTCGTGGAAGTTCGATTCTTCTCGACCGCACCATCTTTGAGCACATTTTTTTCGGCCGGAATCGTGCGGTATATAAGCGAAAGCGCCTACGTGACGCGCCGCATGTGTTTTCGCGCATGGGCCATGACGCTTGGCGCAGCTTCGTATTTCTCCTTGCCTGCCGAGCCGGACGCCCTTCCCGTTTTCTGCGTCTTGCTTATATGTCTTGCAGTTTTCGCGTGCGTTTGGAAGCGAGAGGGATTGCGCGAATATGTATGGCTACCGCTATTTTTCGTCGTCGGATTCGCCTCGGGCAAGGCTGAAACGCTTCGCGTCTCGCACCCGCTTTTGGAACGCGAGACGGAAATCGCGCCCTTATATGCAACGCTGGATAAAATCGATCCCCGCGAAGGCGGCGCGAAGCTGTATTTGTCTCGCGTGCGCATCGGGGAGTTAAGCGCCCCTCCCCTCCCCTATGGCGTGCGGCTTAGCGTGCGGGCATCCCAGGTAAAGGACGCTTTGCCCGGCGACGTGGTCTATATCTCGGCGGCGGCGCTGCGGCCCCTGCCCGCGCCGGTCGTCTCCGGAGGATACGATTTTTCGTTTTTTGCCTATTATGACGGCGTCGGAGCTGTAGGATACGCGCTGTCGGGCATATATCGGATATCGCGCGAGAAAGAGCGCTCCCTGTCCGGGTACGTGGACGGGTTGCGCCTTGCCGTTGCCGAACGCTTTCGCGAACGCATGGCGCCGGAGGAGGCGGCCGTCGCGACGGCGCTGGTCGTCGGCATGGCGGGAGGCATTTCGGAGGAATTGCAAAACGTCTTTCGCTATGTCGGCATATGGCATTTAATGGCCATATCGGGAAGCCACGTCGCGATGGCGGCCGGCCTCGCTTTTTTCCTTATCCGAACATTGCTCTCCTATAATTTCCGCTTCGCTTCCGCCTACGACGCGCGCGTGCCGGCGGCGCTCGGGGCCATCGTCGCGGCCGGCGCCTACGTGTTGCTCGCCGGCGCTCCCGTCTCCGCCCAGCGAGCGTTCATTATGGCGTCGATATTGTTGGTCGGCGTGGCTTCCGGCAGGCGCGCCACCCCCATGCATAACGTCGGATTGGCCGCCGTTGGGTTGCTAGGTTGGCAACCGCACATGGCGCTGCACCCCGGTTTTCAAATGTCGTTTTTCGCCGTGCTGGCGATTCTCTCCCACGTCGACATGCTTCGTCGCAAGGACGAAGGAGAGGAGACGGATAAACCGTCCGCGCTTAAGCGGGGAGTCGCATATTTAGGAGGGGTGTTGCTGGCGTCCTTCGCCGCCGGCGTGGCGACCATGCCGTTTTCCGCCTATCATTTCAACCAGTTTTCGTGGCTCGGACTGCCCGCCAACATGGTGGCCGTTCCCCTCACGGGCGCCGTGGTCATGCCGGCCACCTTGGCGGCAGCGATAGCGATGCCCTTTGGGTTGGAGCTTCCTTTTTGCAAGGCGGCGGAATGGGCCATCGGGGCGCTGATCGCGTCGGCGAAATTATTCGCGCGCGTCCCCGCCGGCACGCTTCCCGTCGTCGCTCCGGACGGACGCACCTTGCTGCTTTTGCTCTCCGGCATGGTGTTATGCTATCTGGGAACGGGCCGAAAAAAATGCTGGGGGTTAGCGCCGGTCGCAGCGGCGCTTTACATGTATCGCTCCGTTTCGCTTCCGGACGTGATCGTTTCCGAAAACGGAAAAGTCTTTGCCGTGCGTTTTCAAGGCGGCGACGCGCTCTATGTGAGCGACATGCGCCGCGATCGCTACGCGCGGGAAAAATGGCGGGAGCGACTCGCCCTCGCGCGCGCGGTTCCCTTATATAAAAATTTGCCTCCGGGCGCGGAATGCGACAAGGAAGGATGCGCGCTGCGCCTGCGGGGCAAAAAAGTCGTGCTTAGCGCGTCGGAACGTTACGCCCGCGCCCATTGCGACAAGACAGGGAACAACGTCGTCGTCGCGCTTTCCCTGCAAAGCGAGAACGCATGGATGGAGTGCGGCGTCGCGCCGGCGCTCGTCTTTAGCGATTTTTCCGCGCGCGGAAATATGGCGCTATTCCTCTCCGGCGACCTCGTCATGCGCGGCGCCAAGGACGCAAGCGCTTTTCGTCCGTGGCGAAAATCGATGGACGCGCCGCCCCTTCGCAGCTATAGTCGCGGGAACGCCGCCGAATAAGAAATGAAGGATAATGCCACTATGATGAACGTGCAAAAAATGATGCAGCAAGCGCAGGCCATGCAGAAAAAAATGGAACAACTGCAAGAGGAGATCGCGCGGCGCGAATTTGACGGCGTCTCCGGCGGGGGCATGGTGAAGGTGCGCATCAACGGCAAGGGAGAGGCCCTGTCGGTGGAGCTTGATCCGTCGTTAATGAATAAAGACGAGAAGGACGTGGCGGAAGATTTAATCGCGGCGGCCTTCAACAACGCGAAAAAAGAGGCGGACGACGCCACCTCGCACGCCATGCGCCAGGCGATGGGCGGCATGGGCTTGCCCGCCGGAATGAAATTGCCGTTTTAAGCCGATTGTTCATGCACGAATCCGTCGCGCGGCTGGTTAAAACGTTGGCGCGCTTGCCCGGCATGGGAAAGCGCTCCGCCGAACGCGCCGCCTTGCACTTAATGCGCGAAAAAGAATCGCGCATCGAGCCACTCCTTTTCGCGCTTTCCGACGTCAAGCAACGCATCGTCACCTGTTCCGTGTGCCGCAACCTTGACGCGATCGATCCGTGCCACGTTTGCGCCGATCCGCGCCGCGCCCGAGAGGGCAGGATTTGCGTGGTGGAAGACGTCTCCGACCTGTGGGCGATAGAGCGCAGCGGCGCGTTTAAGGGGCGGTATCACGTGCTCGGCGGCGCGCTGTCGGCGATAGAGGGGCGTGGTCCGGACGAGTTGTGCGTTCCCGCCCTCGTCGCACGCGTCAAAAGCGAAAACGTCGAAGAAGTGATCGTCGCCACCGCCACCACCCTGGACGGCCGGGCCACCGCCTCTTACGTCGCCGACGCGCTGGAGCCGACCGGCGTCGCCGTCACCCGCATCGCGCAAGGCGTTCCCGTCGGCGGCGAGCTAAGCTATTTAGACGAGGGAACGTTGCTCACCGCCCTGACGGCGCGGCGAAAAATGGAGGAAGCGTAGTCATGTTTAGAGTCTATGTTAGCAACTGTTATTTGCTTATAGAGAAGAATAATTTTCATTCCACCTTTGATTGTTTTTAATCATGGCGTTAAGGGTTAGGAGGATTTTGCGCATGACGGCGACGATGGCTTGTTTGAAGGATTTTCCTTTG
>JBEVNR010000017.1:0-19646 GCA_040507985.1 Rickettsiales bacterium | reverse complement strand
TATATCCTCCAGTTGAAAAACATATTTCATTCACATGGGAGGCATATTTCTCTGGCGATCATCCTTTTAAAGAGAAGAAAAATAGGAAAGATATTCCTGATGCATGGATATTTGCAGCTGCCAAAGATGCAATAGAAGACGAAGGTCATAAGAGTATTCAAAATCGATTCTGCATTTGTAATGATGTCACATTACGTGATGCTTTGAAGGGGCTAGATTTTGATTCCATTGACGGCAAAGATCTGTTGTCTAAACTCCAAGAAGAGAAAAATAATGCTCATAAGATAAAGGAACCCGCTATTCCGCTAGTAGAATCTTCTGTTCCGGAAGAACGATCGGGTATTCTGGAAGTGCCTAAACCAGATAGTCTTGATTATATTCTCTCCAAAGCTATGAATGACGATATGCGAGCGGTATTTATCCGATTGCTTGGTATGACATATTGGATGAGCGCCCCCGTCAAAGAGGATGTTATATCTTCGATTGCCTCTTTAGGATTCAATCTGGATTTAATAAAATCATATGGGGTTATTCTATCCCATGAGCCGTTTTCCTTAATAACGGACACAGGAAATCATTATATAGCAAAAGACAAGAAGATATGCAAAGAGGCGGGAGAAAGGATAATGCCTGAGATTGTAAAGATGTTGGAAAAAGAATAATTTATGGATAAGCAACAACGAAAAGAAATTCTATCCCAGCTAGCTAGTCATAACAGTGATTATGCAAAAATAGCTCTTGGAAAAGAAGTAAAGAAAATAGGTGATTCTTTGGAGACCGAGAATAAATATGAATCTATCCATAGTGCATTAGAACTACTCGAAGTGATCGCATATCGCGTTTCCAATGAAGCTGTTGATATCATAAGAAAATTACTTCTCAGGTTGCAAAATATACAATTAACTTATGAAATAGAAACCCAACAATATCCCGAAGGATGGTTTTTAAAGTTTCGGAATAATAATACCCTTACTGTTGATGCATTAGAGATCCTAAATCGTATACGATATTATCAAATAAATGATATTTTAGATATCATATTTCAATATGCCAATCATTCGGATAAAAAAAGGCTGATAAGGCTAAACAATGTCTTGAAGATGTCTCGAAATACAACCTCCATATATTTTATAAGAACAATAAAGGCGGCGGCGGTGCAGGCGCATGGCCGCAACAAAATATTATTGCTAAAATTCAGTCTTTTGATGCCTCTTATAAACGTACCTATTTCGCCGGCATTGTTTTAGTTTGCAGCAATATGCTCTCTTCCGCGCTTAGCGGAACAAGTATGTCGAGTCCTGACGAGATTTCCTTTCATTCTGCTTCAATACCGACAGCAGACGAAATGAAAAACGTTCGGAAAGAGGCGTTGCAAATACTAAAAGAATTATATTCCGTAGCAGAGAATATCGAACAAAAACAAACAGTCATGGCGGCGATGACCTCCGCCACTCATACCCCGACTATGAGCATATGCGACGATAATCTCAAAAATATGATTGCCGATGACACGGCAGATTTTTTGGAATTCATGGCTTCGATACTTGACAAGGAAGAGCTGCAAATAAAACAAAAGATGGAGCATGACGCATATTTTTTCTTTCGGCGCGGCATGACTGCTCGGGAAAAGGAAGCGGCATTAAGAATAAAAGCAATCTTAGATAAAGATACTGAATATCAAATATTCAAAGTCCTGATTGGATACGAAGGAATTTTTAGTAAATGGGAGGAAGGAGAGAATCTCCGCGATAACTATAGTGAATGGAAGAACCGCATTCTTGCTTAGTGGATGTTCCTTAGAAGGAGATATAAGCGTCGCGTTGCAAACGACAGGGATGCTATCCGGAGATTATGGCTCCGTTGAAGCATATCAAAGAAAAATCGAAGAAATTACTCCTTGGCTGAAAGAGTCCGATGAAAGAATAAGGGAATTTGCCGAGAATTATATCTCGGAGCTAAGCAAACAGGCGGAACGAGAGAAGCAAAGAGCGGATGAAAATATTATGTTGCGAAAGCATCGGTATGAGGCAAACGAAGAGAGTTAAACACGAGGGTACGGATTTTATTATCCTTCTACATTGCTAAAGGCAGAAAATTTTAAAGAAAGGTGCACGTTATTCTTGGCCTTTCCGACGTTTTCTTGTCGGTTGCTTGGTTATCCCTTTTATCATTCTATCGAAGTCCGATTCTATCTTCTGCGTTTTATTGAATATCTTATACTCCTCCAACGCCTTTTGATCCGCTTGCGCTTTGCTGACGGCGCCTTTGTTCGACAGGACGGCATATTCGTTAAACGCAAGGAATTTATCGACGCTTGCCGCCATATCTTCCATTTTCATCATCACGCGGTTTTCGATGATATTCTCGATATAGTCAAAGAAGCCCGAAACGGTACGCTCCAACCGCTTTATATCAGGTTCCGATAGGTAGTTCTTGGCAATCGTCACGTCCGACGACAAGATGCGGCCATCGGGAGCGTGCTTCCATGTCTGCAATCCCATATAGGGAGCCGCACTATCCGCTTTAGCGTGAATGATTTCGGCGGCGGTTTGGCCGGTGATGGCGAAATGAAATTTATTCTGCACCATCGCATAAAAATCATGGGTGATATCGGCGGAGGAGTCATAGTCCGCGCTACACTCGGCAAAAATATCGGTGATCTTCTGATAAATGCGCCGCTCGCTGGCGCGGATGGAGCGGACGCGCTCCAGTAATTCTTGAAAGTAATCTTGCCCGAAGGTTCGTTCGCCTTGTTTTAGGCGGTCGTCGTCCAGTACGAAGCCCTTTTTGATATATTCCTTGAGAACTTGCGTGGCCCAAATGCGGAATTGCGTCGCTCGCTTGGAGTTGACGCGATATCCAACGGCAATAATTGCGTCTAAATTGTAATGTCTGACCTTGCGTCGGACGGCGCGTCCGCCTTCGTTTTGAACTACCGAGAAATCCTCGGCAGTTGCCGTTTCGACGAGTTCGCCTTCGGAATAAATATTCTTCAGATGGAGGCCGATATTGTCCGGAGTCGTTTGAAAGAGTTCGGCCATCCATTTTTGCGGTAGCCAAATTGTCTCTCCTTGCAGAAGGACGCGAACATGGACTTTCTCGTCGTCGCTACCATAAAGAAGGAAGGGCGTTTCCGACGCTGCCGGCAGTTCTGAATCTTCTACGGAATCCGTAGGGTTTTTCTCGGTCATGATTTATCACATTAGCGACTTAAGACGGAAGATTGCCGAAGTTATATGGATTCTCGCCGATTTCTTCAAGGATTCATCGATTCTTGCCTACCAAATGACGGAGAGCTATTTTCTATCGCATACCCCAACCGCTCATACCCCTTCCTCCGCTTCTCCGCCATATTCGCCAGCATGGGAACGCCGCCGTCTACATAGTCGTAGATGACAACCTCCCGCTTGGCATGATGCAGCCGGTGAAGCCGTCCCGCATATTGTGCGAGCGTTCCGTGCCACGAGACGGGCATAGCGAGAAATAACGTATCCAACCGTGCGTCGTCGAAGCCTTCGCCGATATAGCGGCCGGTGGCGATGAGGAGGCGTTCTTCGCCGTCCGGAATTGACGCGAGCCGCGCGTCCGTCTCCGCACGGCTTTTGGCGGATTGTCCGCCGACAAGCAAGACAACGTTCTTGCAGAATTTGGCAAAACGTTCTGCCAATGAAGCGGCATGGTCTTTGCGCTCCGTCAGGATGAGCGGGTAGCGTCCGGCTTCCAGACAGTTCAACACGTCATCGAAGATTTGTCGGTTGCGCGATTCGCTACCTCCGATGGCGGCATAAAGCTGTTGGATCGACGGTTTTTGACCGGTAGGAAAAGCGGGTTGCAACATCGTCGGACGGATGACGACGCGATGCGAGAACGGACGCAATGCCGCTTGCCGTTTTGCGTCTACCCTATAGCGGATCGAACCGCACTGCATGAAGATGATCGGGTGATGGCCGTCCTTGCGGGTAGCGGTGGCGGTGAGTCCGAGAACGTATTTGCCTTTGAACGCCCGCGCGACCGCTTCAAAGCTGACGGCGGATAGGTGATGGCATTCATCGACGACCAAATGGCCGTAATCCGCCACGATATTGTCCACGGCGTTTTTTCTTGCAAGACTCTGGATAAGGGCTACGTCAATTCTGCCTAAAGATTTGCGTTTGCCGCCGCCGATTCTGCCGATGTCTTTCTCCGGAATATCCAAGAACGTTTGCAGACGGGAGACCCATTGATCCAACAATTGGCGGCGATGCACCAACACAAGCGTATTGACGTTCCGCTCCGCAATGATGCGCGCGGCGACGACCGTTTTTCCGAAGGCGGTAGTCGCCGCCAATACGCCCGTTTCGTGCGCGAGCATCGCTTTGGCCGCTTGTTCTTGTTCGGACGATAGCGTTCCGAGAAACCGCGTTTCCAATCCGCTCCCGACGTTTCTCTGATCGTCGATAGAGACGTTTACGTGTAGCGAGCGCAGCAACTCTATGGCTTCGTCCGCACATCCGCGCGGCAGTCCGATATGCTTTGGAAAATCCTCCGCGCAAGCGATAATGCGCGGCTTTCCGAAGGTGGATAGGCGCATCGATTGCGCCATATAGAATTCCGGGTTTTGGAACGCCGCCAAGCGGATCAAGCGGTTTATCAAAGGCGGCGGCAAATCGGCTTTGGGGATATAGAGTTGGTTGCCGAAAACGACTTCTACGGAATCCGGCAGCTTTTGCGTTATCGCGATAGGAGCGGAGACGCGAGAGGGGCGGGCCGTCCACGGCTTGTCGTTCTCCTCCGTTTCCTCCAAAGGCATGCGCACTCCGAGAATGCGGCCTTGCCTTTCCGCTTCGGCGACGATCATGCCGACTTCCGCCCGCGTCATTTTGCGGACGGAAGCCAGATATTCCCATTGATCGGGATAGGGTTCAAAATTCTCGTCAAGAAACATGCTATTGCCTTTCTCGCGCGGAAGGCGTTGGAGCGGCAGGGCGATCAAATTGCCGAAACCGCCGGCGGGCATGGTATCTTGGCTCGGAAAGAAGCGGTCATAGGATTCGAAGCCGATTTCGGGGCGACGTTCCATCGTTTCCGTAAGCAGCGTCGCGCCCATCTTACGAGCGTCGGAAGCCGCTACCTTCTCGTCGAAGAAAATCCACACATGCCCGCCGTTGCCGGAGCGGGAGCGTTCCAAGGCGGCGGGAACGTTGCGCCGCTTGCACGTCTCCAGAAACGCCGCTGCGTCGCGTTGCCAATGTTCCTTGTCGAAATCCGCCGCTAAGAAGCGGCATGTTTCGTCCGCGAGCATGGGATAAACGCCGAAAATCGCCTCTCCCCGCAAATGCTTTCGCGCCGTCTCCTGAGTCCATGCGACGAACGCTTGATGAGGGTATTCGCTGCATTTGACTTTCGGCTTGTTGCATACGCCCCTTACCCATTCGTTGTGACAGGCGGGCGCGTATCCGGATTTGCCGGTTTTGGCGTTGTCCCATCGCTTGGGGAATACGTCCGGGCGGCCTTGGAACAAATCCATGAAGAGGGAGATTTTTTGTTCGGGGGAAAGGGCGGAAGGCGTTTGGCGGAGAAGAGCGCGCGGTTCCTCTTCCTGGTGTTTCCGCAGCTCATCCAATTCCGAGAGCAGGACGTTCTTCTCGGCCTCTAATGCGGCGAGACGCGCCGATAGCGAGAGAATGCGTTCTTTAAGGGACAAGGGGCTTCCGTGATATGGTTCAGGGGGAAGTAAATCCTTTATCATCGCCCGTATCCCTGCAACTTGCGAAATCGTTATATTATTGCCCGTGCGTAACGGCCGGCTAAAGCCGAAAGCCGCCGGCACGGTTCGGAAACTCCTTGCCGCCTCTCTTCCGGCTCGCCCTATACTTCCTGCCGATGACAAAAACGTCAACAAAACCTAGGGCGTGTCATCAATTAAGTATAAAGAGGGCATTGATCGATCTTCATTTGAACAAAACCGTTAGGTTTTGTCATCTCGAAACAAGTTCGGGATGACAATCCTACGGATTGTTTAATTGATGACACGCCTTAGTTTGCCCGCTTCCGTCAGCAGCGAGTTTATACGTTTCGCCTCAAGCGGCGCACGCAATCTCCTGCCTCGGGAGTGCAGCGAATACAATAGCGGCTTCCCGCGAATAAGATCGCATATGGTTTTATCGTGTTTTTGGTTCCCGGCGCTTTGGGTATCCGTGCCGGTTATTCCCTATCGCTAACGCCGTTCCCGGCAACCGTCGAACGCAACGCCCGCCTTCGTCAAGAGGAGATCGGCATGGAATTGGAGGAGACGGCTGCCTTCATCCGTCCGCCCGCTATTTCCTGCGCGGTTGGAACTCGGACCTGACGCTCAGCCACTCTAAAGGTTGGTTCGCCTCGCCTATGTGATTGACATGCCGTCGGCGCCGATGTTCCGGAGCGTATAGTTTTGCTTGTGCGCCGGGAATAGGGTCGGCGATAAGAAATCCGCCGCCGATATACGCCGCGATGACTGTCGCGTCCATGTCTGTCCTGCCGTAGCGGTTCGCGTTTCCTGCAATCCGCATAACGCCTTTCCGAAGAAATGTCACGAGGATTATAAGTCTTGCGGAAAAAGCCGTCTTCACCCTACGGCGGCGGGGGATTAGCATGGGAGTCCATCACACATCCATCACAAGAAAGCGCGGTCGGCGTGGCGACGGTTCGGCGGGTGAAAAAGGGCGGCGGGACGGCGTGGCAGGCCGTCGTCCGCCGCGCGGGCTTCCGTCCGCGCAGCCGCGTGTTCGACCGCGCCGCCGACGCCAAGGCGTGGGCGCGGCACACGGCGGAGGAGATGATCGACCGCTATTTGCGCGACGTGCTGCCGATCAAGAGCGACAGCGCGGACTTCCTGCGCTGCCAGCGGGCGCAGTTCACTTGGTGGCGGAGGCGGCTCGGCGCGACGCTGCTCTGCCACGTCACGTCGGGATTGCTGGCGGAATGCCGCGACGAGCTGCGGGCCTCGGGCCGCAGTCCCGCCACCGTCAACCGCTATCTCGCCGCCGTCTCCCATTGCCTGACCGTCGCGCGGAAGGAATGGGGATGGATCGCCGTCAATCCCGCCTTCGACGTCCGCAAATGCAAGGAGCCGCCGCCCAAGGCGAGGCCGCTTTCGACGGCGGAGCGGGAGCGGCTGTTCGCGGCGGCGGGCGAGGAGATCAAAAAGCCCGTCGGCGTGTTGGTCATGCTGGCATTGGCGACGGGCGGGCGCAAGTCGCAGCTCCTTTCCCTGCGGACGCGGGACGTGGACGCGGCGGGCGGCACGATCCATTTCGCTAAGATGAAGGGCGGAAAGTCCATGAGCGTCGCCGTCTGCAAGGAGGTGGCCGACGTGCTGTCCGCCTACATGGAGACGCTGCCCGACAGTGCCTCCCTGCTGTTCGGCAAGGCGGGAGACATGTACCGCGAATGGCGGCGCGTCCGGGCCAAGGCGGGATTGTCCGACCTGACCTTCCACGGCCTCCGCCACGCTTTCGCGACCGACCTCAACCAAGCGGGCGCGAGCATGGCGGCGATCAAGAGCCTGCTGCGGCATAGCGACATCAAGGTGACGGAGCGGTACATCGACGCCTTCGACCGCGAGGCGGCGCGGGCCTCGCTCGGGGTGCAGGCGGAGCGCGTCGCGCCCTTCGTGCTTGGCTTGCCGCACGGGAGCGCGGCGAAAGAATCTTCACGGGCGAAGGGCGGCGGAACTACGCTGAAAGACAAGGAAAACGCCAATCGGAGGTGAAACATGCCCGCTAATTTGAGATCGTCTACCGTGCTGAAGAAGGCCATTGCGCCCGTCGCAGCCAACGACAACACCGCTTTGGTTAGTTCGATCATCGACTGCGCGGGCGTAGGCTACGTCGAGTTCGGGATTCTGACGGGCGTTCTGGCCGATGCGGATGCCGCCTTCGCCGTTCTGGTGGAGGACGGCAACGTCGCCAACCTCTCCGACGCAACCGCCGTGGACGACAAGTATCTGGAAGGCACGGAGGCGCAGGCGGGCTTTACCTTCGCCGACGACGGCGAGGTGCGGCGTATCGGCTATCGTCCCAACAAGCGGTACGTGCGGCTCACGATCACGCCGTCTGGCAACTCGGGCAGCGCGCCGCTGGCGGCGTTCGCGCTGCTATCGGGACTGCAATACGGCGTACCGACGCAACCCGATTCGTAGGAGGAGTCATGGAGATTTCGGTTACGCACAACCTCAAGGAGTTCGCCGCCGGTCTCGACCGCATCCGGCGGCAGCAGATCCCGTTCGCCGCCATGCTGGCGTTGAACGATACGGCTAAGGACGTGCAGAAGGCGGCGGTCTCCCGCGCCGAGGCGGCGTTCGAGAACCGCAGGAAGTGGTACGCGCCCGGCGCTCCCTCGGGGATCAAGGTCGAGCGGGCGACCAAGGGCAGCCTGAAGGCCTCCGTCTACACGAAGGTGCGCTGGGCGGAGCTGCAGGAGAAGGGCGGGACGAAGACGCCGCAGCGGGGCAAGAACCTCGCCGTGCCGTCGGACGCGACGCCCGTCAGCCTGCGCCGTGCGGGCGGGGTGCGGAAACTTTTGGACACGCGCAAGCGCGCCTTCCTCTTGCCGAAGGGCGCGTTCGTGCGTCGGAGCCGCTCCTCCATCGAACGCATGTTCGCCTTCTCTCCCGACGCGCATGTCCGTCCCCGCTTCGGCTTCTTCGAGGCCGCGCTGCGGGAGGCGAGGAAGGCCTTTGCCGGCCACATGCGCCGTCGCCTCGCGCAGGCGCTGCGGACGGCGCGGTGAGGCCTGCGGCATGCCGAAGCGGCCTTCTCCAGCCCTCTCGGGGGCGTACCGAGGGGGGCGCGGAGCCCGAGGCCAAGGTACTCCCCGGCCCTCGAATCGTGGGTAACTCGCGAGGCACGATTGACCTCTAGGTGCGAAACGAAAAGGGCCGTTTCGTTTCGCTGTTTTTAATAAATGAATCCAATGTCTTCTAAGAAATCAAAGATAAAAATCGAATTTTTTAAAACCACAGAAAATGCCATTTATACACGAAATTTGTGCGGATATGAAAAAGGTCTGGAGAAGCTCTGTGCCTCCATCCAGAAGTTAAGATTGCACCCTTACGTTGCGGCAGACAGAAATGATGCCATCAGGTGCGAAACGCCTTGGTAAAAAGGCTATGCTTATGAAATTGGAGTCCTTTAATACGCTCTTTGATGGATGCTCTGGCCATAGCGTATGCCGACAAGCGCCTCACCCCGTCGGAAAAAATGAGACCGCTTCGGAGACATCACAATGTTCAAAACTTGTCTGATAGAGGGGAGTTTAACGAGAGCGCGTTAGCCTACCGTCTGCCTGCGCGTCACATTCAGCTAAGTTTATCCCTTGACTCCGCCACGAACTTCAGAATTCTTTCCGGTCGGCAAGCCTCCTCTCCATCTACCAACAAATGCCGGTCAGGATTTTCGCTATGCCAAGCCCGATCTGCTGCGGACGCCCGAGCATTGGTAATGACTACGCTAAACGCGTCCGATTTCAGTCCGTAGCCGCCAAACGCTCTTCTCGCGTCATCGCTTCCGGTCTTGGTAGCTTGAGGATTGCCGCTGTGTTTGCATTGGATCACGGCAAGAATTTCGCCGTCATCGGTTTCCAGAATCATGTCGGCCCCGCCGTCCCATGAAGACGGCGTATGTCGGGTGTGCAAGCCGTAGGCGCTCGCCGCGCGGGATAGACGGCTTAAAACGTAGCTTTGGAATTGTTGTCCCGTCATGCCGGCGATTTCCTGCATGCCGGCTAGATCGTCGTCCCGCTGCCGAACGGTTTTTGTAAACAGCGCCGCTACCGTGTCCGCCTCCGTCGCCGGCAGGAGAGTTTTTCGGCTGAGCCGGCGTTTGCTTTCCAATAATTCGTGCAGGCAGGAGTCGAAACTGTCTAAACTCGGATGGATGGCCATCGGATAGTAAACATGTACCTCCCGCTTCTGCCCGATGCGGTAGACGCGATCCGTCGCTTGGTCTTCCACTGCCGGATTCCACCAACGGGTAAGGTGGATCACATGATTCGCCGCCGTCAGGGTCAGCCCTACTCCTCCGGCTTTCGGGCTAATCAGCATGACGTCGAAGCCTTCCTCGCGGTTTTGGAAACGCTCTACCCGCGCCTGTCTTTCGGCGCCTTGTACGCCGCCGTTGATAATCATCGGCATTTCCGCCAAACCGAAACGGCGCTTCAGCATCGCCGGCAGGAAATCGCGCTGATGCCAGCAGTCATATTCGACGAAAATCAACGCCTTTTCGTTTTTCCGGCGAATCTCTTCCATTATCTTGAAGCAGGTTTTTACCCGTGCGGAAGAGGCGATGAACGCTTCGTCATCTGCATAACGTTCGGTTCGGCGATAGTCGGGATGCAGGGATATGGCCCGCATGTCGTGGAGCGCGCGCAGCATGCTGCCGGGACGGTCGTCCGTTTGCGCCCGTTCCACCGCTGCGGAATAAGCGGCGGCCTGAATCGAAGCCATCGGCTCCGCTCTAGTATGGATATGCTTCTTGGGCAATCCCTCCAACTCGTCTTCTTTCATACGGCGGAGCATATAAGCGGGAGCGTCGGCGTTTTCCCGCGTGATTAATTCGTTCAGCTCTTCCAATTGCTCGTGGCCGGAGGATTCCGCCAGCGGCTTCTCAAAGCGGCGGCTAAAGTCCTTGACGCTGCCTAGCCAGCCGGGTTGAAGAATATCCGTAATGCACCATAAGTCACATAGCCGGTTTTCTACGGGCGTGCCGGTCATGCCTATCCAGAAATCCGCTTTCAGGCTGTTGGCCGCGCCGGTGATTTGAGAGGCGGGATTCTTTACTTTCTGCATTTCATCGAAGATCACGGCGGCGCAGGATATGGCCGCAAAACTTACCTGATAGTTATTCAGCGTTTCATAGGTCGTTAGGATCAAATCCGACGCTTGCAAGCGTTTGGTATCCAGATAATATTCGCCGGCGCTGCCGTGCCGATAGGGAGCAATATCGGCGGCATAGGCGCTTATCGTATCGCCTATGCCGTCCTTTAAATGATCCGTGATTTCCTTCTGCCAATTGCGGAGCAAACCCGTCGGCGCAACGATCAATATCGGAGACCGATGGACGGCGCCCTCCTGCATTCCCTGCCGCAGCCATGCCATGAACGCCAGTGCCTGCCATGTCTTCCCGAGCCCCATATCGTCGGCTAGCAATGCCCCGCGCGAGCCGGAGCGGTAGCGCTCGCATAACCAGTCGAACCCTATTTTTTGGTGAGGCTTAGGCGACGTCCGCATTTGTTCGGGCAGATGATTGAAGGGCGGAACGTGCGTGCGCGGCTTCCGCATAGCCTCATAGGTTAAATCATCAAAATTCTCTTTGACGATGATGACCGTGCGTTCCTTGCGGAGGTTTTCCTGCGTCTCGGACGGTGTCTGCGGTTCGTTTTTTTTGGGTCTGACGGGATAAAGGGCGGAGACGGCTTCTTCCGTCCCGAGCGTCGCCGGCAGTTCCTCGCCTTTGTGGATAAAGGCGGTCTTTCCTTGCTCCCGAGCCTTGGCGCATTCCGAGATAATATTCCGCGCCTCTTCTTCGTCCTTGATCGGTACGTTCGTATTGCCGATGCGTATTCCTTTCGTTCCGCCGTCGGGCAATTTGCCGTCCGGAATCCATTGTTGGCCTTTAAGCTGAATATACGGAACGACTTTTTCCTGCCAAACGCCTAGCCCGACGACGCGGTCGGAGAGGATGGCGGCGAATACGTCTTCGTCGATGGCGTTCCCGAGTTCCTGCATTAAGGCGGCGCGGGGGTTTTTGAGAAAGGCCAGTCTTGCGTCGGACGGTCGTCGCCGCACGGTATGTACATGCTGCAAGAGCTTATGGACGTTAGGATCAAGGATCACATATCGCCCGACGTCCAACGGCGTGCAGGCCGTCAAGCTGTTGGCTTTTGCAAAGAAGGCTGAAAACTTTTCTTGATCCGCCGGAGTCAGCAACAGTTCGTGTGTCACGGAAGAGGATTCCGTCCGGAAGGCGCTGTCTTTCTGGCGCAGAAGCGTTACGGCGATGTCGTAGCCGCTTTCGCCCGGAACGGCCTCGAAACGGAACGCATTGGCGTAAAACAAACGGACGCTCCGCAGGACGGAAGATTGGTTGATTTGTTGCCGCTCTTCTTCTGGCAGCAGACTCAGCAATTGCTGCACCTCATGCCAGTCGGCCATGCGTTCGGCGGTTTCCGTATGCCGGGCGAGCCTGTCCTGCAATTGCCGCAATGCCCTCGTCAATCGCCATGCGGAGGACGGCAGAAGACGGCGTTCGCCGGCGACGGTGATAAAGCAGCCTTCCTCCTGTACGCGCGTATAGGCCTGCCCGTTGGGTTTCTGCCAGAGGTAACGGATGCTGAAATCCGGTTGATGGAACATGCCCTCGCTGTCGATTTGAATGCCGCCGTCGTATAGAGGGGGCAGTGCCAGCAGGCGCTGCAAGTGGCGTTCTTGCCCGTTCATCCATTCCATTAACGTCTCCTCCGGAAGCCGGAAGGTTTCTTCTTCCGAGTTCGTGTCCGGCATGGCGAGTTCCATGCCATGTTCGATCAACGCGGCGGCGCCTTCATGCCCGGCATTCCGCCATTCCCGCATGGGGAGAGGCTTCCCGCCGCGCTCAAGCCTAAAGAGTAACGTTCCCTCATCCTGAAGGCAGCGCAGAAGAAGGGTTTTCCGTTTTCTAAATGCGGTAATCATGTTGACTCATTGTGATGCCAGTATTGTGGCGGATAAATTCCGCCAAGCGGATCTGCCAGCGGTAGTTTTCGCTCCCTTGATGGCTGATGCCGTCTTCTTGGTGGGTGGCAACAATTTGCATCGAAGGCTTACGAAAATCGTCTGCATGATAGTCAAGACGGTGGAGTTTAGGGCAATTCCGATCATTCAGCGACCATGCTCTGCATTTACCTTTATGGCTCCAATCGGCAAAAATATAATCGCCAATTTTCAGTATTAGTATGGAGTGGTTAGGGAAATGCTGCCCGCCGCTGATGCTGCCGGCGCCGATGCTGCGCCCGAATGACTGAACCGCATGTAATCGTGCCTGCTTTCCGAAGACAACCCAAGCATCGTCGATATAGCCCTTATGATAATATGCCAGCCAAAAGGCGCGCCGGTATTGCCATTGAGGTTCAGCTACTTGGTCGATAACGGCAAAGAACTGTTTTATCGTTTCTCCTACCAACCACCGCAGGAGGACGGCCAGCGCGTCTTCCGAGACGCCGCGCCATTTATCCTGCCTTACGTTTCGCAAACGCGGGTCGCCCGAACGCTGAAGCAATAGGTTCTGCAATCGGTTTTGATATTCCAAGGATGGAACGTTTACTTTCCACGGTAACAACAGCGCTTCTAATAAGGATGCGCGTAAGACCGGAAAACGCCATGTACTGCCGTCATCAAAAAACGGCAAAAGAGTATCCGGAAGCTTAGGCAGTTCCGCCGTCCAGCGTAATAGTCGATCCAACATGGTCTCCGCAACGGCTTGCGTATAGCCGTTTTGCGCTAACATTCCGCGCATGCCCGTATATTCCGCAAAACGCGCCATGTCCGAACCGCACGTCTTGATGAACGCCGCCACGGCTTTTTCCGTCTCGAACCCGTCGGAAAACATGTCTATATCCGCGTCGCGCTGTCGCCATATCTCCAGCCGCTTTGCCATGTCGGGACGTTGCAGGCCTTGCCTTATCCAGCCGGATAATTCACGGTAAATATGCGGAAAATCCTTATGCCTTAGAAACTCCCGGAGGTAAGCCCCGATGAGCCGCTTCCATGCGCTGCCGGTTTGTCTCTCCAGCCATGCGCGATAGCGTGCACGAAACGATGCCTCTTTAATTAAGGAACCGCCGCCATGCCAAAACACATACGGCGCATAACGCCAATCGCGTAACGAAATGTCGTCCCATTTGCCCGTAGACAGCGCCTCCATGAAGCGTCGATAAATCGGTTCCAACTCAAACGTTTCAGGAGGGCGCGGAACGCCAGAAAAGCGTATGGCGACTTCCGCCGCCTTTAGAGCAAGGCGCGGCTCTTGAGGCAGGACGGGCGGCTTAAAGGGTAAGCTGTGGAAGAGAATGAGTTTTTCCTTGAGCTTTCCCGCCATAGCGTTACTGTTGCACGGATTGAAGGCGTTTGACGTCCTCAGGCGTAGGAGAGCGCATGATAAAGCGTAGGTCTATCCTGCGGTTTTGTTTCAGTTCGTCATCCGTAGCGGCGTTAGGGTTTACCGGCCGACGCGATTCATACGCGCTTACCGCAAGGACGGGGTAACCCTGCAAATTGACGATATTTTGATTCAATATCGATTCCGTCTGTGTAAGCTGGCGGAATACGTTGATGGAGCGGCGAGCGGAAAGCCCCCAATTATCAAATCCCTTATCGCTTCCTTTGCTATCCGTATGGCCTTCGATCAAAACGGTTTCCAATCCGTCCCGATTTTTTAGCTTTAGCGTCGCGCATATCTCGGCATTTCCCGACTCCGTTTCCCGAAGACGTGCGAGACAAGGCAGATAGCGACGCATGACGCCTGCCAGCTTCGCCAGCGCGTCCGTACCTCTGACGCTCAACGCGTCCTTTCCCAAGTCGAACAAGACGCTTTCGGGCAGCCGTAAAATGCCCTGTTCTTCGTCCACCGTGACGGTTACTCCCGCTTCCTTCAAACTACGGCGCATTTCTTGCAGTACCGTATTGCGGGATTCCAACATGCCGATGATAGCTTCCGTGGCTTTTCGTGCCTCTTCGGTCGCTTCCTTGGCTCGCTCTGTCTGTTTGTTCAAATTGCCGGCAAATACCATGAGCAGGATAATAAATACGAACAGCACTCCTACCAGCAAATCGGTAAAAGAGGCGAAATAGCTTTCGTCATGCGCTTCCGTATCGTCGCGGGCGACCGTCATCTTCGTTCCCCTTATCCGTGGCTTGTCGCCGTCGGTTGTTGTGCGCGCTCTTCCGCTAGCTCTTCAATGGCGCCGGCAAGGGTACTGACGGCCTTCGTAAAGTTTTCGTCCAATTTAGCGACAAACGTGTTTACGGATTCTCTAAACTCAAGGGAACCCTCGCTCAACCGACTAAACGCCCGATCCATATCTGCGTCTACCTTCCCGAAGCGCTGTTCATAGGAAGCCAGCGTTTTCGGCAACGCTTCAGATACGGCGCCGATGCCTTCCAATATCCGCCGGAGCTCCTGTTGGGATTCCTGAATCCGCGCTTCCGTTTGATGGATGGCGGACGCGGCCTTCTCCATTCCGTTCGATGCAAGCGTAAGCGGATTTGCCGCATTGCTGACTTGCTCCGACGCATGCTTCAGCGCGACGACGGTGCCGGAGACGTTATCCGCCGCTTGTGAGAATGCCTGCATCTTGTCTGCCAGCTTATCATGCACTTGTCCGATGACGTCCGCCGAACGTCGGAAACCGTCGGCGGCGGTTTCTATCGTCCCGCCCGCTTGCTGCATTTGTCGGGCGCTCTCTCCGGCCAATTGCATGTAACCGTGCAAATGTTGCAACGTTTCCTTGATAGGCTCAAGCTGCCCGGAGATGCCGTCCACCGCTCCGGAGAGATTGGCGACGGCGCGTTCATTCGTCCCGGCGGCGCCGTTGATGCTGCCTCCCGCTTGTTCGATTTGCTTGGCGATGCCCTCCAGCGCGGCCAATGTTTGGCCGAATTGCGCCATGCCCTGCTGCACCGGCGCGAAGGTTTCGGAAAAACGTTCCATGACGGCGGCTAACCGCCCCGTGGATTCCTTCGTATCCTGCCCGAAATTTCGGCTTGTCCCCTGCATATTCTCGATAAGCACGTCCAAGGCTTCTTTGAGCGTCCGCACGCTCGCCACCATAGAATCCATATCCTTGCCTGAGGATTGCCGGAGCTGTGTCAGAAATTCATCGAGCGCTTTTTGTAAAGCGTCGTGATTTGAGCCTTGAAACGAGTTTGCTAAACGGCGGATTTCATCGGCGAGCGGCTGCAAGGCGCCGACGACGCTTTCTGGCAGGCTCTTAGCGAGAAGGGCGCTTAAATTGTCCGAGATATTCTGTGCCATATTCGCTTGAAAGCCGGTTTGCTTTTGCAGTTCCGTCAGGGAACGCATCATTAGCTTTTCCGTCGGCATGAACTCGGTACGCTCCTCGATGAGAGAGCAAAAGCCGCTTATCGCCTTGCGACACCGGTTAAAGGCGCTGCGTTGCCAAAAGGATAATAGCAGGCTGAGCAATACCGCCGTCAGCGAGCTGATGAATTTGACGGACGCCACCGCCAGCAAATCCTGCAAGGCCGATTGGCTTTTCTCGGCGGAACCGAGTCCGGATTGAGCGACGTCCAATGCCGCCGCCAAGCCTAGGAACGTAAAAAACAGTCCGAGTCCTATCAGGTAATTCGGGTATGCCTGAACTTGTTTTACGTTCCCCTTAGCGGAGAGAACGGCGTATTTGTTCAAGTAATTGGACGGACGGGCGGTTAGGCATATCTGCCGGCGTTCGGCGTCAGGAAAGGCGCTTTCGCTAAATTCCTGCCAGAACGGCCTGATAGCGGAGTCTTCGCAAATCTTGCCGTCAATCTCGTCGAAATGCTCAAAGAACTGTTTGGATTTCGGCTCGGGGGCGAGATCTCTAATGACTTTGCTTGCCGTTTTAAAAAGGCGTTTTCCCCATCGTAAAAGCCGGTAAGTTTCCCACCAACCCCATCCGGTTAAAGCAAACAGTATAGCTAGAAAAATGGTCGGCGTGATAGGATCGGCGATCCGACTAAACAGGGGATGCAACGCTTTGCCGACGTCTAGCGAATGCAGGAAGTCCATTTATATTTATCCTAGTCGGTTGCCATCGATAATCTTTGACGATTCTCCGAAGAGCATCGTCAAAAACTGCCAAATCAAATTCCGACATTAATACGGCAAAAGAATAAATATTCAATTTATTGTTGATAAACGGTTGGATTTAATCATCTTTAAGCGAAAGGCCCTTGCAACCATATCTTTTGAAAGCCGTCTATATCCTTCAGTCGCTCCAAGGCGTCGGTCGAGATGGCGGCGATGAAATCCAAGCATAACGAATGCGTTTCGGCTGCGGACGGATTGCGGTTCCAGATGGGTGCATGATGGGCGATGCGGTTTCGTAGATCTTTGATTTGCTGTAGGCGCGGCTCTATATGGATGCGCGCCCGGTTCCGACGCGTAAGGAGCGGGAACGCTGTCGGCAACGCATGTTTGCGTTGCCAGAGGATAGTGTCATAGCGTTTGTGAAAAAAGGAATGCCAGAAGCCGAAGCTCAGTTGCGCTATATCGCCGTGAGTCGGAGACCGCCCGTACTCCCTTCGGATATTTCGTCAGCCTTTCGGTATCTTCCTGCGTTAGACAGTAGACTGTAAGAGCCAGTCCATACCGTAATAAGAGGCAATAGTCGCATCTACACAATTACTAACGGGATTCCTAAATAATGCACAGTGAGTACCGGAGCCTCGCTCTAAACCTTATTTGGGACTTCCCCCTTGCGGACGGTACGGTGCCGGCCCTTTGGCAGAAAGGAACCTTGTGTCGGCCCAATGCGTCCGATTCGGCAACTCCTTTTTGGGGAACATTTAATCGACGAATATGCCAAGTTTATGAGCGGCACCGCGTAAACGGGCTGGCTTGTCGCGTGTTCACCGACGTAATCTTTAAAGTAGCGGCGGTTAACGAATATTTTGGGTAAGTCGCCTAAGTTGAATGATATATTTGATAATATCAAGAAGTCTACGTGTCGGCATTTTACCTTTTTCTCTCTCTTATAGCGTTTGCTTATGCGCCTTTAGCATACGGCGGCGAAACGCACGTCGATCCGTTTATAGAAAAAATCACGCCGCAAGACGATAGCGGAAACCGTTACGTGATTGAGGAAATACGAGAATCTTCTGGGAGAGCCGAGCGGATCTACTTCACGCTATCTTCCCGCGAAGACGTTGGTTGGCGTAATTTCGTGTATGCCGCGCCGCTTTCTACCGCTCGAAGCGTATGCGACAAAGCGTCCGAAGGAGACTTTGTCTATCTCAGTCATAGTTATTCCGCGATTATGGTCGATCAAAGAGACGATTTATCTGCGACCCATATAGAAATTTTAGAACTGGCGTGTGAAAATTTCCGTCTCGTTCCGCGATTCGTCAGTTTGATGTTCAATCCTACTATAGTCCTTCGCGACAGGTTAGCGACGTTTATTTTGGGAATTTTTAACGAATAATTAAGGGATGAATGATTAAAGGAGGGTCTTTTAGGAGTTTTTTGTGCCAAAGGCTTATAGCGAGGACTTGCGGATTCGGTCGGTGGAAGCGTATCGCGCCGGTGTAAGCGCGGACGAGGTTGCGGATCGTTTCGATATTTCGCGCGATTGCGTATATCGATGGAATAAAATATTGCAAGAGACCGGAGAATTAAAACCTTTGTATAAGGCGGGCGACCGGAGCAAGATCGCGGACGACGAAAAGTTTCAAAAGTTCGCGGAAGAGCGCGCGCATTGCACGCTGTCCGAGATGGCGTCGGGATGGGAGACGGAGCTAAGCATCCATGCGATCAGCCGAAAATTGAAGAAATTGGGCATAACGCGTAAAAAAAAACATTCAACTACAAGGAGAGGGACGAGGAAAAGCGGGAAAGATTCTTAGGGGAATTAGCGAAAATACCGGAAGGGGAGCGCGTTTGGGTTGACGAGACGGGCATGGATTCCAATGACGCCTATGCCTACGGGTGGAGCAAAAAAGGCGCGCCATGCTTCGCGGTCAAGCCGGGATGCGGAAAAAAACGCCTTAGCGTCATCTCGGGATTGCATGACGGAAAGCTTGCCGCGCCGTGCATTTTTGAGGGGCACACCGACGCGGACCAATTCAACGCATGGCTGGAGACGCAGCTCTTGCCTGCAATAGGAGAAGGAAAAACCGTCGTCATGGACAACGCAAGGTTCCATAAATCACCCGAAACCAAGGAACTTATCGAAAAGGCGGGATGCAAGCTCTTGTTTCTTTCTCCTTATTCCCCCGATTTCAACCCTATCGAACAAAGGTGGTTTCCCCTCAAAAACGCCGCAAGAAAAATCATGCGCACCTTCCTCTGCCTCTCCTCAGCCCTCCAGGCCGCCATCCTTATAAATTGTCGCTAACCTGTCGCGAAAGACTATACAATACATCCTAATATTCCGCCGTACCTAGACATATCGCCTTTTCCACATAATAGACTTTCTCCTTCTGATCCTTCCCATTATTCCGCGTATTTAACCGTTAGCACTCATGGCCACACTATTTCGGATAAATTTGAAATGGCCCTTAGAGAATTAGATGTTTTTTTGGCTTTATTAAATCTTGTCGAAAGTCATGGTAGGCATACTATTATTTTAAGTGGAGGGAAAGAATTGCCTTTGCGTCGTTTTTCATGCGGCAAACATTTCATACTTTATGATCGACAAAAAAAACGACAAGAAGATTCTTGGCATTCTACTGATGGTTTAATTATTGAACAAGGAAAAATATTTTCAGAAGCTAAATTTATGCCGATATTCGAAACAGCTAGAAATTTTGGCATTGCTAATTTAGCATTGATATGATATGGAGGGGTTTGATAAGGTGATTTAATTGAGTCGGAGACTGTCGTGGATTGCCCTAAATGCGGAAGCGAAGTTTATTGCAAGGACGGAACGAACGGGGG
>JBEVNR010000043.1:0-26276 GCA_040507985.1 Rickettsiales bacterium | reverse complement strand
GACCCCCGTTCGTTCCGTCCTTGCAATAAACTTCGCTTCCGCATTTAGGGCAATCCACGACAGTCTCCGACTCAATTAAATCACCTTATCAAACCCCTCCATATCATATCAATGCTAAATTAGCAATGCCTTTATTTTTATAGGGTCGTCATTCGGAAGGTCTTTTATAGATTGGTCTAATTCTTCTCCTTCCTTAAGCAATTTCTTTCTAACGTTGGCGGTAAACTCAGAGAATGCATTGGGGGTCATGCGACACGCAAACAGGTTTTTATCGGCGGAATGCTTTTCCACAAAAGATTGGAGATGCTTCATAACTGCCTCATTATTAACCTGCTCAGCAATTTATTGATCACTGTATTGATCAAGAAAACTTACAATAAGTGTGCCCACTAATTTCAATAATACCGACATTTTTAAGCGGATGGCAAGAACCGTACGAGAAGGTTATTTTATAGGACGAAGCCTGAAACGTAATGAGTGGTGGGCGCTGCGCGTCTTGTAAAGAAGATATGCGCGAAAATAGCGGCGCTTCGTAAAAAAAGCAATATAAGAAACGTTAAAAAAATGCGTTAAAACGATACAGAAAGTACCGGACAAGCGTCGCGCGATGGCGTATACTAAATTTTAACCTTACTAGCGCGACTCCCCCCTTCTCGCGCTTAAGGCAAGGGAACCTGCGGAACATCCAAGCCCCTCCTCCATCATTTCTCCTCCGCAGGTTCCCGCGATTCTTCGCGCGTCCCGCTTTTCGGCGGAAAAACATTCCCTCTCTTTCGTCATATTTGCACGGAATGTTTGACAAAATGTTAACGCGCCATTATATTATCGCGCATGGCCTCCCTTTCCTCTCCTCTCGCACCCATCCCCTTCGCGCTTGGGCAGCATCGTCCGCCACGCGACGTGCGCGTCGTGGTCGCCATGTCCGGCGGGGTGGATAGTTCCGTCGTTGCCGCCGCCTTGCACGCGCAAGGCTACGACGTGGCGGGCGTGACGCTTCAGCTCTACGACGCGGGAGAAGCGGCGGGGCGCAAGGGCGCCTGCTGCGCCGGAAAAGACATTTACGACGCCGCCGAGGTGGCGCGCAGCCGAGGCTTTCCCCATTACGTGTTTAATTATCAGGACGTATTTCGCCAAGAGGTAATCGACGCCTTCGCCGATAGCTACGTGCGCGGAGAAACGCCCGTGCCGTGCGTCGAATGTAACAAGTCGGTCAAGTTTCGCGATTTATGGAAGGCCGCAAAGGAATTGGGCGCTGACGCCTTGGCCACCGGCCATTACGTACGGCGCGTGGACGGAGAAAACGGCCCGGAGTTGCGCCGCGCGCGCGATTTTTCCAAAGACCAAAGCTATTTTCTTTACGCCACTACGCAAGAGCAGTTGGCGTTCATGCATTTTCCATTGGGGGCAATGGAAAAATCCGACGTGCGCGCCCTCGCCCTCGAATTGGGCCTATCGGTGGCCGACAAGCCGGACTCGCAGGACATTTGCTTCGTTCCCAACGGAAAATACGGCGAACTCGTGGCAAAATTACGCCCGGGAGCGCTCGATCCCGGTCCCATTCGACACGTGGACGGGCGCGTGATAGGGGAGCATTCCGGCGTCATTCATTACACCGTCGGACAGCGGCGGGGGCTTGGCATAGGGTGGAGCGAGCCGCTTTACGTCGTCGGCGTCGATCCCGCCTTAAAGACCGTGACGGTCGGACCGGAAGACGCGCTGAAGACGACCGTCTTTTTCATAGGCGCGACGAACGCGCTCGACGAACGCCTCACGCGCCGGAACGCTGCGTTTGCATGCATTGCGCGCCATCGGTCGACGCATGCGGGGTGCGACGCCGTCGTGACGCCAATGGGGGAAGGACGGGCGCGCGTCGAGGTGAAAACGCCGGAGCGCGCCGTCACTCCCGGCCAGGCCTGCGTGCTGTATGACGGCGACCACGTGCTCGGGGGCGGAACGATATTGCGCTCCGACGCGCTTTCCCTTCATGCGAGCGCCGCCTAGCCATATGCAAGAGCCGCCCCCCTCAGACCGGGAAATGCGCGAACGCCTGGAGGCGTTGGACGCAAGGCTTCGCCTGCATTCCTCGGAACCGAAGGCGGAAAGCGACGAAGAGCGGGCGAAAAAACGCAAAGGCGCTGCCCTTGCCTATCGGGTCGTCACGGAAATTCTGGCGGGTTTCCTCGTCGGCTATTTTCTCGGAAAATTCTTGGATAATCTGCTTGAAACGAAACCTATTTTGACTATTATATGCCTGCTTTTAGGAATGATCGGCGCGTTTGTCAATATTTACAAAGCCGCGTTGCGCTAAAGAAAAACGAGTGTTAAAAAAACATGGCCGGCGAAGGACATAGCCCGTTAGAACAATTTAGAATCGCCCCGATCGTGCCGCTTCGCCTGCACGAGGCGTTGGACATTAGCCTGACCAATTCCGGTCTCGCCATGCTTGCCGCCGCGTTCGCCGCCATCGCTTTTTTTTCCTTCGCCGTTCGGCGGAGGGAGCTGGTGCCCGGACGTCTGCAATCCGTCGCCGAACTCGCCTACCAATTTATATCGGACATGGTGCGCAACAGCGTCGGAGACGGAGGAAGACGTTTTTTCCCGATGATTTTTTCCGTGTTTATCTTCGTGCTGTTTTGTAACCTGCTCGGCCTGATTCCCGGAGCCTTCACCGCCACCAGCCATATTTCGATGACGTTTGCGTTGGCCGTCGCCATGTTCGTCGTGCTAAACGTCTATGGCGTGGCGCGTCACGGCATGAAATTTTTTACCCTCTTCCTGCCCCACGGCACGCCGATTGTTTTCGCCCCACTCATCGTCGTGATTGAACTGTTTTCCTATTTGGTGCGCCCGGTAAGCCTCTCCATTCGGTTGGCCGCCAACATGATCGCCGGACATACCATGCTGAAAGTGGTGGCAGGTTTCGTGCCAAAATTGGGGTTGTTCGGATTCGTTCCCATTGGCTTTCTGGTGGCGCTCACCGGTTTTGAATTGTTCGTCGCGGTGCTCCAAGCTTATATTTTTTCATTGTTGTTGTGCGTTTATTTAAACGACGCCGTAAACTTACATTAGTCTTTTTGCATTTTTTAACCCACTCCATAGAAGGAAAGTACCATGGAAAACGAAGCGTTGATGTTAGGCTTGGCATATGTCGGAAAAGGCTTGTTGGCCTTGGGCGTGTTAGGTGCAGCCATGGGAGTGGGAAACGTATTTTCCTCGTATCTTTCCGGCGTGGCGCGCAACCCTTCCGCCGCCGATAAAATGTTTGCCGGCGCGATGATCGGCGCCGCCTTCGCGGAAGCGTTGGGGCTAATCTCCATCGTCATGATGTTTATTCTCTAATAAACGCGCACACGCTTTGATTGACTAGCGTATTCTAGGAGTAAAACGTTGTTATGCGCATGCCCCAGCTAGAAATATATACCTATCCCGGTCAAGTCTTTTGGTTGGCGGTAAGTTTTCTTGCCCTATATTTCTGCATGACGCAATATATTCTGCCAAAGCTTCGCTCCATTCTTCAGCAACGCGACTTTCGCCGGGAAAGCGACGTCCAAAAAGCGACGGAATTTAAGCGCGAGGCCGAATCCATTCTGCGGGAATATGAGGCGGAACTGGCGGAAGCGAGGGCCGAGGCGTCTAAATTGGTGGAGTCTTCTCGAGCGAAATCGATCAAAGAAGTGGCGGCGAAAGAAGCGGCGGCTAACGCCGAGTTGCAGTCTCGCATTGAATCCGAGCAGGAAAAAGCGAAGCGCCGCCAGCAAGAGGGCATGAAAGAAAACGCCGCCCTTCGCGATGAGCTTGCAGGTTATATTATGGATAAAGTGGCGTCGGAAGCGAAGGCGGCGCGCGCCGCCTAACTTTTTTCTTCCGAAAAAACATAAATGGCACATGAAAAGCATGGATCAATTACTACATAATCCGTTGATTTGGGTGGCGCTGTCCGGCGCGATTTTCATCGCCCTCGTCTATAAAAAAGTCGGAGTCGCCGCCGGTTCCCGTCTGGACGCACGCAGCGACGCCATTCGCAAAGAATTGGACGACGCCTTGGCGCTAAAGGAAGAGGCTAAAAAGTTTCTTGCCGATGCGCGCCAAAAACAAAAAAACGCCGAAGAAAAAGCCAAAAAAATTATTCTCCACGCACGAGAGGAAAGCGCTCGCATCGTCGCCGACGCGCAAGCCAGAGCGGAAGAATCGATTATGCAGCGCAACCGGGCGGCGGAAGAAAAAATTGCGGCCTACGAAACGGAAGCCATCGCCGAAATACGCCGCAATTTGGTCAATATCGCCCTTATGTCCGTAAGGGATCGCCTGACGGAACGCTTAAACGCCCAGAAAATTGATCCTTTCATAGAGCCAGCCATAGAATCCATAAGTAAAAAATTGCATTAGTCAATTTGAGAGCGAAACGCGCACGCGAACAACGCAGGAACAGAGCGCAAGAGAGGTTGTTGTTTTCGTTCGCCCAAGCGTGACGGAAAGATATATGCTTAAATATCTAAAAATCAACGACGTGTGTATTTTTATTAAAATTTAATAAAACTTACGCTCGATTTTTTCCCAAAACATATCGACGATCTTAGGGTTATCCAAAGCGGCGATCGGCCGGAAGCCCGTCGGAGACGTCACGTTTATTTCGGTAAGACACCCGTCTATGACGTCAATCCCCGCAAGGAAAAGCCCGTTTTTTTGTAAAAACGGCTTCAGTTCCGCGCAAAGATTTTCCTCTTTTTCGGAAAGGGGGGCGTGCGTCGCTTTTCCTCCGCGCACCATGTTCGCGATGAAGCTGCCGGATTGCGGCACCCGAACGACGCTGCCGGCCACGTCGCCGTCAATCAGCATAATGCGTCTGTCTCCTTTTTCGGTCACCTGGGGAAGGAATCGTTGCGCCATGACCGGACAGGATTGAAGGCGCAGAAAATTTTCTATCGCCCTCTCGTCGTTCGCGTCGACCTTAATCACGCCGCTGCCGCCATAATTATAAAGAGGCTTCAACACGATGGATCCGTGTTCACGCGCAAAGGTTTTTATCGCGCCTTCGTCTTTTGAGACGAGCGTCGGCGGCATGTAATGAGGAAATAACAACGGCGATATTTTTTCCGGAAACGCACACAACGCGGCGGGATCGTTTAATATAAGCGTTTTATCTTCAATCGTTCGCAACATGTGGGCGTAGGTCAAGTAAGCCATGTCGTAGGGAGGATTTTGCCTGACGAGAATAACGTCGAATTCCTCCAGTTTTTTGCGCGTCTTTTCTCCGCCGCGCCATATGTTGGACTCGCAATCATGCGCGGGAGAATAGCATAGGGCCGTCACGCTCTTAGATTGACGGGCCATGCTCTCCGGAGCGTAACATTCGCATATATGTCCGCGCGACGCGGCGCCTTCGATAATCGCCAATCCGGTATCGCTAGCGGCGTTAAGCGTTTCTATCGGATCGATCTGTATCGCCACCTTAAGGCCGTTGCCACGCTTAGACATATAGAAACGTTTATGGAATATGTATATGATGAATAATAAAAAAAGTCGTCATCCCTACCTAAGCGGAAATGACGACTAAACGATCACTTAATTTTAAATGCGTTTATAACGTCGCATTTATTGCCGCTGCTTCCGCTTTAACTTTCGCTTTTCTGCGTCTGCGGGAAGAATAATATTGCTCGGTATCCAATTGTTTCTCGCTGCTGTCGACGATCAGCGTAATCGCCGCGTCGCCGGTGATGTTGACCGTGGTGCGGAACATGTCGAGCACCCGATCCACCCCTAAAATAACGCCTACGCCTTCCATCGGAATGCCGACGGAGGCAAGCACCATTCCCATGAAAATAATCGATCCGCTCGGCACGCCCGCCGCGCCGATGGAGCCAAGCGTGCAGCTTAACGCCAGCGTCAAATAATCCGCCGTGCTTAAATCGATGCCGTACATCTGGGCGAAGAAGGTGGCGCAAATTCCCAGGTAAATGGCGGTGCCGTCCATATTGATGCACGCGCCAAGCGGCATCATAAAGTTAGACGTACATTGCGAAACGCCCATCCTGTCCTGCAATTCGCGCATGGCGGTGGTGAGCGTCGCCTTGCTGGACGAAGTGGAAAACGCCATTACCTGCGTCGTCATCATTTTTCGGTAGAAAGGCATCGGAGAAATGCGACCGAACACCAGAATAATAAGCCCGAAAAACCCGTATTGCAGCACACAGGAGGCAAGGACGAGGGCGGTGAGTTTGGTCAATCCCGCCACGGCTTCCATGCCGGTGGTGCCGACCATCGACGCCATGAAACCGAACACGGCCAAAGGCGCGATGCGGACGATCCATTCAATCATTTTAAAGACGATATGGGTCATTTCGCGGTTTAATTCTTTCGCCATTTCGGTATGGCCGCGAATGTTGTTCATGACGATGCCGGTGAAAATCGCGAAGACGACGATCTGCAAATACATGTCGTCCGCCATGGCGTGGACGATGTTTCCGGGAATGAGGTCCATCAGGAAATCTTTCATCGCCGGAGGCGGAACCGCCTCCGCATGAAGGGAGGTATGCGGCGCCGGAACGCCCACTCCAGGCTCAAAAATGGCGCCAAGAGCCAATCCGCACGTCACGGCCACGACGGCGGTCAACAGATATGCGGTCACGCCCTTTAAGGCGATGCCTTTAAAATGATGGGTTTCGGTGAGGCTGGTAATGCCGGAGATAAGGGCGAAAAAAATGAGGGGAGCGACCACCATTTTTATCAGTTTCAAAAATATGACGCCCAACACCTTAAACATTTCGGCGTTTTCGCCGAGCAAGACGCCGACCGCTATCCCCGCAATCAACCCGACGGCGACTTGCTGCCACATTTTTAACCCTAAGAACTTCCATTCCTTCACCGGCGTCGCGATCATTCTTTTCGTCTCCGAAATAATTAGAGCTTCGTTAGTTTTTCTTTAATAACCTAAAAGAAAGCGTTAATCAACGCTAATGCGACGACGTCCATAAAAGTTTTTCACGTTATCGTCGGGCGGCATGCGGTCGCGGGCCGGGCAAGCGGACGCGCCCTTGATTTATTCAACGTTCCCCCTTATAGTCCCCTTTGGAATTAAGAACGCAGGAGGCGTCGCTTAACTATGCCGTTTGCGCTATGGACAACGCTTGTCGTGACGGCGCCCCTATGGACCGCGCTCGTGGCCTGCCTGCCCCTTCGCGACAAACGGCGGTGGCTTGTCGTTTCAGCGCTCACCCTGCCGATCGTAGCGTTGTGGGGGTTTCGTTCCTTCGTCACGAACGACGGGACCGACGCGCCGTCGCTATGGGGATGCGCGTGGTTTATCGCCCCGGCGGCGCTCTTGATTATTCGGGCATTCTCGCCGACGACGAAAGCGCTTGTCGGAGCCACTCTATACGCCGGAGCGGCGTTTTACGCCTTTTCCGCCGTATTGCGCGTCGGTTCGCTTAAACACTTGTCCGCCTTCGTCGACGCCTCCTCCGGCGCAATCGACCTCGCCTTTGCGTTAGAGCCGCTTTCCGCCGCGTTCGTCGCGTTAATCGCCTTGCTTTGGCCGCCGACGTTACTATATGCGTCAAAATATATGGAAGAAAAGGAAGAGCCGTCCGTCAACCGCTTCCTGTTTTTTTATGCGCTCTCCGTTGCCGCAACGCTGGGATTGGCGCTCGCGCGCAACGCCTATACGCTGTTTCTATTTTATGAAATTCTTAGCCTTGCCACCTTTCCTCTCGTCACCCACGCCCAAAACGACGACGCCCGTCGCGCCGGCAGGACGTATCTGGGCGTGTTGCTGTTCGGTTCGCTCGCCTTGCTGCTTCCCGGGCTGGCCGTCGTGTATTCCGAGACGGGATCGCTTGATTTCATTCGGGGCGGGCGCATGCAAAACGCGCCGTCTTTGGTCGTGTTCGTCGCGTTGGCCCTCTGCACGCTGGGAGCGGCGAAGGCGGCCATCATGCCGATGCATCGCTGGCTTCCCGCCGCCATGATAGCCCCCGCGCCCGTGAGCGCCATGCTGCACGCCGTGGCGGTCGTCAAGGCGGGGGTGTTTGCCGTGCTAAAAATTTCCGCCTACCTTATCGGCGCCGAGGCGATAAGGCGTGCGACTCTCGATCTGTTCGGCGGCGCCAATCCCTTAATCTATCTGGCGTGCGCCACCACGATTATTGCCTCCGTCGTCGCGCTGTCGCAAGACAATATAAAGAAAATGCTGGCCTATTCGACCGTCAGCCAATTGTCGTACATCGTCGCGGCGGCGCTGATCGCCTCCCCGCGCGCGCTGCAAGCGGGGGCGGTGCATATGATGGCCCACGGATTCGCGAAAATCACGCTGTTTTTCTGCGCGGGCGCGATATACGTCGCCTCTAAAAAAACGCGGCTTTCGGAAATGGACGGGCTGGCCAAAACGATGCCCTATACTTGCGCGGCCTTTTCCGTTGCCGCCTTGTCTATGATCGGCCTTCCTCCCGGCGCCGGATTCTGGGGGAAATGGCATATTTTTGCCGCCGCCTATGGCGGAGGATATTATTCCGTGATCGCGACGCTCGTGGTAAGCACCGTTTTAAACGCCATGTATTTTTTGCCGATCGTTCGGCGGTTTTATTTTGTTGGGCCTTCGGAAGAAAGCGCCGGTCGGCGGGAAGCCCCGCCCGCCATGCTGCTCGCCCTATGGACGACGCTCGCCTTTACCGTGTTTTTTTTCCTTGCGCCGGAGGGAATGCAACACCTGACCGACCAATTAACGACGGAGACCGTCGATGGAAAATAACCGACGCCGCTCTAAGGAGCCGACGCCCTACGACGACGTGATGCGCTACGTGAGGCGCTTCTTTAAAATAGCCATCCCCGTGTTGCTGGCGGCGGAATTATTCGTGCGGCGCCATGCGTGGATAGGCGTAGACGGTACGGAATTTTTTTACGCATGGTACGGCTTCGCTTCCTGCGCCGCCATCGTCGCTTTCTCAAAAGCGTTAGGGGCGCTGCTGAAGCGTCCCCCCGATTATTATGACCGTTCGCCCGATAACGTCGCGTAAAATCACCTTATCGTTAATTTAATGTCGGACAAACCGTGACCGTTCCCTCCCCTTGTTTTCCGCCTTGCGCCGCTTATTCGGTCGGGGACGTAATGAAAATATACGCATCTCCGTTACCGGAATTGCTGTTTCGCGCCGCCGAAACGCACCGCGCCGCGTTCGATCCCACGGAAATTCAACCGGCGGCCCTGCTCAGCGTTAAAACCGGAAAATGCCCGGAAGATTGCAAATATTGCGCGCAATCCTTCCGCTACGACTCTAATACCGAGGCGACGCCGCTCATGGGCGCCGACGAGGTCAGAAAAGCCGCAAAGGCCGCCAAGCAGGCGGGAGCCGCCCGTTTTTGCATGGGCGCCGGATGGCGGGGATTGAAGGACGTCGACGTGCCTCGCGTCGCCGCGCTCATTCGCGTGGTGAAAGAGGAGGGGCTGGAAAGTTGCGTCACGCTAGGGCTTGCGAACGCCGCGCAATTATCGGAGTTGAAGGAGGCCGGACTCGATTATTACAACCATAACATCGACACCTCGCCCGAGCATTACGCAAACGTCATCACCACGCGCAGCTTCGACGACCGCCTGCAAACGCTCGCGGCGATCCGCGACGCCGGCATAAAAACCTGCTGCGGCGGCATCGTCGGCATGGGAGAGACGCGGACCGACCGCGCCTCTTTTTTAGCGACCTTGGCAAATTTGCCGGAGCCTCCCGAGTCGGTGCCGATCAATCGCCTGATGCCGATGAAAGGCACGCCGCTCGAACATGCCGAGCCGCTGGACGACATAGAGCTGGTGCGTACCGTCGCGACGGCGCGCGTGCTGATGCCGCGCTCTTACGTGCGCCTTTCCGCCGGGCGGGAAACCATGTCGGAAACGCTTCAAGCCATGTGCTTCCTGGCGGGCGCCAACTCCATATTTTACGGGGAAACGTTGCTCACCGCCGGCAATCCGTCCGTCGACAAAGACAAGGCGATGCTCGATAAATTCGGCATGCGGTTCGGGTCCGGAGCGCAGCTTTCCGCCTCGGCGGCATAGGTTATAAAGACGCGTTCCATTTACCCGTTGCACTGCCCCGCGCCCTTATAATAGAATGTTCATAATAGCGTGGTATACCGATAGACGCCGCCGGCGTTATCGGGCGGCGCTAACACGAACATGGCAGGATTTCGCATATGGCAGGATTTCGCAAGGAAGCCGTAACGGCGTCGCTTTTGGTATTGCTGGGCGCGTCAGGGTGCGCCGCATCGAAAGAAGAAAAATATGAACTGAAAAGCCCGTGCGTCTCCGCCGATTCGCCCGACCCGTCGCCCTGCGCGCGGCGTCCGGCCAATCCCTATCACCCTTACGCCGTCATTCCGGAGCAACGGATAGCCTAATGGGATGCTGCGATACCGACGTAAACGCCGCGCTGGCCAAGCCCAACCCGTTGGTGCTGGCCGCGTGCGCCGTCTTGCACGACGAGGACGGGCGCATTCTCATCGCCGAACGTCCGGCGGGCAAGCCTTACGCGGGTTTTTGGGAATTTCCCGGCGGAAAAATGCACCAAGGGGAATCGCCCCAATCGGCCCTCTCGCGCGAACTGAAGGAAGAGCTGGACATAGAAACCTGTTGCGGCTGCTTTACGCCCTTTCGGTTTATCTCGCACCCGTACCCCGAATGTCACGTCTTGATTCCGGTGTTTTCGTGCCGGCAGTGGAGCGGCGTGCCGCGCGGCGCGGAAGGGCAAAAGCTGGCGTGGATATACCCCAAAGACGCCGAACGCTACGCCCTGCTTCCCTCCAATATTGACGTGATACGGGAGCTTTCGGCATGAGCGCGGACCTCCCCTCCCTTCCCCGCCATGTCCTGGAGGCGGAAAATTTAGGCAAGTCGTATAATAACCGCCCGGTGGTGCGCGACGTGAGCGTGACGGTGAAATCCGGCGAGGTGGTGGGACTTCTCGGCCCGAACGGCGCGGGGAAAACGACAAGCTTTTATATGATTATGGGGCTGGTCAAGCCCGATCGCGGACGCGTGTTCCTGAACGGGCAGGACGTCACCGCCCTGCCCGTCTATCGCCGGGCGCGGCGCGGCGTCAGCTATTTGCCGCAAGAGACGTCGATCTTTCGCGGCATGACGGTCGAAGACAACGTCATGGCGGCGCTGCAAATTTCGGAACCCGACCTTGAGCGCCGCAAGGCGCGGCTGGAAGAACTGCTCGGCGATTTTTCGGTGTCGCACCTCCGCCGCTCGCTTGGCGTCACCCTATCGGGCGGCGAGCGACGGCGCGTTGAAATCGCCCGGGCGCTCGCGATCAATCCGCAATTTATTCTGCTCGACGAACCCTTGGCCGGCGTCGACCCGCTGGTGGTGGCCGACGTTAAAAAATTGATTAAGAACCTGAAAAAGCGCCATATCGGCGTGCTTATCACCGACCATAACGTGCGCGACGCGCTCGACATGATCGACCGCGCCTATATCATCTATAACGGCGCCGTACTGAAACACGGAACGCCCGACGCCATCGTAAGCGACGAAGACGTGAAGCGCGTCTATTTGGGCGAAGATTTTTATTACGGCAGAAGGGGCGAACGGTAGAAAAAGAACAACGTGGATTTTATTTTTATCGTTTTTTTTACCTTGTTCCCCTAACGCCCGAAATTTCATAAAGCAACGCAGAGTATTTTTTTGGTATGCGGCTCGACCGGCGAGCGGGAGGATGTTATGTACTTTTAAAACCCATGGTAATATTAACGGAAAATCCCGAATCCAGTAAAATAAGGAAAACTATAAACAATAAAAACCAGCAAAAGTTAAATCTCTCTTGCGTGGGGTTAATTCTATACGTTTCGTCAAAATCTTTCCATACCTTGCTTAGAATGAGGAGCCAATTCGGTTTCGAGATAGAACGCGGCGGCAAGGGATGGGAATCTTCCGCTTCTCTTTCTTGCCCATATACTTGTACCATAGCACTACGGCTTTCTACCGCAACGTCCTTACTTAAGGTTTCCAATTCGATCTCAACGGTTGTCAAAGAAGAAGACGTCGCAGGACCTGCTTCAAGGTCGGGGGGCAGGGACAATTCACCTTTATCTTTACGGTATGCGATCATTGCTGCATAATAACGGTAACGGTATTCTTTATAGACTCTTGGTATGTGGTCAATGACGGAATACAGGCGTATCACATTAGGAATAATGTTCATCGGTATAAAAATACGAAGAAATATACGCGTTCCGTGATCGATAGGGAGGAATGCGCTTTTGCTTTTAATCGCAAATGGCAGGAAAAGCGGAAAACTAAAGCCCACGGGACCATTGACCACGCACGTTAAGTATATGATCGTATACATGAGATCCAACCGTTGCACATGGTGAATGAGTATCGATATCAGGAAAATATCGACGATGGAGGTTAATCCTCCCACCAAGCCTCCCTCTAAGGTGTTTACCCCCCATCCGGTTCTATGGATGATAGCCTGAACTTGACCTTCAACCGCCCCCATATAAAAGAACAGAACGCAAAGTATGAACGCGGCATAACTGAAGGCAAAGAGATAAAGTAGCGCGTACCTCCTTTTTTTGGCGGCGGGAGAGAAACTGCCATTCTTAATGGCGTCCCTCTTTTCGTTTAGATTCGGAGTGGCCATGCTGCCGATAGCCTTTAGCCATCGCATAATAATTTGTGTCGGCGGAGGATGGGTATGGTTATTCATGTCATGAAACGCTTTGGGAAAATGAGCGTAATACATTACCAGAAAAACGATCGTATTAAGCGTCCACGCCACCATCACTCCCGCGTGTACTCCCCCTGTACGTTCTACGTGTATGAGGGTAAGGGTGGTAACTATGTCAGAGATAAAATGCGAAATCGCTTGCGATTTTTTTCCGGTACGAAGAAAATCTTCACGTTCCTTACCTTTTTTTAGCCTCCAAATCACCTTATTGAGCACAACGGGCACAATGCAGTTTATATTAAAAAACGTCGTGCATAATATCATCCTCAGCCCCGCTCCGGTGTTTTGGGGGGTAGGTTCCTTTAATATGCCTATGAACAAGCTATACGCTCCTTCCGGCACCGACCCTAATATAAGGCACACAACGATATACGGCCAAAACTCCGAGATAACATGCAAGGAAGGATCAAAAACGGCAATCGCAACAAGAATTTCGACGGATAGCATGAAAAATTCTATTGCCCAAAACGGCACGTTAGTTTGTTTTTCGAGGAAGGTAAAAACCGCGTCGCCGAAGCTCGTCTTGTTCATTAAGGTAAAAATATATATTAATCCGACCCACCCCGCTATATACAGCCACGGAAGAATGGCTTTTAACCAAAATGCACATGTTTTCTTCGTCTTTTGTTTGATCCATTTAAGATCGTATAACAGGCTTGCCACATCGCTAGAGGTGAAATCAATCACCGGATAGCACGCATCGGATATTTTCTTTCTCCATCCCATTTTGAGCGGAAATAACGAGCGATACACGAATGTGCGTACGAGGGTACGAAACGACGTATTTTGAGAATAATAATCTGTATCAATAAGATTGGTGCCCGAATGATATATACAGGCGTGTCGTTATGCAAGCGCTTTTTACGATGGCGCTACCATTTAATGCGTTAAATCGCGGCATTTTTTATCTTCGCCTTGACAACCATACTCTTTTTCCTTGCAATGCGTCGCGGAGACGTTCATAAATATATGTTTGTTTTATCTTGCGCCCATTCTTCGGTTTCCCTCATGCCTAACGCCGTCCATAAAAACGACATGCCCGCCGTCTTTTCGTATAAGGATAAAGGCGTCGTGGCCGTCGATACCGAAACCATGGGGCTATCGCCCTTTCGCGACCGTTTATGCGTGGCGCAACTCTGTTTCGGCGACGGAAACGCGCATCTCGTGCAATTTGACGGAACGGACTATTCCGCCCCCAACTTAAGGGCGATGTTGAAGGACGAAAGCGTGGTGAAAATCTTTCACTTCGCGCGCTTTGACATGGCGACGCTTAAGCATCACCTAAACGTCGACGTCGCGAACGTCTATTGCACCAAAATCGCCTCGTATCTCGCCCGCACTTATACCGACGCGCACGGACTAAAAGATTTATGCGGCGAATTGCTTGAGGTAAAAATATCGAAACAGCAGCAATCCTCCGACTGGGGAGCGAAAACGCTCAGCAAGGAGCAAATCGCCTACGCCGCCGACGACGTGTTATATTTGCATCGCCTGAAGGACCGGCTCGACGCCATGCTGGAAAGGGAAGGACGAACGGACCTGGCGAAGCGATGCTTTTCTTTTCTTCCGACCCGCGTGGCGCTGGATTTGGCGGGATGGAACGAAAAAGACGTATTTGCGCATAGTTTGAAATAGCGCGCCTCCATGTCTTCTCCCGGCTTCGACAACGTCGTCACCTTCGGATGCCGATTAAATATTTACGAAAGCGAGATCATACGCGGCTATGTGGGCAAACGCGACGACGTAATTGTCGTCAATAGCTGCGCCGTCACCGCCGAGGCCGAACGGCAGGTGCGGCAAACGATACGCAAGCTGCGCCGCGAGCATCCGCTAAAGGAAATCGTCGTCACCGGTTGCGCCGCACAAATCGCCCCGGAAAAATTTCGCGCTATGCCCGAGGTCAGCCGCATCGTCGGCAACGGCGAAAAAACGAAGGCGGAATCCTACCTTGCGGAGGGCGACGTCATCAGCGACGCGGCGACGCTAAAAAACCTGTCCCCCCACATGGCGCCGGCGTTCGACGGGCGCACCCGCGCGTTTTTAGAGGTGCAGAACGGCTGCGACCACCGATGCACCTTTTGCGTCATTCCCTTCGGGCGGGGCGATAGCCGTTCGTCTCCGGCCGGCGCCGTCGTCGAACGGGTGCGGCGCCTGGTCGAGCAAGGCTATAAGGAGGTCGTGCTTACCGGCGTCGACGTCTCCGGCTATGGCGGCGACCTTCCCGGCGCTCCCACCTTGGGCATGTTGATAAAACGCATATTGGCGCACGTGCCGGAACTGCCGCGCTTGCGCCTGTCTTCCATCGACGTGGCGGAAGTCGACAAGGACATATGGGACGCGGCGGCGAACGAGCCGCGATTCATGCCCTATTTCCACCTATCGTTGCAAGCGGGCGACGACATGATTTTAAAGCGCATGAAGCGCCGGCATAGCCGCGCCGACGCGTTGCGTTTTTGCGCCGAGATGCGGAAGATTCGGCCGGAAACCGGATTCGGGGCCGACGTCATCGCCGGCTTCCCTACCGAAACCGACGAGATGTTTCTTAACACGCTTCGCCTGACGGAAGAGGCCGAACTGCATTATTTGCACGTTTTTCCCTATTCCGCGCGGGAAGGCACGCCCGCGGCGAAAATGCCGCAAGTGCCGAAACCGGTCCGCAAGGAGCGCGCCGCCAAATTAAGGGAAGCGGGAGACAAAAACCGCGCCGCCTTCTTGCGCGCCCACGTCGGCAAGGAACTTGAAATATTGGCGGAAGCCGACGACGCGGGCCGCTCTCCCTCCTTCATTCCCGCGACGCTACCGAAAGGAACCGCTCCCGGAAGCATATCCCGCTATCGCGTCATCGGAACGGACGGCCAACGCGTCGCGTGCGACGCCCATCCGCTTTTTTAGCGTATGGATTAAAATTAGGACTTACGCGAAACGAGTATTTTTGAGGGATTTTAAGGAATTTTCGTGCGCAGAACCGCAGCGTACTAGACGCGAAGGCCTGCCCCCGCGAAAGCGGGGGTGAGGATTCGAGCACGAAAATGACGACAAAATTACCGAAAAGACGACGTTTCGCGTAAGTCCTAAAAATGCCTACGGCCCGGCGCATTTTCTTAACTTTTACCTTTTTTCCCATGCGAAACGGAAACGTCGGAGATCGCCGAGACCGGCCCTTCGGAAGAAGGCGCGGCGCTGCGCGATCCGTATTGCGCGATCTGCTCCTTGGCGAAACGCACCAATTCCGGGACGACTTCCTCTCGGTAGCGACGTCCGTTGAAAATGCCGTAATGCCCCACCCCTTTTTGCAAGTGGTAACGCTTGCGGGCCGGATCAAGGTTCATGGCCAAATCGAGCGCCGCCTTCGTTTGTCCCAAGCCGGAAATATCGTCGCGTTCCCCTTCTATGCATAAAATGGACGTGTTTTTTATGTCTCCGACGTCCACCCTTTGCCCGTTTACCGTCATTGTTCCGGAAGGCAGGGCATATTCCTTGAATACCATGTTAACCGTCTCCAGGTAAAATTCGGCCGGCAAGTCCATCACCGACAAATATTCGTCGTAGAATTTTTTATGCGCCGACACGCTTTCCCCGTCGCCCACGATCAAGTTCCGATATAAATCGAAATAAGCTTGCACGTGCGAGTTCAAATTCATGTTAAGGAACCCGAACAATTGCATAAAACCGGGATATACCGCCCTCCCCGCCCCCGGATAATATGCCGGCACGCGGGTAATCACGTTTTGCTCGAACCATTCGATCGTGCGTCCGGCGGCGTACTCGTTGACTTCGGTCGGGCTTTTTCGCGCGTCGATCGGCCCCCCCATCAACACGACGGATAAAGGGGCGCCGGGATCGTTTTGGGCGTTCATAAGCGACGCGGCGGCCACCAGCGGCACCGACGGCTGGCACACCGCGAGCACCGTCAGGTCCGGCGCCAGCCGTCGCATGAAATCCATGCAATAGGAAACGAAATCGTCGAAATGAAAATGTCCTTTCGACAAGGGCACGTCACGGGGATTCTTCCAGTCGATGGTGTAGACGTCCATATAGGGAAGCAACCCTTCCGACGTGCCCCGCGTTAAGGTCGAAAAATGGCCGGACAAGGGCGGCACCACCAATAATTTAGGGCGGCGAGGCGCCCCAGGCACGCGAAAATGCAGAAAATCCGCAAAAGGGCGACGTTTGACTATTTCTTCGTACACCTCATAGGTTTTACCCTCGATCTCCGTGGTTTCGATGCCGAAAGACGGTTTTTCGTAAATGCGCACCAGCCTTTCCGCCACGTCCATCCCGGCGGCGGCATAGCGAAAATAGCGATAACATTTTCCGGTCGCCTTCATGACGTCCATTTGCTGCACCAATAGGTGGCGCCAGGGCTGTAGGCTCTGCTTGTACAAATCAAAAAACGTGTAAAGCCAATCGTTATATTTGGCCGGAGTAAAATACATGGCGCGCGCCTCCGTCATGATCGTGTTTATGTATGCCAAACCCACGTGACGTTCGGGCAAGGAACCGAGGAGCGGCGAAGCGGAGCCTATAAAGGCAGGCGCCGAGCCGCGATCCGACGCTTCCTTCCCTCGACATTCACGTGAAGAAGGTACGTTTTCGCAACTGCGAAGATACGCAGCATAGCTTAATAAAAAATGAAATAAAAGCGCCATGCTTTAGGCTGTATGCACTTTTTGAGGAGGCTGTGCGCACTTTTTGAGGCGTTTTTTGTCGCATCTTTTGCTTTTATCGCTATAATCAAGAATAGATTTTCTCTTAAGTATAAAAGCAAGGAGCGTCGTCAGGTTGCTTATCGTTTACCGCCGAGCCTTGCAATTTTTCGTCGCCGGGGCGGGCATTCCCCTTGGCGTGCGTTCCGCCGCCCAATTGCTGGAGGTGCGGCGCATCGTTCCGAGGGCTTTGGAGCGCGACTGGACAGCCGTCGGAGAAGACATGCTCATGGCCTTAAACGCATACGGCAAAATCGCCCGTCAAGAACGCTTAACGACGAAGGGCGATTAAGACAAGACAGTCGCCGAAGAAGGAGCGTGTCTATAGAGAAAAAACATGAATCATAGCCTCTAGCGACAGGTTAGGTTTTCATAAGGACGGCGGCTTCGAGAACGTGAGGAACCGAGGACGGCCTCCGGGAAAAGTCGATACGAAACCCTATGCATACGTAGGAAAAAAAGACGTAAAAAGCTACTTAAACTGGTCTAATAGCCGTTCCATCATCTTCAGTTTTTCGGCGCTATAGGCGGCGGGATCTTCCGCGTTTTTCTTTGCGCTTTCCTCGACGCGCTTCATCTCGTTTTTTTGCAACGCCTCCGCCTGGGCCAGTATTTCGGCCTTTAACGAGGCGACGTCGGGGGAAGGAAGGCGGTTTTCCTCGATGATTTCCCCGTTTTTTACGGCGTCTTCGTAGGCAAGCAAGGTCCGGGCGCGCAAATCGACGATCTCTTCCGGCGCCATCATGCGCGAGCTGACCGGCCCGAAATAGGCGTCAATATGGTCGATGTGTCTTTCCGGCAAAACGGCGATAACGGCGTTGAGCGTTTCCTGCCCTTTGTCGGTGATCGGCGGAACGCCGCCGACGCCGCCTCCTTCGGGATCGACCACCGACGACGCCAGATTGCCCATCCGGCCAAACCCGGCCGCCATGCCGTGACGCAGCCCTTTTGGCAAGGAGGAGGCGAAAAAATCGGAGGATACGCTGAGGAAATTATAGCTTTGCGCATTCGCCATCCACTCAGGTCCCTTATAGTCCGGATTGTCGCGGTTGTCGGAAACGACGCGCAGCGCCCATGTGATTCCGCTAAATATGATGCACGCCAGCAACGTGCCTCGCAAAAATCCCAGGGCCGCGCCCAGTGAGCGATCGATGAACCCGTCGCAACAGGGCCTCGCCATGCGCACGAAAAAACCGAATAAAATGGCGAACAACGTAAATACGACGAGAAATCCGCCGACGTAAGAAATCAACAGCACCGCCCACACCGAATGCATGTGCCCTTCAAGGTAATGCACCAGATACGGCGCGAGCATCACGGAGCACACGACCGAGAGCGTCCAGCACATCAGGGAAAAAATGGTGCGAATGAATCCGCGAAGAAAGGCAAAAAGCGTGGAAAGAAAAACAAGCGCCACGATGACGAGGTCGAAGACGTTTAACGCCGAAAAATCCATATCGTCCGCCCGCTTATGCCTTTACGTTTAAAATGCCGCCACACGGGACCGTACGTTACAATACGCCCCCAATCTCCGCAAGAAAAAAATGGACGGAGCGCAAACTCCCCCCTTGAGTTTCGGCGCGCATTCCGCTAGCGTTCCTTCGTATTACCAAGCGACGGGAGGGCGAGCCATGCGGGCGCTAGACAAAAAAATCGTGTTTCAAGGCGTGCGCGGCGCGCATTCGGATTTGGCGTGCCGGACGTTTTATCCGTATTCGGAAAGTTTCGCCGTCCCCACCTTCGATCGCGCCATACGTTGCGTGGAGCAAGGCGAGGCGGACGTCTGCATGATTCCCATCGAAAACTCGTCCGCCGGACGCGTGGCCGAAATTCACTATTTATTGCCGGAGACGTCGCTTTTTATCACCGGAGAGCATTTTTTGCCGGTGCGGCATTGCCTGGCCGGCGCCCGGGGAGCGACCGCAGACACGATAAAAATCGTCCATTCCCATCCCCAGGCCTTAATGCAATGCCGAAAGCGCATCGAGGAAATGGGGCTTGTGCCGGAGGCCGCCGCGAACACCGCCCTTGCCGCCGAACGCGTCGCGCGGGAGGGCGACGTATCCCGCGCCGTCATATGTTCGCGCCTGGCCGTCGAATTGTACGGGCTTGAGGTCATTCTCCACGACGCGCAGGACGACTCGGACAACACCACCGTCTTCGTTACCATGGAGCGGGAGCCGCAAGAGCCGGACCCCGCGAAGGGAGCGGTCCTCACCAGCCTGTTGTTCGAGGCGCGGAACATTCCCGCCGCGCTGTATAAGGCGCTGGGAGGCTTCGCCACCAACCAGGTCAACATGTTGAAGCTGGAAAGCTACATTCCCGGCGGATCGTCCCAGCGCGCGCATTTTTTTACCACGTTCGAAGGCTCTCCCGCCGAGGCGCCCGTTCGCCTGGCCTTAGAGGAGTTGGGATTTTTCTGCAACCGCACCAAGCCGCTGGGCAGCTACTACGCCGATCCAAAGCGCGGCGCGAAGGAAAGATAGGGCGCGCGCAAGGGGGTTTGCAAGAGGGTGAAAAACAAATTAATACGTTATTTTTTCTTATTCGTCATTCCCGCGAAAGCGGGAATCCGGCGTTTTTTTAAAATTTTGCGCGAAGCGCACCGTATGTTTAAGAAAAAATTGAGCGTGCCATGCACGCAAATGTTGTGTTTAACCTAGATTGGCGAAACTGCGCTTTACTTGTTTTCCCGCTTTCGCGGGAATGACGAAAATTGATATATTAAACATAAATTATTAATGCGTTAATTTATGTTTTTGCCCTAGGAGGTGCAAGAGGTTTAACGTATTGATTTTTAAAATACAAGCAATGATTGACGTCTTTGCTCCGGATAGTCAAGAGCCTCATTATTCCTTCCGAAAACGCGCAATTGCTTCGTTTTCGTCTAATTTTCGCCGCCGGGCGCGGGATTGAACAGGCTTTCCTTGTTCGCCATTTCCTTATATTTTTCAGCGTCGGGATAGGGATCCTTGCCGCTCGTGATGTTCGGCCACTCCGCTGAATATTTTCGGTTAAGTTCAAGCCAGGACAGATTGTCCTCGCTTTCCGGCTTGATGGCTTCAATCGGGCATTCCGGCTCGCACACGCCGCAATCGATGCATTCGTCGGGATTAATCGCGAGCATGTTTTCCCCCTCGTAAAAGCAATCGACGGGGCAGACTTCCACGCAATCGGTGTATTTGCATTTTATGCAGGCTTCGGTGACGACATAGGCCATATCGATCGTTCCTTACTCTATTCGTCTTCGTAGGCGTCGTCGTCGGAGAGGTCGGCCTCTTCGGACATGCCGTCGTCATCGTCGTCGAGCCTCCTTCCCTTAAAGGCGGCGGAACTGTCGTCAAGCTCGCCGGTGTAGGTGTCGTCTTCGTCGAGAATGACGTCGTCTTCGTCCACGTCGTAGGACGAGCGGTCCTTCGCGCCGACGTTGCGGTACGAATCGATGAGCGCCGAACGCAGCGACGCGGGATCGACGACGCCGTCGGCGATTTCGCGCAAGGCGATGACGGGATTTTTATCGTTATTTTGGGCGACGGCGATGGGCGCTCCGGCGGCGATGGCCTTGGCGCGCTGTGTGGCCAACACCACCAGCTCGAAACGGCTGGGCACGACTTTCATGCAATCTTCTACGGTGACTCTAGCCATAATACACTATAACGTTGATGGTTGCGTTGCGCGCGCGGCAAACGGCGCGGCAAACGGCAAGTATAGAGCCGCCTTGACCAATCCGCAAGTTTTTTTGCCGCGCTTACAATCATTTTTTACCGACGGAAGCGCTGCCCTCGCCCTCCCGGGCGCTCTCGAGCGTTTTGGTGAGCATGGCGTCGAGATCGCCGTTCAAGACGGCGGCGACGTTGCCGGTTTCAAAACCGCTGCGCGAATCTTTCACCAGTTGGTACGGTTGCAGCACGTAGGAACGGATTTGCCGTCCCCATCCAATTTCGGACTTTGCGGCGTTTTGCGCGTTTTTTTCCTCTTCCCGCCGCTGCAATTCGGCCTCGTAAAGACGGGATCGCAGCATGTTCATCGCGATCTGGCGGTTGCGGTGCTGCGAGCGGTCGTCTTGGCACTGCACCACCACGCCGGTGGGCATATGGGTGATGCGTACCGCGCTATCGGTTTTGTTGACGTGCTGTCCGCCGGCCCCGGAGGCACGATAGGTGTCGACGCGCAAGTCTTTTTCGTCGACCGCGATTTCCACCGTCTCGTCCACCACGGGATACACCCATACGCTGGCGAACGAGGTGTGCCGCCGCGCGCCGCTATCAAAGGGCGATATGCGCACCAGCCGATGCACGCCGCTTTCTCCCTTCAGCCATCCGTAGGCGTTATGGCCCGCGACCTTAATGGTGGCCTCTTTTATCCCCGCCTCGTCGCCCTCCATGTACGACAATAATTCGCAGGAAAAACGCTCGCCGCTCGCCCAGCGCATATACATGCGCAGCAGCATGTCGGCCCAGTCCTGCGAGTCGACGCCGCCGGCGCCGGGATGAATTTCCACGAACGCGTCGTTGCCGTCGGCCTCGCCGGAGAAGAGGCATTCCGTTTTGGCGCGCAGCACGTCGGCGAGCAATTTTTCTGCGTCCTCCAGCGCTTCGGCGAGCGCGGCTTCGTCGTTTGCGTCTTGCCCAAGCTCCAGTAAGGTTCGCGCGTCGTCGCGCCGCGCCGCAAATTCAGGAACCGTTTGGCGCCGGCGTTCAAGCGCGTTTTGTTCGCGCAGGAGGGAAGCCGCCTTTCCCGGGTCGTTCCATAAGGCGGGGTCGGCGCCGATCTCTTTCAGCTCTTCGATGCGGCGTTCGATGGCGCCTACGTCAAAGATACCTCCGCACGTCGAGGATAAGCGCGTCCGCTCGGTCCAGCGCCCTGGTCGCGCCTTCGATAAATCGTTCCATCAATATATTTCTCCGTATCGTGAATCGTTGTCGCGCGGACGGCGCCGACGGGAGTCTTCCCGCTCCCGCTGCCTCGTGCGGTAGGCGTCGTCTTCGCGGCGCCATTGGTCGTATTGCTCCATCCGGCTGCGCGGCTGCTGCCGCTCCGGCGAAGGCGCGTCGTTGCCGTCGTTGTAGGGCGCGTAAGGCGGCGGCACGTACGCTCCCCGGGAACGGTAGGCGCCGTCGCCTTCATAGGCGGGGGGCGCCGCCGGGCGCTGCGCGGGTTGTTTCCACGGCAAGGTGAAATCTTCCGGCGCCCGATCTTCGTAGGCGTCGCGGCTTTTGACGACGCGGTTGCCTTCGTAGGAATAGCCCGGCGGAAAAAATCCTTCGCCCGCGTTAAATCCGTAGGGATGTTGTCCCAGGGAGAAATAGGAATCCCTTCCCCCGCTGAACGGATCGTCGTCTATCTTAAACGCTTCGTAGATAATTTTCGCGTCAGGCTTGTACGGCGCGGGAAAACCGCCCGTATCGTAGTCGATTTTCACCAGCTTCACCCCGTCCGGACGCGAAAACGGCACCGGCGGCACGTCCTTTAACGCGTCTTTCATAAAATCCATCCATATCGGCAAGGCCGCCGTCGAGCCGTATTCGTGGTTGCCGAGGCTGGCCGGCGCGTCGAAGCCGACATAGACCCCGACCACTAAATTCGGGGAAAATCCGATAAACCATGCGTCGTAGGCGTCGTCCGTGGTGCCGGTCTTGCCGGCAAGGGGCCGCGCGAGCGTCTTGGCGACCGACGCCGTGCCGCGCTGCACCACGCCTTCCATCATTGACGTCATTTGGTAAGCGCGCACCGGATCGGCGACGGACGCGCGGGCGTCGACGGGAACGGGCGGATATTCCGTGGGCGTGCGGCAACTTTCGCACGGGCGTTCGTCGCGACGCATCACCACGTTGCCGTGGCGGTCTTGCGCCCATTCGATAAAGGAAGGCGTAATTTTCTTGCCCCCGTTGGCCAGCATGGCGTACGCGGTCGTCATGTTGAGCAGGGTGTTTTCGGTGGTGCCGAGCGCGATGGAAAGATAGGGCAAGGGTTCGGGAATCACCCCGAAGCGCACCAGCGTTTCCGAAATTTTATGCACGCCGACCATGGCCGACAAATTGACGGTGAGGGCGTTCAGCGATTTTTCCAACCCGTAGCGCAACGTCCTTGGTCCGTAATATTGGCCGGAGTGATTGGCCGGGTTCCAGGTGCGCGAGGTGCCGTCGCCAAGGGGAAGGGAAATAGGCTCGTCCACAATGATCGAATTGGGGCGAAAGCCGTTTTCGAGGGCCGACAAATAGACGAAGGGCTTCACCGACGATCCCGGCTGGCGCTTGGCCTGCGTGGCGCGGTTATATTGGTTGATGGCATAATCGAAGCCGCCTACGAGGGCGAGCACGCGCCCGGTGGACGGCTCCATCGCCACGATCGACCCTTCCACTTGCGGCAATTGCCGCAGTTGGTATTCGCCGTTGAATTCCGCTCCCTCCTTCGTCGGCGCCGGCTCGACATACACGACGTCGCCCGCCTTAAGAACGTCGCCGGGCTTGGAGGGCTTAGGTCCCATCGAGTTGCGCGACTTAAACGCCGCCGCCCACTGCATGCCGGAGAGAGGCAAAATGCCGCTTTCTTCGTTTTGAAAATATAAATCGGCCTTGTTTTTGTCCAGACTCGTCACCGTCGCCGCGCGCCAGCCGTAAGAGGAGGGATAGTTTTTTCCGGCAAAGGTTTTTTTCCAATCCTCCGCCGTCACGTCGGCCGTATCGATCGGTCCGCGCCACCCGTGGCGGCGATCATATTCGGTCAGCCCGTCATACAAGGCTTTTTCGGCGATGCGCTGGTAGTCGGGGCGAAGCGTCGTCCATATCGACATGCCGCCGTCATATAAGGCGTCGTAGGTATAGCGCGTAATAATTTCCTGCCGCACCACGTCGGTGAAAAACGTGCCGTTGACGAATTCGCTTCCGGTATGGCGGGCCAAGGTGATGGGCTTGGCCTTGGCCTCTTTTTCTTCTTCTTCGGTAATGTACCCGTCGTCGCGCATGCGGCCTATCACGAAGTTTCTGCGCTCAAGCGCGCGGTCGTAATAGACGCGCGGATTAATCCGGCTCGGCGCCTTGGGAAGCGACGCGAGCAGCGCCGCCTCCTCCAATCCCAATTTTTCGGCCGGCTTGCCGAAATAATTAAGCGACGCCGCCGCCACGCCGTACGCGCCGTCGCCAAGGTAAATTTGGTTGAGGTAGAGTTCAAGAATTTTCTCCTTGGAAAATTCCTTCGACACGCGCAAGGCGAGAATGGCTTCCTTCGCTTTTCGGGCGAGGGTTTTTTCGTTCGTCAGCAAAAAGTTTTTCACCACCTGTTGCGTGATGGTCGAGCCGCCGGAGAGGCCCGCCGTGCCTCCTCCCGTCAGCACCACCTGCGCGTTATGCGCGGCGGCGCGAAAAATGCCGGTCACGTCGATGCCGTTATGGGTGAAGAAATTTTTGTCCTCGGCAGAGATAAACGCCCGCACCACCAACGGGGGAATCCGGTGGTACGGCACGAAAAGCCGCTCTTCCTTCGCGAAGCGCGTCAGCACCCGCCCGTCGTCTGCATAGACGCGCGACATGACCGGAGGCGAATATTCCTGCATGGCGGTGTGGTCCGGCAAGTCTTTCGTAAAGGCGAATAAGACGGCGGAAACGACGGCGCCCGCCACAAGCGCCCCAACGACGGCCAAGGTAAGTAACAGGCGCAAGAAAAACATACGGTACGGCAGAAAATTGTCAGACGGCGGCGGTATTTTATATAAACCGCTACGGAACGGAAATCAAGGACAACCCCTCTGCGTCGGAGAGAAATTGCGATAAGATCGCTCCAAAGGCGTAGGCTGCATGCGCTTTTGAAAGATGTCGTTACGTAAAAATTCATGCGGAGATTTTATGCGGAAGGGAGATAGATTCGGCCTAACCTTAAATGTAGGAGTACTTCCATGTATCGTTTATATTATTCCCCCGGCGGATGCTCGATGTCCGTTCATCTCACGCTTGAAGAGTTGCAACAACCCTACGAGTTAAAAAAAATCGACCTGCATAAAGGCGAACAACGCAGTCCGGAATTTTTAAAAATCAATCCGCGCGGACAAATCGGCGCGCTGGAGACGGAAGACGGCCCGATGTCGGAAAACGCCGCGATGATCGTGTATCTAAACGACAAGCATAACGGAAGCCTTATTCCGAGAACGGGATTTGCCCGCGCCAAGGCGCTGCAATGGTTGGCCTACGTTAACTCCACGCTTCACCCCCTCTATGGTCGCGCGATGTTTTTAAAGCGCAACGGCGCGGACGAAAACTTGATAAAAACGGCCATCGACGGCATTCAATCGCAATGGAACGACGTAGAGACGCACTTAAAAAATAACGGTCCGTACTTGGCCGGTGAAAACGTTACGGCGGGAGACCTATACCTCGCCGTCATCGCGAACTGGGATTTTATCGGCGCCTTGCCGAAATTCGGCGAGAAAACGCAATCCCTTCTCAAAAACGTCGTGGCGCGCCCGTCTTATCGCCGCGCGATGGAATCGGAAGGGGTGCAATATAAAGCCGTGGCCGCTTAATCCCCTCAGATTAAATGCGGACCGCGCATATATTAGACCTCCTGCATAACCCTATCTCCGGCGGACGTCTGCGTCAGATCGTCCGTCCTCGAATGCTCACGTACATTAGAGTACGTTGCGCTTCTGCGGGCGAGCGATTCTAGCAACCGCCTCGCCGCAGCGGGTTATGCAGGAGGTCTATTTTTAACCCGCGTCGCCATAAAATATTGGCTCTAGACTAGCGCCATGACTAGCATCGGGTATATTTTTTATACTTTTCCAAAATTATAGAAAAGAGGTTTTCTTCGGAATAATTATATCTAAACTCACATTCCTTGAGATGCAAGTAAAAAGCATGCC